>WTFV01000121.1 GCA_011523845.1 Acidobacteriota bacterium | reverse complement strand
GCATGGGATTCAGCGGGAATGCACGGGCGCGCCTGGGAACGGGATTCAGAAAAAAACTCAGCAATTGTCGAGCTTGTGGGAATGGACGGGAACGATCAGGAACACACTGTCTGTCTTCGCGCTTCCTTGACACGCAGGTCTGATCTCGATGTCGACGCTGCCCAAGATGCTCGAGTACCACCGGATCGCGACCGTTCCGCACGGCTTCCGCTCGTCGTTCCGGGACTGGGCGGCGGAGCGGTCAGCGGCTCTCCCCGGTCCGGTCTCCCCCGTGCGCGGACGGGTCTCGATGCAGTTCTGCACCTCGTCCTCGTACCAGCCGGTCGCCTTGGGTCCGATCTTGATCGACTGCGGGAAGATCCCTCGCTGCTGCAGGGCGAGGATCGTCGAGTGGGACAGCCCGTCTACGCCTGTACCTGCTTGAGCCGGAGCACGCGCCTGGTCATCGCAACCTCCTTCCGGCGCCGACCGGCTCGCGTCCGGTTCGGGCCGGGCAGGATGTTTGCAAACCCGCGTCCATTCCCGGCGCAACGGGTTTTGCCGGCGTTCGGTCACCACCGTCCTTGAACGAGCTCGGCGCCCGCGGCCGCCCTCTGCCCCAACTGCCTGGCAAGTGCCCCGCCGCGCCTCCGCGAGGCGGCGCGGACGCTGGAACACTTGCACGTGACCGACACCCGGCGACGGACCTGCATGAAGCAGACGCGACAGCCCTGCCGCCAACCCGGGGCGCGCGGCGTAGAATCGAGCAGATGGCATCTCCGACGCGGGAAGCACTCGAGCAGGAGTGGCAGCGGTTGAGCCGCTACCATATCGATTTACGGCCTGCCGCGCTCGGCCCGCCAGAAGCGTTCTCCGATGCCCTCGCGCCACTGAACCCCGACCTGTGGTACTGGCCACGAGTGGACCCCAATCGGATGCGGGAGAAGAGCCGCGCGGTCGCGTTGCGGATCGGACTCAGCTTCGCCGGCGCACGGCGCCAGCCGACCACCGAGGAGTTCTACGCCGCAGTGCATGCCGAGGCGCCCACCGAGGCACAACGATGCCTGGTCTACGCCTGGGTGCTGCAAGCGACCGAGATGGATCTGATCCACGCCTGGGTCGAACAGGCCTACAGCTGGCGCCAGTTGGTGCGCGCACTGCACCACGCCGAGTTCGACGTCTACAGCCAGATCCGGATCATCAACGATTTCGCCAGCCGGGGCGAGTGCGGCGGCGTTCGCCTGTGGGACACACCATGAGCGGCGAGGCACGGGAGCTGACGCTCACCGAACCGGCCAGCTCGCTGTGGCGAGCCGTCCGGGGCCCGTTGGCGGCGTTGCGACAACGGTACGAGGAGAAACCCGAACGCTGGCAGATGGGAGGGGGTTCGGTACTCGCGGCGCGCTGGAAGCACCGCCGGAGCACCGACATCGACCTGATCACGTCTGCCGGGTGGCACCTTTCCGGACTGAGAAAGACGGGCAACAACGGCTTCACAACCGAGCTGGCCAAAGCCGGCGGCAAGCTCGACGGCTACAACGAGGCAGCGCTGGAGATGCGGTTCGGGAAGTATCAACGGCTGCACATCTACGGGACCGAGCCGACACCGCGCGCCGGCCACGAACGGGTGCCCGTCGACGGCGAGGTGTTCGAGACGTTGTCGACAACGCAGATCCTGGCCGCGAAGCTGCTGCATCGCGGGCTGAAGGCGCCAGCACGAGATCTGTACGACTTGGTGGTCGCTGCCGACCGGGATCCGAAAGGACTCGCCCAGGCAGTGAACATGCTGTCACCGGACACGCAAGCCGACATGACGCTGATGTGGCACGTGCGTCGGGACAAGATCGAGCGCGACGCCAAGCGGAACTTGATGCGGCTCGATGCGGACGCGCCGCTCCTGGTAAAGGCGGAAGAACTCGTAGAGCGAGCAATCAGGATAGTGAGCGACGCAGGCTACGACAGCATCGGAGTGCAACCTGCGAGACCGCACACGCCGGCCACGATCACCACGACGGACAATGCCGGACGGCAACAGACGATAGCCGTGCCGAGAATCAGGCTCGAGGAAACGCTCGAGGGCGCCGGCATGAACGCCTGCCTTCGGGCGCGGCGGATGGACCGGGAGCGGTTCATCGAGTCACTGCGCACAGAGCGCGAGGTGCCCCTGGCCCCCGGTGGCGGCGACAGCCTGTCGAACCCGCCGGTCCCAGCCGCCGGGGCGGGGTCCGACCGAAGCAGCAGCACACGCAATCGTACGTACGAACGGTAAGGGGGGAGCACGATGCCGATCTCGGGCGCATCCGCGATCGAGAAGCTCTCCAAGCCCGTTCGATATCGCCGCCGGGGTCGTGTGGCTCCACGTTGCTCCTTGCCGCTGGACGCGGCCGAACGGGTGCTCGACCGCCAGGCTGGACCGAGACCCATGGAGACCGTGACGATGCCCCGGCAGAGGCGTCGGCCGAGTTGGCCGCGCGGCAGGGAGGCAGGCCGATAGTCATTCCGTAACACTCTGCCTCGTTCCGTAGCCGTAGAGCGCCGAGATTTTCCAGAAGCAGGAATCGCCCGCCCGCGGGACGAGGGCGCAGCGACCGATCCGATCATCCAACTGCAGGCCGACGCTCGCCGTGACCCCCCGCAACCGTTCACCGTCCGCGCCGGCGCGCCCGACGAAGCGATAGCACCCCCGTAGAGGCACGGTTCCGGTGCGCCCTCCGGTCCGGAGAACAAGTCCGCCGTCAGGCGGGTCCATCACTCCGAGTTGCTCCCGAGCGCCGGCAACAACCTCTTCGTGTTCGGACTGCCGAAGTGAAGCGGCGCACCCGAACGACGTCTTGCGGTTTGCCGGATCCGGATCCGCGGCGGGCACGCTCGTCGTGGCGGGAGCCTCAACGCGTGCCCGGCCTCTCCCAGGTCGACGCGTTCCGCGGCCCGAACTGGCGTGCGGTGGCGAGGATGCTCCGCATGATGTCCGCGTTGCCCTCGTGGCACGCGAATTCGTAGATGTTGGCCGCTTGCCGCTTGAGGGTGACGACAGCCGTCCACGGCCTCTCCCAGGTCGTCGGGTCGTCGAAGGTGAGCTCGTAACGGATCGCGTCCGACGCAACCCGGGTGAAGCGTTCCACCAGGCGCAGGTTCCCGGCGGCTCCGAGGAAGTTGGTCTTGGACGAGAAGTTCGCGGTTTCGACGACCAGCGTGTCTCCGTCCCAGCGCCCCACCGAGTCGCCGTGCCACTGGCGGATGCGTGGGGAAGGATGCGGCGATCCGTCCAGGCGCACGATCCGCGCGTCGTGGTTCGTCTCCATCACCAGGACGAAATACGCCGGAGACTGAAAGATCTGGTAGTAGCCGTACAGCGGGTCGCCGCGCGGGCCGGGGCCGATGCGCGGCATCCCCGGCGTCACGCAGCGGGCGCGCGTGTTGAGGTCCTCCGGCCCCGCCGGATCCACGTCCCGGGCCGTCAGCGCCTCCCATCGCTCGGCTGCCGCCGGCATCAGCGCCGGCAGCCTGCCGTCGGGCGGGTCCACGATCTGCGACGTACGGTTGTCGAACTCCCGCTCCACCATGAAATTGGAGCTGCGGTTCGCTCCGCGTCTCCGAAAGGTGTCGACATTCGCCAGAGCGGTCAGGAACAACGTGTCTCCGATGGCGAGGTCCGCATCGTTCTCCTTGAAGATCCGGTCCGCCCGCCGTGACAGCTCGGCCACTTCCTCGTCGGTGAGAGACTGTCTCCCGGCAAGGGCCGGCGGCCGCTCGAAGGGCGTCGCGCTCGTGTTCAACCAGACGCCCTGCAGGTCCGGCTGCCCGTCCGGCGTGCGTGGTGCCGTCCACGGGACGGCCGCGCCGGTCGACGGCGTTTGCGAGCTGTCCGCGCGCTCCTGCGCCGTCCCGGACTGTGGCGCCAACGAAACGACGGTGACGGCGGTCGCCAGAGCGCTCGCGAACGCGAATTGCATGCCGTTCATGTTCGTCCTCCAATCCGGACCCACCGCATCTTACCGCCGAAACCGTCCGACTCGGCGTGCCAACCGGACGCGTGGCGTCTGCTCGTCGAGATCGGGGGATGATGATGCCGGTGCGGCGTGTGGGTGGCCCCAGGGCCGCCCAAAGCGGTGTTTGGGAAACGTGCTACTTGGACAGGAATCCCGAGCGGGTCGACGAGGCAAAGATCGCCCGCGGGTTCGATGACGGGCAGCGGCTCGAGAAGGGACTCCTCGCGATCACCGGGGTGTGACAATGGCCTTTGCGTTCCGGATGACGCCGGAGTCGATAGGGCTCGGTCTCGGGTGGCCATCGCAGTCGGCGTCATCGGCGGCATGGCGCCAGCGCTGCGCGCCGCGCGTTTGCCGATCACGACCGTTCTGCGGGGGTCCTGAGCGTTCCCGGCGCGTATCGTCAGGGCAGACGCGCACCAGCGTGAGTCCCGTTGATGGGTGGCGCCCCATGACCAAACCAGGGCACTATCCGTTGATGAGGGGCCTTGAAGGAGAACGCACGTGGCCCGATAACCGGCCGCGGGCTGTCGGCGATCGAGACTTACGGCGGCGGGTTCCAGCCGGCGAGGACGACGGCCGAGTAGATGACAGCGATCCCGCTGTCATCTACATTGCGCCAATCCAGTACAGGCAGCCGGGACCGGCGCCGTCACCCATCGGCATCTCCAGGGTGACCTCGAGCGTGTTCAAGTCCACGACCGCGACACGGTCCGCGGCTCTCAGCCCCAGATAGGCGCGCGAGCCGTCGGGCGCCACCAGAACGGCGCCGTCGCCCGTGTCCGTCGAGTCCAGCGTCACTCGCTCGATGACCGCCCGGGAAGCGGCGTCCATGACCACCAGGGATGCCGCTTCGCCGTCGATGATCAGCACGCGGCCATCGGGGGTGAATTTCAGGCGATTGGCATCCTGCAAGCCCAGGTCGAGCGTCTCGACAACGCGTCGGCTCGCCACGTCGATGATCGACACGCCCCCATCGCCGCGGGTCGCCGTCCAGAGCTCCCGGCCGTCCGGCGACAGGTCGATGCCCTCGGGCCGCTCGCCCGGTACGGGAATATCGGTGAGCGTCGCTCGCGCCGGACCCGCCATGACGCCCTCGACCATCGTGACGGTGTTCGAGCCCGTGTTCGGCAGGAACATCAGGTCCCTGCCCTGATCCAGCACGAGCATGTGCGTGCCGTCCTGACCGATCTGGCAGACTGCCGGATTATACCCGCGTGGCGGCAGTCCCTGGGCCCGAGGACCCCGAGGACTCGAGCAGTGTCGCGGCATCCGGGTGCAAGCGCCTCGTGGCTTCACTGCCCAGCTTGAGGACGGAGAGGCGCAGGAAACACTCGCGCTCGGAAGCGCCCGGATGCCGCCGCCGGATGCCGGCAAGGGCGAGCACCTGGGCGGTTCGCGTCAGCCCATCGACGGTGCGGGCCTTGTGGACGGGGGACATTCGACGCCAGGCGTCGATCTGCAGCCGTTCGACCGTCGGGGACGAATCGGCGCTCAACACGCCGCGTTCCGGGGAACCGGGCAGGTCGGGAACGGCCATCCCGCATTGTACTTGGCGGTCGTCTCGCCGGGAGCTGATAAATGAGGCTACATGTGGCTATAATTTGCTGGCGAGGCTCGCGCGAGCCCGCAGGTCGGGCGTGACCGCTGGCAGTCGAGGATCCGAAATGGCGAAAGAACCGGCCGTTCAAGGCAGTCTGGTAACTTCCACCGGCATCCGCGAACTCAAGGACAACCTGAGCCGCTACATTCGGCGGATCGAGGCCGGCGAGCGTATTGCGATCACGGCTCATGGCCGCGTGGTCGCCGAGCTTGTCCAGCCAGGCGCAAAGGCGAAGGGCACGCCCACCCGCTTCGACGAGCTCATCGCCGCCGGAGTGATTCGCCCACCACTCGAAGCCGGTGATCCGACCGAAGGGTGGCCGGACATCGGGCTTGCGGCGGGAATCGCCGCCGAGTTGATTGACGCCGATCGTGGCGAAGCGTAGAGCCGGAGTGCCGCATTCGATCGCGGAAGCCACTGGTGTCAGATACATCGAGTCCAGCGCGCTGGTCGCCGCGCTGCTGGAGTCCGACGCGGACGCATTGAAGTCTCTCCGTACTCGAGGATGGAGAGTCACATCCGCATTGACGATCGCCGAAACCGCACGCGCGATTCTTCGGGCGCGGGCAACTGCACGGCTGACGGTGGACGAAGAGCGGGCGGCAGTACGCGCGCTCCGTCGTTTCGAGCTTCGCTGTTATCTGGTGAGTGTCACAGACGCGGTTCTCGCTCGCGTCCGCAGACCGTTTCCGGTCGAGCCGATTCGTACGCTCGACGCCGTGCACCTGGCTACGGCAGAGCTGCTTGGCGAGCCGCCGCCGTTGATCGTGGTCGTCACACGGGACACTCGGGTTCGAGAGAACGCACAAGCGCTCGGTTATATCGTCGAGTGAGCCAGACAGGCGGGCGCGTGCCCCGGGCGGCGCGAGCTCCCGCTCGACGGGCTCGGCGCCGACGCCGACTTCCTGGCCCTGCTGCGCCAAGCCACCGTCCACACCCTGCACACCCGGAAAGCGACCCTCGAGGAGCAGACGAATGCCGGGGCGACCGGAGGTGCGCTGGAGATCGCCTGGGAGGGCGACACGCTGGTCGTGGACACGACGAACTTCAACGACCGGGCCATGGTGACATAATCGGCCGAGACTCGAATCCGGAGGAGGCGTCATGCTTGCATCCCGCTGGCCGTCGTTGCGGTTCCTCTCGGCGCTCATTGCGTGCGGCATCATCCTCGCCCCCCTCGCTGTCGCAACCGCGCCCCCGGTCCTTGCGCAGGCGCAGGTCGCGAGCATCGATCCGGTCACCGACGCGGAGCTGCTCGATCCCAGCCCCGACGAGTGGCTGATGTGGCGCCGGACGCTGAACGGCTGGGGCTACAGTCCGCTCGACCAGATCGACCGCGACAACGTCGCCGGCCTCCGCATGGTCTGGTCCCGCGGGTTGGGTCCGGGTCGCCAGCAGGGCACCCCGCTGGTCCGTAACGGCGTGATGTACATGCCGAATCCGCGCGATCTCATCCAGGCGATCGACGCGGCGACCGGAGACCTGCTGTGGCAGTACCAACGCGATCGCCCGGACGATCTCGCCGACTACATGATCCCGGGCCTGATCGACCACAACCGCAACATCGCCATCTACGACACGCTCATCCTCGACAGCACCAGCGACGACTACGTGATTGCCCTCGACGCGACCACCGGGGACGTGGTGTGGGAGACCGAGGTCCTCGACTACCGGGTGAACCCGGCGAATCAGACCTCCGGTCCCATCGTGGCCGACGGCAAGGTGATCTCGGGGCGGAGCTGCGATCCGCGCGGCGGGCCGCACGCCTGCGTCATCGTCGCCCACGACGCGCTGAGCGGCGAAGAGCTCTGGCGGCGCCGCCTGATTCCGGGACCGGGCGAGTTCGGTGACGAGACGTGGGGCGACGTCCCCTTCGAGGAGCGGGGGCACGTCGGCTCCTGGATGGTGCCGAGCTTCGATCCCGAGCTGAACCTCGTCTACCTGGGGACGTCGGTCACCTCGCCGGCGCCGAAGTTCATGCTCGGCGGGGTCGACAGGACCCACCTCTACCACAACTCGACCCTGGCGCTGAACGCCGACACGGGGGAGATTGTGTGGTACTACCAGCACCTGAACGACAGTTGGGACCTCGATCATCCGTTCGAGCGTCTGCTCGTCGACACCCCAGTCCGGCCCGACCCGACCGCGGTGAGCTGGATCAACCCGCGCCTGCAGCCGGGCGAGGAGCGCCGCGTCCTGACCGGCATTCCGGGCAAGACGGGCGTCGTCTACACCCTCGACCGGGAGACCGGCGAGTTCCTGTGGGCCACGCCGACCATCACGCAGAACGTCATCAGCGGGATCGACGGGGCGACCGGGACGGTGTCGGAGAACGCGGAGCTGGTCTTCACCGCGCAGGGGCAGGTGGTGCTGGCCTGTCCGCACGCGAGCGGCGGGAAGGACTGGGAGGCCGGCGCCTACAGCCCGCTGACGAACACCATGTACATGCCGCTGCGCAACGTCTGCGCGCGGATGCGCGCCAGCACCTTCGAGGACGAGGAGGCGAGCCGGCTGTACGCCATCGCGTGGCGCAGCCAGATCGCGCCGGGCACCGATCAGGTTGGCGCGGTGCACGCCATCTCCGCCGAGACGGGGGCGACCGCCTGGGTCTACGAGCAACGGGCCGCCACCATGTCGCTGGCGGCGACCGGCGGCGGGCTGGTGTTCGGGGGCGACGTCAACGGGCGGTTCCGCGCCTTCGACGACCGGACCGGAGAGGTCCTCTGGGAGATCAACCTCGGCTCGTCGGTCTCCGGGTTCCCCATCACCTACGCCGTCGACGGCCGGCAGTACGTCGCGGTCAGCACGGGGACGCCGCGCTTCATCGACCTGACCCCCGAGTTGCGTCCGAGCCTCGGCAACAACCTGTTCGTGTTCGCACTGCCGGAGTGACCGCAGCGGGCGGCCGCCGGTCGTCGAGTCGATGTCGACCGGCGTCCCTCGGCCGCCCGATCGCGGCCCGAAACTGGCATCCACCCTCGTACCGGAGGTTCACCATGACGCACGCCAGGAACTTGGACCGCGCGAGCCTCGCACCAGCGGAACTCCCCACCCGCCCGCCAGGGCACGCACGCTCCCTGAGCCGGTCTCCCACGCTCTTCGTCATCCTCACGCTGTGCCTGTTCATCGCCATCAGCAACGCGCAGCAGGGACGCCGGGGGATCGGCCCGGACACCCTGCCCGACGAGCCGCGGATCCTGGGCTTCGGCGACCAGCAATTCCGGGTCGTTCCCATCAAGGGCTTCTTCCGTCCGTCGGCCGTTGACTTCCTGCCGAACGGCGACATCCTGGTCGCCGAGCGCTCGGGCGGCCTGCGCATCATCCGCGACGGGGTGCTCGATCCCGAACCGATCCGCGGCATGCCCGCGGTGCACAACGGCTACGGCGGCCGGCTGGGCCTGTGGGACGTGGCGGTGCATCCGCGGTTCGCCGAGAACCGCCTGGTCTACTTCACGTACCTGAAGCCCGACCGGAGCGAGGAGGGGCAGGAGGACGCGGAGGTGGCTCAGGCGCTCGCGGGAACGTCGGTGCTGGCGCGCGGCCGCTTCGACGGCGCCAATACCCTGACCGACGTCGAGGACATCTTCGTCTCGGACGCCCGGGTCAGCGGCTTCAGCGTGGCCAGGCTGATCTTCGCCCCCGACGGCAGCATCTTCATGTCGATCGGCATGCCGCTACGCGACCGGGAGCACGGTGGCAGCAATCGCATCGGCACGGCGGAGCAGTCCCAGGAACCCGGCAGTCACGCCGGCAAGATCCTGCGCCTGAATGACGACGGGACCGCGCCCGAGGACAATCCCTTCGTCGGCGACCCGGCCTATCGACCGGAGATCTACGCCCTGGGCTTCCGCGATCCGCTGGGCCTGATCATCCATCCCGAGACCGGCGAGCTCTGGGAAGTGGAGCACGGTCCGCAGGGCGGCGACGAGCTCAACATCGTCAGGCCGGGCCGAAACTACGGCTGGCCGGTCGTTTCGTACGGCCGCGCGTACACGGGCGAGGCCACGGCCGGCACGGGCGGGACGGGCCCGGAGCTGCCCGAGCCCTGCGCGCCGGGCATGGAGCAGCCGCTGCTCTACTGGTACCCCGTCATCTCTCCCGGCGGCATGGCCTTCTATACGGGCGACAGGTTCCCGGCCTGGAAGGGCAACCTGTTCGTCGGCGGCATGGCCACCACGCAGCTCCAGCGCATCGTCTTCAACCAGCGCGGCCTGCCGGTGCGTCACATCCCGCTGCTGACCGAGCTCAACCAGCGCATCCGCGACGTCAAGCAGGGACCGGACGGCCTGCTGTACGTGACGACGGACCACGAGGCAGGGGCAGTGCTGAGAATCGAACCGGTCGAGGGCGAAGGGGCAAATTGAGGGCGGCCAACCGTTGATCTCTCGACCAGGCCGTCGACGTCGACCTGGTCGATCTGGCGGACTGCCGGATTATACCCGCGTGGCAGCAGTCCCCGGGCCTGTGCAGCCTGTGCAGGGAACTGGCCGGCGCGGACACGCGGCAGCTCTCGCAGCCTTCCAGGCAGGGCTCGATTCGCGTGGCGCGACTGCGGTAGCATGCGGCCGCACTCCGGGGGACGCCGGAAGAGACTCGGTCGCGTGGGTCGAGTTCCTGTGTGGTCCCCTTGACATCGGCGATCCTGGGGTGGCCGAACGGCTCGTAGAACGCCCCGTGGCACAGTTCCCCGCTGCATTCGAGCGGCGATGCATCCCGCCTGACCGCGTTGTTCGTCGTGTACATATGCCCATATGCACCCTCCTCACGCCTTGTCAGCCGGGCGCCTCGCCGCTCTCGGTGCAACGCGGGGTTTCACCACGGACTGCTATCTAGGGGACCGCTTCGCCGGTGTAGAAGGCGGTTGTGCGCGTCGCCGCTGCATGCGCGGCCTCGGGATCCGTTCCGGCGGCGATCGCGGCCTGCTCCCATCCCTCGCTGCTGCCGGTGATGAACGCCTTGCCGTCCGGCGAGGCGGCGAAGGCTGCCTCGTCCGGCTTCGGCGCGTCGGGTTGCGCGATGTGGAGCGCGAGTCCCAGGAGGCCCATCTCCCAGCCGACGCCGGCCGCGCCCGGCCCGTACTGGTCCCAGTGGTCGGACAGGTGCGCGATGTGCGACAACGTGAGCCGGGCGCTGCCGTCTCCGCCGTCCGCGACTCGGACTTCCACCCAACTGACGCCGGCGAACTCCCAGGTGAGCGCGAAGTGCGAGGGCGGTTCGCACGCGGTTACCACGCCGCCGGCGTTGCCCTCCAACTGATAGCGGCCGCCAAGCTGGAGATCGCCGCTGACCGGCGAGAACCAGCGGGGAATGCGCTCGCCGTTCGTCACCGCGTCCCACAGATCGTCGACCGTCGTCGCGAAGCTGCGAGACAGCGTGACCGCGCGGGCGGATTGTCCCTCGCGCTCGAGCGCCGACACCGAGCGCTCCATGGCGCCGAGGTGGGTTTCGACATCGAACTTCATGGTTGCTCCTCGTGGGGTGACCAGTCCGCGGAGACGCCGTCCTGCGCCGCTGCGACGTTCCGAAGCGCCTTCATCAGGAGCCGCGGGGCGCCGTCCGGTTTCTCCATCGCGGCGTTCAGATACGCGGCGACGTCCACCGCTGTTCGCAGATACTCGCTGGCATCATGCGTTCTGACGGGCATAGGGTCATGGTACACGGGCGATCAGGATGGAAATCCCGAGCCCCTGATGAATCGACTACGATCTCCCGGCGAAGGTCACGATCGCATGACTCGACATCCGAATCCCCGCGTGGCCGCGGCCCGCGTCGACGCGCTGTTCATCGACCGCTGGTCGCCGCGATCGTTCTCGCCAGAGCCGCTGACCGATGCCGACATCGCCTCGATGTTCGAGGCGGCGCGCTGGTCGCCGTCTTCGTCGAACCTCCAGCCGTGGCTCTTCCTGTACGAGACGGACGGTCCCGACCGCGGGGTCTTCGATTCCATCCTGAAGCCGCGCAACCGCGAGTGGGCGGCGAAGGCGCCGTTTCTCGGCTTCATCTTCGCCAACACGCGGACCGCGGACGGCCGCGAGCCGCGCACCGCGCAGTTCGACGCCGGCGCAGCATGGATATCCCTGGCGCTGCAGGCCCTGGCGCTGGGCATCTACACGCACGGGATGGCGGGCATAGACGTCGACGCGGCGCACGAGAAGCTGGGCGTCGACACCGAGCTGTGGACGGTGATGTGCGCGTTCGCGGCCGGGCGGATCGGCCCGCCGGAGGCGCTGCCGCCGGACCTGTGCGAGCGCGAGCGGCCGAAGGACGACCGCAAGCCGCTCGGGGAGATAGCGCACCGCGGCATCCTCAGAGGCCCTGAGTGACCTTGACGCCCGCGGGGCACTGCCGATGCGGAGCGCTGTTCACCTGACGAGCACGTGACTCAGGGTCCAGCACGAGTTGGACGGGGCGGCGCGGTCGGCAACTCGGAGACGCTGTTTCCCGCGTCGGCTCGTAACCGGAATGGAGATCGCCATGAGGCTGCTCAAGCTGCCTGCCGTTCCGATGTTCGTGGTCGGTGCGACGTTCGTGGCTGGTGCGTTGCCGGGATCGGCGGGGGCGCAGACCGGCGGCGCTGCCACCCCCAACGTGGTGCTCATCCTCGCCGACGACCTGGGCTGGGGTGACGTCGGCGCGATGCATCCCGCTTCCGCAATCCGGACGCCACATATCGACCGCCTCGCCGACGAGGGGATGCGCTTCGTGGACGCGCACTCGCCGTCGGGCGTCTGCACGCCGACGCGCTACGCACTGCTCACCGGGCGCTACACGTGGCGGACGCGGCTCACCCGGGGCGTGCTGGGCGGCTACAGTCCGCCGCTGCTCGAGCCGGACCGCCCGACCCTGGGGACGCTGCTGCAGGCGCAGGGTTACCGGACCGCTGCCATCGGCAAGTGGCATCTGGGCATGGACATGCCTTACCGGAACCCCGCGGCGGAGCGGACCGAGCCGTGGGAGGGGGATCCCGGCATCGACTTCGGCGGCGTAATCGCCGACAGCCCGATCCACCACGGCTTCGACGAGTACTTCGGGGTCAGCGCGTCGCTCGACATGGCCCCGTACGTCTATATCAGCAACGACCGCTTCACCGCGCTCCCGACGCACGAGCAGCCGGCGGTGCCGTTTCCGTACTTCATCCGCCACGGGCCGCGGGCCGACGACTTCGTCATCGACGAGGTGCTCGACCGGCTGGTCGACGAGGCGGTCGGTTTCATCGACCGATCTTCGCAAACCGGTGATCCATTCTTCCTCTACTTCCCGCTGACCGCGCCGCACAAGCCGACGCAGCCCCACGAGCGGTTTCGGGGCCGCACGGGCCTCGGCGAGTACGGTGACTTCGTGGCGCAGGTGGACGATGCGGTCGGGCAGGTGCTCGCAGCCCTGGACCGGAGCGGCGCCGGCGACGAGACGCTGGTGATCTTCACCTCCGACAACGGCTCGTACATGTACCGCCGCGACGACACGGCGCCGGATCACGTCGACGACCCGTCGATTCAGGCCTATCGCGTGGGCCGCCACCGCTCGAATGCCGACTGGCGCGGCACGAAGGCCGACATCTGGGAGGGCGGCCACCGCGTGCCGTTCGTGGCGCGCTGGCCGGGGGTGGTCGAGCCGGGGTCCGAGACCGCCGCCACCATCGTCCACACCGATCTCTACGCGACGCTGGCCGACATCGTCGGGGTGGCGCCCGGGCCCGATGCCGCCGAGGACAGCGTGTCGCTGCTGCCGATGCTGCGCGGCGAGCCGGCGGCGCGCGGCGTCCCCGTGGTCCACCACTCCTCCGGCGGGATGTTCGCGATTCGCGACGGGGCGTGGAAGCTGGTGCTGGGCAACGGTTCGGGTGGACGCCAGGAGCCGCGGGGCGAGCCCTTCGGACGGCCCTATCAACTCTTCGATCTGTCGCAGGATCCCGCCGAGGCCCGCGACGTCGCGGCGGATCACCCGGAAGTCGTCCAGCGGCTCGAGGCGGCGCTGGAGCGTTTCCGGCGCACCGGCCGGAGCGCGCCGCTGTCCGGGGATGCACCGTCTACCTCGGGCGCGATCGTGCGGCGCTGACGGCCGCCGGGCGGCCTCCGCCGAGCGGCCTGCTCGACGGTTTCGACGACTGCCAGTCGGGGAGACGGACGCGTCCGGTAGAACACCGGTTCCTCTGAGTCGGGCAGCCTGCTCGACCAAGTGTTCGATGTCGGAGCGATCGTCGGCGGCGTTGGCTGCTTGCCTGCCGGCGCAGCCACGGGTTGCGGAGCCGCAAGAATCAGCGTATGAGTTGCTGAATTTCATGTAAATCAGCAATAGAATCGCTGGAATGTACGATCGGGTCCTGAATCTCCGCGCCCTCGTCGAGCACCGTTCCGTCTTCCTGTTCGGGCCCCGCCAGACCGGCAAGAGCACCCTCGTCCGCCACACGTTCCCGGACGCGGCCGTCTACGACCTGCTCGAAGCGGACACCTTCCACCAGTTGAGCACGCATCCCGAGCACCTGCGCCAGACGCTGGACCCGGCACGGCGGATCGTGGTGATCGACGAGATCCAGAAGTGTCCGCCGCTGCTGGACGAAGTCCACCTGCTCATCGAGAGGAACCGGGCGTTGCGCTTCGTGCTGACCGGCAGCAGTGCGCGCAAGCTGAAACGGGGCGGAGCCAACCTGCTGGCGGGTCGTGCGCGCGTGGCCCGGCTGCACCCGCTCGTGTCGGCCGAGCTGGAAGGCGATCGCCTCCTGGAGCGCATCAACCACGGGGGGCTGCCGGCGTTCCTCGATGCCGCGGAGCCGCGGCAAGACCTTCGGGCCTATGTCGGCACCTATCTGCAGGAGGAGATTCAGGCGGAAGGGCTGACCCGCTCCATCGGCAACTTCGGTCGCTTTCTGGAGGTGGCCGGCCTGACCAACGGGGAACAGATCAACTTCGCGGCCGTCGCCTCGGACGCGGGCTTGGCGCCCAGCACCGTGCGGGAGCACTACCGGATTCTCGAGGACACCCTGGTGGGCGAGCAGTTGCCGGCGTTCCGGAAGACCCGCACCCGAAAGCCGGTGGCGACCGCCAAGTTCTACTTCTTCGACGTCGGGGTCGCCAACACGCTGCGGCGCACAGGAGCCATCGAGCCCGGCTCGGATGCCTACGGCCGCGGGTTCGAGCACCTGGTTTTCCTGGAGCTTCGGGCCTGGCTGGACTATCGCCGGCGCGACGACCCCCTCACCTACTGGCGCAGCCAATCGCAGCTCGAGGTCGATTTTGTGGTCGGCGACGCGGTGGCAATCGAGGTAAAGACGAAGTCGCGTGTGTCGGCCCGCGACTACAGGGGCCTGCTCGCGCTGGCGGAGGAGGTCCCGCTCCGGCGAAAGCTGGTGGTCTGCCGCGAGCCGCGTCGCCGGCGGGAGGAAAACGGCGTCGAGGTCGTGCCGGTGCGGGACTTTCTGACGGCTCTGTGGGAAGACGCGATCATCGAGTGAACGTGCAGGGCACGATGGCAAGCCCGACGCGATCCAGGGTGTCAGGTAGAGAACGAAGAGTGAGGTGCACTGGCACTCTCGGTGAGAATCGCCTCCCATCCAGCGGCCAGCCGTTCCTGAACCAGGGCGTCCCGCTCGGCGGTCAGCTTCAGCGACGACAGCATCTGCTTTGCCAGCGCCCCAAACTGCGGGATGTGGTCAGCTCTGCGACCCCCATCTCTGAAACGCACGGCTTGACGCACCTCGGTGCTTTGGCCACAGCTTCTCCGCTCAGACGCCGAGAACGCAAGCACAGCGAAGGATTCAGGTACATTGAAATATGTGCAGAATATGCTCATAATTCAATGCAATGGAGGTTCGTCGGCGACACCATCTGCGCCGGTTGACGCTGCTCCTGCGGGAGTCTCCGGTCGTCGCCCTGCTCGGCGCCCGGCAGATCGGGAAGTCCACGCTCGCCCGTCAGCTCGTAGCCGCGCGCCGCGGGCCGACCACGTGGTTCGACCTCGAGAATCCGGTGGATCTCGGCCGCCTGGCGGATCCCGGTCTCGAGCTGCGGCCGTTGCGAGGCCTGGTCGTCCTCGACGAGATCCAGCGGCTGCCCAACGTCTTTCCGCTGCTGCGCGTGCTGGCCGACCGCCCGCGGACGCCGGCCCGGTTTCTCGTGCTCGGCAGCGCGTCGCCCGAATTGCTCCGCCAGACTTCCGAGACGCTCGCCGGGCGCGTGGCGTTCCACGAGCTCGACGGCTTCGACCTGCGCGAGGTCTCCGACCTCGATCGACTCTGGCTGCAGGGCGCCTTCCCGCGTGCATATGTCGCTCGTTCCGCGGCCGCCAGCCGCCGCTGGCGCGACGACTTCATCCGCACCTTTCTCGAGCGCGATCTGCCGGGCCTCGGAAGCACCGTGCCTTCGACCACGTTGCGGCGGTTCTGGACGATGCTGGCCCACTGGCACGGTCAGCTCTGGAACGGGGCCGAGTTCGGCCGCGCGTTCGGCGTCGCGCACACCACGGTGCGGCGCTATCTCGATCTCCTGACCTCGGTGTTCGTGGTGCGGCAACTGCAGCCGTGGCATGAGAACATCGCCAAGCGGCAGGTGCGGTCGCCGAAGGTCTACATCGGCGATTCGGGGATTCTCCACGCGCTGCTGGGACTGGGCACACGCGAGGCGCTGGTTTCCCACCCCAAGGTGGGCGCGTCCTGGGAGGGCTTCGTCATCCGCCAGATCACACATCTGCTCGGTGCGCGTTCCGAGCAGTGCTTCCACTGGTCGACCTATTCCGGCGCCGAGCTCGACCTGCTCGTCGTGGCCGGGAACCGGCGCTACGGGTTCGAGGTGAAGCGGACCGAGGCTCCCCGGCTCACCGCGTCGATGCGTTCGGCGGTGGAAACGCTCGACCTGCGGCGTCTCGACGTCGTGCATGCGGGGGAACGCCTGTACCGACTCGCGCCCCGTGTCAGGGCCCTGCCTGCCGTGCGTCTGGCGACCGAGCTGCGGCCGCTGCGCGTGTGAAGGCGTTGAAGTCGACGGTGTCCACCACGCGGGTGTCGCCCTCCCGGCGCCCGCGGGAGTCGCCCGGCCACTGGCGGATGCGCGGCGACAGCCGGGGGCGGCCGTCGAGGGGGCAGTCGGTCGGATACGATAACGGAGCGTATGGAGACGTCAGCCGGAGGCCTGGAGGCGCGGATCGCACAGGCCGTCGCGGTCGTCGACGGGGTGGGTACGGTAGCGTTGTTCGGTTCGCACGCGACCAATCGGGCTCGCCCGGACAGCGATCTGGACGTCGCCGTTCTGCCGACGAAGGCCGACCCTGCGTGCCGTCGCAGGCTGGTGTCGCGCGTCGCCGCCGCGCTGGCCGGTCTCGCGCCGGGCGGCCGCGTCGACGTCGTGCTCGTCGACGAGGCGCCCGAGCTGCTGCGACAGCGCATCTTCGAGCACGGCCGGCTGGTGATGCAGCGCAACCCGGCGGACTGGCGAGCGTGGCGTGTGCGGACGATGCGGGAGCACGGCGACCGCGAGCCCTATCGCCGCATGCTCCGGAACGCCCAGGCCCGGCGACTCGCGGCGGGGGGATCGGTGGTCGATCGGGACGTGCTCTCGACTCGCTTGAACGCGCTCGAGGGCTATCTGGCTGATCTGCGCCCGTTCGCGAAGCGTTCACGCGACGAGTTCGTGCGCGAGTCCGGTCTGCACCACCTGGCCGAGCGGCTCCTGCACCTGGCGTGCGAGTGCGTGATCGACATCGCGCACCACATCATCGCCGACGAGGGGTACCGGCAGCCGTCCACCTACCGGGATGCGATTGCGGTGCTTGCGGAGGAGGGCGTCGTCGATGACGCCCTGACCGATCGCGTGGCCGCCTGGGTCGGCTTTCGCAACGTGCTGGCCCATGCGTATCTCGACCTCGACCACGGCCGTTCGTACGATTCCATCGAGAGCGATCTCGGCGACCTGGAAGACTTCGCCCGAGCGGTCGCGAAGCTGTTGCCGGATGCCTGAGTGGGCGCGAGCGGCTCGATGTCGTCCGCGGGGGAACGGCTCTACGGCTCGCGCCCCGTTTCAGGCCCTGTCTGCGGGACGGCTGGCGACCGAGCTGCGGCCTTTGCGCGGGTAGAAGGAGGCGATCGGAATCCGCTTGGCGTCACTTCTATAATCGGAGTCACGGCGTCCGTTCCACGTGAGCCGGAGGGTCGCCGGTGCCGAACGGCGCCGCACCGAAGCAGACTTCTGGGCATGGCGTAGTACGAAAGAGGAAGTGACATGGCAAGAGCCCTCGATCGACGCGAGTTCCTGGCCACGGGCGCGCTCGGCGCCGCCGCGTACGCGTTGAGCGGTGCCGCGTTCGCGCAGGCCGCCGATCCGACGGCGCTGAGCATTGCCGAGGCGCAACGGCTGATTCGTTCCGGCACGCTCTCGCCGCTGGAACTGGTGGAGGCGTACCTGGAGCGCATCGGCCGCTTCGACGCCCGCCTCAACGCTTTCGTCACCGTGACCGGCGAACGCGCCGCGGCACGGGCGAGGGAACTGGAAGCGGAGCTCGCCCGCGGGCAGTGGCGCGGCCCGCTGCACGGCATTCCGATCGCGCTGAAGGACAACATCGACACGGCGGGCGTGCTGACCACCGCCGCGAGCGCGATGTACGCGGACCGCGTGCCGGACGAGGACGCCGAGGTGGTGACGCGGCTCGAGGCGGCCGGCGCCGTCATCGTGGGCAAGCTCAACATGCACGAGTTCGCCTACGGCGGGACGTCGGCGTTCACGCACACCGGCCCCGTGCGCAATCCGTGGGACACCGAGCGCATCCCCGGCGGGTCGTCCGGCGGGTCCGGTGCGGCGGTCGCCGCGCGACTGTGCGCCGGCGCGCTGGGGACCGATACCGGCGGATCGGTGCGCATTCCGGCCGCCCACTGCGGCATCGCCGGTCTGAAGCCGACCTACGGGTTGGCGAGCATTCGCGGCATCATTCCGCTCAGCGTGTCGCTCGATCACGTGGGCCCGATGTGTCGGACGGTGGCCGATACCGCGCTCCTGCTGCAGGCGCTGGCCGGGTACGACCCGCGCGGCATCGCCAGCATCCGCGCGGAGGTGCCCGACTACGCGGGCGCGCTGCTGCGCCGCACGTCGTCGCTACGCCTGGGCGTGCCCCGCACGTTCTACGACGACCTGGACGCGCAGGTCGCGGCGGCGGTCGATGGGGCGCTCGGCGTCCTGGGCGACCTGACCGCGAGCACGCAGGACGTGGAGCTGCCTGCCCTGCCGCAGGCTCGTCCCGTTGGGGTCGAGGCCTACGCGTACCACGCCGATCTGCTCGCCGAGAGCCGGGAGCTGTACGAGGAGAGCACGCTGGCGCGCATCGAGACCGGCGCCGAGGTGCCCGCCACGGAATACGCCGAAGCGCTGTACCAGTTGAAGCTGGTGAGAAAGGCGATCGCGCGCGTGTTCGACGACGTCGACCTGCTGGTGACGCCGACGTTGCCGATACTCCCGGTCGAGATCGAGGCGGCCCGCGAATCGCCCCTGGAAGCGACCCGGATCCTGATTCGCAACACGGCGCCCTTCAACAGCTACGGGATTCCCGCGATCACCGTCCCCTGCGGATTCAGCCGGGAAGGGCTGCCCATCGGGTTGCAGATCTGCGGCCGCGCCCTGGGCGAAGTCGACGTGCTCGCCCTTGCGCACGCCTACGAGCAGGCGACCGACTGGCACGGGCGCACACCGCCGCTGTGAGCTGAGGTAGACAAGTGACCGAAGTGGGCGCATTCGACGCAGAGACGCATCTGCCGCGGCTGCTCGAGCGTGTAAGCCAGGGTGAACGGTTCGTGATCACCAGGCACAACCGGCCCGTGGCCGAGTTGATTCCTTTTCCGACCACGCGACACCGACAGGATCCGCGCTGCGATCGACGGCCTGAAGGAGTTCCAGAAGGCGCACAGCCTGGGTGGATTGTCTATTCGACAGATGATCGAGGAGGGCCGGCGCTATTGATGGCGTTCGAGGGAATCGACTGATTCCCATCGCTCGGTCGGCACGCCGGGTCTTCACGTCCGCATGACCCCGAGCACTCGGACTCTCCTGGGCCGGTCGTGTCGACCGTGCTTCCGCTACTCGTGGCGCAGCGCGACCATCGGATCGAGCCGTGCCGCGCGTCGCGCCGGCAGGAGGCACGCGACGACCGCCACACCGCCGAGCAGGGCCGCGACGGACGCCTGTGTGGCCGGATCGGCGGGCGGCGTGTCGACGAGCCAGCTCTCGAACAGCCTACCGACCGTGAGCGCACCCCAGATGCCGATGGCGAGTCCCAGGCCCAGTTGAGCGAGGCCGCGCCGTAACACCATCCAGCCGACCTGACCCGCTCGGGCCCCCAACGCCATCCGTACGCCGATCTCCTGTGTGCGCCGGGTCACGGCGTACGCCGTTACGCCGTACAGGCCGACAGCCGACAGAACCAGCGCGACCCAGGCGAAGGCGCCCAGCAGCGACCCGATCAGGTGCGGGATGAAGCCAGTCTGGGCGAGCACGCCGTCGAGTGTCCACACACGGGCGATCGGCAGATTCGGGTCGAGCTCGTGCACGATCCGTCGCACTGCGCCTGCTGCATCCGTGCCGCCCGCGCCGCGCACCAGCAGGTGCTGGAACGGGATCGGTTCCCCGCGATACGGGACATAGGCGACCGGACGGGGCGGGCCCGACATCGTCTGCCGCACCGTGGGCGAGACGCCGACGATGGTGAGCCAGGCGGACTCCTCGTCCGGCTCGTCGCGCGCCGCCAGGCGAATCCGCCGCCCGAGCGGATCCTCGTTCGCAAAGAACATGTCCGCCAGGCGCCGGTTGATGACGACGTTGTCGTTGCCCGGGGCGCCGTCGCGGTCGGTGAACGCGCGGCCCCGCTGCAGGGGGAGGCCCAGCGCCTCGAAGTAGTCGTCCGCAACGGTGATGACGCCCGCGGTCGGCGGTGTGTCGCCGTCGGATGCGGGCCGGCCGTCGATAGCAAGCGTGCGGGATGCGGCGACGGGTGCGAACGGGATGGCGCCGGCGTGCGTCGCGGATCCGATCGTTGGATCCGCCGCAGCCTGCTCTCCGAGCGCGCGGAAGAACTCCACGCGCTGCCCGGCCGTCGGGTAGCGGTCTTCCGGAAGGAAGAGCTGGATGGTCGTCACGTCCGCCGTATCGATGACGCGGTTGGCGAGTGCGACGGTCAGCAGACTGCGTGCCATCAGGCCCGCGCCCGCCAGCAGGACCAGCGTCAGCGCCAGCTCCGCGGTCACCAGCAATCCCATCCAGCGGTGCGGCCGACGTCCGGCGGTCCCGATGCGCCCGGCCCCGGTGACGAGGTCTCGCAGGTTCGCCTTCGACGTGTGCAGGGCCGGCGCCAGTCCGAAGATTACGGCGGTCGACAGGCAAGTCACGATCACGAATGCCAGCACGCGGCCGTCGAGGCCGAAGTCGATCCAGTACGGGGCCGTCAACGGCTCGAACCCCATCGACAGCAGGCGCGCGCACAGGACGGCGAGTCCCAGGCCGAGCGCCCCGGCCAGACCGGCGAGCAGGAGGCACTCGACGAGCAGTTGGCGCACGATCCGCGCTCGCGTTGCGCCCAGCGACACCCGCATGCCGACCTCCCGCGACCGGCGTCCGGCGCGCGCCAGGAGCAGATTGGCGCCGTTTGCGCAGGCGACGAGCAGCACGACGCCGGCAGCGGCCAGCAGCGCCGTCACGACCGGTCGGAGCGTGCCGTTGTAGTGCTCGTTGAACGGGGTGACCCACGGCTGAAGTCCTTCGTTCGTGTCGGGATGGGTTGCCGCGAGGGCGGCGGCCACGGCGTCGAGATCCGCTTGCGCCCGGGAGACGCTCATCCGGTCCGCGAGACGGCCGACGACTCGGAAGACCCGCTGGTCGCGCGCCTGGTCGGCCAGTCCGGGCGTCGCCGAAAGCGGCTGCCACAGCTCGGCCCACTGCGGAAACTCGAAGCCGGCGGGCATCACGCCGACGACGGTCGCGGGCGCATCGTTGACGCGGATGACCCGGCCGAGCACCTCCGGATCCGCGCCGTAGCGGTTCGTCCAGATGCCGTGCCCGAGCATCACCACGGCCGGTGCGCCGGCGCCATCGTCAGCGGGCGAGAAGTCGCGGCCGAGGAGCGGCTCGACGCCGAGCAGGCGAAACGTGTTTGCCGTGACGCGCGCGCCGAAGAACCGCTCGGTCGCCATGTCCGGGTCGCCGACGTTCATTGCCGGCTCGCTGTAGGCCGCGATGTCCTCGAAGCTCGTGGCCGCGGCACGCCAGTCCTGGAAGTCGAGATAGGAGACGCCCTGCTCGCCGCCGGCGGCGTCCCGCGTGGCTAGGGCCATGATGCGCTGCGAGTCGTCGACCGGCAGGCCGCGGACAAGGACGGCGTTGTACACGGTGAACGCCGTGCTCGCGAGTCCGATGCCGAGCCCGAGCGAAAGCACCGCGGCCGCCGCGAACCAGCGTTCCCTGACGAAGAGTCGCACCGCGAACCGCTGGTCATGCCAGGTCTCCTCGAGCCACCGCGTGCCGCGGGCGTCGCGGCACGTCTCCTTGACCTGATCGAGACCGCCGAACTCGAGCCGCGCGCGCCGGCGGGCCTCCCGCGGAGACAGCCCGGCCCGGACATGGTCGGTCGTCTGGCGCTCGATGTGGTCGCGCAGCTCGGCGTCGAGCTCGTATTCGGTTCGGTCTCGATGAAGTAAACGCTGCCACCAGCTCATCGCGCACCTCCGCCGACGTCGTTGGCAGTCGGATGTCGTCCTGTCACTGTCGCATCGCCGCGCCGATATCGAGCCGTGCCACGCGCGCCGCCGGGCCGATGCAGGCGACGAGCGAGACCCCGAGGACCAGGAAACAGACGGCGGCGACGATCCACGGGTTCGCGACGGCGGTCTCGAACAGGGCCAGGTGCAGAGTGCGGCCCGTCGCGGTGGCCAGGAGTGTGCCGATGCAGAGGCCGGTCAGCACGCACGCCAGGGTCGAGCGCAGCAGTTCGGCGAGAACGCGGCTCCGGTTCGCCCCGAGCGCCTGGCGCAGCGCGAGCTCGCGCAGTCTACGGTTTGCGGTATCGCTCACCATCCCGAAGACGCCAAGCGCCGCGAGCAGCGCGGACCCGAGTCCGAACGGGAGCAACAGAGCACTCTGGAACCGCTCCCGCGACAGCGCTCTTTCCACGAGCTCCGTCGTGGTGAGGTCGGCGCTCATCGGCTGTTCCGGATCCACCTCGGCGAGCGCGCGGCGCACAATCGCCCGCGCGGCGGCCGGGGTCGCGGACGTGCGGACCACCACGTACCGGAGCGGGATGGCGGTCTGCGTGTAGGGAAGGAACACGTCGCCGCTGACTTCCTGCATCCGGCGGTACCGGCCGTCGGCGACCACGCCGACGATGCGATACGAGCGCGGCGCGTTGCGGCCGCCGATGAACCGCCGGCCGACCGCTTCCCGCACGGACCCGTACATCTCGCGAGCTACGCTCTCGCTCACGATCGCCACCAGCGGCCAGCGCTCGGGCGCAGGCTCCAGGGTGTCCGATGGCTGGCGCTCGGCGGGAGCCCCGGCGGCTGCCGACGGGAGTCGCTCGTCCGTGGACTCGGTGGAGCCCCCGGGCCGGGGCCGGTTCGTGGACCCCGTGGCGGGTTGTGAGGCGCGGGCCGCCCGGGTGCCGGCCACGGTGAGGGCATCCGTCTCGGAGAAACCGCGGCCGGCCAGCAACGGGGTGCCGATGGCCTCGAAGTAGGTCGGTGTCACGACTTCGAGATTCAGGATGGAGTTGCCCGCCGCGCCCTCGGGGCCCTGGCCGGGAAGCCGGTAGGGCAGGTCCCAGCCGATCACGCCCTCCAGCGGTCTCAGCAGCGCCGCGCCTGCCGCTTCCACCTCCGCGTTCGCTTCCAGACGCGCAATCACGTTCCGAAAGAACCGGCGCCGTGCCGCCGCGTCCGGGTAGCGCACGCGGCTGGGGTTCACGAAGGCGGTCAGGACGCCCTCGCGATCGAAACCCAGGTCGGCGCCGCGCAGGTTGAGGAAGCTCACGGTGAGGGCGCCGGCGATGAGGAGCAAAACGACCGTCCCGGTGACCTCGACGGCGAGGAGCGCGCTGCCGACGCGCCTGGTGCGACTTGTACCGCCCATCCCGGCCGTGCTGCGGCGCAGGAGCGCGTCGATGGACGAGTTCCTGACCATCAGCAACGGGACGCACCCGATCCCGAGGGTGACCGCCACGAGACACGTTGCCGCAAACAGGAGTGATCGGAGGTCGATAGAGGCGGACGCGATCCGGGCGATGCCATCCGGAGCGAGCGCAATCACGGCGTCCAGGATCGCGATCGCCAGCGCGATGCCGACGAGGGTCCCCGTCGTCGTGAGAACCAGGCCTTCGGTCGCGAACTGCCGGAGCAGATCACGGGTCGAGGCGCCCAGGCTCAGACGCAGCGCCACCTCGCCGCCGCGGCGGGCCGCGCGCGTCGCCAGCAGCCCGCTCAGGTTGACCACCGCGACGAGCAGCAGAACGACCGCGCCGGCGAACAGCAGCGCCGCGATGTTCCGGCCGTTTCCCAGGATGTGCTCGCGCAGCGGCGTGAGCGCCGCGGTCTGATCCCCGGCGTTGGGGCGCGGGCTCTGCGCCTGCAGTCGCGACACGATTCCGTCGAGCTCGGCGGCCGCCTCTCCACGCGACACGCCCTGGCGCAGGCGCCCGACCACCTGCAGGAACACGGTCCGGTTGTTCGCGAGTCCGGGTCGTGTGCCGAGCGCCGTGAAGACGTCGACGCCTTGCGGAAAAACGAACCCGGCCGGCAGAACGCCGATCACCGTGAAGTCGACGCCCGTCAGCGACAGGCCGGTTCCGATCGCTTTGGGGTCCGCCCCGAGGACGTTCATCCAGAACCCGTGGGTCAGCACTACCGTCGGCCGGGCTCCCTCACGGTCGTCCGTCGCCGCGAAGGTGCGGCCGAGCATCGGCCGCACGCCGAGCACGTCGAAGAACTCGCTCGTGACGCGTGCGCTCTCGATGGCGACCGGGTCGCCGCGGCCGGTCAGGACGTAGCTGTACCCGTAGACGGTGGTCGGCAGGGCGGCGAGACGCTCGAAGCTCGTCGATTGCGCCTGCCACGCCAGAAACTCCGGATACGAGAGCTCGATGAAGCGTGTCGGGTCGGTACGGCTCGTCTTCCAACCGGCGGCAAGGCGTTCCTCCTGCGGAAACGGGAGGGGCTGCAGCACGACGGCGTCCAGCAGGCCGAACATGGCGGTGCTCGCGCCGATGCCCATGGCCAGCGCGACGACGGCGAGCACCGGGACCGCCGAGCGACGGTCATTGAACTGCCGCCGCAGGGCGTGCCGCAGGTCGCGCCCGAAGTCCTCCAGCCACCGCGTGCGGCGGACGTCGCGGCACATCTCCTTCACGTGGTCCAGCCCGCCGAACTCCAGACGCGCGCGCCGGCGCGCCTCCCGGGCGGACATGCCGGACCGAACGTAGTCGGCCATCTGCCGCTCGACGTGGTCGCGCAACTCGGCGTCGAGCTCGTCCTCGGCGAGGTCGGCGCGCCGCGAGCGATGCCGCCAGCTCACCGCGCGCCTCCGCCTGCGGCGCCGGGATCCCCGGCGGCCGATGCATTCTGCGCCGGTTGTCTCTCCGTCCACTCGTAGTCGCGCCATCGCCGCAGGGATGCCTGTCGCGAACGGCTGAAGAAGAAGCGGATATCGCCGTAGTTCTCTTCCTGCAGGTTCGCCCAGATGCCGTCCAGCACCGGTCCCCGATCCATCGAGCCGCGGAATTGGTGGATCGTGCCCACCAACCCCCACCACAGGCGCACGCGTTCGATCAACTCGAACTCGATGCGGGCCACTTCGCGCGTCTCCCGATCGATCCAGATCCGGCCGCGGGCCTTGTTGAGGGCGCGGTCCATCGGCTTTCGTACCGGCAGGTCGCCGTCGCGCGGCGCGAACGCGATGCGGTAGCTCGGCCGGCGCCGCAGCACTTCATCGTCTTCGAGCGTCAGGTCGTAGCGCGAGACGAGCTCTTCGTTGAACTCGATCGCATTCTCGTTCCGCCGGGGCTCGATTTCCCCTGCTCGGAGTCGGCGGAGCCGCTCTCGGAACGCGGCCTCGCGCTCGGCCTCGCGAGCCTGCTGTTCCTCCGTCAAGGGCTGCCCGTCTATCGCGAGCCGCCGCCGGAAGCTGGCGCCGTCGACAGGGACCATTTCCCCTTCCACCCTGGACTCTTCGGTGATGGCGCCGTCCCCGTCGAACTCCCGGTCCTCGCTCGTCACCAACGCCCGATAGCGCCCGGCAACCGCCTGCAACTCTTCGTTCATACCTTCGATCGCCTCGACGACGATCGCGCGCACCTCGGTCTCGTCTTCCTGGGCGTTGACCGCCCCGACGACGATGGCCGCGCCGACACAGAGCGGGGCCAGCGTCGGCAGCAATCCGCGGCGGGATCTGGACGTTACGGGATGGAGCGAAGAACTCCCACGGGACCGGACGTGCATGTGCGACTCCCCGCCCGCGCGGTGGCGGGCCGAACGTTGTGCGCCGTCGTGCGACAGCGCAGGCTGCGTACTACTCGAAACGGAGCACATCGGACGGATCGAGCGAGACGGCCCGGCGCACCGGCCCCGCGCACGCCACTGCGACCAGCGCGGCGAACAGCAGCGGCACGAGCACCAGGGTCGGCGGATCGATGGGCGGGACCTGTATCAGCAGGCTCTCTATCACCCGGCCGACGGCCATGGCGCCCGCCAGTCCGAGGAGCAGCCCGATGCCGACGTACGCGAGCACGCGGCCGAGCGCGGTCCGGACTATCCGATGCGCCTGCGCGCCGAGCGCGATGCGAATCCCGATCTCCCGCGTTCGCTGCGCCACGGCACAGGCCGCGACGGCGTAGATGCCCACCGCGGCGAGGACGACGGCGAACAGGGCGAACACGCCGAGCGTGCCGCTCAGCACGAGGTACCACCAGCGCCCCTCCGCGAGCATGGCCGCCATCGGCCGCGCGTGGTGCACCGGCAGGTCGCGGTCGAGCGCGCGCACGACGGCTCTCAATTGCGGCACGAACGAGTGGGGGGCGCCCTCGGTCAGGATGTGGAGACCGAGCGAGGGGCCGGCGTCCATGCGGTACGGCAGATGTACGACCGGAGTCCAATCGCGACTCCGAACGTCCCCGACGCGCACGTTCGACCCGATGCCGACGATGGTCAGCCAAGGGCCCATCGAGTCGTCCCGGGCCCGGATCCGGATCCGCCGGCCGAGGGCATCCTCGGCGCCGAAGAACAGCGCCGCGAATCTCTCGTTCACGACGGCCGCCTCCGCCCCGGCATGCCCATCGTCGTCCGTCAGCGCCCGCCCGCGCAGAACCCGCGCGCCGAGCACCTCGAAGTAGCGGGAGCCGACGCTCATCACGAACACGGCGGCCGGCAGCTCCTCCGGCGCCGGCCGGCCGTCCACCTCGATCATCGTGGTCGCCCGGGTCCTCACGACGCTGGCCGCGCGGACGCCGGGCGAGGCGTTCAAGTCGCGCTGGAGTTGCGTGGCGAACCGGATCTGTTCTTCCGGGTCCGCGTACTGCCGGGAGGGCAGTGCGATTTCACCCTGCAGAACGCGTTCGGGATCGAAGCCCAGGTCGATGCGATACATCTTGTCGAGGCTCCGCAGCATCAACCCCGTCCCGCCCAGCAGAACGAGCGCGAGCGCCGCCTCGACGACGATCATCGCGGCGCTCAGGCGGCGGGCCCGGATGCCGTGGGTTCCCGCGCGGCCGCCCTCCTGCAGGAGCCTGCCGACCGGCGCCCCCGCCAGGTGCAGCAGCGGCGCGAGACCGAACAGCAGTGTCGTCAGGATGCACAGGCCGGCGAGGAACGTGATGATCGGGGTCTCGATCGTGAATGCCATCCAGGGCGGGATTCCCAGGTCCCGGGTTAGGTATGCGGCCAGCCGCACGCCCCCCGCCGCCACGCCAAGCCCCGCGATGCTCCCAGCGCTTCCCAGGAGAAGGCTTTCAATCGACAACTGCCGGACGATCTGCCAGCGCGTGGCGCCCTGCGCGAGCCGGATGGCCACCTCGTGCGCCCGCTGTGCCGAGCGCGCAATCAGGAGGTTGGCGACGTTGGCGCAGGCGATGAGCAGGACGAACGCCACCGCGCCCATCAGCGCCAGGTAGATCAATCTGACCTCACTGCCGGTGGCCCAGTCGTTGAACGTCTGCACGCCGGCACCGGTGCTCTCGTTCGTCTCCGGATGCGCCAACCGGAGCCGCCCGGCTATGGCGCTCAGCTCGGCCTGCGCCTCCTCGAGATCCACGTCCGGACGCAGGCGGCCGACCGTCGCCAGCCGTCGGGCATCGCGGCGCTCGAGCGTCTCGGTCGGTTGCAGCCCCCGCCAGAGCTCCGCGCGGAACGGAAACCGGACCCCGTCGGGCATCACGCCGATGACCGTCGACGGCTCACCGTCGACGCGCACGACCCTTCCGACGACGTTCGGGTCCGCCGCATACCGGTCCCGCCACACGCGGTGGCCGAGGATGACCGTTCTCTCGGCTCCGCGCCGGCCGTCCGCGGGCAGGAAATCGCGGCCCAGCAGGACCGGCTGGCCCAGCAGGCGGAACGTGTTCGCGGTGACGAGCGAGCCGTTCAGCGGCGCCGGCGCGTGCTCGGCGTCACTCAGGCTCATGCGGTCGTCGACCGTGAACGCGGCCAGGCCGGCCAGCGTGGTCGCACCGCGCCGGTAGTCCTCGAAGTCCGGTAGCGATACGCGTTGGTACCGGCTGCTCCGGTCGCTGCTCGACCAGACGTTGACGATACGGCCGGGATCGTCGTAGGGCAGGCCACGAACGAAGATCGCGTGGACCATCGCGAAGACCGTCACGTTGAGGCCGATGCCCAGGCCCAGGGTGGTGATGGCCAGGGTCACGAGGGATCGGTCGCGGGCCAGACGACGGAAGGCGTGGCGCAGGTCGCGCGAGATGTCCTCGATCCACCGCGCGCCCCGGGCGTCGCGGCACAGCTCCTTGACCTGGTCGAGGCCGCCGAACTCCAGCCGCGCCCGCCGGCGCGCCTCCCGGGCGGACATGCCGGTCCGGACGTAGTCGGCCACCTGCCGCTCGACGTGGTCGCGCAGCTCGGCGTCGAGTTCATACTCTTCCCGGTCGCGGTGCAGCCGCCGCTGCAACGCTTTCCACCGGCTCACTGCGCGCCTCCGCCCGCGGTTTCCAGGATCAGGCCCACCGCCTCGGCCATTCGGGCCCAGCTCTCGGTCTCGGCCTGCAACTGCGCGCGGCCCTTCGGCGTCAGGCGATAGAACTTCGCGTCGCGGCCGGTGTCGGACGGCTTCCACTCCGCGGCCAGCAGTCCGCGCCGCTCCAGCCGGTGGAGCGCCGGATAGAGCGAGCCCTGCGGCACCTGGAGCACGTCGCGCGAGATCTGCTTGATGCGCTGGGCGATGCCGTAGCCGTGAATCGGGCCGGTGGCCGCGACCTGCAGCACCAGCAGGTCGAGGGTGCCTTGCGGCAATTCCGTCCTGGGTGTGGTCATCCAGATACCTCTGCCTTCTACATGTACAGGATCACATGTAGAAGGTCAAGGTATCAGGAGATCTTGGGGTGGCGTTCGAGAACCGCACTCGGAACGGCGATGCCGAGCTGCGGCACGTCGTGCTCGAGGAACAAGCGGATGAGATCGCCCCGCCAGCGATAGCTGTCGGCGTGGCTTCTATCACGAAAACTGGACGACGAATATCCAATTTTCATGGTTTGACTTCAACGTCGGCGTGCGTGAGCCGTCGGCCGCAACCCGCATTCGTCGCCTGCGGCTCCGCTTTGCCGCCCAACCGGGCCTGACCAGGAGTCTGCACCGTCCTGCGGCGCAGACTCCCAACTCTACGCCGCCCACGCGTCAACCCGACCACGGCCCTCGCACCGGTGGGGACGCGGGCAGAAACCTCTACCGCCGCCGGTCGAGGTCCGGCCCGTCGTCCCACGGTTCTCTCAGGGCGCCGGCAGCAGGAAGTTGATGGTCACCGTCATCAGGACGGAGACGGGCGCGCCGTCGACCAGCGTGGGCTCGTACCTCCACTGCTCGACCGCGGCGATCGCCGCCTCTTCGAGCTCCGGCACGGACCGCAATACCTCTATGTTGCCCACCTCGCCCGTCGGGTGGATGGTCGCTTCCAGGACCACGAGGCCCTGAACGCCGGCTTCCCGGGCCGCGGGGGGATAGACCGGCGGGACATCGTGGATCTTGGTGGGCGGCGAGACTCCGTCACCGATCCGGATAGGCTCGTCGGGGCGGCCGGAGGGCCGGTCGGGATCGTCGAGCACGGCCTGCAGCTCGTCGAGCACGCTCTGCAACTGTTCCTGGAGGGCGGCGGCCCGCTCCACCAGCTCCGCGATGCGCTCGCTCGACGGCTCCGCCGGGGTTTCCTGCTCGACCGCGCGGCCGGTCGTTTCTGCAAGCCGGCCGGTGGCAGCCGGCGCCCTTCCGGTCGTCGTCGACTGCGCCCCGGTCTCCGGCAAGCGACTCGCCGGCGTCCGGGTGAGCACCAGCTCTTCTTGGCGCTGCTCTCCCGGTTCCAGCGAGAACTGCCGAAACAGCGGCTCGAAGCCCGGCTCCATGACGGCGAGAATGTACTCGCCCGGCGCCAGGTCGAAGATCTCGAAGCTGCCGTCGTCGTGAGCCACCAGGTGCGCCGATGCGCTCCTGCTCGCGTGAATGCGCGCGATGTCGGGATTCGGATTCCTGACGACGTTCCCGGCCTGATCGACGAACGCATAGCGCATCGCACCCGCTGGCTGCAAGGCTTCGCGGATGGTGAAGTCGACGCGGGGGTTGCGGACGCCGTTGCCGGCCGAGTCGACGACCCGGCCGTTGATTCGGGCCGTCTGCGCGCCGACCTGCAGGCCGGCGACGAGGATGGAGACCAGCACCATCAGGCCCAGGCTCCACAGGCGGGCGAGGCGCGTCATCGGACGCCGGTTCGTTCGGGCATTCAGCATGGCGGACAGCCTCCGTTCCAGGTGTGACGGACGCGCCATCGCCGGCGCCGGCAACCACGTCCGCCGGTGTTTCCGAGCCTCTCTCGCAAGTTCGACGAGATGCGTCGCGCACGTGGTGGCCGGGACGCCGCGGGCCAGCACGAGGTCGTCGGCCGCGTGCTCGCTCTCGCGGCGCAGCCGGGCACGGACCACCCACGCCAGCGGGTTGAACCACCAGACACAGCGCAACGCTTCGGCCGCCATCTGCAGCAGCCAGTCGCCGCGGCGCGCGTGGGCGAGCTCGTGCAGCAGCACGACGCGCATGCGTTCCGCCGGCCACCCGGCCGCCGACGCCGGCAGCATGACCACCGGCCGCCGCCAGCCCCACGTGGCCACCAGCCCCGGACGCGGACCGAACAGCAGGCCGACGCCGTGTCTCAGGCCGCACGACCGCGCGAGGTCGGCGCACAGGCGATGCCACGGCCCGTCGGTCACGCGGCTCGACGCCGCGCGGAGCCGGCGGAGTCTCGCCAATCCGACCAGCAGCACGCCGGCGCCGGCGACCGCCCCCGCCAGCCAGATCGTCACGACCAGCCGGCCGACGACGCGGTCCCTCGCCACGGCCGCCGCCGTGCGTCCGGACCGGCCGGCTCGGAAGGCTGCCGACTCCGACGCAACGGCGGGTCCGGCCACATCGGCATCCGCGGTGAACAGGGCGTAGGGACGCAGCCCGAGCATGTCGAAGACGGGGCCTGCGCTCCAGGCGAGCGTCCCGAACGGCGCCAGCCGCACCACCGGCGGAACCGGCAGGACGTGGAGGGCGGGCGCCGCGCACGCCGACACGACGCCGGCGGCCAGCACCCAGTGTCTCGCGGCCGCCGACCGCGTGCGCAGGCAGAAGGCGCCGGCCAGCGCCAGGAGCAGGATCGCCGACACCTTGACGGTCAACGCGGCGAGCAGGCTCGTCACCGTTCCTCCCGCTCGCCGCTCGTGTCGTTGCCGTCCGGGCTGTCGCCGCGCGGCGCGTCCGCGGATCGAGCGGCGCTGCGTTGCGCCGCTATCGCGTCCGAAACGATCCGGGCGATCCGGTCGAGCTCCGGCTCGGTCAGATGCCTCGCCTCTCCGCCGAGCAGCGCGGCCACCGCCTGCTCGGCGGAGCCGTCGAAGAACGTCTCGACCAGATGCCGCAACGCCGACCGGCGCGCGGTCCTGCGAGGCGTCACAGGGCGGTACACGTACCGCAACCCCTCCTCCTCGTGGCGCACGTGCCCCTTCTTCTCCAGGATGCGCAGTTGCGTCCGGACCGTCGACGAGCTCGGATCGCCGGGAAGCTCCTCCCGGACGACGCTGGCCGGGGCGCGGCCGTGCCTGAAGAGGATGTCCATGATCTGTCGCTCGCGACGCGACAGCCGGCTGTGCCACGGTGTCTTCATGTGCATGGGAGTTCAGTCGGTCGCTGTCGGGTTCCTGTCGGCCAAGTGGTTATTTTTATAGCATAATAGCGACTAAATTAACAACGCTTTTCTTGAAGAGCCCCGAGGACACCTGGGGAAAGGGGCCAGCAATTGCCCTTCAAATGGGGAGGGCGGCCCAGGTCGTGGGGCTGCCCCGCGGGCCCCGCGGGGTTGATATCTAGACCCACCAGAAATACCACATGCCATGACCATTGCCATCGATCGCGCCGGCCGCATCGTCGTGCCAAAGAGCCTGCGCGAGCGCTTCAACCTCGTCGCCGGCACGGAACTGGAGATAGAGGTCTGCGGGGAGTGCCTGCAGCTCCGCAAGGTCGGCGCGGCGCCCGCGCTGGTGAGAAAGAAGGGGATTCTCGTCCATCACGGAGGGGCTCGGGTGAACCTCGACGTTGCGGCGTTCATCCGCGCGGAGCGGGATTCGAGGAGCCGCCGGATTGCGTCCGAGGGCACCGAGTAGTGCGCGTTCTCTTCGATACTTCGGTGCTGGTGGCGGCCGTCGCCGACCAGTTGACCAACCACGAGGCGGCGCTCGGCGCGCTGCTGACCTACACCGACGGCGAGCATTCGGGGTACTGCTCGACGCATGCGCTGGCCGAGTGCTACGCCACCCTCACCGCCTTGCCGTTACGGCGGCGCGTCCTGCCTGCCGAGGCCCGGCAGCTCGTGAAGGAGAGCATCCTGGGCCGTCTGACCCCGGTTCCGCTGACGCAAGACGACTACATCGATGCGGTGCGCCGCGTCAGCGACGGCGGATTCGCCAGCGGCGTCGTCTACGACGCGCTGCACGTCTGCTGTGCCGAGAGGATTCCGGCGGACCGCATCCTGACCGCCAACCTGGCGGACTTCGAGCGGCTTCGGCCGGCGGGCATCGTCGTCGTGGCGCCGTAGCGGATGCTTGCCGGGTCCTTCAGGTAGACGAGCCGGTTCTTCGCGAACGGTACCGCGACCACGTCGAGCGGTTCACAGGTCACGCCCGGCGTCCTCGTCCTCCGGCGAGACCCACTCGCCGAGGGTCGCGGAGAGACCCTGCAGGAACTCGTCCTGCGACCTGGAGACGTCGAAGCCGACCGAGCGCATCAGCTCGAGCGCGTTGCCCTTCCCGACCACGCCGGGGCGCAGCTTGTAGTCGAAGCGGAGCTTTCCGTTCGTGAAGTGGTCCGTGAAGTGGACGTTCCCGGCGCGCGGCCCGAGCGCGGCGGTGATCGACGTCAGCGCCAGGTCGTGCGTCGTCACGAGGCCGATGGCGCTTCTCTCCACCAGACCCCGGACGACGGCGTCGGCGCCGATCCGCCGGTCGTGCGAGTTCGTGCCGTGGAGGCACTCGTCGATCAGGAACAGGACCGGCATTGCGTCGGGCCGCTCCTGGGGCAGTGCGTCGTCCCGGTTCACCGCGTCGTCCGGGCCAGGGGGCTGCGCCGTAGAACGCGACGGAACGAGTTCTGCGGCGCAAGCTCCTGGAGCGGGAGGGATGGGCCGAAACGCCGAGCCAGCGAGGCGTTTCGGGGCGCTCGTTGCCGGCGCCGAGGTTCTGGCCAGGATGGCCCGCAGCCGCACGATTTCCGCGTGAAAGCGGGAGCTGCCGTCCTGCAGCGAGTCGGTGATCCGAATCGAGGCGCCGACCGCCAGAGGCGACATCGCCAGCCGCCGCGCCCGTACCGGCGCGCCCGCCTGGGCGAGGATGGCGTTGACCCCGATCGCGCGGAGCAGCGTGCTCTTGCCCGACATGTTCGAGCCGCTCAGGACCAGCACCTGCGGATGGCCGTCCAGGCGGACGTCGTTGGCGACGGCCTCCGCGTTCAACAGCGGATGCGCGAGCGCTTTCGCCTCGAATCGCGGCGCTCCGCCCACCAGCTCCGGCCAGGTGTCGTCGGGCCGCTCGAACCGATAGGCGGCCAGCGACGCCAGCGCCTCCATCTCGCCGACGGTGTCGAGCCACGTGCCCAGCTTCGGCCCCGAGGCGAGGCGCCAGCGCTCGACGGCGTGGGCGAGGTGCACGTCCCAGACCAGGAAGAACCCGAGGAGCCACGCGAAGGCGTTGTGCCGCGAATCCACGTGCTCCATCAGGCGGGTCAGCCGGGCCACCTGCCGGGACGGCGGCTCGCCGGCGACGTCGAGCCGGGCGCGCAGCTCGGCGAGTCGCGCGGTGTGGAAGCGTTCGGCCTCCAGCCGCCCGAGCAGGCCGCCGAGCAACGCGACGTGCCGGGCGGCGGAGTCGATCCCTTCGTAGACCTGTGCCGCTGCCGGCTGGATACGCAACTGCACCGCCGCTACCCCGACCACGGCGGCGACGAAGTACCAGCCCAGCAGCGACCGGACGCCATCGCCGAGATCCAGCGAGCGGCCCGCCGCGAGCGCGTAGGCGACGCCGGCGGCAAGGGCCAGGGTACCGGCCACCGAGGCAATGCGTCCCGCCGTCAGGAGGGCCGGCGAATCGAAAGCGGCCGGCGCGGTGCCCCAGGCGGCCAGCGCCTGCGCGTCGACGGCCGCCCGCGTGTCGTCGCCCAGCACCGCCAGGTCCTCCCGCAGGTCTGCGTTGGGGGCGAGCTCGTCGACGGCCGCCTGCCGGGCGCGGACGACGTCGGGCGCGGCGGGGGAGAGCAGCCAGCCGGCCAGCGTCGCCATGCCGCGGCGCGTCCGTGCGGCGCAGAGGCGCTGGAACAGGGACCCGTCTCCGAACAGGTCGAGGTCGGCCGCGTACAGGTGCTTCGGGTCGGCGAACTCGTCCCCCCGTTCACCGGTCCCGGCCCACGCGTCGTCGAGCCGCGCAAGGCCGCGGTCGTAGAAGGCGATGGCCCGTTCCAGCCGGCTGCGCTCGGCTTCGATGCGGTCGAGGCGAAACCCGAGCCAGACGACGCCGGCCAGCGGTGCCAGGATCCACCAGCCGGAGTAACCCGCCCCGCCGACGATGCCGATCCCCAGCGCCGCGGCGATGCCCACCAGGACCAACCTGATCGTGCCGATGGCATGGTGCCGCCGTTCGGCCGCCGCGAGCGCCCGCCGCCGCGCGGCCCGGCGTTCGTGGTAGATCCGCCGGGGATTCTGCTCGGTTGCCCGTGAGGCAGACATCCGTTCATTCTCGCAGGTGCCCGCCGCCGCGCTCGCGAGCACGTCGGGCAATCCTGATCGGTGCTTCGCGCCGCCGCCTCGTGGATCGACGTCCGTCATGAGTGTGTCCCGTCGCTTTCGCCTCGCCTGGTACGCCCATCATCTGCTGGGCGAGCTCGTGCTCATCTACCCGGTGGCCGCCATCATGATGGGAGAGCGCGGCGTCGAGCCTTTCGATCTGTCGTTGCTGTTCGCGCTGTGGTCGCTGGCGGTCGTCGCCGCGGAGGTGCCCACGGGCGTGCTCGCGGATCGCGTATCGCGCCGGCGGCTGCTCATCGTGTCGCGGCTCGTCAAGGGCTGTTGCTTCCTTACGTGGTTCGTCCTCCCCGGGTTCTGGGGATACCTGGCCGGCTTCGTCTGCTGGGGCGTCGCGTCGACGCTCCGCTCGGGCACCGCGGAGTCGGTGCTGCACGACACGCTGTCGGCAGTGGGCGCATCCGAGCAGTTCGAGCGGATCTACGGTCGGGCGGCCGCGGCGGGGCACCTCGGCCTGGTCGCGTCCTTCCTCACCGGCGGCCTTCTCGCCGGCCGCGTGGGGTTCGGGATCCCCCTGGCGCTGTCCGTTGCCGGCCCGTGGCTGGCCGCCGTCGCGATTGCGGCGGGTGTGGACGATCCCCCGCGCGGCACGACTTCGCGCGCTCACGGTGAGACCTACCTGGAAACGCTGCGCGCCGGCCTGCGGGAGGCGCGGTCCAGCGCCCGGCTCCTGCACGTTATCGGGATAACCGCGTCCATCGCCTGCATCTGGGAGGTCTTCGAGGAGTACCTGCCCGTCTATCTGGACGAGAAGGGCGGGTTCACGCTGGGCGCCATCGGGCTTACCTTCGCCTGCGCGTCCGCGGCGACCATCCTCGCCGCGGCGGCTGCGCATCGCGTGGCGTTTCGATCCCTGCGCGCCATCGCACTGGCGTTCGGCGTCGCGGGCGCTCTGCTGCTCGCGTCCACCGCTGCGTCGGGCGTCCTGGCCGCGGGGCTGCTGGTCGCCTCCGCGGGCGTCAACGGCGGCGCCGGCGTCCTGCTGGCGGGTCAGCTCCAGCGTGCGATCCGGGGACATGCGCGCGCCACCGTCACCTCTGTCGCCGGTATGGGGCAGGAGCTGGTCGGCATCCTCCTCTACATGGCGGTCGGCGCCCGGGCCGGGATGACGGACTGGCACGGCGGGGTCGGGTTGCTGGGCGTTCTGGCGCTCGTGCTCTGCATCGGTTTCCTGGCGGCACGGAATCTCCCGGAAACGGGCTGACGCGCGGGTGCGAAAAGGAGGCCGGAAGTCCGGCAGCGGATCGCAGCGAGAAGTGTCCGTGGCTACCGGCTACGGGCTGACGTCGCCGAAGTAGTTCGGCAGATCCGGCTTGGTGTCGCGCAGAATCTCCACGATGGTCTGCCGGTCGACGCGAGTCAGGTGGTCGTACCGCGAGTCCCGGTCGGCGCCCGACAGCACCTGCCACAGGCGCCGGTAGATGGCGTCCTTCGCGTCGGCCGGCAGGGCGTCGAACGCCGCCGTGTAGATCATGTAGCTGCACGGGTAACGGAACAGACGGAGGTCGAGGTCGATCTCCCGCAGCGTCCGCCCGCGCCGGTCGAACGGTCCGCGCGCCTCGAACGCCGCCTCGAACCCGGCCGTGCCCGTCATCCGGTCGGTCAGCGGCGACTCGTCGACGAAGAGCATGTAGTCGACGAGCGCGGTCACCGCCTCGCGCAGCGCATCGTCTTCACCGACCGCCGCGCGCAACGTCGCGTCCCCGCCCGCCGTCCCCGGCGCGCGGAACAGCCCCCGCGTGGCGCGGCCCTCGTGAGCCGCGACCCGGAACTCCCACCCGGTGCGGGTGAGCAGGTTCGTCATGTGCGTCTGGTGCTCCAGCACCATCAGCGCCGCGATGTCGCTGTAGGGCGTGAGATAGCCGGACGTGTCGAACCGGTCCTCGACGCTGGACAGGTTGAAGTTGGCCTCGTCCTCCAGCAGCATCGGCTGGTCGGGATCGGTCGCCACGGTGTTGCCGACGTGCGGGCCGAGGCCGGTCTCGCCCGTGACGTACCAGCCGCCCCAGCGTGACGAGATCGGGGTGCGCTGGTCGACGGGAATCGAGACGTACGGCACGCCCTCGGGGTCGATCACCGCGCTGCCGACGGCCAGTCCCGGCAGGCCGAGCGTGGCCTCCGAGACGTGGCATTCCAGGCACGAGCGCGGCCGCTGGAATCCACGCGCGCGGCGGCGCTGCGAGAGCGCGTAGAACATCACGCCCTGCCGCGGATCCAGGGCGGCCAGCTCCAGGGCGGGCGCGCCGCGGATCCAGGCCACGGCGACGTCGTCGGTGAAGTAGATGGCGCGCGGGTTGTCGGGGCCGATGAACTCGGACTGCAGGCTCGTCTTCGAAAACACGAGCGTCTGCGACTCCACCGGCACGTCGAGCGCGTCGAGCACCGCCGGGAGGAATCCCCGACGCGAGTCGAAGGCGAGCGCCGCTTCTCCCGTGCGCAGCCGCTCGTTCAACTGCGCCACCCGGTCGGTCCGCGGGCGCGTGCCGTACTCGATGGCGGGATGCCGGTACGTCGCCGAGAAGCGTTCCGCCAGCGTCGCCGCGCCGGCGCCGGTGGCAGCGATGAGGCCGCAGGCGACGACCGCGGCGCGGGCTCGCGAGGCCGCGCGGTTCGGCATCGACCTATGGGAAGAAGACGAGCTTGAACACCATGCCGGCGATGCTCAGGAGCAGGCCGATCACGACAGGGCCGTAGACGGCCTTGATGACCCTGACGTCGGCCTCCAGGCGCGCGATGTCTGTCGCCAACGGCACGAGATCCGCTTTGGTTGCGAGTTCCTGCCCGACCGGGATGGCGCCGGCAGCCGCCTTCGCCTTTTCCTCCGACGCACCGGCCTCGAGCAGGGCGTCGTAGACCTCGCTGACGATGACGCTCATCGTTCTACGGAAAGAAGGCGAGCTTGAACACCATGCCGGTGATGCTCAGGAGCAGTCCGATCACGATCGGTCCGAACACTGCCTTGAGGACCCTGATATCGGCCTTCAGGTCGGCGATATCCGCTTTCGTGGCGAGCTGTTCCCCCACCGGGATCGCCGCGGCCGCGGCTCGGGCCTTGTCGTGAGAGGCGCCCGCTTCGAGCAGGGCGTCGTAGACCTCGCTGACGATGACGCTCATCACCTCCACTGTAGCCGTCGGCAACCGTCCTGACAACGGCACGGACGCTCCTGGTCGCCGCGCGCATCCGGGCCGGTCGCGCGAGTTGCAGGCGGAATCCGGGTCGGCCGACCGGCGCACCCTGTAAACTGTAGCCCGCCGCGAGGCGTCAGATTCCTTGGGGCGGCGCAGTTCCCGAAGCTTCCCGGTACGGATGGGTCGCGCGCGTCGAGCCTCCGGGACCAACACCCTGCGGACCACGTCGATGCCACGATACGTCGAGATACCGTTGATCTCATTGTGCCTGCTGGCCGCCGCCGCGGTCGAGGACGTCCACGCCCAGTCCGGCGCCGGGTTCCCGATGGGCATCCACGGACCGGATCGACCGCGCGTGGACGACACCATCGTATCGACGGCGGGAGCCGGCTACGGAATCCTCACCGGCCGGCCGCGCGTCCGGGTGCGGCGCACCGACACGCCGCCCGAGATCGACGGCCGTCTCGACGACGAGGTGTGGCGCACGGCGGCCATGCTCTCCGAGTTCGTGCAGCAGGCCCCGCTCGACGGCGCCCCGGCGACCGAGCAGACCGAGATCTACATCGCCTACGACAGCGACCACATCTACTTCGGTTTCTACCTGCACTACTCCGACCCGAGCATCATGCGGGCCAACCGGGTCGACCGCGACACGGCGTGGCAGGACGATCTGATGACCGTCTACCTCGACACGTTCATGGATCAGCAGGTCTGCTACGACTTCGACCTCAACGGCTACAACGTGCAGGGCGACGGCATCATCAACGCCAGCCAGACGCGCGGCGGCCCGATTCCCATCGCCGACCGGTCCTGGGAGGCGCTCTTCTACAGCGGCACGCAGATCGTCGAGGACGGCTACACGGCCGAGATGGCGATTCCGTTCAAGAGCTTCCGCTATCCGGAGCGGCCGCCCGGCGTGGAGCACCGCTGGGGCTTCCAGTTCGTGCGCGAGATCAAGGGCAAGAACCAGGAGAACGTGGTCTGGGCGCCGATGTCGCGCGACGTGCAGAGCTTCATGGCGCAGATGGGCGTCCTCGAGGGGATGACCGACCTGTCCACCAGCCGCAACCTGGAGATCCTGCCGTCGTTCACCGCCATCCAGTACAGCTCCATTGACCGCGAGACGGGCGACTTCGTCAACCGGGGCACCGACCCGGAAGGGGGCGTGAACGTCAAGTACGGCATCACGTCCAACCTGACGGCCGACTTCACCGGCAATCCCGACTTCTCGCAGATCGAGTCGGACCTCCCGCAGATCGAGGTCAACCAGCGCTTCCCCCTGTTCTTTCCCGAGCTGCGGCCCTTCTTCCTGGAGGGAGCCGAGATCTTCGAGTTCGTCTCGCCGGTCGACCTCGTGCACACGCGGACGCTCGTGGATCCGAACGTCGGGGCCAAGCTGACCGGCAAGGTGGGCAACACGACGCTCGGCGTGATGGTGACCGACGACGAGGCGCCGGGGAAGCGGGACGACCCGAACGACCCCGGCTACGGCAGGAACGCGCAGGTGGCCCTCGGCCGGGCGCGCTACGACCTCTACTCGGAGTCGCACATCGGGGTGCTGGCGACGGACCGCGAGTTCCTCGACGGCTACAACCGCGTGGGCGGCGTCGACGGCCAGTTCCGGCTGAGTCAGGCCACCCGCTTCAACTTCGTCGCGTTCCAGTCGCAAGACCGGGACGAGCAGGGCGTCGAGCGCGAAGGGCCGATGCTGGGCGCGATGGTCGCGCACGAAGGCCGCAACCTGCAGGCCAGGTTCTTCGGGGCGCGCATCGACCCCGACTTCCGCACCGACGTCGGGTTCCTGCAGCGCGTGGACCAGCGGCTCGGGGGCGCCAACGTGGGGTACCGCTGGTGGCCGGAGCACTGGCTCATAAGCTGGGGGCCGGCCGTCGACTACCAGCTCAGCTACACCCACGCGGGCATCCGGGAGGACGAGATAATCGACGCCGGGGTGAATCTGGACTTCTCCCGGAACATCAACGTCGGCGCGAACGCGATCCAGGCGCACGAGCGGTTCGGGGGCGTGGATTTCGATCGCCGCAACTACAATCTCTCCACGTTCATCAGCACGAGCCGCCTGTTCTCGCTCGGCGGCAGCTACCGGTGGGGGGACGAGATCTACTACATCGACCGGCGGAACCCGTACCTGGGACGCGGCAACAGCGCGTCGCTGTCCGCCACCATCCGGCCGTATCCGCGGTGGTCGTCGCAGCTCAACCTCGTCACCAGCCGCTTCTTCGACGTCCGCAACGGCACTGACGAGGTCTTCAACGTGCAGGTGCTGCGGGCGCTCTCGACGTTCACCTTCACCGACCGGCTGCTGCTGCGGAACATCACCGAGTACAACTCGTTCCGGGGCACGCTGGGGACGAACCTGCTGTTCACCTATCGCATCAACGCGCTGACCGTGTTCTACGTCGGCTACGACGATCACTACCGGCAGGAGGACCTGATCGACGTGCACGATTCGCGGTTCTTCCAGTCGACGGCCTACCGGCGGACGAATCGTGCGCTGTTCACCAAGCTGCGGATTCTGTTTCGCTACTGACAGCCAGGTTGCTCCTCACCCGGCGGAGCCGGACCCCGCGCATGGATGAAACGGGGACTTGCATAGCGCGTGCGAGCGAGTTCCTTGTAGAGTCGTTGCGGGTCGCCGGGCGGCGAGAGCCCGCGGCGAAACGCCAGTGCCACCGAGCGTGGTGAGCCGCCCGGCGGGCAGGGCGCGACGAGGTCGAGGTGACGCAATGAGTGAGGATGTCGAGAAGATAGAGAAGCCGGACGCGGAGTGGCGCGAGCTGCTTTCGCCCGAGTCCCATGCCGTGCTGCGCAAGGAGGCGACCGAGCCGCCCGGATCGAGCGAGCTCAACCAGGAGAAGCGCGAAGGCACGTTCATCTGCGCGGCCTGCAACCTGCCGCTCTTCGAGTCGTCCGCCAAGTACGAGAGCGGCACGGGCTGGCCGAGCTTCTTCGACGCCATTTCCGGCCGGGTGGGAACGAAGACCGACTTCAAGCTGATCCTGCCGCGCACGGAGTACCACTGCGCGCGCTGCGGCGGGCACCAGGGGCACGTCTTCAAGGACGGCCCGCAGCCGACCGGACAGCGCTACTGCAACAACGGCGTGGCGCTGCGGTTCGTTCCCGCCGGCGAGGAGCTGCCGCCGCTGCGGTCGTGATCGAGGCCGAGATGCCGAAGACAACCGAGGGTGTCGAGTTGGGTGAGGAAACGCGCGAGGATCTGGCCCGCTGGCAGCGCTACGTGGAGACCGGCCACGCGATCCCGCATGAGCGCGTCATGGCATGGCTCGACGAGCTGGCGATCGAGGCGGACACTCGGGCTCCGGCAGGCTGTGGTCGGGATTGTCGGTAACTGAAGAATGAATCGCGTTGTCACGGCGACACGCTGGGCGATTGCCGCGGTGCTGGTGGTGGCGGCCGGACCGCCGGCGGCGGCGCAGGAGTGGACCGGGTGGCGCGGTCCGGAACGCGACGGGGTCGTTCCGGCCTCGCAGACGATAGAGGCTTGGCCCGAAGCGTTCGCCAGAGCCTGGCGGGTCGAGATCGGAGAGGGCTACTCTTCGCCGGTGGTTTCCGGCGGGCGCGTCTTCCTCCACAGCCGGGAGGGCAACGCCGAGGTCGTGACCGCGTTCGATCTGTCGAGCGGCGCGCGCCTGTGGCGGCAGGACTACCCGGCGCTCTACGTTCAGAACACCATCGTCCCGGGTGATTTGCCGGGTCCGTTCGCGACGCCGGCCGTCGATGGCGGGCGCGTGTTCACCCTGGGCGCCGCCGGCATTCTGTCGAGCTGGGACGCCGCCTCGGGCGCGCTGGTGTGGCGGAACGACTACTCCGCGTCGGTGCAGGTGACGGGCCTTTTCTGCGGCACCGCGGCTTCGCCCTTCGTCGCCGGCGGCATGCTGATAGTGCAGGTCGGCAGCGACGCCGGGGGCGGCCGCGTGCTCGCGCTGGATCCCGCAACCGGCGACGAGCTCTGGGTCTGGAGCGGCGTGGGTCCCGGCTACGCGTCGCCGATCGTGGTCGACATCGAGGGGCAGCGTCAGGTGGTGACGCTGACCGAATCGTCGATTGTCGGGCTCGATGCCGCGAACGGCGAGCTTCTCTGGAGCGTGCCGTTCACCGACGAATGGCACGAGAACATCATGACGCCGGTCTGGACGGGCGAGCACCTGGTGGTCTCCGGTCCCCGCCAGGGGACGCACGCGTTCACGATCCGGCGCCGGGAAGAAGGCTGGCGGGCCGCTCCCGCCTGGAGCAACGCCAGGGTGACCATGTACATGAGCTCGCCGGTGCTGACCGCCGGCACCCTCTACGGACACTCGTCCACCCGCAGCGGCCAGTTCGTGGCTCTCGACGCCGCCAGCGGCGCCGTGCAATGGGCGAGCGAGGGAAGGGAGGGCGATCTGGCGTCCGTGCTGCTCGCGGGAGACGATCTCCTGTTGCTGAACAGCGACGCCGAGCTGGTTGTGGCCGAGCCGAACGCGGAGGCGTTTACCGTCGCGCGCCAGTACGAGGTCGCGGACGGGGCCACATGGTCCATGCCGGTTCCCTTGCCCGACGGCCTGCTCATCCGGGACGCGACCAGCCTCCTGCGCCTCGTTCCGGCCGACCGGGAGTCTGCGCCGCAGGAACCGCGCAGACGACGCTGAGTCCGCACCAGCCGACTGAACGAATCACCGCGGTCGGCACTTCCCACGCCGTACACGAGTCATGACCACGGGCCGGCGTATCGCCCTCGGCTTCTGGCTGACCGTGACGGTCGGACTCAGTGCACTGTACGTCGCGCGGCCCGACCTCATCGAGCCGGCGCGGCTCGTCGGCGTGCTCCGGCAGTCGGGTCCGTTCGTGCTGCTAGGCTACGTCGTCGTCAGCGTCGTGCGTCCCGTGACGCTGATTCCGAGCACCGTGCTGATCGTCGTCGGGACGCTCCTGTTCCCGGATCGCTACTGGACGGTGTTCGCGGTCTCGCTCGGGGGCGTAGTCGCATCGGCGGCGCTGATCTACTACTTCTTCGATTTCCTCGGTCTGGCCGAGCTGTTCGAACGCCGGCACGCGGCGCGCGTCCGGTGGCTGGAGGAGCAGTTGCGCCTGCGCGGCTTCTGGATCGTCGTGGGCTGGTCGGTCTTCCCGGCCGTGCCGACCGACGCCATCTGCTACGTCGCCGGCTCCCTGCGGATGCCGATCGGCAAGTTCCTGCTCGGTGTGACCCTCGGCGAGATCCCGGTGGTCGCGTTCTACGTCACGGGCGGGACGTGGCTGTTCGGATCGTGAGAACGTCGACTCGGTAGCGAATCCACATGGTGCTTGTTGCGCTCATGGTGGCGCGCGCAGCACCGGGGGCGGTAGGATGAAGGTTATGCCGAGCCGAGACGCGCAGTGGATCATCGGCGCCATCCTCGTTGCGACCGTCTCGCTGAGCGTCCAGATCGCCGGGATTCGGACCGATGTACGTCGACTGGACGACCGCCTGCGCGCCGTCGAAGTCGAGTTTGGCAAGGTCGAGCAGCGTCTCGCCACTCTGGAGCGGTTGCACCTGCCGAACCCGGCCGACAACTGAAAGCACAGGCGGCGCGCTCATCTCAGGGCGGCTGCACGCCTACCTGTCGGCGACACCTCTCGCTCGCCACCGCTACGCACGGACGCTCTTGCCTCCGTCTTGCTTGCCGCTCAGCGCTGTCGGGCCGGCACCCACGCGGTGGTGCGCCCACCGATGGTCACGTGCTCGATCCGCTCGCCGCGCGTCGTGCACGCGTCCTCCTGCTTGTCCCAGCGCCGGTGGAACAGCCACGTGAGGGGATAACGGAAGGGGTCGGCGTTCGCTTCCGCCGCGTGTCTGACGATGGCGCGGAGCCTGGTTCTCAGGCGCCGCACCTCGTCGTCGGTCAGCGAGGACGCCCGCCGCCGGGGATCGATCCCGGCCTGGAAGAGCACCTCGTCGGCGATCCAGTTGCCCACTCCGGCCGCGAACGACTGGTCGAGAAGCAGCGACTTGAGGATGCCGCCGCGCCGCCGCAGCAGCTCGGAGAAGCGCTTGGGCGACGGCATCGCGAGCAGCGGGTCGAAGCCGAGTTTCGAGATTGGGGGCTCGCGCTCCGGGTCGTCACGCAGGAGGATGCGCCCGAGCCGGCGCCCGTCGGTCATCGCCAGCTCGCCGCCGTCGTCCAGGTGCAGCCGGATCTTCACGAAGCGCGGCGGCCAGATCGACGTGTCCTCCCGTGGTCCCGACTTGAGCTGCAGCGGCGTCGAGGCCGGCGTCTTGAAGCCGCCCGACATCCCGAAGTGGAAGAGCGGATGCGGCGGCGCGTCCAGCTCCAGCCAGAGCTGCTTGCCCCAGCGTTTCGCGGCTGCGACCCGCCTGCCCTGCAGCGCGCGGCGCCAGCGTTCGGGGGCCACCCTGTCGAACACCAGCGGGTCGTCGGCGCACCACACCCGTTCGATGCGGCGCCCGGCCGTCGCCGCCTCCGCCAGCTTGCGTCCCCGTTCTACCTCCGGCAACTCCGGCACGTCACCTCCCGGACCCGTGCATCGTAACCGAGGCGGCCAGGTGTCCGTGGCGGAACATTTCCCGGGCTGTCCCGAGAATGGGTTCTCATCCCCTTGGATGCCCAGAACGTGGGGCATGTGGACTACTATCGAGAATCGTGTCCGACCTCCGCTTTGCGGTCCGCGGTGTCGTGCGCCGACCGCTCGCCCGCGGCCGTCGCGATCGCCACGCTGAGCCTCGGCCTCGCGTCCGTGACGCCGCTGTTCGCGGTGACCGACGCGGTAATCCTGCAGCCCATCGGTGACGGCGATTCGCGACTGGTTCGGATCCGTGTTGTTCGGCGTCGAGCCGCTCGATCCCGTCACGCTGGCAACGGTCTCCGGCGGGCTGGATCGACGGCCGCGAGTCGGCGCTCGGCCCGGGCTCGGCGGTCTTCATTCCCTCCAACGCCCGGCACGCTGTCCAGTGTACCGGCCCCGAGCCGCTGGTCTTCGTGTTCGCCTTCGCCCGCGACCGGTTGGATCAGGTCCTCTACCACTTCGATGCTTGAGAGCTTCCGGCCTCGGATGTCCGTCGAAGGTGCACTGCCGGCACGCGGCTTGCTTCTCGCCCTGGGTAATCGCGGAGGTTGCGCGAGAAGAGGGGAGAAGGGGATCATATGGGCATGGAAGCGGGAACGATGGCGTTGCTCACGCTGATCACGGCGCTGATCACGGCGCTGCTGTCCCTCGTGAACGCCGTCGGCATTCTTCTGGTCAACGGCAAAGTGGATCGACTGGCGAGACGGGTCGAATGGTTGACGGGCCGAGTCGACGGTCTTGCAGGAACCGTTCAGTCGATGGTCGGCGCCATCGCAGGCGGCGCCCGCGGCGGGTCCGAGTAGGCGTGGCGAATGGGTAACGTTCGGTCGATGTTCGGATGGGACTGGGTTCGCGTCAACGCGGCCGCGCTCGCGGTCGTCGTCGCAATCGTCGGTGGCCTCACGAGCGCAATCTGGTACTTGGGAACGTTGATGGGTACGCTGGCGCCGACAGCCTCTGTTGCTGCGGTGGATGAGAAGGTCGAGGCCCTGAACGTCCGGGTAGAGACTCTGGCGACGACGGACGACGTCGAGGCCCTGAACGTCCGGGTAGAGACTCTGGCGACGACGGACGACGTCGAGGCCCTGAACGTCAAGGTGAACCAGCTTCAGGCGATGTTTCCGCTCATGATGTCGTGCATCATCGAGCAGAATCGACAGATCCTCGTGGCGGTCGCGCAAGATCAGTTGCCGCTGCCGGAGCTGCCGGCAAGTTGCGAAACGTCCCTGGCGTTGGCGCAGGCCGGCGCCACCGGCCGGTGAACGAGCAACGGCGTCGCGAATGTGCAACCGTGGTTGCCAGCCCGCGGTTCCCGATCAGGTGGTCAGGGCGCAGGTGACATGGTCCATAGGGTCAGCGTGTCCACGTCCTTGACGAAGAACCGGTTTCCGGAGATGGCCGGTTGGGCCCACGTGGGACTATCGGCGACGGCATGGCGCACGATCGGCTCGAAGCCGGCGCGGCTGGCGCGCGCCACGATCAACTCGGCGTCGTCGTTGAGCAGAAAGAGCAGTCGTTCCGACTTGACGATGGCGGTGTTCTCGGCCTGACGCGGCGGTCCCAGCCACAGGGTCGCGCCGGTGTTCGCATCGAGTGCGAAGAACTGCCCCTGCCTGCGCTCGGACAGGCCGAACAGGGTGTCGGCGACCACGACCGGGTTGGTCATCGCCGTCGAGACGTCGTCGTTCCGCCATGCGGTCTCGACGGTCCAGCCCGACCGCTCGCGACGTGGCCGCAGCGCCCGAACGCCCATGTTCCGGGCGCTGACGATGATTCGCCCCGCGTGTTCGATCGGCGTGATGGCGTGCATGTACGGCGAAGCGAACGGATAGGTCCAGAGCACGACTCCATCGCGTGCGGACAGCCCCACCACGTGATCCTGCGATATGGCCACGACCTGGCGAACGTCGTCCAGCTCGACGATCAGCGGAGAGCTGTAGGTGAAGGTGCCCGCCGTTCTCCATGCGACTGTGCCGGTATCCCCGTCGAAGGCGGTCAGCCCGTCGTAGTTGCCGGTGTGCACGAAGACGAGATCGCCGTCGGCGGCCGGCGACGAGGCGGTGCCGTAGAAGGGCTGCTCGGCCGGTCTCGGCGTGTGCCACAGGAGCCGGCCGTTGTCCGCGTCGAAAGCCGAGACGATGCCGCTGATGCCGAGCGTGAAGAGCCTGCCGTCGACGAAGAGGGGAGTGGCCCTGGGTCCCGGCCCGTGGACGATGGTGGCTGCGAACATGTCGTACGGCGCCGCGTACGTCGTTTGCCAGAGGACCGAACCGGTTCCCGCATCCAGCGCCGTGAGCATCTCGTGGTCGTTCCGGCGCGTGAACACGAACACCCGGTCGCCGATGACGAGCGGCGTCGCGTAGCCCTCGCCGATCGCCGCGGTCCACTGCCGCGTCAGTGCCGCGGGCCAGGCCGACGGCTCGACGAACCCGCTGGCGCCGCCGTCGCGGTGGAGCCCGCGCCACTGCGGATAGTCGAATCGCCCGGACTGCGCCGCCGTCGTCGCGGCGACGCTGACGAGAAGCGCAAGCACCGGTGCCGACAGGCGGACACGCATGCGGGAGCCACCTCTCATTCGTCCAACAGTTGCTGGATCTCGCTCTCCAGGACCGCCCGATCCACGAGCCCGACGTGCGTGGCGGCCAGCCGCCCCTGGCGGTCGACGAGCCAGGTCGTCGGGAGAACCGTGATCGGACCGAACGGCGCCAGCCGGTCCGCGGTGTCGGCGAGTGCCACGCGGTAGTCGACCGGGCTCTGCTCCAGGAAGGCGCGCACGACATCCCAGTCGTCGTCGACGGAGACGCCGAGCACCGCCAGGCCGCGCTCCGCGAACGCGTCCTGGAACTCCAGGAACCAGGGCATCTCGATGCGACACGGCCTGCACCATGTCGCCCAGAAGTTCAGCAGCAGCACCCGACCGGCATAGTCCGCCAACGTTGCATTGCCGCCCTCCATGGCCGGCAGGGTGAAGCCGGTCGCCTCCGCGCGCTGCGCTACCGGAACGAGCCGGGGCGCGCTCGCTCGTGCCCGGGCGGACAGCGCCACCCCGGAGCCGACCTCCTGGTCGGACGGTCGCGACGGCCACTCGTATGCCGGCGGCGCGAGAGCACCGTCGCCGGCGAGGCTTCGGCTCGGGGGATCATGTTCCCGAGAGTCGGCGAGGTCACCGGACCCGTTCTGCGGCAGCCCACCCACGGTTGCCAGCACCGCGATCAGCAATGCGGCGGCCCCCGCGGCCATCAACCAGGCGTGAACCGGGCGGTAGGGCGTGGCTGTTGCTCGCACGCGCAGTTGGGCCAGCGCCCCTTCCGTTTCCGGCTCGCCCGTCCGGTCCGGGTCCAGGGCCGCCATGCGCGCATCCACCCAGCGTTCGAGGTCGGGATCGTCATGTGTGGCCATGGCGTCTGATGTACTCCTTGCGAAACGCCTGTCGGGCGCGGCGGAGCAGCGTGCCCACGGATGTGGCTCCGAGATCGAGCGCCGCCGCCAGCTCGTCGTAGCTGCAGCCGTGGCTGCGGAGCAGCAGCAGCGCGGCGTACTCACGTCGAATGGCGGCCAGGACGCGAAGCACGCGCCGCCGTTCTTCTCCGGATGCGGCGCTGTCCTCCGGAGTCGGCACGTGCCGGACGAGTCTCAGGAGCGGCGCGTAGCGGGCCCGCCGGGATGCCCGGCGCAACTCGTCGATACCCAACCGCAGAGCCGTGCGCAGCACCCACGCGGTCGCGCCCGGTCCGTGCGCGCCGGGCGTCCGCCACAGCTTGAGGAACGCGTCGACGGCCAGCTCCTCGGCGCGCGCCGGATTCCGGACGACGCGTGAGATGACGCTGGTGACGCGTCCGTACTGCGCCCGGAACAGGTCGTCGAAGTCGAACGGTGGGTCGGCCAGCGCCGCCAAATCCGTCGCCGGGGCTCCGTGTTTGGCCCCAGCCCCCACCGTCCCAGGAGCTCGCGCCGCAGAATTCACTCCGTCGCTTTCTTCGGCGCGAGCTCCCGGCCCGGCCTCGCGAAGCGTGTCTACCGCCTCACCCGATGTGCTCACACCTGTAGAACGCGCGGGACCTCGGATTTGTGACACGCGGGCGCCTCGCCGCTCTCGGTGGCACGCGGCGTTCGCACCGGAAGACGTACAACTCATCTATTTGCATTAGTTCAGAGTATTCTCTCGGCAGCCGTGTACAGTTTCATGCACAATGCGATGTGGTGGGCGATGCGCCGCCGTTCAGCGCTTTGCCTCGATCTGGCGCCTGTACGCCGCACGGATCGCGTCCTCAAGTAGATTCGGCTGTACTTCGTACGCTCGAAAATCCTCGATGTTGTCCTGTTTGATGTGGATCTGTCCTTCGCCGGTGTTACCTCGATGTTGGCCTGTCGAGTAGTGAGGATCTTGGGAATCTCGGTGTACTCCGCCTCGACATGGAATGCGGGTGTGCCCCTGACGTAATACAGCAGTTCCTGTCGAACGGCCATCCAGTTCTTCTGGGTTCCGTACCCGCGCTGATTTCGCATGGTGATGAAGCTGCGCGGGCGAAACTCCTGGGAGCGCATCATATGCATGAAGTCCGGTAACGGTTGAAACCCGTCCGTTTGGTCGGCGCCCAGCCAGACGTACATGGATGCATGCGCGTCGAGCGCAGACTCGGAAGCCCGTACCCATTGCCGTGCCCAATCCACGAACTCGTCGATCGACCGCCGTTCGAAGCTTGCCAAGTTGTACGGTGGGTCGTGTATGGCCAACGTCGCGCGCGCGCCGGTCATCAGGTCCGAGACTGCTCGGTCATCGGCCGCGTCCAAGCAACCGACTCGGTGGCCGTTCACCGGATCGGTCCAGACATCACCGGGTTGAAGTCTGCAGAACGGGAGCAGACGTTCCCTCGTGTCCGGTGACTGGTCGAGTCGCGGTAGAGGATTGTTCTTCATTGGGCGACGGGGGGATGAGCATCGATTTCCATGGTGGACGACCCCGGCAGTGATTCGACCAGCATAACCGAAGTCAACGGGGTTGGGCCGGGCTCGCCCCGGGCTGCCCGCCACCGCGAGGCTCTCGGAGGCCGCAACTCGAGAGCCGGCGATGCGCGACACTCATGACCATGCGCCGGGCCGGCCCCGCGAACGCCGCCGTGCAGACGGCGACGAGCAGCAGGAGGACGCTCCCCCACACCAGCGGGTCCGCCGGCGCAATCCCGTTGGCCGCCTGTGCGGCGACACGCGTCGCGAGCAGAGCCCGGCCGGGCGCCGGCGCCGGCGCCGACCGCGACGACCCACGCTCCGGTGGCCAGCACGTGCCGGAGCGGGCTCCCAGCGCCGCTCGGATCGCGAACGCGCGCGTCCTTCCGGCGACGAGATAGGCGATGACGCGGTAGAGCCCAATGGCGCCGAGCACCATGGCCACGACGCCGGAGGCGCTGGCCACCGAGGCCCCGATCCGGAGGGAACGGCGGTCGGGCAGCGGTTCCGCCGGGATCCTCCTCGGAACGCATTCGCAGGAGGTGCACCGGAGGTGCGGATTCAGCAGGATGTTCGCTCGCTGGAACCCGTTACCGCCACCTTCATGGCGGATGTCCTTGTGACGACCGGAAAGATGCATCGGTGACGCACTCCTTGCGAAACGCCTGTCGAGCCCGGCGCAAACAGGGTGCCGACGGAGGCAGGCTCGAGTTCGCCGCCAGCTCCTCGTAGCTCCACGGTGGCTGCGGACCAGCAGCAGCGCGGCGTATCGACCGCACGATTGCGGGCCGGTCATTCCATATCGTCTATGGAGATGCGACAGCGAGATTCTCGTCCAGGAACTCGATCATCCGCTCCCAGTGGTCTGCGCGTGCCCGTGCGTTCCCTCTCGACGTGCCTCCGAACACCGGGAACATCCGATAGTGGGGCCTGCCGATCGCGTGGCCGGCGTCCTCGTACGACAAGTGGATCACGGGGTGCTGGAATTCGTGACGGCGCAGTCGCTCGACCACCTGGTCAGTCATGTAGCTCGAGGCCCAGACGGTGTCGTCCTGCCCTGAAACGAGCAACACCGGCCCGTTGATACGCTCAACCGGGATCCCGAGGGTCAGGGTCAGCGCGTTGTCAAAAGGAGGCTGGGAGCGCAGGCGCAAAGGGGAACCAGGCCCTGGCGTGCTGACGGCCAGGGGTGGCCGGTGGCGCGGCGGCGGCCGACATACGTTGCATGGCGGCACGAACAGTCATCACGTCCGACGGCGTGGAGCTCCACACGGAATCGACGGGTCGCGGCGATGCCATCCTGTTCATTCACGAGTACGCCGGCGATCACCGGAGCTGGGAGCCGCAAGTGCGGCGTTTCTCTCGCACGCATCGGTGCATCACCTACGCAGCCCGAGGCTACTCGCCGTCGCAGGTGCCGGCCCGGGCCGGCGCGTACTCGCAGCAGCACGCGGTGGACGACGCCGTCGCCGTGCTGGACGGGCTCGGCGTCGAGCAAGCCGACGTCATCGGCATCTCCATGGGCGGCTTCGCGGGACTGCATCTGGCGATGCAGCACCCCGCGCGGGTCCGATCGCTGGTGATAACCGGAACCGGCTATGGTGCCCGCCCCGCGGAAGCGTCGCGTTTCCGCGACGAGTGCGAGGCAATCGTCCGGCTGATCGAGGAGTCGGGGATCGAGTCGTTCGCTCGACGGTACCTGTCGGGGCCGGCGCGGGTGCAGTTCCGGAACAAGGACCCTCGCGGGTGGGAGCAGCTCGTGCGCGAACTGGGGGAGCACCCGGTGGATGGAGCCGTGCGCACGATGCGGGGCGTGCAGCGGGAACGGCCGTCGCTGTACTTGCTGGAGGCGGAGCTGTCCGCGATCGCGGCCCCGGTGCTGATCCTCGCGGGCGACGAGGACGACGGCTGCCTGGAGACGAGCCTGTGGCTCAAGCGCGTCGTCCCCCGTAGCGGCCTCGCCGTCTTGCCGAAGTCCGGGCACACGCTGAACCTGGAAGAGCCCGAACTCGTGAACGCGTTCATCGCGGACTTTCTGGGCCGGGTGGCGGCCGGCGCGTGGGGACCGCGCGACCCGCGCGCCACCCCCGGAGCGATTACCGGCATGTCGTAGCCTGGAAACCGTCGCCGAACGCAACCGCGGACAACAGGTTCGGCTCGGCGGAATCACGGCCGAGGACCGGCCGCCGGGGCTGCCACCCTCGGCGCGGATTGCGGACACGCCAGCACAAGAGTAGAAGTCGAAACGACGAGGAGCGACCAGGAACCCGGACCCTGACGATGCGACCAGGTTTCCTGGTCGACTGCTTCGCCGGCCGATCGCGTCGGCGCCCTCTCCGCGACGCAGACTCCCGGCCGGAATCCGGTCCCCCGCGTTGCGCTGCCGTCGGGACGGGTGGCATGATGGAGCCCACGCTCTGGAGCCGACCGACTCGCATTCCGGGCGTGGCGACCGGCGGCATCCGGAACGGGAGGAGGTTGAACATGGCTCGCATCGTGTTGTCTTCGACCAGCATCGGAATCGCGACAGTAGTCCTCGTCACCGCGTCGCTCGTCGCGGTGCTCTCCGGTCAGGCGCCCGGCGGGGCGATCCCGATGGACGGCGACGACATCGCCGGGGTGGTCATCGGCCCCGACGGCCCCGAGGCCGGGGTCTGGGTGATCGCCGAAACGCGCGATCTGCCCACCCGTTTCGTCAGGAGCGTGGTGACGGACGATGCGGGACGCTACCTCCTCCCCGATCTTCCGCAGGCCACCTACGACGTGTGGGTGCGCGGCTATGGGCTGGTCGATTCCGAGAAGGTGCAAGCGGAGCCCGGCACGCGGCTCGATCTGACGGCGGTCGTCGCTCCTGACGCCGCCGCGGCGGCCGAGTACTACCCGGCGCAGGACTGGTTCGCCCTGCTGGAGGTCCCGGCGCCGGACGAGTTCCCGGGCACGGGGACGGCCGGCAACGGCATCTCGCCGGACATCGAGTCCCAGGGCGAGTGGATCCGCTCGGTGGTCAACACGGACGGCTGCACCGGATGCCACGCGCTGGGGAACAAGGCCACGCGCGAGATTCCCGAGGCGCTCGGCGACTTCGACTCGCACTTCGCCGCCTGGGACCGGCGTGTGCAGTCCGGACAGGCCGGCGCTACCATGGACGCCCGGCTGGCCGTGGTCGGGCGCGACCGGGCGCTGGCGATGTACGCCGACTGGACCGACCGCATCCAGGCGGGCGAGTACCCGATGACCCCGCCGCCCCGGCCGCGGGGCGTGGAGCGCAACGTCGTCGTGACGCTGTGGGACTGGTCGGACCCGGAGGCGTACATGCACGACCTGATTTCGGCCGACAAGCGCGACCCGACGGTCAACGCCAACGGCCCGGTCTACGGCGCCCCGGAAAACAGCACGGACGACATGCCGGTCGTGGACCCGAACACGCACGTCGCCAGCGTCGTGCCGCTGCAGGTGCGCGACGCCGACACGCCGAGCTCGGCGGACACCCCGCCCAAGATGTCGTCCCCCTACTGGGGCGACGAGCTCATCTGGCACAGTCGCAGCGTCGCCCACAGCTTCGCCATGGACAGCCGGGCGCGCGTCTGGATCGCCGCCCGCGTGCGTGCGGCCGAGACGCCGGCCTTCTGCCAGCCGGGGTCGAGCCATCCGTCCGCGCAGGCGTTCCCTATCGAGCGGAGCAACCGCCAGGTCCAGATGTACGACCCCGAGACGGGCGAGGTCACCACCGTCAACACCTGCTTCGGGACCCACCACCTGAACTTCGCCTGGGACGACAAGCTGTGGTTCTGCGGCAGCGGACCGGTGGTGGCCTGGTTCGACACCAAGGTGTTCGACGAGACCGGCGACGAGGAGCTGGCGCAGGGCTGGACCGTGCAGGTGCTCGACACCAACGGCAACGGCCGGCGGGACGAGTACGTCGAGCCGGGCGAGCCCATCGATCCCGCGAAGGACGCGCGGATCGAGCGCGGCTTCTACGGCGTCGCCCCCAGTCCGCTGGACGGATCGATCTGGGGCTCGACCCTGGGGTTCCCCGGCGGGCTCGTGCGGCTCGTGCCGGGGGACGATCCGGTCCACACCGCGCTGGTGGAGTTCTACGAGGTGCCGTGGAACGAGGACGATGCGGCGGTGCAGGGTTTCTCGCCGCGCGGCATGGACGTCGACAGCGACGGCGTCGTCTGGACCGTGCTGGCGAGCGGCCACTTCGCGAGCTTCGACCGCACGAAGTGCGCCGGTCCGCTCAATGGGCCCGAAGCCACCGGCCGGCACTGCCCGGAAGGCTGGGCGCTCCATCAGTTCCCGGGGCCGAACTTCAAGGGAGCGGTCGATTCCGGGGCCGCCGAATCGGCCTACTACAACTTCACCGACCGGTTCAATCTGCTGGGGCTCGGCGAGAACATCCCGCTGGCGACCGGCAACCTGTCCGAGGGCGTGCTCGCGCTGGTGGACGGCCAGTTCCACAACTTCCGCGTGCCCTATCCGCTGGGGAGCTTCTTCGGCAAGGGGTTGGACGGCCGGATCGACGACCCCGATACCGGCTGGAAGGGCCGCGGGATCTGGACGACGTCGGGCAGCCGGGCCCCGTTCCACGCCGAGGGCGGGACCGAGCGCGTGGCGCCGGTCTTCAAGTTCCAGGTGCGGCCGGACCCGCTGGCGCACTAGTAGCGCTATTGCGCTTGGGGGGCTGCCGCCAGAACCCGGCGGCGGCTCCGCGAGCCCAGCGCGAAGCGTGCCAGGCCTTTCCGCTGAGAGTACGCCGACATCGGGGTTCGAATCGCCCCTCACCACAACATATCCGTAGTCACGTAGCTGACGAGGGGCCTTGTCCACGAGTCGGCGTGCACAGCGTGGCACGGGCACATGAACCAGGCTGGCTCCTGTTGACAGCTACAGGAGAGACGCTCTGGTGTTCCTCTAGACAGCGATAGAAGACCGCCACGGGGAGGTGAACGTGACCTCGCATCTGGTTGAGGGGAGGCCTCTCTGCGACGACGCTGACCTACGCCGTGCTGCTGACGTTTGCTGGCGGCGGCGGTGACGGGCGTGCTGCCCGGGCTGAAGGTCACTCGGCGAGGCGTGGGGACCCGGCTTCGTGAACTGACCGGCGGCGCGAGCGGCCTGCAAAGATGGGCGGCATCTGGACGGGTGTGATCGTCGCGCAGATTGCCGCGACCGTGACGTTCACCGGCGTGGCGTACGTGCTGCAGGTTCAATCCGCGCGGGTGGCGTCGGTCGAGACGGCGTTCCCCGCCGAGGAGTACCTGGCGGTGCGGCTCGAGATGGACCGCGGGAACCCTGCCGGGCAGTCGGACGACTACGCCGCCACCATACGGGAGCTGAAGCGACGACTTGCGTCGACGACGAGCGTCGTCGGGGCGACGTTGGCCGACAGGCTCCCCTCATCGGGGAGCCCTTCCGTTCCATCGAGGTGGACGAAGCGGGAACCGGGGACTCACTCGGCCGAGCGGGCGCGGCCGCCATCGACCTCGATGCCGTGCTAGAGTAGGTAAGTCAGTCAGACCTTGCCTGCGACACGATGGTCAGGGAAGAGCGTCTCCGCAGAACCGTGGAACGGGGCAAGTACGCGCCCTTGTATCGAATTCTGCGTGCGCGCGCGGGCCGCGAGTGGCGGGTCTCGTTCACCGACCTCGAGGCCGTGCTCGGGTTCACGCTCCCGGAATCGGCGCGGGTCCACCGGCCGTGGTGGTCCAATCAACGGAACGCGGGCGGTCACGGCCAGGCACTGGCGTGGCGGGTGGCGGGCTGGAAGACTCGCGCCGTGGATCTCGAGCAGGAGACGCTGGTGTTCGAGCGTGACGGGTCCGTGGACTACACGGCTCAACCGGTCGGGACGACTTCTCGCGCGCCTGGTGTAGCGGTTGATCTCGACGAGGCGTTTCCTCCGCACGACCCCGGTCCATGGCCTTCCGGCCTGTCGTTGCGGCGCGAGGACCTCTACGACGACCGGGGCCGCTGAGCGCCGGATGTTCATCGACACGAACGTCCTCGTCCGTGCGCGTTTCACCGCTGCGCCGGCGATGATGGCGGTCACGGTCGGCAACGCCGGCGCCGCGCTCGACGTTGGGCTCCTCGCCGTCGAGTGACAGCAGGTGAATGTCGAAGGGTCCCTGTCCGCCCGGCGTGCGCTGGGCGGCGGCGGCCATCGACCAGGAAGTCCCCGCCGATGCCCTCCGAGCCGGCCACCGGCGTCGTGTCGAACGAGTCGAGCGGGCGCGCGTAGAGTCGGTTGACCTCGCCGTCGCCAGCGCCGTAGACCACGACTCTGCCGTCGGGCGACACGCTGAAGGGTCGGGTCACCCGGTGGCCGACGGGAGCGTCGATGACGAAGCGCTGCACGTCGGGGGCCGGGAGTACCGGCACCGGCTTGAGCGCCCAGCCCGCCACGGCCGCGACGAGCGCGGCGGCGACGAGGCTGCCTGCGAACCACAGGCGCGGCGGCGCCGCCTGCGCGGCTGGTTCGACTGCGTGCGCCTCGGTGGAGTCCGCCTGCGCCACCCAGCGCAGCTCGCGCGCGAGGTCGCGCATGGTCTGCCAGCGGTCGTCGGGGTCCTTCGCCAGACACGTGTCGACCAACCGGCCCAACCCCGTCGGCGCCAGCGGCTGCACCTCCGCAATCGCCGGGGGCTGGTCCTTGATGACGGCGCTGATGATGCTGGCCCGTCCCGCGCCCTCGAAGGCTCGGCGTCCGGTGACCATCTCGTAGAGCGTGGCGCCGAAGGCGAAGACGTCGGAGCGGGCATCGGCGGGCTTGCCGTCGAGCTGCTCCGGGGACATGTAGTTCAGCGTGCCGAGGATCGTCCCCTCGGCGGTCAGCGCCGCGGTGCGGGTCGGCGCCTCCCCGGCATCGGCCTCCCGCTTGCCGGTGCCCAGCTTCGCCAGTCCGAAGTCGAGCAGCTTCACGCCGTCAGGGGTGAGCATCACGTTGCCCGGCTTCAGGTCACGGTGCAGGATCCCCTGCCGGTGCGCCGCATCCAGCGCGTCCGCGATGGCGATGCCGATCGACAGCGCCTCGTCCAGCGGCAGGGCCCCGCGCTCGAGGCGCGCCGCGAGCGACTCGCCCGCCAACAGCTCCATGACCAGGTAGTCGGTGCCGCCCTGGTTGCCGATGTCGTGCAGCGTGCAGATGTGCGGATGGCTCAGCGCGGCCACCGCGCGCGCCTCGCGCTCGAAGCGCTCCCGCGCCTCGGGGTTGGCGGCGACCTGCTGCGTCAGGACCTTGACGGCGACCGAACGGTCGAGTCGGGTGTCGGTGGCGCGGTAGACCTCGCCCATGCCGCCGGCGCCGAGCGGGGCCTCGATCGCATAGGGGCCGAGCCTGTCGCCGGCATCGAGGGACATATGGCTAGTGCTCCGTCACACCCTAATCTTCGGACACGGACATGGGTTTACAGCCCGCAATCGTTGACGATCACAGCACGGCGCATCCGAACATTCAGTCGTGACGCAGCACTAGTTTGCTCTCGCCGCAAGCGGACCGTCGATGTCACTCTACATCACGCCGGGCGGCCGATGCGGAGGGGACCTTGCGGTCACGGCGCCAGCGCCGGAACTGCGGACAGGATGACGCACGTCAGAACGCGAAGCCCATGACGTACAGGCCGGTACCGGTTGCCGACGAGAGGCACAGGCCCACGAACGCGAGCTTGCCCCAACGGCGGTGTTTCCGGCCGAAGGGGCCGGGGAGCGTATGGGAGAAGCGGCGCCACGAGAGCGCCGCCAGCCAGCACCAGAGGACGAAGGTCGGGATGGCGACCGCGAGGTGCACGACGAACAGTGCAACCATCTGCGGACGGTACAGGGCGTACAGCGAGCTCGCGGCGTAGGCTTCCCCGGCGCTGCCGAACCGGATGCTGATCTCCAGCATCAGCACGGCCACGATCGCGGCTGCCAGGAGGCCTGCCTGGAGGTTGCGGTGCTCGCGGTGCCGCCGCTGCGCGGCGAGGCGCAGCGCGTAGACCATCAGGAACGGGGCGATGACGAAGAAGACGATCGCGAGATCGATCAAGGCGTCCGCCCGCGTGCCGAGAAAGCCCGTGGTTGGCACGTACCACTCCTTACGGATGAGAATCCGACTGCCGACCCGCCGCAGCCGCCCCGACGCGCGTGCGCGACCGGTTCATTGTGCACGCAGCGCCACCGAGGGCGCTACCCGAACGGCACGGAGTGCCGGAAACGCGTGCGCCAGGAGACAGACGGCGACCAGCACGGCCAGCGCGCCACCCCAGGCGAGCCCGTCCGCCGCATCGATGCCGAACAGCACGCCGGCGGTGGCGCGGGCCGCCGCGAACGCCGCTGCCGAGCCCAGCACCGCGCCGATACCCACGACGAGGGCCCCTTGACGGACAACGAGCCGCAGCACGTCGCGGTGGGTTGCGCCCAGCGCCATGCGGATGCCGATCTCCTGTGTCCGCCGCACGATCGCGTAGGCGATCACGCCGTACAGACCGATCGCGGCCAGCCAGACGGCTACGAGTCCCGCTGTACCCAGCATTGCGGCGAGAAGCTGCGCCGGAAGCAACTGGGCCGCGATGTTGTCGCGCAGCGAGCGCCCCTGCCAGAAAACGACGTCCGGATCGATTGCCCGCAGCTCCTCCTGCATCGTCGCGCCCAGCGCGCCGGGATCGCCCGCGGTGCGCGCGAGCAGCACGGGGACGAGATTCATCATTCCGGGCCGCTGCGACGCGGCGTAGTGGACGTACGGCGTGGCCGGCTCCTGGAGAAACCGGACCTTGTAGTCGCGGACGACGCCGACAATCTCCACCGGCGGTTGCCTGCTGCCCGCGCCTCCCGGCCGAATGCGCCTGCCGACGGCGCTCGTACCCGCCCACCATCGCCGTGCCAGCGCCTCGTTGACGATCGCCACCCGGGGCGATTCGGGCGTATCGATGGTGCTGTCGAAGGCCCGGCCCTCGAGCATCGGCGTCCCGAGGGCGTCGAAGTACTCCTCGCTGACGGTCACCGTCTCGACCGAACGAGCCGGCGCGTCCAGTCCGTGGCCGTCGGCCGGTCCGATGGCGGCCTGGTTGAAGTTGATGGACAGGGGCGAACGGTCGGCGTGGGCGGCCGCCTGGACGCCGGGCAACTCTCGCACCCGCTCCCGTGCACGCTCGAGGAACCGCGCAGCCTCGTTCGCATCGTATCCGACGAGGCCGAGGCCGACCGTGACCGAGGCGACCCGGTTGGCGCGAAAGCCGGGATCGATCCGGCTGGCCACCAACAGATTGCGCGAGAGCAGGCCGGCCACGACGAGCAGCATCAGGCAGACGGCGATCTGGAGTGCAACGAGCGCCTGCCGCAGGCTCCACCGCCGACCGCCGATCGACCAATCGGGACTGCGCCCGGCCAGCGCGTCCAGCACGCTGGACCGCGTGCCGGCCCACGCCGGCATCAGGCCCGCCGCGATGCCGGCCCCCATCGCTGCGACGACCGCCAGGGCGAGCACCCGGCCGGTCAGCGACAGATCGAGCGCAATCGGCACCAGAAGCGATACGCGGACGGCGCCGAGTCCCGCGAGAAGCCCCCAGGCCAGTGCGATGCCGCCGGCCACGCCGAACAGCGCCAGCACCATGCTCTCCACGAGCAGTTGGCGCAGCAGACGTCCCCGGCTCGCCCCGACCGCGAGACGCAGGCCGATCTCCCGCCGCCGCGCCGATGCCCGAGCCAGCAGTAGCCCCGCGACGTTCGCGCAGGCGATCAGCAAAACCAGTCCGAGCAGCACGAGCAGGCTGAGCGCGCCCGCGCGCAGGCGCTCTTCGACCATTGGATGGGTCGACACGTCCCCCGTCGGGATGACGGTCGCGCGGAGTCCCTCGTTCGAATCGGGGTGCGCCGCTTCGAGCGCCTGCATGATTCCGTTCAGGTCGCCGTTGGCGCTGGCCTCGGTTTCGCCGTCCCGGAGTCGCCCCTTCACGAGCAGCCAGCGCAACCCACGGCTCTCCAGTCGGGTAGATCCGGGCGCAGGCGATCCGTTGTGCATCACGGTCGGCTGGACGTCGTCGATCCAGGCCATCGGCATCCAGAACCCGGGCCTGAGGACCGGCGGCGTCAGCCCCCCGAAGCCCTCGGGCGCCACGCCGACGATGGCGTAGGAACGACCGCCGATCCGGAGCGACCGTCCAATGACTTCGGGATCCTCGGCGAACAGGTCGGACCACAGACCGGACGAAATCACCACCACCGGGGAAGAGCCGGGGCGGTCGTCATCCGGCCGCAGAGTGCGCCCATGCGCCGCCGGAACACCGAGAAGCTGAAAGTAGTTGCCCGTGACTGCTTCGCCGGCCAGCGTCCGGGTCCGATCGCCGAACCTGACGGCTCCTACCGCCGGCACGTAGCCCACCAGACCGCTGAGTGTCCGGGTGCCGCGGCGCAGATCGAGGTAATCCGGATACGAGCTCCCGTACCAGGAGAAGCCGTCGACGTCGCTGGTGTAGACGTCGACGAGCTGCTCCGGTCGGTCGACCGGCAGCCGGCGCAGGATCGTGCCGTCCAGCAACGCGAAGAGCGCCGTGTTGAGACCGATCCCGATCGCCAGCGAGACGGCCGCGACCGCCGACAGCGCAGGATGCTTCCGGATCAGTCGCAGCGCATAGACGACGTCCTGATGCACGGCGTCGAGTTGCCGGATGCCCCAACTCTGCCGGCATTCGTCCTTGATGGCGTCCACCTGGCCGAACTCCAGCCGTGCCCGCCGCCGGGCTTCCCGGGCCGACAGCCCGCGCGCCTCGTGCTGCTCGGCGGCGCGTTCGAGATGGAAGCGCAGCTCGTCGTCGAGGTCGTCTTCCGCGGCGTCGCGGCGGAAGAGGGTGCGTAGCCGAAAGCGGAAGTCGTCCAGCATCGGTGTACTCGCTGGGGCAGGTGTCGTCTGCTCCGAAACCTCTACCTGTGACGGACTCCTAGCCGGCATCGAGCACGTGGCCCACTGCCGTCGTGAGCGCACGCCACGCCTCGACGTCGGATTCGAGCTGCCGGCGTCCTTTCGGTGTCAACGCGTAGTACTTGGCCCGCCGGTTGTGCTCGGACGTCCCCCACGACGCGGCGATCCAGCCGCGCCGCTCCAGGCGGTGCAGCGCCGGATAGAGCGACCCCTGGCGCACTTCCAGAACCTCGCGCGACACTTGCCGAATCCGCTCGGAGATACCCCAGCCGTGCCGCGGCTCCAGCGCCAGCGTCTTGAGAATCAGCAACTCGAGCGTGCCCTGCGGCAGGTCGAGGCGTTCGGTCGTCATGGTTGCTTCTCCCCGGCCGTCCCCGGAGTATCGTCGTCGTCCGGGACTGGAAGGCGGCGGGACAGCGCGGCCAGGTCCCGCTCTACCGCGGACTGTCGCCGGGAAAGCAGCCAGAAATATCCGAACGCGAGAACCCAGACGATCGAGTAGGCGGCGATGAGGAACGGGGCCGCGGGCAGGCGATCCTCTTCGGGCAGCTCGTCGATCGGGACGAATTCCTCGATGACCGGCGGTTGCATGGCCGCCGGAACCGGCGCCGCGCCGGCGCTGGCCAGCCCGCCGGCCGCGAGTGCCAGCGCCACGGCGCGGACCGTCCACCTGCGGCGTCCGCCGTCGCCCCGACCGTCATTCGTCGCCGACACGTGTCTCGTCATCGTTGGGTCAGTCTTCGTCATACGCCAGCCACAGGCGGTCGACAGAGGCGCGCTGCTCCTCCAGCTGGCGGCGTCCACCGAGCATGACGAGAAACAGTGCGAGGTAAGCCAGCACGCACCACAGGAACGGAACACCCATCGTCAGCGGCAAGTTCGGCACGACCGTGGTCGGCGGATGGAGCGTCCGCCAGACGTTGACCGACAGGTAGACGATCGGGACGTTGAACATCCCGAACAGCGCGAGGCCTGCGGCGAGCTTGTCGGATCCGGGCCCGCCGTACTTCCGGAGCAGCAGGTAGGCGATGAAGTTCATCTCCAGGATCAGCGCCAGCGTCGTCCTGACGTCCCACGGCCACCAGGTGCCCCAGGACACGCGGCCCCACAGCGGTCCGGTAATCAGCCCCATCAGGCCGAAGAGCACCGTCACCTCGGCTGCGGCGACCGCGAGCCGATCCGCCTCCGGGCGCTCCCTGAACAGGTGGATGCCGCTCGCCGTGCCGCAAACGAAGATCGCGGCGAACATCACGATCCAGGCAGGGACATGGAAGTAGAAGATCTTGCCCGCGAGCCCCATGGTCGCCTCGTACGGCGCCATGGCGATCACGACCGGCGCTGCGGCGAACATGACCGTCCCCACAGCGAGCGACGCGAACGGCGATCGTCCGGTCTTCCAGGTCATGGCGTCATGAGCTCCGAGGTCGTGGCCGCCGCGCCCACGTCCCGGCCGGGCGCGCCGCCGGCCAGGAACGCGAAGCGGCTCTACAGCGTCGACTTGCGCCACGCCAGCAGCGGACCGATGCCCGTCAACAGCAGCAGCATCAGCCCGATCGGGATCATCCACTTGTTGAAGAACGGCGGGCCCACCGTGATGCGCTGCCCCGTCACCGCCTCGCTCAGCGTCGGGAACATCGTCGCGAACAGGATGAAGAACGCCGAGAACAGCAGGATCCAGTTGTTCGCCAGGAACGCCGCCTCCCGCGACGCCCACGACTCCAGCTCGTTGCGCGCCCGCAGCAGCGGCAGCCGGTAGACCACCAGCCCGAAGCTGACCAGCATCACCGCGCCGATGAAGATCCCGAACATCAGCGCAAGCTGCGGGTCCTCCCCGAACGCGTGCACCGACTGCACGATGCCCGTGCGCGTCAGCGCCGTCGCGAACAGCGTCAGCGCGAACGCGATGATCACCAGCGAGATGTTCCAGACCCGCAGCATGCTCCGCCGCTCCTGCACCATCACCGAGTGCAGGAACGCCATCGCCGGGAACCACGGCAGGGCGCCGGCGTTCTCCACCGGGTCCCAGCCCCACCAGCCGCCCCAGCCCAGCTCCTCGTAGGCCCAGATCATCCCCAGGGTCAGCCCCAACGACAGGAAGAACCACGCGAACATCGTCCAGCGCCGCACCGCCCGCAGCCACGAGTCGTCCAGGTAGCCCGTGATCAGCGCCGCCATCCCGAACGCGAACGGGATCGTCATGCCCACCAAGCCCGTGTACAGCGACGGCGGGTGGATCACCATGTAGGGGTTCTGCAGCAGCGGGTCCAGACCCCGACCGTCGACCGGCGTCTGCGTCAGGTAGGTCGCGAACGGGTCCTTGTTGACGATCATGATGCTCAGGAAGAACATCTGCACCACGGCGATCGTCGCGATCACGTAGGGAATCAGCTCGCGGTGCCGCTCCCGGTTCGACTTCACCGCTATCGCTCCGAAGACCGACAGCAGGAAGACCCAGAACATGATCGATCCGTCGAGTCCGCCCCAGTACGACGTCAGCCGGTAGAACAGCGGCTGGATGGAATCGGAGTAGCGGTCGACGTAACGGATCGAGTAGTCGCCGATGACGAACGCGCGTACGATGATCGCCGAGGCCAGCGTCATCAGCGCCGTCACCAGGTAGAACGAGCCGATGCCGCTCTCGACCAGCCGCGCGGAACGCCGCCGGTGGCCGGCCACCACGGCGGCCGCCGCGTAGGCGCACGCCACGAACGCGGCGAGCAGCGTGTAGCTTCCCAGTGTCGCCATCGGGATACGACCTCCACATGCACTGCCGGGTTGCGGCGCCGACCCAGCGGAACCAACCGTCCGCGGGTCTTTCCGCGCCGTTCCCGACAGACCTCGGGACTTTCGGGATCAGTTGCTGGCCGCGCTGCCGGTGGCGGAGGCGTAGTCGCCCGCCACCGCGGGCCGCTCCTCGTACTTCGACGGGCACTTGGCCATGATGCCGTCGGCGTCGATGTGCAGCGTGTCGCCGTCGAGACGGCCCGTCGCCACCACCTCCGCGTGGTTGTCGAACGTGTCCGGTACGATGCCGCTGTAGACCGCGTTCAGAACGTACGTGCGCCCCCCCACGCTGTCGGTGATCTCGAAGCGGTAGTCCAGCGTCTTCGGACGGCGCATCACGTTGGCCGCATACCCGTGCACCTGCAGCGGCTTGCCGTCCCATTCCACGGGATCGGCCATCACCTCTTCGACCTCCAGGTAGTACTGCGTGCCCTCCTGCATCGTCGTCCAGAGCAGGCCGACGAACGCGGCGCACAGAATGCCGGTGGTCAACACGATCTTCACGGCTTTGTCAGGCATCGGTCGCACTCCCCGCTCGCGGTCACCCTTGTACTTCGACAAGAGCAAGCGTAGCACGTCTCCTGTCGAAGTGCAAGGTAAGCGTGCGGCAGGGACTGCCCGTGCCCTGCGGCAGGTCGAGACGGTCGGCTGTCATTGTTCTGCCGGCTGGTTCTTCGGCGTCGCCGGTGCGTCGGGATACCCGCCATCGAAAGGTAAGCGTGCCGCGGCGACTTCGTCCGATCCCGTCCGTGCGGGCATCCCGAGGTTGCGAACGTTGCCTGTTACTCGGAGCGCAGTGCGACCATGGGGTCGCCCCGCAGGGCGTGCCGCAGCGGAACCGCGGTAGCCAGAAGTGCCACCGCGGTGAGGACGAGGATGCTCCCGGTCATCGTGAGCGGATCGGTTGCCGCCACGCCGAAGAGCACGCCCTCCAGAGCCTGCCCACCTGCGAGCGCCAGGAATCCACCGACGGCCACCCCCGCGATCAGGAGAGCTGCGCCTTCTCGCCCCAACAGGAGGACGAGGTTGCCTCTGCGCGCGCCCAGGGCCAGCCGGAGTCCGATCTCGCGCGTCCGGCGCACGACGGCAGCGGCAAGCACCCCGTACAGACCGATACCGGAAAGCAGCAGGGTGAGCGCGGCGAACAGCGTCGACAGGTAGCCGAGCATCCGTTCCGACGAGATTCCCGCCTCGACGTCCGCATCCAGGGTGTGCATGGAGGCGATGGGCATGCGGCGGTCGATGCTCCCGAGGATGGCGAGCAGGGGCGGAACGACTCTCTCGGGGGCGTCGCCGGCTCGCACCAGCAGCGTCATTCCGGACTGCGGACCCTGCTTCTCGTGGATGTATACCGTGTCGGCGGGACCGGTTCTGATCGCCTGGTCGCGCGAGTCCGCCACCACGCCGACGATCTCCAGTTCTTCACGGCCCTGGCGCAAGCGCCTCCCGATCGGGTTCCGGCCGTCGAAAAAGTGCTCGACGAACGTCTCGTTCACGATGGCGACCGGCGGACGCCCCCTGCCGTCGCGTTCGTCGAAGTCCCGGCCGCGGATCACGGATTGCCCCAAGGTCTCGAAGTGCCCGGAGCTGATGAAGTTGAAGCTGACGACCGTATTTCCGCGCATCTGCCCGGGGATGTAGCCCGGCACTTCGATGCCCATCGTGACGGACATGGTCCCGTGGGGCGCACTCGAAGCGAGGCTCGCCGCCGTGACGCCGGGCAGGGCGCGGGCGCGCGCGAGCATCTCGTCGTAGGTCGCGGAGACCTGCGCGCCGGACCGGCCGCTTGCGGAGGGGTCTACTCGCAGCGCGATTACCCTGTCCGCGTCGAACCCGAGGTCGACCGTCGCCAGTGTCCTCAGGGTCTGCGTCAGCAGGCCCGCTCCGAAGACGACCGCGACGGACACCGCGATCTGGACCACGACCAGGGTTCGGGACAAGACCATCCGGTTCCCGGATCCGCTTGTCGCCGGTTCCCGCTTCAGAAGCCCGAAAAGCTCCGGTCGGGTTGCCTGCCACGCCGGCGCCAGCCCGCAGAGAATCGCCGTCGCGCAGGTCAGGAGCGCGGCGAACGCGAGCACGGGGCCGTCGGATGTCACGTGCACGGTGGATGCGCCGCTCCGGCCGGCGTTCAGAATCCCGGTGAGGGTGTCGCCGATCCAGAACGACAGCGCGAACCCGCCGAGTCCGCCGGCGATCGCCAGCACGGCGGTTTCCGCCAGCAGTTGGCGTACGAGTCTGGCCCTGGACGCCCCGAGAGACACGCGTACGCCGAGCTCGCCCGTGCGCCCCTGCGTCCTGGCCAGCAGCAGGTTGGCCAGATTGGCGCACGCCACCAGCAGCACGAGACCGGCCACACCCATCAGGACCAGCACGGGTCGACCGAATTCCTGCCGGGTCGGGTTGAATCCCTGGGCGCCGTCCTGCAGCCGCGGTCGGCCCTGCCTGTCGGGGTCGATTTCCTGCAACGCCAACCAGACCTGTCGTTGCGCCTCGGCCCTGGCGACACCGGTCTCGACTCTTCCCATCGGAACCAGCCACGACATGGTGTGCATGCGTTCCGCGCCCGCCGCGCCACCGAAGGCGGGCATGAAGTCTCCGATCCGCGTCGCCGGTACCGCGACGTCGAAACGGCGGTGCAGTTCGGCGCCGTGAAAGCCGCGCGCCGTCACGCCGACGACACGGTAGCCCTGACCGTTCAGCAGTACGGTCCGTCCGACAACGCCGGGGTCGCCGCCGAACACGCGCTGCCAGAGCCCGTGGCCGAGAACGCAGACCGGATCGGCGCTTGCGTTCCGCACGTCCTCGTCGTTCAGCAGCCGGCCGACGGCCGGGGTTGCTCCCAGCGTGCGGTAGTACTGGCCCGTCACCAGTTCGCCGTTCACCCACCGGCCGTCGTCGCCCGTCGACAAATTGATCGGTCTGGAGAACCACCCGAAGATCCCCGCGAACGCAGGAGTCCCCTCGTCGAGAGCGTCGATGGTCCTCAAGGGCCAAACGACGCCAGTCCGTTCACCGCGATGTGTCTGCGCGAAAGTGACGAGGCGGTCCGGCTCGGGCACGGGCAGCCGTTGAATCAGGATGGCGTCGACGAACGAGAAGATAGCCGTGTTCGCGCCGATGCCGAGGGCGAGGGAAGCGATCGCGATCCAGGCGAACAGCGGGCTTCGCCGCAGCCGGCGGAGGGCGTAGCGGATGTCCTGCCCGAGCTAGCGCTGCCCGTGGCCCATAACTTTTTGCTGGACTTCCTGCCGCCACTTCGCT
>WTFV01000148.1 GCA_011523845.1 Acidobacteriota bacterium | reverse complement strand
TCGTGGCAGGCGTACTCGAACATCGGCCCCTCGGTGCGGATCATCGGGACCACGCCGCCCCACGGGCTGGTCCACGTGGTCGGGTCCGTAATCATGAACACCTGTCTCCGGGCAGGTTCACAGGACAACGAGGTTGTCCGGGCTCGCAGTCCTTACCGCGGCCAGCGCGATCGTCCGATCGAAGGTAACAAGGCGCCCGCGGCGTTCCGCGGCCAGGCCGAGCAGGTAGACGTCGGTGAGCTGTCTCGGGCCGTGAATGCGCGAGTGATCGAAGATCGTCTCGTCGAGAATCGAAACCTCGCTGTCCCAGTATTCGTGATGCCCGCTTGATGTGGCCGTGGCCAGAAGCCGTGTCGCCTGTGCGGTGGAGACGGGGCTCGGGTAGCCCGGCTGGCTCAGGATACGGATGAAGCCATTCTGCGTGACGGCGCAGGACGCCCAGCCGTGGTGAACCTCCTGCTGGAACCATCGCCGGCCCTGTTCGTGCTGAATGTGATCGCGGTCGAGGAGGGCCAGGAGGACGTTGATGTCCAGCAGTGCACGCAAGTCGACCTCACGGCGGACTAGTAGGGTCCGTCTTCGCGCAGCCGGTCGATCAGCTCGTTGGTGACGGGCTTGCCGCGCTTGGGTAGCGGGCGGAATCCATGGAACTCGTCGTTCTCAGGGGGCAAGTCGTCCAGCGAGCCGCCATTCAGCCCTTTGCGGGCGAGCTCGGAGATCACCGCTCCGAGGCTGCTTCCGTCACGGCGCGCCAGACTCTTGGCGGCAAGGAGCACGTCGTCGTCGACGTTTATGGTGGTGCGCATGCATCTGATGCTAGCACATCGCGGATCGCTGGAATAGCCGCCCTCCTTGCGAGACTGGGAGAGAGTTGCTAGACTCCTAGAATTGCTAGGAGAGAGAAATGTGGTCACGCCTGCGTTCATTGCTGACCGCCTGGACCCGGCGGGAGCGCTTCGAGGACTCCCTCGACGAGGAGGTGCGATTTCACCTCGATGCCTACGCCGAAGATCTGGTCCGCTCGGGGATGCCCAGGCGCGAGGCATTGCGGCGCGCCCGAATCCACTTCGGCAGCGTCGAAGGCATGAAGGACGACTGCCGGCAGGCACGCGGGCTGCGGATCGCCGACGAACTCGAGCGACTGATGGCCCACGTCCGTCTGGCGGCGCGCATGCTCGCCAAGACCCCGGTCGTCACGACCGTGGCGGTCGTGTCGCTGGCTCTCGGCATCGGGGCCAACGCGGCGATCTTCTCCCTCTACAGCCAGTTCCTGCTGCGTCCGTTGCCGGTCGTCGAGCCCGAGCGCCTGGTCAATCTCGAGGCGCCGGGGCCGAAGCCCGGCTTGACCAGTTGCAACGGGGCGGGCGGGTGCGACGAGGTGTTCAGCTACCCGATGTTCCGTGACCTGCAGCGGGAGCAGACGGTCTTCACGGACCTCGTCGCGCACCGTGGCTTCGGCGCGAGCGTCGCCTGGCGCGGCAGAGCCTTCAGTGAGGTCCAGGGCATGGAGGTGTCCGGCTCGTACTTCCCGGCCCTGGGTTCCGTGCCGGCGTTGGGACGACTGTTCGGTCCGGAAGTCGACGAGCCGATCGGCGGGCACCCGGTCGCGGTCCTGAGCCACGACTTCTGGCAGGACGACCTCGGCGGGGCGCGCGACGTGCTCGGCGATGCGTTGATCGTCAACGGCCAGGCGTTGACGATCGTCGGTGTGGCCCCGGCCGGATTCCGGGGCACGACGCTCAACATGCCATCGATGATCTTCGTACCGATCACGATGCATGCCAGACTCGCTCCCGACGTCGGCGACGGGCGCTTCGAAGACCGCCGGCAATACTGGTTCTATCTCTTCGCCCGTCTGGAGCCGGAGGTCTCCATCGATCAGGCGCGCGCGGCGATCGCGCCCCTCTACCGGAGCATTCTGACCGACGTGGAGGCCCCCCTCCAGACCGACATGAGCGACGAGACCCTGGCGCGCTTCGTCGCCAAGCCCCTGCCGATCGAGGACGGACGGCGAGGACAGAGCAACATGCACGACTTCGTCGTCGTGCCCCTCCTTCTTCTCCTGGGCGTCACGGGCGCCGTTCTTCTGATCGCCTGCGCCAACATCGCGAACCTGCTGCTGGCGCGTTCCGCCGCTCGCGCGTCCGAGATGGCGGTACGGCTCTCGCTCGGCGCGACACGACGGCACCTCGTGACGCAGCTTCTGACCGAGTCGTGCCTCCTGGCCGTTCTCGGCGGTGCGGCCGGGCTGGTTGCGGCCAACTGGACGCTCGGCTTCATCGGCGCGCTTCTGCCGCCCCCGATCGCGGAGATCCTGCCGTTGACGCTCGATCCGTACGCCGTTCCGTTCACCGGGGCGGTCTCGCTCGCAACCGGTCTGCTCTTCGGGATCTTTCCGGCGTTCCATGGAACGCGGGCGGCCTTGATCTCGACTCTCAAGGACGACGCCGGCCAGCCGGCCGGCGCCCGCACGGCCGCCGGTTTCCGGCGCGGACTCGTCATGGCGCAGTTCGCCCTGGCGACGATGCTGCTGATGGTGGCCGGGCTCTTCATCCAGAGCCTGCGGAACGTGAGCGGCGTCGACCTCGGCATCCGAACGAACGACGTCGTGACGTTTCGCTTGTCGCCCGGACTCATCGGCTCCGGGGATGCGCAGACGCGGGCCCTCTACGAGCGGGTGGAAGCGGAGCTGGCTGCGCAGCCGGGCGTGACCTCGGTGACGGCCGCCTCGATCGCGGTTCTCTCCGGGGACAGTTGGGGTGCCCGCGTCATGGTGGAGGGATTCGAGGCCGGCCCGGATACGAATCGCACCACGCGCTTCAATCGGATCGGCACCGACTATTTCCGGACCCTCGGCATTCCGCTGCTGGCGGGCCGGACGTTCGAGGAGGCGGACGTGCGCGCGGCGCCCCCGGTCGCGATCGTCAACGAAGCCTTCGCGCGCAAGTTCGGTCTCGGGCGCGATGCGGTGGGCAGGCGCCTCGGGCGCGGCGGGCTCGATGTGGAGCTGGATACGGAGATCGTCGGCCTCGTTGCGGATACCGCGTACCACAACGTCAAGGATCCGGTTCCGCCGCTCCTCCATGTTCCGTATCGCCAGGAGGACCGCGTCGGGTCGCTCGCGTTCCATGTCCGGAGTTCCCTGCCGCCGGACGGCATGCTCCGCACGATCCCGGCGCTGGTGGCCGGCCTGGACCCCGACCTGCCCGTCACGCGTCTGACCACGCTTGCCCGGCAGGTGGAGGAAAGCGTGTTCGAGGACCGCACCATCACGCTGTTGGCGGCGGCCTTCGCCGCGCTCGCAACCCTGTTGGCGGCGGTGGGTCTCTACGGCGTACTGGCCTATACGGTGGCGCAGCGGACCCGCGAGCTGGGGCTGCGGATGGCGCTCGGCGCGGACGCGGCGCACCTGCGCGCGATGGTGCTCGGCCAGGTCGGGCGGATGACGGTCGTCGGTGGTGCGGTCGGGCTGGTCGCGGCGTTCGGAGTCGGCCGTCTGGCGCAATCGCTGCTCTACGAGATCGATGGCCTGACGCCCCCGGTGGTCGCCGCGGCGGTGTTGGCGCTGGCCGCTGTCGCGCTGGGCGCCGGGTTCGTTCCGGCGCACCGGGCGTCCCGCGTGAACCCGATGGCCGCGCTCCGGCATCGGTAGCCGTTCCACCAGGTTCGGACATGTGCTCGCGCCGGCGTTTCGTACCTGACCGCCTGGACCCGGCGGAAGCGCTTCGAGGACTCCCTCGACGAGGAAGTGCCGGGTTCCCAGCGTCGCCACCATCGGTCTGACCGGCGTCACGTCCTATGCGGTCGCCCGCGCTCGGCGCCGAGCGCCTCCACGTCTTGTGGCTCGTCCTCCGGGAGGGCACGTTCCTGATCCGCGCCCGCCGGCGCCCGCCGACGGCGACAGCCCCCGGCGCTCCCACTCCTCGGCACGCGCCTGGACGTGGAACGCCAGCTCGTCGGCCAGCTCCCGCTCGAACCGCGTGCGCCTGACGAGCGCAGCGAACCTGAGACGCAGGCGAGTCCACATGTCGACGAGAACCGGCGTCGTGGCATGTCCCGCAGAGACGCCCTCCGCGGCGAAGCCGAGCTTCGGGCGCGTCGACGGCACGAGCGAGGCCTGCCGGGACCAGCGTGGCGTCCCCGCGGCATCGGGGCCACGGCGCTGATGTTGGCGAGCGCCCGTAACGAGTGCGAGTTGCCTTCGTTGCCGCGAACGGGCGTTCGGCGGCGCGCCGGAGGCCGTCGGCCGGGTCGTCCGCGTCGGCGGCGTCGGCCCGGCGGGGCAGCGCGACGCCCGCCGGCATGACCCCGACGATGGTCAGGGGATGAAGCTCAGCTCGTCGCAGACATGAAGGCAACGGCGCACGCGCAAACGCCGACTGGCGGGGCGCGGGCTAGAATCAGCGTGGCTCAGGAAGACCGCAGATGTCCGACCAGCCCGACGACCGGCCGGTGTTCACAATCGTGATGGGGTGCAACGGCGTAGGGAAGAGCGTGTGGAAGCGCGCAAACTACGACCGGCTGCCGAATCGGTACTTCGACCAGGACTCGGTCGCCGGCGGCATCGGCGACTGGAACAGCGAGTCGGCCCGCGAGCGGACACGGGAAATCGTCGATGCGGAAATCGACAAGGCGATCCGCGACCGATACGACTTCGGGGTCGAGAGCACCTACTCTGGCCGTCCTGGACCGGCACTGATGGAGCGGGCCAGGAAGGCCGGGTACCGCATCGAGGGGATTTACCTCGGGACCGACTCGCCGGAGATCAACGCCGAACGGGTGGACCACCGCGTGCGGACCCACACGGGGCACCGGATCGACACCAGACGGCTGCCCGAACGCTACAAGTACTCCCTGTCGAACCTCCGGAAGACAGGAGAGCAGTTCGACCAGCTCGAGATCCTCGACAACTCGGCGCACAACACGGACCGGAGAGCGACACCGACCGAACAACTGGTGCTCGAGAACGGGGTGCTGCAGTGGCAGGCGGACGAGCTGCGAGGCTGGTGCGCCGAGTGGCTCGAGCGGTTCCAACAGAGGAAGGCCTCGCAGAGGCGGGGCTGAACCGATCATACAGTGCGGCTGTTCGCCAAGTTGCCTGAATGCCCCGTGCGTGCGGGGATCCAGTAGACGAGGATGGCAACGCATGGGCGCTGGGCGCGCAACGCGGCCGTGTGCTCGTGCCGGTCGTATCGGACGGGCTCCGGCTCACACTGGTGGGTGGCGTTCGGCGTCACGCTCTACTACCCGGCTCGCAGCGTCGCGAGCGGGTCGGCCTTCGCCGCGCGCCGGGACGGCACCAGGCACGCAAGCAAGGCGACACCTGCCAGCAGGAAGCCCGCGATGCCGAACACCGCGGGGTCGCCCGGCCTGACGCCGACGAGAAGACCCGCGGTGAGTCGGGCCAGGCCGGACGCTGCGACCGCGCCGAGCGCCAGTCCCAGTATCGACAGCACGACGCCCCGACCGAGCGCGAGCCGGATGATGGCCGCCGAGGTCGCGCCAAGGGCGGATCGGATGCCGAATTCCTGCTTCCGCTGGGCCACTGCATGCGACACGACGCCGTAGAGTCCGACAGCGGCGAGAAGCAGACCCAGCAGGCCGAACGACCCGACCACCGCGGCGCCCAGGCGCACAATCACCAGCATGGGTTTCGAGCGCAACACGTCGTTCATGCCGCCGGCGTCCAGGAGCGCCAGGGTCGGGTCGTGCCGGCGAATGGTGTCCGCCACCGCCGGGAGCGCGGCGCTCAGCGGTTCCTCCGTGTGCACGTGCAGCGTGGTCCTCCCCCGCGGGGGGCGGAACCCGAACGGGTAGAGGACGAACGGCGGCCGGTCGAACGGCGACGTGGGGGACATGTGCGCGTCGCGCACGACGCCGATCACTTCGAACGGTGCGCCGCCGAGGAAGCCGTGGACGATCCGCCGCCCGATCGGGTCCTGTCCCGGCCACAGTTGTCTCGCCGCGCGTTCGCTGACGAGAGCCACCCGCCGGTCGCCCGGCGCGTCTTCCTCGCGAAAACCGCGTCCCCGGAGCACCGGGACGTCCACGGTGTCGAAGAAGCTCGAGTCCACGTAGTTGAGAGAGACCCGCGCGCCGTCGGGCTCCGGCGCCGTGCCGCCGTCCAGGGTGAACACGTTGCCCCGGTTCGGGCCCGGCGACAGCGGGGCCCGGCGGGCCCAGCTCGCCGATTCGACGCCGGGCAAGGCGACGACGTCTTCCAGGATGTCCCGGTAGAGCGCCCGGGCCTGCTCCCGGTCGTAGCCCTGGCCGAGGGGATCGACCGACAGCACCAGCAGATCGTCGGTCCGGAAACCGAAGTCGATTGCGCCGGCGGTTCTGCCGCTCTGGACGAAGAGGCCGGCGCAGACCAGCAACAGCATGGAAACGGCGACCTGGAGCACGACGAGCCCGTTCGTCAGGCGCCGCCCCGCGACGGTTCCGCCGGCGTTGCGGCCGCCGGAGCCGATTGCGCGCGCCAGCTCGATCCGCGTCGAGCGCAACGCCGGCGCGAGTCCGGTGAGCACCCCGGCCGCCATGGCCGTCGTTGCGATGAACCCGAACACCCGCCAATCCACGAGGTAGTCGGGTCTCAAGAATTCCACTCCAACGGCCGTGGCGAAGTAGGCGACGACGAGATCGGCGGCCCACACCGCGACGATCCCGCCGCCGACGCCGCCCGCCAGCGCCAGCAGCACGCTCTCGGTGACCAGTTGCCGCACCAGCCGCCGCCGGGTGGCGCCGAGTCCCGCGCGCAGGGCCATCTCCTGCCGTCGTTCCACGCCGCGCGCGACCAGCAGCGTCCCGACGTTCGCCATGGCCACCAGCAGCACGAGCGACGCGAGGCCCATGACGACGCTCACCAGGGGCGCCGTGTGGCGCGCCGCGCCGGGCTCCGGTCGCGCGTAACGCTCGGCGATGACGTAGAGCTCGGTGTGGGCGCTCGCATCCGGATGCTCCGCGGCCAGCGCGCCGGCAAGGACGTCGAGCTGGGCGGCCGCCTCGCCGAGCGTCACGCCGGGCCGCAGGCGTCCGGTCATCGCGAACATCTCCTCGAGCCGGTCGGTCAACAGGTCCGTCCACCCCGGTTCGACGAGCGCGCCCGCGGTGGCGGGGACGAAGAGCTCCGTGGGCACGAGGCCGTAGGTCCCGATGAAGTCCTCCGGCATGATCCCGATGACGGTCATGTTCGCCGGCCCGAGGCGCACGACCTGTCCGATGACGGCCGGGTCGGCGCCGAACCGCGACCGCCAGGCGTGATGGGACAGGACGACGAACGGCGCATCGCCGGGACGGCGCCCTTCCCCGGGGAGGAACGTGCGGCCGCGCACGGCGTTCAACTGCAGTACGTCGAAGTAGTTGTCGCTGACGTACTCGATCTGGATCCGCTCCGCCGCGCGACCCTCGATCGACAGCAGCTCTTCCGCCACGGCGTGCGCGGCCAGGCCTGCGAAGACGTCGTTGCGCTCCCGGTAGTCGAGGTACTCCGGGTAGGACAGCGGGTGCGGGAAGACCGACGTATGCTCGTCGAGCTGCGTGATGGCCACGAGCTCGTCCGGATCGGGCACGGGCAGCGGTTGAAAGAACATCGGGTTCGCCACGGTGGCGACTGCCGCGGTGGCCCCGATGCCGATCGACAGCGTCAGGACCGCCGCCGCCGTGAAACCGGGTTGCCGCGCAAGGCCGCGCAGGCCGATCCGCAGATCGATCCGCAGGTCGTCCAGCCACGGCAGGCCGCGCTGGTCGCGCATCGCCTCCATCGTCTGGGGAACCCCGCCCAGCCGCACGCGCGCCAGCCGCGCGGCCTCGGCCGGCGAGTGGCCCTTCGCACGAAGCTCCTCCTCGGCCCGCTCGAGATGAAAGCGCAGCTCGCGCTCGAGATCGTGATCGGCCGGGTTGCACCGGAACGCGCCCCACAGGCGATGCCAGTACTCGCGAAGGACGGTCATCGTGATCTCCCTGTCACGCCGGCTCCTGAAACAGCGCGTCGATGATCGAGACCATTCGGTCCAGGTCCCGCTTCTCGGTCGCCAGGTGACGTCGTCCCGCGGCGGTGATCGCGTAGAACCGGGCGCGCCGGTTCTTCTCCGTCGTGCCCCACTCCGCCCGGACGAGGCCGCGCTGCTCCAGCCGCATCAGGCCCGGATAGAGCGTGCCCATGTTGAGGACGAGTGCGCCGCCGGAAACCTGCTCGATCCGGGCGGCGATCGCGTAGCCGTGCGACGGACCGAGCGAGACCAGCGTCCGCAGCACCATCAGGTCGAGCGTGCCGCGCAGGACTTCCGTCCTCTCCGAGTCTCCATTAGACATCCCAACAAAGGCTACCAAAAGCCCTATTGGGATGTCAAATGGAATTTCCGGCAACGTCTCATCGTGCGTTCTCCTTTCGGACGTCTTGTCCCTGTTCCCGCTCGGTTCAACGCTGCGGCGTCAGCATCGGCCCCGCCGGTGCGGCGCCTGCGCGCCCCGCAACGCCGCCGGCCGTCGCGCTGCCGACCAGGGCGATGCCGGCTCCGCCGAGCGAAGCGCGCTGCGTCCGCTCGAACTCGATTCGCGCCCGTTGGTAGTCGAGAATCGCGCGCAGCTCGGCATCCTGCGCGGTGGCGAGATCGCGTTGCGACTGCAGGACGAAAAGTTCGTCGACAGGCCGACCTCGAACTTGCTCTCCTCCGCCTCGAGCTGTCGTTCGGCCAGCTCCCGCGACGCCGTCGCGGCCGCGATCCGATCGCGGATCGACTCGATGCGAAGCGCCGCGTTGGTGACCTCGCTGGCGATCCGCAGCTCGATGCGCCGAATCTGGGCCCGGTTCTGCTGCAACTCCAGCCGGGCCCGCTCGTACGCGGCCCGGTCCGCGCTCTGCCCGAGCGGGTAGGTCATCTGCAACTGGACGCGCCAGACCGGGTAGTCGGCGTTGGCGACGCTTTGGAGCGCATCGCCGTAACCGCCCGGGATCACGCCGCCGGCGCCGCCGAAGAGGTCCGCGAAGCTGTTCCCCGCCGGAACCCGCCGGGGACCGCCCTGACCGGTCAATTGATAGCTCCCGACCAGATCGAGCGCGGGCAGCGTGCTGTTGCGGAGGTTGTCGGCGGTCGCTTCGTTGGCGTCGAGCTGCCGGCGCGCACGCGAGACGTCCGTGCGTCGGTCGAGCGCCATGCGAATCGCCCCTTCCAGATCGATCGGCGTGGCCTCGATCCGCGGCTGGTCCGTCGGGTTCAGCTCCGCGTTCCACAGCGCATCGGACGTGCCCCCTACGATGAGCTCCTTCAGCACAAGCTCGCTGGTGCGCTGTGTCTCGACGGCCAGCGCCAGCAACTGGCGGCGCGCCGCGGCTTCCGACTGCGCTGCCACGACGTCGATAGGCGCCATGGTACCGACCTCGACTCGGAACCGGTTGTCCGCCACGAGCTGCTCGGCCAGCGCCAGCGCCTGCCGCTGCACGCCCACCGCGGCGCGCGCATAGACCAGATCCCAGTACGCCAGTCTCACGCCGGCCAGCGTGTTGACGATGGTCTCCTCCAGGTCGATGTCGGAGATGTCCCGGTTGATGCGCGAGACGACCAGTTGCGTGCGCCGCGCATCGGTCCGAAAGCCGCGCAGCAACGGTTGCGTGTACTGCAGCGTCATGTTCGCGCCGAAGCTCGGGTTGAAGGTCGAGAAGATGTTGGTCGACTCCCACCGCGTGCTGTCCCAGGCGACGTCGTAGCGGCCGCCGCCCCACTTCATCTGCTGTCCGATGGCGACGTCGTAGACGCCCAGGTCGGTAACGATGGACTGGCCGGCAAGCCCGCCGCCGTCGAACACGAAGCGGTTGGGCGTGGTGGCCTGGTCGAGGATCAAGCCGGATGAAGCGAAGGGCAGGAACGCCGCGTTGGCCGCGACGATTTGCATGTCCTGCACCAGCGGGTGGATGCGCTGGACGGCGATGTCGAGGTTCCGTTCGAGAGCGCGCTGGACGGCAGCGTCCAGGGTGAGGTCGAAGCGGCGGGCCGGTTGCTCGGCCTGGCTCGTCAGCCGCGCGACTGCAGCAACGCCCTGGCCGATCACGGTGTCGAGGGTCTGGGCGTGCATTGCGCGCGTTGCCGCCGCCAGCATCAGACCGACCATCAGCAGCGCGAGTACGAAGGCACGAACCTGATTCGGCAAGATCACCCTCCAGTCTGGAACTCCGATATGGTGTGGGCTTGCGCCTCAGTCCCCGGCCGCGCTGGTCGGATGCGGGCTGCACTTCCCATCGAAGAGATGAATCTCGCGCCTGGCGTGCTCCGCGTAGCGCGGGTCGTGGGTCACCATGCAGATGGTCGAGCCCTCGTCGTGCAGCGCCTGCAGCAGTCCCATGACCGCCTCGCCGTTCT
>WTFV01000204.1 GCA_011523845.1 Acidobacteriota bacterium | reverse complement strand
GAAAGAAGTAGGCCAGCTCGGTCGCCGCGGTCTCCGGCGCATCGGAGCCGTGCGTGGCATTGCGCTCGATGGAGGTCCCGAACTCGTGCCGGAGACTCCCGGGGGCCGCCTTCGCCGGGTCCGTGGCCCCCATCAGGTCACGCCAGCGCCCGATCGCGCCGTCGGCCTCCAGGGCCAGCACGACGGCCGGGCCCGACGACATGAAGGCGGTCAGGCTGTCGAAGAACGGCCGCTCCCGATGGACCGCGTAGAAGCCTTCCGCCTCTCCCCGGGTCAGGCGGACCAGCCGCATGCCGCGCAGCGCGAAGCCGCCGGTCTCTATCCGCTGCAGGATGGCGCCCGCGTCCCGGTTGGCGACGGCGTCCGGCTTGATGATGGCCAGCGTACGTTCCGCCATCTACCGCAGACCTTCCATGATGTCGTCGAGCACCGCCTGCGGGGGCCGCACGCGCTCCTGCGGCAGCGTCGCCAGCGGTTCGTCGACCAGGTTCAGTACGTCGAGGAAGTCGGGCTTGACCGGCTCCACGTAGATCAGGCCGGTCGCGAACTCGCCGCGGCTGCGCGTCTCCTGCAGCACCCGCATCGCCTGCACCTTGTCCAGGGCGTCGTAGTCGGCCTCGAGCTTCTTCAGGTAGAGCTTCGAGCCGTCGTGCATGACGACCTCCCGGGTCGTTCCCGGCTCGTAGTCGACACTGATGTCCTCGAAGAAGGGAACGAAGTCGATCTCCTCGAGCGGGTCGTCGTGCGTCTTCGCGTACGCGTAGCTCTTGGTCGATCCCTCGTGATCGTTGAACGTCACGCAGGGCGAGAGCACGTCCAGCATCGCCGTGCCGCGGTGACTCAGCGCGGCCTTCAGGATCGCGGTCAACTGCTTCTTGTCGCCGGAGAACGAACGCGCCACGAACGAGGCGCCCAGCTCGATGGCCAGCGCGCAGGTGTCGATGGGCGGCAGATCGTTGACGACCCCCGTCTTGGCCTTCGATCCGAGGTCGGCCGTGGGAGAGAACTGTCCCTTCGTCAGGCCGTAGCAGCCGTTGTCCTCGATGATGTAGATGATCGGCAGGTTCCGGCGCATCAGATGCACGAACTGGCCGATGCCGATGGCCCCGGTGTCCCCGTCGCCGCTCACCCCGATCGCCACCAGATTCCGGTTGGCGAGCAGGGCCCCGGTCCCGACCGACGGCATGCGGCCGTGGACGGCATTGAATCCGTGAGCCGAACCGAGGAAATAGGCCGGGCTCTTGCTGGAGCAGCCTATTCCGGAGAGCTTGACGACCCGTTCGGGCTCGATGCCCATCTCGAAGCAGGCGCCGATGATCCGTTCCGAGATCGCGTTGTGCCCGCACCCGGCGCAGAGCGTCGTCTTCGAGCCGCGATACTGCCGGGCCTCGAGCCCGACCCGGTTGACCTTCTTCCGTACCGGCGATGTTGCGACAGCCACTGTCCTCTTCCCGCTGTTCCAGCCGTTCCCGCCGACGCGCCCCCGCGCGAGGCTATTCCCCGCCCACGCCGGCCTCGCGCGGGACGCGCGAGGTGTCGGCGCCGGCTGTCTGCACGCGATACCCTTCCTGAATCAGCACGCTGTCGGTGATCGACCGCGCGTCGATCGGCAGCCCCGAATAGTGCAGCACGCTCCGCAGCCGGCGCACCAGGTCCGGCTCGAGATCGAGCTTCATGAGGCTGAGCATCTGCCCGTCCCGGTTCTGCTCGATCACGTAGACGCGCTCGTGGCGTTCGATGAACGACGCCATCGCTGACCTGAACGGATAGGCGGAGACCCGGTAGTACGACGTGTCCAGGTCAGCCTCGGCCTTGAGCTGATCCCGGCTCTCGACGACCGCCCAGTGCGTCGTGCCGTAGGCGATGACGCCGATCGACGCCTGGCGGTTGATCTCCACGACCGGGGCCGGCATCCATTTCCTGGCGTTCCTGAACTTCTTCGCCAGGCGATCGACGTTGCTCTGGTAGTCGTCCGGGCGTTCACTGTACTGGGCCCATTCGTTGTGCCCCGAGCCGCGGCAGAAGTAGGCCGGCATCTCGTCGCCCGGCACCGTGCGGTAGGGCACGCCGTCGCCGTCGACGTCGCGGTAGCGCCCGAACCGACCGATGCGCTCGAGCGTCTCCTCGTCCAGCACCTTGCCGCGGTCGAGCGGCTTCTCGGGGTAGGGGAACGGATCCGACATCCACGTGTTCATGCCCAGGTCGAGGTCGCTCATGACGAAGACCGGCGTCTGGAACCGCTCGGCGAGGTCGAAAGCCTCCACCGCCATCGAGTAGCACTCGCCGACCGAGGACGGGAAGAGCATCAGGTGCCGCGTGTCGCCGTGCGACAGAAACGCGGTCGAGAGCACGTCCCCCTGCGCGGTGCGCGTCGGCAGCCCGGTCGACGGCCCCACGCGCTGCACGTCGAAGATCACCGCGGGCACTTCGCCGTAGTAGCCGAGACCGGCGAACTCGCTCATCAGCGAGACGCCCGGGCCGGAGGTCGAAGTCATGGCCCGCGCGCCGGCCCAGCCGGCTCCGACGGTCATGCCGAGCGCCGCAATCTCGTCCTCCGCCTGCACGACGGCGAACGTGGCCTTGCCGGCCTCCTCGTCGATGCGGTACTTCTGCAGGTAGTCGATGAGGGTCTCGCAGAGCGAGGACGACGGCGTGATCGGGTACCACGCCACCACCGTCACGCCGGCCATCATCGCGCCGATGGCGGCGGCCGCGTTGCCCTCGATGAGGATCTTCCCGGCGGTTTCGTCCATCGCCTCGATCACGTAGGGGTCGCGCTTCTCGAAGTGCTGCTCGGCGTAGGCGAATCCGACATCGAGCGCCTGCCGGTTCAGGGCCACTGCCTTCGGCTTGCGCCCGAGCTGCTTCTGCAGCGCCTGCTCCATCCCCCGGAGATCGATTTCCAGGAGCCTGGCCAGCACGCCGTCGTAGATCATGTTGCGCACGAGCCGGCGGAGCTTCGCGTCGGTGCAGACGCCCGCGACGAGCTTGTCGAACGGCACGGGGTAGAAGACCAGGTCGTTGCGCAGCTTGTCGAGGGCCAGCCCTTCGTCGTACACGACCGCCGCCCCCGGCTCGAGCGACAGCACGTCTTCCTGCGCGGTCTCCGGATTCATCGCCACCAGGAAGTCGATCTCCTTCTTTCTGGCGATGTAGCCGTCCTTGTTGGCGCGGATCGTGAACCAGGTCGGCAGACCCGCGATGTTCGACGGAAACAGGTTCTTGCCGGAAACCGGCACGCCCATCCGGAAGATGGAGCGCAGCAGCACCAGGTTGGCGGTCTGGCTGCCCGACCCGTTGACCGTGGCCACCTGAATGCTGAAATCGTTGACGACTCGCCCGGTGCTGCGAGCGAGTGGAGCTTCTTGAACCGCGACTTCAGCAGGCGCCATGCATCCTCGGCTGTGGAGAGCGGCAGCGGCTTCCAAGCACTGCCCTGTTCTTCATCAGTTCAACCCCGAATACTAGCACGAGGCGCGTTCGGCGGCCTTCCGCCGGCCCTCTCGATCACGCGAGCGGTCGCGCCGGCTTCATCCCCGCGCGCCGTCCGTCCTCCGGCCGCCCGACGCGCCGAGTCTCCGGGCCATCGCGGCGCCGATCTCCGCGGGGCTCTCCACGACGGTCACGCCGGCCGCGCGCAACGCAGCCTGCTTCTCGGCCGCCGTTCCCGCCCCGCCCGCGATGATCGCGCCCGCATGTCCCATGCGACGACCGGGCGGCGCCGTCTGCCCGGCGACGAAGGCGACGACCGGCTTGTCGAATCCCTCCGCGATGAACGCGGCCGCGTCCTCTTCGGCGCTGCCGCCGATCTCGCCGATGAGCACCACCGCCTCGGTGTCGCGGTCGGCCGCGAACAGCCGCAGCGCGTCGACGAAGCTCGTCCCGATCAGCGGATCGCCGCCGATGCCGATGCACGTGGTCTGACCGAGTCCGAGTCGAGTCAACTGGTGCATGGCCTCGTAGGTGAGCGTCCCGCTCCGCGATACGACGCCGACGCTCCCCTCGCTGCCGATGTGCCCCGGGATGATGCCCGCCTTGGACTTGCCGGCCGACAGCACGCCGGGACAGTTCGGCCCCACCAGGCGTGTCCGACGCCCGTCCAGAAACGCGATCACCGGCAGCATGTCCCGCGTCGGGATCCCTTCGGTGATGCAGACGACGACCTCGATCCCGGCGTCGGCGGCCTCCAGAACGGCGTCGGCCGCGGCCGGCGGTGGAACGAAGATCACCGACGCATTCGCCCCCGTCCGGTCGACCGCTTCCCGCACCGTATCGAAGACCGGCCACCCTTCGTGCGTCGCGCCCCCCTTGCCGGGACTGACGCCGCCGACCACGGTCGTACCGTAGCGCGCCGCCTGGAGCGCGTGGAAGGTGCCCTCCCGTCCCGTCAGCCCCTGCACCAGCAGGCGGGTCCGTTCGTCGATGAGCACTGCCATGGTTCCACCCCGGCAATCAGCCGGCGGCGAGCGCCACGACCCGGTCGGCCGCCTCGCTCATGGTGTCGGCGGTCGTGAAGTTCAGACCGCTCTCGCGCAGCATCCGCTTGCCCTTCTCGACGTTGGTGCCCTCCATGCGGATGACCACCGGCAGCTCGACGGCCAGCTCGCGGACCGCCGCAATCACGCCCTCGGCCAGCACGTCGCAACGCAGGATGCCGCCGAATATGTTGATGAGCACCGCCGTCACGTTGGGGTCGGCCATGAGAATCCGGAACGCGTTCCGGATCTGGTCCGCGTTCGCGCCGCCGCCGACGTCCAGGAAGTTGGCCGGCTCCCCTCCCGCCAGGTGGATGATGTCCATGGTGGCCATCGCCAGCCCGGCCCCGTTGACCATGCACCCGATGCGGCCGTCGAGCCGAACGTAGCTCAGAGAGTGCCTGGACGCCTCGACCTCCAGCTCCTCCTCCTCGGCCGTGTCCCGCAACTCGTGCAGCTCCGGATGCCGAAACAGGGCGTTGTCGTCCAGGTTCACCTTGGCATCGAGCGCCAGCACTCCGCCGCCGGCGGTCACGACCAGCGGGTTTATCTCCACGAGCGTGGCGTCGAGGTCCCGAAACGCCTTCGCGGCGGCCAGCATCGCCCCGGCCGCCCGGCCCGCGACAGCCCCCGCGAGGCCGAGTCCGAACGCCAGGCGACGAGCCTGGAAGGGCCGGAGCCCGGCCACCGGATCCAGCACCTCCCGGAGGATGCGCTCCGGCGTCTCGGAGGCCACCTGCTCGATGTCCATGCCCCCGGCGCGGCTCGCCATCAGCACGGGCCGCGCGAGAGCGCGGTCGATGACGAACCCGACGTACAGCTCCCGATCGATCTCGAGCGCTTCCTCGACCAGCAGCCGTCCCACCCTGCGACCGGTGAGACCGGTCTGTGCGGTGACGAGCGTCATGCCGAGCATGGCTTCGGCCGCGCGCTCGGCCTCGGCGGCATCGGACACCACCTTGACGCCGCCGCCCTTGCCGCGCCCGCCCGCATGAATCTGCGCCTTGACGACGACCCGCCCGCCGAGCCGCTCGGCGACGGAGCGCGCCTCGTCCGCCGTGAACGCGGCCGCGCCGCGCGGGACCGGCGCGCCGGCCGCCGCGAGCAGCTCCTTGGCCTGGTATTCGTGGATCTTCACGATCGTCGGCGGGCTGCCAGCCCGAAAAACGTTGCCTGCGGCTCCGCTTGCCGCCCAACCAACCCTGCAGGAGTCCGCGCCGTGGAACGGCGCCCCGCACTCCTAGTACATGTGGATGATCTGCACGAGCTCCTGCACCGCGGCCGCGGACTTCTTCAGGGCCGCGTCCTCCTCGGCGGTCAGCTCGATCTCGACGATCCGCTCGAGACCGTTCGCCCCGAGCTTGCACGGGACGCCGACGAAGAGCCCGTGGATGCCGTACTCGCCCTGCAGAAACACCGAGCAGGGCAGGATCTTCTTCTTGTCCTTGAGGATCGCCTCGACCATCTCCACCACCGCGGAGCCGGGCGCGTAGTAGGCGCTGCCGGTGCCCAGCAGCTTCACGATCTCGGCGCCCCCGTGAGCCGTCCGGCGCACGATGGCGTCGACCGTCTCCTTGTCGAGCAGCTCCGTTATCGGGATGCCGGCGACGGTGGAGTACCGCGGCAGCGGCACCATCGTGTCGCCGTGCCCGCCCAGGACGAACGCATGGGTGTTCTCGACGGACACGTCCAGCGCCTGCGCGATGAAGGCGCGCATGCGTGCCGAATCGAGCACGCCGGCCATGCCGATGACCCGCTCGCGCGGCAGGGCGCTCTTCCGGTACACGACCTGCGCCATCGCGTCCAGGGGATTGGTGACCGGGATCATGATGCAGTTCGGAGAGTGCTGCATCACCTGCTCGGTCACGCTGCTGATGATGTCGCAGTTCTTGCTCAGCAGGTCGTCGCGACTCATGCCCGGCTTGCGCGCGAGCCCCGCGGTTATCACGACGATGTCCGACCCGGCCGTGTCGGCGTAATCGTTCGTGCCGAGGACGCGGGCGTCCGAGCCCTCGACCGGGCATGCCTCGAGCATGTCCAGGCCCTTGCCCTGCGGCACCCCTTCGAGGATGTCGAGGATGACGACGTCCGCCAGCTCCTTGTCCGCGATGCTGCGCGCCGCGGTGGCGCCGACGTTGCCCGATCCAATCACCGAAACCTTGCGATTCATGCTGACTCCGCTCCAACTCTGGCTACATGTTCGCGATGACGGCGTCGGCGAACCCCGACGTCGTCAGCTTCGTGGCGCCCTCCATCAGACGCTCCAGATCGTACGTCACGGTCTTCTGCTGGATGGCGCGCTCGATGCCTTCCTCGATGCTGGACGCAACGTCGCGCCAGCCGATGTAACGGAACATCATCGCGCCCGACAGGATGACCGAACTCGGGTTGATGACGTCCTTGTCGGCGTACTTCGGGGCCGTGCCGTGGGTCGCCTCGAAGAACCCGACCTCGTCGCCGATGTTGGCGCCCGGAGCGAGCCCGAGGCCGCCGACCTGGGCCGCGCACGCGTCCGACAGGTAGTCGCCGTTGAGGTTCGTGGTCGCGATGACGTCGTACTCGGCCGTCCGCGTCAGGATCTGCTGCAGCATGCTGTCGGCGATACGGTCCTTCATCACGATGCGGCCGTCCGGATCGCCGTCCCATTCCCCCACGGTGCGGTCGCCGAACTCCTCCTTCGCCACCTCGTAGCCCCAGTCCCGGAACGCCCCCTCGGTGAACTTCATGATGTTCCCCTTGTGGACGAGCGTGACGCTCCTGCGATCGTTGTCGATCGCATGCCGGATCGCCATGCGGACCAGCCGCTTGCTGCCGGTGATGGAGATCGGCTTGATGCCGAGGCCCGAATCGCGCCGGATCCGCTTGCCGAAGGTGGTCGACAGGTAGTCGAGGAGCTGCTCCGCCTGCGCCGACCCCTGCTCCCACTCGATCCCCGCGTAGACGTCCTCGGTGTTCTCCCGGAAGATGACGACGTCCATCTGCTCCGGACGGCGGACCGGCGACGGCGTGCCGGCGAAGTACCGCACGGGGCGCACGCAGGCGTAGAGGTCGAGCAACTGCCGAATCGACACGTTCAGGCTGCGGATGCCGCCGCCGACGGGGGTGGTGAGCGGACCCTTGATCGCCACCCTGTACGCCCTCGCGGCCTCGAGCGTGTCGGTCGGCAGCCACTCCCCGGTCCGCTCCCTGGCCTTCTCGCCGGCGAGCACCTCGAACCAGACCACGCGCTTCCGGTCGCCGAACGTCTTCTTCACCGCGGCGTCGAAGACCCGTACCGACGCGCGCCAGATGTCGCGGCCGATGCCGTCGCCTTCGATGAACGGAATGACGGGAACGTCGGGCACGATCAGCGAACCGTCCGACCCGCGCGTGATGGCCGTGCCTTCGGTGGGGGGAACGAGGGTCTTGAATTCCGGCATGGTGCGCAGTCTCACCCCGCTGGCCACGGGATGACCCGTGGGAAGAAGTGGCTGGGATCCGTCAACAGAAACCGTGGAAAACCCTGTGGAATGAAGCCATCTCGGGCGAGGGCGACCCGCATCGTCCGGCCCGTTCCAGCACCTTGCACCGTCCTGGTGCGGATGCCCTCTCCGCGGTGCTCGACCACGGTGAACTTCGGCGGCCATTATACTGGAACAGCGCCACGCGTTCGGCCCGAGCCTTCTCCGGACCCATGAAGATCGTGATTCCCGATCCGCTTCCCCCGGCCGCCGTCTCGCTGCTCGAGGCCGAGGGATGGACCGTCGACACCCGCAACGGCCGCTCTCCGGCCGAGCTGCGCGCCGATCTCTCCGACGCCGACGCGCTCATCGTGCGCAGCGCCACGACCGTCACCGCCGAGCTGATCGCGGCGGCGCCGGGCCTGCGCGTCGTCGCCCGCGCGGGAACCGGCGTCGACAACGTCGACATCGCGGCCGCGAGCGCGCGCGGCATCGTCGTCCTGAACGCGCCGGGCGCCAACAGCGTCAGCGTCGCCGAGCACGTATTCGCCCTGATGCTCGCCTCGGCGCGATCCGTCGCCCTCGCCGACGCCCAGATGAAGGGGGGACGGTGGTGCAAGAAGAGCCTGCGCGGCGCCGAGCTGCGGGGGAAGACGCTGGGCGTGGTGGGCCTCGGGCGCATCGGACGCGAGGTCGTGCGGCGGGCGCTCGCGTTCGACATGCCGGTGGTCGCTCACGACCCCTTCATCGCGGTTCAGATGGCGGACGACCTCGGAATCGAGCTGGTCGCCCTGGACACGCTGCTCGAGCGGGCCGACTTCATCACCCTGCACCTGCCGTCGACCGAGGCGACCCGCGGGTTGCTGGACGCGAAGCGGCTGTCCAGATGCCGCCCCGGCGTACGCATCATCAATACCGCGCGGGGCGATCTGCTGGACGAGGCGGCGTTGGCGGAGGCGATCGAGGCGGGTCGCGTGGCCGGTGCGGCGCTCGACGTCTTCCGGCAGGAGCCGCCGCCGGACACCGCCCTGATCGGCCTGCCGCAGGTCGTCGCGACACCGCACATCGCGGGAGCGACCGCCGAGGCCCAGCAGCTCGTCGGTCTCGAGGCGGCCACCGGCGTTCGCGAGTTCCTCCAGTCGGGATTCGCCCGCAACGCGGTCAACCATCCCTCCATCGCGCCCGACGAGCTGCGGGCGCTGCGCCCGTACCTCGTGCTGGCGGAACGGCTGGGCAGCCTGCTCGGCCAGCTCGCGCAGAGTCCCGTCGCGGGGGTCGGCCTGCGCTACTACGGGAAGCTCGCCGACGAGCCGCACGAGATGCTGGTCAGCTCCACCCTGGTCGGTCTGCTGGGGCAGGTGCTGTCGCAGACCGTCACGCTCGTCAACGCGCGCACGGCGGCCGAGCAGCGCGGGCTGGAAATCATCGAGTCGCGCAGCTCGCGCCCGCGGAACTTCACCAGCCTGGTATCTCTCAAGCTGCACACCGGCGACGGCGAGCTGTGGGCCGAGGGGGCCGTGTTCGAGCCGGAACAACCGCGTCTGGTGCGGCTCGACGGCGTGGAGGTCGAGGCGCCCCTCGAGGGCGCCCTCATCGTGATCCGCAACCGCGACCAGCCCGGGGTAATCGGGGAGGTCGGCTCGGTTCTCGGCCGCCACGGCATCAACATCGCCACGTTCGCGCTCGGACGCGGAGCGGGCGGCGCGGTCGGCGTGGTGCGCGTGGGGTCGCGCAGCCACCAGGTGGAAGCGGGCGACCGGACGGCACCCGACGTGAGCCAGGGCGTGCTGGAGGAGATCCGCGGCATCGCCGCGGTCGAATCGGCGGGCCTGATACGGCTCTGAACGTACCGCCGGTTAACGGGCCGGCTACGGGAGGGCGAGAACATGGCGCGCCCCGCCCCCGTCGACGAGGGTCACGCTGGAGGGCCCGACGGCGTCGACGCGGTATCCGCCGGGCACGCGATCTCCCGTGCGAACCAGCAGCACGTCCCCGCCGGGGGTGGTCAGAATGCCCGTCCCCCCGGAGCCGGCCTCCGGGTCCTCCATCGCGATGCCGATCAGCTCGACGGCAAGCCGGCTCGCGGGCGGCCTGCGCGAAGCGACCGGCGCGCTGGACGGGGCGGACGGATCGAGCGTCCCCGGACGCGGCGGCGGCGGCGGCGCGAGAGAAAAGGGGTTGCGAGCGCTCATGCGAAGCGCCGGCGTCTGCTCCCGACGCTGCCGCAGGCGCTCCATGTCCGCAGCCAGCTCCTCGGCGGCGGCGGCGGGCTGCGTCCCTTCGCCGGCGACCGCGGCCGCAGGCGGCGGCGCGGCCACCCCGACGTCTCCGGCCGGCGCCGTGGTCGCCGCGGCCAGCCACGCCGCCACGAGGGCGCCGCCGGCGGCGACCAGTGCAATACGTGGCGCAGACATCGGCTCGACCAACAGTCTACGCCGTTCTGCGCCGCAGGCTGTCGCCGTACCGCGGCGCTGCCGTTGCGCCGCGGTACGGCCGCACGGAATCGCCGGGCGCCGTGGTAACATTCGCCGTGCACCCTGCCGTTCCGGCCGCAGCGCGCGCGCCCGCCCCCTTCCCCTCCGTCACGGTCGTCATCCCCGCGCGTTACGGCTCGACCCGGCTTCCGGGCAAGCCGCTGCTCGACATCGCCGGGCGGCCGATGATCGAGCACGTGCACCGCCGTGCAATCGGGGCGCCGGGCGTACAGCGCGTCCTGGTCGCCACCGACGACGTCCGCATCGCCGATGCGGTGGCCGCGTTCGGCGGAGAAGCCCGGCTCACGCGTGCCGATCATCCAACGGGCAGCGACCGGCTCGGCGAGGTCGCGCGCCGGCTGACCAGCGAGATCATCGTCAACGTCCAGGGCGACGAGCCGCTCGTTCCGTCCACTCTCATCCAGGCGGTCGTCGCGACGCTCGCAGCCGATCCGACCCTCGCGATAGCCACCGTGCGCTGCCCGATCACCGACGCGGCCATGCTGTCGGACCCGCACGTGGTCAAGGTGGTCGTCGACACCCGGGGCGACGCGCTGTACTTCTCCCGCGCGCCGATACCTCACGCGCGCGACGCGACGCCGCCGCGCACGGCGCTCGGCGACCGTCACGTCGGTCTGTACGCCTACCGTCGCAAGTGCCTCCTCGAGCTGGCGGAGATTCCGCCGACCCCGCTCGAGCGGCTGGAGCGACTCGAGCAACTCCGCGCCCTCGAATCGGGCTACCGGATTGGAACCATTGCCGTTGACGAGGCCCCATTGGGCGTCGACACGCCCGCCGACCTCGAACGGGTCCGTCATCTGGTCGCCACCAGAGCACGCGAATGATTGATCGCGCAGACCCGACTTCTCAACCCGTCAAGTACATCTTCATCACCGGCGGCGTCGTCTCCTCGCTCGGCAAGGGGCTGGCCGCCGCCTCCATCGGGGCGCTGCTCGAAGGGCACGGATACCGAGTCACGCTGCAGAAGTTCGATCCCTACGTGAACGTGGATCCCGGAACGATGAGCCCGTACCAGCACGGGGAGGTGTACGTCACGACCGACGGCGCCGAGACCGATCTCGACCTCGGGCACTACGAGCGCTTCACGAGCACGGTGACGACCCGCAACCACAACTGGACGACCGGCAAGATCTACCTGTCGGTGATTCAGAAGGAGCGCCGGGGAGACTACCTGGGCCGGACCGTCCAGGTCATCCCCCACATCACCAACGAGATCAAGGACAGCATGCAGACCGTCGCCCGGCAGGGCGGCATCGACATCGTGCTGATCGAGGTCGGCGGCACCGTCGGCGACATCGAGAGCCAGCCGTACCTGGAAGCCATCCGCCAGTTGCGACAGGACCTCGGACGGGAGAACACCCTCTACATCCACCTGACCCTGGTCCCCTTCATCGGCGCGGCCGGCGAGCTCAAGACCAAGCCGACCCAGCACAGCGTCCGCGACCTGCGCTCCGTCGGCATCCAGCCCGACATGCTGCTGTGCCGTACCGATCGGGCGCTTCCGCAGGACCTGCGCCGCAAGATCGCGCTCTTCTGCGACGTCGACGAGGAAGCCGTCATCACCGCCAGGGACGTGGACAGCATCTACGAGGTGCCCCTGGTGCTCTCGGGGGAGGGCGTCGATCGCATCGTCCTCAAGCGCCTGGGCCTGCCCTCGACCACGCGGCGGCGGATGGAGGCGTGGGAGGAGCTGGTCGAGCGCATCCGCAACCCCACCGACGACGTCACCGTCCACGTCGTAGGCAAGTACGTCGGTTACGAGGACTCCTACAAGAGCCTCAACGAAGCCCTGTCCCACGCCGGGTTCGCGCACCAGTTGAACGTGCGGATCGAGTGGGTCGAGGCCGAGGCGCTGGAGTCCGGGGACGACGCGGCGCTCGGCGACGCCGACGGGATACTGGTGCCCGGCGGCTTCGGAGACCGCGGCAGCCGCGGCATGCTGCGGGCCGCCGAGGTTGCCCGCAGGCGCCGAATCCCCTACTTCGGCATCTGCTACGGCTTCCAATGGGCCGCGGTCGAGTTCGCCCGGCACGTCTGCGGACTCGAGGACGCCGACTCGACGGAATGCAATCCCGAGGCGCCGCACAAGATCATCTACAAGCTGCGGGATCTGCTCGGCGTCGACGACCTCGGCGGTACCATGCGACTCGGCAGCTACCCCTGCGACCTGACGCCCGGCACGGCGCTGTACGAAGCCTACGGAAAGAACGCCATCTCCGAGCGGCACCGTCACCGCTACGAGTTCAACCGGGCCTACGAGACGGCGTTGACCGAGGGGGGGATGGTGATTTCCGGCCGGTCGCCCGACGGGAAGTTCGTCGAGGCCATCGAGCTCCCCGGCCACCCCTGGTTCGTCGCCGTGCAGTTCCATCCGGAGTTCCAGTCGAAGCCTCTGGCGCCGCACCCCCTCTTCACCCGCTTCGTCGGCGCGACCTACCGGCACCGGCTCTCGGCGAAGGCCGCGGCCGAGTCGCTCGCCTGATGCGGCGCCGCGCCCCCTGCGCCTCCCGGCCGCACGCGAGGCGTTCGCAGGCATCGCCGCCTCTATAATCGATCGGTGCGGACCGTTTCCGTCGGTGACGTGCACTTCGGCGCCCGCCACCCGCTGGCGCTGATAGCGGGTCCGTGCGTCATCGAGAGCGCCGGCCACGCCGAGGAGCTGGCCGAGGCGGTCCGCGACATCTCGGCCCGGGTCCGGATACCGTTCGTGTTCAAGGCCTCGTTCGACAAGGCGAACCGCACCTCCCTGTCGTCGTTCCGCGGTCCGGGCCTCACCCGGGGGCTCGACGTCCTCGCGTCGATCAAGCAGCGCCTCGGCTGTCCCATCCTGACCGACGTCCACGAGCCGTCGCAGACCGCCCCGGTCGCCGATGTCGCCGACATCCTCCAGATTCCGGCCTTCCTGTGTCGTCAGACCGACCTGATCGTCTCGGCCGCCGCCACCGGGCGGGCGGTCAACCTCAAGAAGGGGCAGTTCCTCGCGCCGCTGGACATGCGGCACGTGATCGCCAAGGCGACGGCCGGGGGCAATCAGCGGGTGCTCGTCACCGAGCGCGGGACCACGCACGGCTACCACGACCTGGTCGTGGACATGCGCGCGTTTCCGCAGTTGCGATCGATGCGCTATCCGGTCGTGTACGACGTCACCCACAGCCTGCAGCTTCCCGGCGCAGGCGACGGGGTCACCGGCGGCCGGGCCGAGTTCATCGAACCGCTCGCCGCCGCCGGGGTGGCGGCGGGTGTCGACGCCGTGTTCTTCGAGGTGCACGAGCGCCCGGCGGCGGCCCGGAGCGACGGTCGGAACGCCCTGCCCCTCGCCCGGCTCGAACCGCTGCTGCGGCGCCTGCTGGCCATCCGGCAGGCGGCCCATCCGTTCACCGTCGCGGCGGAGGCCACCTGAGGTGGCCGCCGGTTCGCGAACGGTCACGGTCCGGCCGCAGGATCCGGGCAGCGCCAGCCTCGATCTGGCCCGCCGCGTGCTGCGCATCGAGGCCGAGGCGGTCGAGGCGCTCGCCGACCGCCTCGACCACCGGTTCGATGCCGCCCTCGGCCTGCTGCTCGAGTGCCGGGGCCGAGTGATCGCCACCGGCATGGGCAAGTCGGGCATCATCGCCCGGAAGCTGGCGGCGACGCTCTCGAGCACCGGCACGGCGTCCTACTTCATCCATCCCGCGGAGGCCGTCCACGGCGACCTCGGCGCCATCCAGCCGAGCGACGTGGTGGTCGGCCTGTCGCAGAGCGGCGAGACGCCCGAGATCCTGCGGCTGATCGAGACCATCCGCCGGCTGGGCGCCCGCCTGATCGCCTTGACCGGCGCGCCCGCCAGCACGCTGGGAGAGGCCGCCGACGCGACCCTCGACTGCGGCGTGCGCAGCGAGGCCTGTCCGCTCAACCTGGCGCCGACGGCCAGCACCACCGCCGCGCTGGCGCTCGGCGACGCCCTGGCGATGGCGCTTCTCGTCGGCAAGGGATTCCGCGAGGAGGACTTTGCCCACCTGCATCCGGGCGGACAGTTGGGCAAGCGGCTGCTGCGCGTCGACCGGCTCATGCACACCGGGACGGATCTGCCCACCGTAACGCCGTCCGAGCCCACCGCGGCCGTAGTGGACACCATGAGCGCGGGCGGCTTCGGCATGGCGTGCGTCATCGACACCGCCGGGCGCGTCGCGGGCATCATCACCGACGGCGATCTCCGGCGTCATCTCGCCGGCGCGTCGAGCCTGGCCGGACGGAGGGCGCGCGATCTGATGACGCCGGACCCGGTCACCATCGCTCCCGGCGCGCTGGCCGTGGAGGCCCTGAACCGGATGGAGAGCCGGCGGATCACGTCGCTCATCGTGGTCGACGACGACCGGCGTCCGCTCGGCCTGGTACACCTGCACGACCTCTGGCGTACCGAGCTGTTCTGACGAGACGGATGACCGACACGCTGGCCCTGCTGGCCGCTCTCGTCGCACTGCTCGCCGGTCTCGCCATCGGCAAGGCCTGGGAGCGCTACAAGCTGCAGGACGGCCGCTGGATAGACCGTCGAAAGATCCGCGAGTCGCCCCACTACATCCTGGGCCTGAACTTCCTCGTGTCGAACCAGATCGACCTGGCCATCGAGGAGCTGACCAAGGCGATGGGGCTCGATTCGACGGCGCTCGAAATAAACCTGATCCTGGGGAACCTGTATCGCGAACGGGGTCAGGTCAGCAAGGCGATCCACCTGCACCAGCGGCTGCTGCAGCGTCCCAAGCTGAGCACCACGGAGCAGGCCTACGTGCAGCTCTGCCTCGGGCTCGACTACAAGCGCGGCGGCTTCGTCGATCGGGCCTTCGAGTCGTTCTCGGAGGTGACTCGACTCGATCCCGGCAACCAGTACGCCCTGCTCAATCTCGAGAAGATCCACGAGGAGCAGCAACAGTGGCAGGAGGCCCGCGCGATTCGACAGCGCATCACCAACATCGCGCCGGCCGGCGAAAAGCCGCGAGACCAGGCCATTCTGGCCTTTCTCGAGAACGAGCTCGGCCTCCAGTCCATGCGCAACGGCACTCCCGAACAGGCCATCCGGCACTTCGAGACGGCCCTCGATCTCGACAGCCGTACGGTGCCCGCATCGCTGAATCTCGGCGACGTCTACCTGTCGCAGGGGCGCACGACCGAGGCGATCGCGATGTGGGAGCAGATCAGCCGCACGGCGCCGGAACGGTCGTACCTCGCCTTCACCCGACTCGAGGCAGCCTACGGACGACTCGACGGCCCACAGCGCTTCGTCAACCTGTGCCGGCGACTCATAGATGCGAATCCCCAGGACTGGCGGGCGCGCCTGACCCTCGGGCAGCACTTCGCCAACCGCGGCGACCCGACCCGGGCTCTCGACCTCTTCTTCGAGTCGCTGGTGCACAATCCCCACGCACTGGCGGTACACCAGGCGATATGGCGCGCCCTCACCACGCTCGACTTCGATCCGCTCCTGGTGCGCCGCTACGTCGAACTGACCCACGACGCCGTCTTCTACCTCGATCCCCACGTCTGCATGCGTTGCCATTACCGCAGCACGGAGCTGCTCTGGCAGTGCCCGCAGTGCCACGAGTGGAACACCTTCGTGGAAGAGCGGATCGCGCCGGCGGAGGAGGCCGAAGAGGCTCCGGCCTGAGCCACGCTGCCGGTTCGATGATCAGAGTGGCGCTCACCGGGGGCATCGGCACGGGAAAGTCCCACGTGATCCGACTGCTCCGCCGGCGTTCGGTGCCGACGATCGACGCCGACCAGCTCGCACGGGCCGTGGTCCAGCCGGACCAGGCCGCGTGCGCCCGCCTGCGCGCCCGGTTCGGACCCGACGTCTTCGCCGCCGACGGCACGCTGGACCGCGACCGCCTGGGACGGTTGGTGTTCGCGGACCGGACCGCTCGATCCGCGCTCGAAGCCGTCGTCCATCCGCCGGTCCGCGAGGCGATCGACGCGTGGTTCCGGCGCTGCCGCGCCTGCACCGGCGCGCCGTTCGCGGTCGCCGACATTCCGCTGCTCTTCGAGACCGGACGCGCGGAAGCCTTCGACCGCGTCGTCGTGGTGGCCTGCGACCCTGCGACCCAGCTCCGGCGGGTCATGGCCCGCGACGGGCTCTCTGCGGCCGACGTCCGCCGCCGCATCGCCGCGCAGCTTCCCATCGCGGAGAAGGTCGCCCGCGCCGACGCGGTGGTCAGGACCGACGGCTCCTTCGCGGAGACCGACCGGGAGACCGCCTCCCTCTGCCGGGCGCTGGCCGCCGCCAGCGGCTCGTGAACCGGCCGGGACGGAGAGGGCCTCCCAGGGGAGCCGATGGCGAGGCGCCCGCGTGGCGCCGGGAGCGGCGAGGCGCCCGGCTCAGGCTCGCCAGCGCAACCGCTGTTCGGCCGCCTGCACGGTATTCGACAGCAGCATCGCGATCGTCAGCGGGCCGACGCCGCCCGGGACCGGCGTGATCGCACCCGCGACACCCGCCACGCCGGGATGGACGTCGCCGGACAGCACGCGGCCGCGCCTGTCGAAAGCAGCCAGCTTCTTCGAGCCGACGCCGAAGATCGACGCCACCTGGTCGCGATCCGTGAGCGTGTTGGTCCCGACGTCGACGACCGTCGCACCCGGCTTGACGAACTCGACGGTCACGAAGGCGGGACGCCCCACCGCCGCCACCAGCACGTCGGCCTGCGACGCCACGCGCGGCAGATCGACGGTGCGCGAATGACAGATGGTGACCGTGGCGTGGCGGTGCAGCAACAGCATCGCCATCGGCTTCCCGACGATGTCGCTGCGGCCGATCACGACCGCCTGCCGGCCGTTCAGCGCCACGCCGCTGCGGTCGAGGAGCTCCATTACGCCCGACGGCGTGCAGGGCGCCAGGGTCGAGGTCTGCTGCACCAGTCGGCCGACGTTCTCCGGATGGAACCCGTCGACGTCCTTCGAGGGCTCGATTGCCTCGAAGATGCGCCGCTCCGCGTCGTCCCCCATCCCGGCCGGCAGCGGCGACTGGACCAGGATGCCGTCGATGTCCGGGTCGGCATTGAACGCCTCGACGACCCGCAGCGCTTCCTCGAACGCGGCCGATGCGGGCAGGCGCTCCAGCGCCGTACCGATCCCGAGCCCCTCGCCCTGGCGCATCTTGTTGCGGACGTAGACCTCGGAACCCGGATCGCTTCCCGCCAGCAGGAGTCCGAGGGTCGGAGGACGCCCGGCGGCACGGCGGACGGCCTCGATGCGCGGCCGCAGCGCGTCCCGGATTTCGGCGGCGACGGCGGCGCCGTCGAGGACGCGCGCCGGCGACGCGGCGGCGCTCAAGCGCCCCTCGCGGAAGTCGGTCGGGCAGGCATGTCCTTCCGAGTGTACCGCGGGATCGGTACAATGCGGACCAACCACGGACGTCCGCACCAGACGGAGGCACGACCGAAGTGAGCACGACCCCCTCGCGCGGCATGTGGAGCTCCCGCACCGGCTTCATCCTGGCGGCGGCCGGATCGGCCGTCGGCCTCGGCAACATCTGGGGGTTCCCGACCCAGGTCGGACAGGGGGGCGGCGCCGCTTTCGTGGTCGTCTATCTCGCCTGCATCTTCCTGATCTGCGCGCCGATCATGGCCGGCGAGATCGCCCTGGGCCGGCGTACGCGGCTGAGTCCGGTCGGTTCGTTCGCCACGCTCGCCCCCGGCGGCCGCTGGTGGCTGGTCGGCGGGCTCGGGGTGCTGGCCGGGGCCGGCATCCTGTCGTTCTACTCGGTGATCGCCGGCTGGGCCGTGGCCTACGTCTGGTTCACGGCGACCGGCGCCGTCACCGGCACGCCCGACGAGATCGGCCGCTTCTTCGGCGAGTTCACCGGCAACGGCCTGGTCAGCGCGGCGCTCGCGCTCTTCGTCATCGGGACGACGGCCGCCGTTCTGCTCGGCGGCGTGCGCACCGGCATCGAGCGGGTGACCAAGGCGCTGATGCCGCTCCTCGTCCTGCTGCTGATTGCGCTCGCGGTGCGGGCGGTCACGCTGCCCGGCGCGGGAGCGGGACTGGCCTACTACCTCAGTCCGGACCTGTCCCGCCTGGCCGACGTGACGGTCTTCACCTCCGCGCTCGGCCAGGCTTTCTTCTCCCTGAGCCTCGGCATGGGCTGCATTCTCACCTACGGCAGCTACTTCAGTCGCCGGGACGGCATCGCCGCCTCCGCGCTCTGGATCGTGGCCCTCGACACGTCGATCGCACTGCTGGCCGGCTTCATCATCTTCCCGGTCGGGTTCTCCATCGCCGGGTTCGATCCGACCAGCAGCGGACCCGGACTGATCTTCACGGTGCTTCCACGTCTCTTCGCCGACCTGCCCGGCGGCCAGCTCTTCGGCGGAGCGTTCTTCCTCCTGCTGAGCGTCGCTGCGCTCACCTCGACCATCTCGCTGCTCGAGGTCCCGGTGTCGCACTGCGTGGATGCCCTGGGCTGGTCGCGCGCGAAGGCCGTCGGCGCGGTCGCCGGCGTCGTCTCCGTGTTCGCGATCCCGTCGGCGCTGGGCAACGGCGCGGTCGCCGTGTTCACCAGCGTGCCGGGGCTCGGCATCGGTTTCCTCGATCTGATGGTGAATGCCTGGAACGAGTTCGCCCTGCCCGTCGGGGGTTGCCTCACGGCGATCTTCATCGGCCGGATCTGGGGGGTGGAGCGCGCACTCGAGGAGCTCCGGGCGGAGGGAGCCTGGTTCCCGGCCCCGGCGTTGTGGGCCTTTCTGATCAGTTGGATCTGCCCCGCCGCCATCGCCTGCATTCTCATCGCCACTCTGGCGTCGATGCTGTGATCTCGCCGCCGCCGACTCTCGATTGGAGCGTGACGTGCAGACCCTGACCGACCAGGTGACCGCCCTCGACGCACTGGTGTGGCAACCGTTCGCGATGCCGCTCGTGCTCGTGGTCGTAGGCATCCTGATCACGATCCGGACCGGTTTCGTACAGGTGCGGCAGTTCCCGCTCGCGGTGCGGCGCACGGTCGGCAGCGCCCTCGCCCGGCCGGGGTCGGGAACGGGCGAAGGCGCCATCACGTCGTTCCAGGCGCTCTCGACGGCGCTGGCCTCGACCGTCGGCAACGGCAACATCGGCGGCGTCGCCACCGCTATCCTCATCGGGGGTCCCGGCGCGATCTTCTGGATGTGGGTCACGGCCGCCGTCGGCATGGCCACCAAGTACGCGGAGGCGGTGCTGGGGGTGCGCTACCGCGTCACCCGCGAAACCGGCGAACTCGCCAGCGGGCCCATGTACTACATCACCCGCGGCGTACCGCACGCGGCGGCCGGCAAGGCCCTGGCGTGCATGTTCGCCTTCTTCGGCGCCGCCACCGCGCTGTTCGGCACCGGCAACATGGCGCAGTCGAACACCGTCGCGCGCACCTTCACGGAGGCGGCGCGCGACCTGACCGGACTCGAGGTGCCGGTCCTGGTCCCCGGACTGCTGATAAGCACCGTGGTCGGACTCGTGCTCCTCGGCGGCATTCGCCGCATCGCGGCCGTGGCCGAGCGGCTCGTGCCGTCCATGATCGTGCTGTACGTCGCCGCCGCGCTGGCCTACGTCGTGCTCAACGCGGCGCAGATCCCGGCCGTGCTGGGTCAGATCGTCGCCGGAGCCCTGCAGCCGGCCGCGGCGTTCGGCGGGTTCGTCGGCGCATCGGTGGCGCAGGTCATCGCCGCCGGCGTGAGTCGCGGGGTGCTCTCGAACGAGGCCGGCCTGGGCAGCGCCCCCATCGCCCACGGCATCGCCAAGGTGAAGCACCCGTCCGAGCAGGGGGTCATCGGCATCTTCGAGGTGTTCATGGACACCATCGTCGTCTGCTCGATGACGGCGTTCATCATCATCACGTCCGGGCTGTGGACCGATCCTGCCTACCAGGGAGCGAGCGGCGACCTGACAGCGGCGGCGCTGGCGACATCCATACCCCTGGCCTCGCTGATAGTGGCGCTCTGCTCGTTCCTGTTCGGGTTCTCGACCCTGATCGGCTGGGCGTACTACGGCGAGAAGTGCATCGAGTTCCTGTTCGGTTCGAGCGTCATCCTGGCGTACCGCGTGGTCTTCACGGTCATGGTGCTGGTGGGCGCGGTCGTCTCCGTACCGCTCGTCTGGGCCATCGGCACGCTGTTGAACGGCTTCATGGCCTTTCCCAACCTGATCGGGATTGCGTTCCTGGTCGGTACCGTGCGCTCGCTCACGCTCGACTACTTCGCCAGACCGTCGACGTAGGCCCGCACCCGGGCCGCGGGTGCTCCCCCGGCCAGCAGATCGCCGATCACCGCGACCGCGGCGGCGCCCGCGGCCAGCACCGCCGGCGCCCGCTCCAGCGTGATTCCCCCGATGGCCACGACCGGGGTCGCCGCGGCACGGGCGACCGCCTCACGGACGAACGACGTCCCCACCGGTCGATAGCCGGTGTCCTTGGTGCCGGTCGGGTAGACGGGACCGACCGCCACGTAGGTCACCGGTTTCGCCAGCGCAGCCCCCAACTGCTCGGACGTGTGCGTCGACAACCCGACGACAGCGTGCTTCCCGACAATCCGGCGCGCGCACTCGACCGGCAGATCGTCCTGTCCGAGATGGACGCCGGCCGCGCCGCACAGGCGGGCGACGTCGACGCGGTCGTTGACGACGACCGTCGCTCCGTATCCCGAGCCGCGCGCGACGACGGCATCGCACCACCCCTCCAGAACGTCGCTCGGGACACCCGGCGCCCTCAACTGCAGGAGGCGGGCGCCGCCGTCGAGGCAGGCGGCCGCCAGGTCGGGAACCGTCCAGTCGTGCCGCGCGGCCAGGCCCGCGTCGACAATCGCGTAGAGCGGGCCCCACTCAGCGGCCATCGACCTTCGTGCAGGCCGGCCCGTCCGTGTCGATCAGCCGCCGGCACGCCGGCGTCAGCACCTCGATGCCCGCCCCGGTCATCAACACGTCGTCCTCGATCCGCACCCCTCCCAGCTCGGGGACGTAGACGCCGGGCTCGATCGTGAACACCATCCCGGGCGCCAGGGCCATGTCCTCCTGCTCCGCGGAACCCGTGCGCCGCCTGCCGACCCGGGGCAGTTCGTGCACCTCGATCCCCAGCCCGTGGCCCGTGCCGTGCCCGAAGCGATGCGCGAGGTCGTAGCGTTCCAGCACCGTCCGGGCGGCCCCGTCCACTTCGCTCGCGAGCACGCCGGGCGCGGCCGCGGCCATCGCCGCCGCCTGGGCGTCGCTCACCGCCCGGTGCAGTCGGGCCGCCGGCGGCGACGGCGGCCCGATCGACACGGTGCGCGAGACGTCGACGCAATATCCCTCGTGGACGCCGCCGAAGTCGAGGATGACCAGGTCTCCCTCGACCAGCGTCCGCCCGGTCGGAGACGCATGCGGCAGCGCGGCGTTGGGGCCCGACGCGACGATGGAATCGAACGCCGGCCGCTCGAAACCCGCCTCCTCGATCAACCGCTCCACCTCCTTCGCCACCTCGACCTCCGTGCGGCCGCGCCGCGCACGGCGACAGGCCGGATCGACGATGGCGGCCAGCATCCGCCCCGCCTCCCGCAGCAGCCGCGTCTCGTGCCCGTCCTTGATCGTCCGCACCCGTTCGACGATCTCCACGGCGGGCGTCAGGCTCGTCTCGAGCGCCTGCTGCAGCCACGTCCAGCGCCGCACGCTGAGATGGTCGGCCTCGACCGCGACCCGCGCGGCCGGCCGGCGCCGCAGGAGCTGACACAGGGTCTCGTCATAGGTGCTCTCCACCTGAATCACTTCCAGCTCGGCGGGAGCGACGTCCTGCCGCCGGAGACGGCTCACCGCCTCGACGTAGCGGAAGTCGATGACGAGTCGGAGGCCCGGCGGTTCCCGCTCCACGACGGCGATGCCGGCGCTCGCGCGCAGATTGAGCAGGTAGAAGAGATGCGGCAGAGCCGTGACGACCAGCGTGTCGAGACCGCGGTTGCCCAGCTCCCGCCGCACCGCCGACGCGCGGGCGGAAAGCCGTTCTCGCGGTGTGAAGCGCATGCGGCGTCATTCTACCTACAGCCGCCACCGGCGCCGCGTCGACGACCTCCACCGTCGCGGTGGTCGAGCCGCGGCGCCCTGCATCGTCGGTCACGTCGAGGACGACCGCATAGGTGTTCGCGGTCCTGTACACGTGGCTGGTCGACACGCCGCTGCCGGCGCTGCCGTCCCCGAAGCTCCATGCATGGGACACGATGCGCCGGCCGGCCGCGGCAGTCGACGCGCCGGCATCGAAGAAGACCTCGGCGCCGGCGGTGGCCGGAATCGGGGACACCGTGAACGAGGCGACCGGAGGCGTCCCCGCGGCGACGGTCAACGTGCTCGTCGCCTCCGCCGACCGGCCGAACGAATCGCTGACGGTCAACCGCACGAGATACGCGCCGGCGGTCGAGTAGGCGTGCGCGATCTGCTGCCCCGAGGCGCGCCCGCCGTCGCCGAAGTCCCACTCGTAGGCGACGATCAGACCGGAGGGATCACGGGTGCACGTGTTCGCGGCCGGCTCCCCGGCTCGACAGGCGGCGGCGCTGAACCGCACCTGGTCGAAGACCGCCGGGGTCGCCGGCGTCACCTCGAAGCCGGGCTCCACGTCGAAGGGAGGAATGACGGCGCCGGCCGGAACGAGACGGATGCGAACCCGCCGCTCGACCGCGTCCGCGAAGTCGTCGCCCACCGGCGCAACCACCAGCGTGACGACTCGACCGCGATCGACCTCGCCGCGCGCTCCGCCGGACGGCGCAGGCGCCCGGTACGAGAACGCGGCGCGTCCAGCGGCATCGGTCACCACGAACCGGGCGGAGAGTCGGCCGACATCGTGCGGAATCGAGTCCTCCACGATCCGCACGGCGAGCCGCAGGTTCGCGGCGGGCGCGCCGTCCGGGCCGACCGCCGCCACGGTGACGACCGCCTGGGCCGCGCCGTCCGCCGGCAGGACGTCGGGCGTCGCGCGCAGGCGGATGGACAGCGAGAGCGTGGACGGTCCGGTGAGCGGACCGGGCCCGCGGCCCTCCTGAAGGCAGCCGGCCAGGCAGGCCGGCAGCACGACCGCGGCGGCCAGCCGGCGCACCGCCTCTCCCGACGGATGTCCCTGCATCGCTGCGGCTCACCTCGGCGCCGGTTCCGCGTCGGCCCAGTCGGCGAACACGACCGAGATCGCGCCGGTCGCCTCGAGCCGGGCCCCGCCGTGGTCACGCCCGTAGAAGGTGACGTAGGCCAGCGTGTTGATGACGACGTCGCCGCCCCCGGCGCGGAGCGTGACGAGCGGCGGGTCGAGCTTCGCGGAGGCGCGGACGAGGACGAACTCGCCGGTCTCGCCCTCGAACGACGGCGCAAGGGTGAGCGCCCCGTCCCACGGGTGCGGCACGTCGATGCCCGGCGCATTCCGCCCGTCGCTCCGCACGTACCGCACGCGATAGCGATCGATGGTCGCGAATCGACCGCCGCTGGGCGCCGTCGGCCCCACCGGCGCGGCCGGGTCCTTCGCGACGAGCCGCAACGTCGCATGCGCCGTGTCCTGGACGACCGTGGCGCCGGTGGCGACGTCGGACTCGACGAACGTCCGGTTCGCATCCCCGGCCGCACCGTCCGCCGGGGCGCTGATCCGCTCCACCACCAGCGCGACGCTCGCGCGCGACCCCGGGCCACCGGCGGCGCAGGTCGCCGCCAGCGCTCCCCCGAGCAGGACGAGCGCGAGAAGGACGACGTCGGCGCCGTTCCGCGACACGTCCCGCACCGCCGCGACGTCCGTCGTGCTCCGTTGCATGCCGTCCCTCGCCTCCGCCGCGGTCGCCCCGTCACCGCACGACGCGGGGCGTGAGAAAGATGAGCAGCTCGTCGGTCCGGCGCCGCTCGGCCCGGCCCCGGAAGAACCAGCCCAGAATCGGCACGCGGTGGATCCCCGGCACCCGCCGGTTCGACCGGGTCCGGGCGCTCTCGTAGATGCCGCCGATGACCGTCGTGGCGCCATCCGCGACCTGGACGGTCGTGCTGGCGCTCTGCGTCACGATCGGCGGCACGCCGTTGACCTGCCGGGAGAAGTCCGCGAAGTCGTTGCCGATCTCGATCCGCATGATCACGGTGCCCGCCGTGGTGATCTGCGGGGTCACGGCCAGGCGCAGCGCCGCATCGCGAAAGGTCACCGTCACGGTGTTGTTGGCCACGGTCTGTATGGGAATCTGGTCGCCCTGGGTGATGACGGCCTCCACGTTGTTCTGGGTCGTGATGCGGGGATTCGACAGAATCCTCACGTGCCCGTCGCTCTCGGCGGCCGAGAGCACCAGGTCGAGATTCAGCGAGCCGTCGATGGCGCCGAGCGCCAGCCCCAGCGAAGCGCTCGGCGCAGCCGGACCGAGGTCGACCGCGGTGCCGCTGTCCTCCGTCCGGACGGCCCGGGGATCGGCCCCGGCCGCGGCAGGACCCTGGACGCCTCCGGCCCGTCCGCTGACCCCGCCGCGATTCGGAAAGGCCAGTGCCGTCGTGTTGCCGATCTCGGGCGCGACCCGCCCGGCGACGCCCCACTGCACGCCCAGCTCGCGCAGGTAGTCCTGGCTCGCCTGCACGATCCGCGCCTGTATCTGAACCTGCGGTTCCGGGCGATCGAGCTCGTCGATCAGCTCCTCCGCCGCGCCGACGTGCTGCTGCAGGTCCGCGATGATCAGCGTGTTCGTCCGGTCGTCGATCTGGATCTGCCCCCGCGGCGACAGCACGGTCCGAGTGACCAGATCCGCCAGGTCGAGCGCCCGCGCGTACCCCAGCGGACGCGCAAGGACGACCAGCTCCCCGGCCAGCGCCTGCTCCCGGGCACGCGCCCGCCGCTCGTCGGCCTCGGCCGCCAGCGTGGTCAGGGGGGCGATGCGGACCACCGTGCCGTCGGCCTCGTACCCCAGTCCGTTCGCGCGCAGGATGACGTCGAAGGCCTGATCCCAGGGCACGTCGACCAGGGCCACGTCGACGGTACCGGTCACCTGTGGATCGATCACGAGGTTCAGGCCGCTGATCTCCGCGAAAGTGCGCAGCACGGACCGCAACTCCGCGTTCTGGAACTCCATCGAGACCGGATCGCCGACATAGTCGCCGGCGCCGCCGAGCTCCCCTTGCGGCATTGCGCGCGCATGCGCCACCCCGCCGTGCAGAACGCCCCGGTCGTGCCCCGTCAGCTCGGGCATTCCGCCGATCGCCAGGCACACCAGCAGCCGCGACACGAACGCCTCGATCCTGCTCATCGTTCCTGCACCGGCGCCGCGCGCAACGTCAGGCGGACGGTGCGTCCGCCCGTGGCGGGCGGATCGCCGGCATCGTGCCGGACGATCGTCACCCCCTCGGCGGTCACCGCGCGCACCGATCCGTCCAGCAATCTCTCGCCTCCCCGCAGGAGGTGACTCCGGCCGTTGCCGGACTCCAGTACGGCGACGTGCGCGCCGGCAATGCGGACCAGACCGCGCAGGGAGAGCTCGTCGACGGCGATCCCGGCGAGGCCGCGAGGTCGGACAGTTTCCGGCGGCGCTCCCGGGCTCCGAAGCGGATTCACGAACGGGTCACGGCGTCCCTCGGAGTCGGCGGCGCGCACGTCGGGCGGCGGAATCGCGTTGCCGCCGGGGGCGGTGGACTGACCGACCGCCGGTCCGGGCCGCATCGCCAGCGCCGCCGCCAGCGACAGCACACGTGTGGTGGCGCGCCGCACCGGCTCAGCCTCCCTCTCCCTCATCGACCGCCGTTTCAGCGGCCGGCCCGCGAAGCACATAGGTAGTGGCCGTGCACGTCACCGCAATGCTCGCCGCCCGCGTCCCCGGGGGAAGCGCGCGAATCGACAGACCACCGACGCTGACGATTCGGGGCAGCCGGCGCACCGCATCCAGGAACGCGGTGAGGGCGTGGAATCCTCCGGTCATCTCCAACCGGACGGACCACTCCTCGAACCGCTCTCCCGCGCGCACCGCCTCCGGGGTGAAGGCCTCCATCGTCAGGCCCGCCTGCGTCGCGATCCCCTGCAGCCCCCGCAGGAGCGCGGACGCGTCCCGTGACTCCGGCAGGGCACGGCGCAACGCCGCGTGCCGCCGGCGCAGCCGCTCGACATCGGCCTCGATCACTGCCAGGCGGCCGGCCTCGCGCCCTGCCCGGACGACCTCGGCGCGACTCTGTTGCAGCTCGACGCGCCGCGCCGCCAGCAGTTCGCGGCGCGGCCCCACCCACAGGATGCGAAACGCGGGCACGACCGCCAGCGACACCAGAACGCCCGCCGCGAGCAGGCGCCGGCCACCCCCCCGCGGCAGATCGACCTTCATCGTCCGGCCACCGCCGCGGAAAACGACAACCTGACCTCGAAACTCACGATCTCCCGTCCGCCGGACCGCTCGCGGCGCTGCGAGTCGACGATCTCGACCGGCCGGTCGAAATGACCCGCGGTCCCCAGAATCGCGACGTAGTCCGACACGGCGGCGAGCGTCCCGGCGTAGCCGTGCACGGCGACACCGCCGGGCTCCTCCCGGACTTCGCGGAGCCATAGGTCGTCGGGAACGACTCGACTCAACCCGTCCAGCATCCGTCCGGAGGTCGCCCGGCGGGCCCGCAGATCCTCGATGCGGGCCACGCGCGCGCCGAGGTCCGCCCGCAGCGCCTCCGCCTCCCGCACTGCCTCGACGTCCGGCGCCAGGCTCCGTAGGGTCGCCTCCACGTTCGCCAGCGACCGCGAGACCACCTCGGCCTCGGCATGCAGCGCCCACGACCACCAGCCGATCAGGGTCAGTGCGGCCACCAGGATCGCCGGTCCTCCGACCAGGGTCGTCCAGACCCGCCAGCGGGCGTCGGCGATCGCGGCACGCTCCTGCGCGGAGGTGAGCAGGTCGATGCGAATCATCGGTCCCCCGCCCGACGCAGGGCGAGCCCCGTGGCCACCCCCGCCGTCGCCGCCACGCCGGCCGGGTCACCCTCGGCGCCGCTCGCGTCGTCGAGGGTGATGTTCCGGAACGGATCGAACCGCTCCAGGGGCACTCCGAAACGCCCGGCCATCGCCGCTGCGAGCTCTCGTCCCAGTGACGCGCCGCCGCTCAGCACGATGCGATCGAGCCGGTCGGAAGACCGGCTCGCCGTGAAGAAGTCGAAGGTCTTCTCGACCTCCAGCAGCAGGTGCTCGGTGACCTCCCGCACGACCGCTTCGTGCTCGCCCGGCTGCTCGCCGCCTGCGGTGCCGCGCTTCAGCCGTTCCGCCTGCGCGAACGAGAGTCCGTGCGCGCTGCGGAGCGCATCCGTATACGCATTGCCGCCGGCCGGTATGTCGCGCGTGAGAACCGAGCGGCCGGAGCGGACGATGTTGATGTTCGTCGTGCTCGCTCCCGCGTCGAGCAGGGCGACGGACCGCCCGTCCGCCGGGCCGCCGTCCATCGCGTAGGCGTTCTGGAGGGCGAACGCAGCCACGTCGACCACGGCCGGCACGCAGCCGGCCGCCGCGATGGCGGCGGCGTACTCCGCGATGGTCGCCTTCTTGGCAGCCGCCAGCAGGACCGTCATCGCGGGTTTCCCCCCCGCGTCGTCCTCCCGGCCTACCACCTGGTAATCCAGATTGACGTCCTGGAGATCGTACGGAATGTGTCGCTCGGCCTCCCAGACGATCGAACCGGCGAGCTCGGCCGGGCCCATTCGCGGCATCGTGATCTCCCGCGCGACGACGGCGCTGCCCGGCAACGACAGGGCCACTTCGCGGCCGCGAATGCCGGTGGCTTCGAGGAGGCTGCGCACGGCGTCCGCCACCCCGTCCCGCGCCACGATCGCGCCCTCGACGATGCTCATCGGCGGCACCGGCCGCACGCCGGCCCTGGCGGCCATCCCGCCGCCGGCGCAGCGGGTCAACTCGACCGCCTTGACGGCGCTCGACCCGATGTCGACGCCGACGAGCGAGGCCGGTCGGCGCCGGAAACGCGAGAGAGCGTGCATGCGTGCGGCCATGGCGACATCTGAAGCAAACGTCATGCCGTACACCGCGCCGCGGGGAAATTCCGCGTGTCGCGCCCGGCGCAGGATCGGACGGGCTCGCTTCCGAATCCCCTTTCAGGCCCGCGCCGCCTTGACACCGGCTCGCGCCCGTTTGTAGGATTCGCGGTTGTACCGAAGAGAACTGGTGATTACGTGTCGACCTACGCTCCCCGCCGGAAAGACATCGTCCGCAACTGGCACGTCATCGACGCCGACTCGCAGGTGCTGGGGCGGCTCGCGACCGTCGCCGCGCGCCTGCTGCAAGGCAAGCACCGCCCGCAGTACGCGCCCTATCTCGATACCGGCGATCACGTCGTCATCGTCAACGCGGCGCGGGTTCGAATGACCGGTCGCAAGGAAACGCGGAAGCTGTACCGCAGACACAGCGGCTACCTCGGGGGGCTGCGATCGGAACGCGCGGGCGTCGTCCGCCGCAACCATCCGGAGCGGCTCGTCGAGTCCGCGGTGCGCGGGATGCTGCCCAAGACGAAGCTCGGCAAGGCGATGTACCGCAAGCTGAAGGTGTACGCCGGACCCGAGCATCCCCACGCGGCCCAGAAGCCGAGCCCCTGCGAGGTATCGTGAGCGAGACAGCTCCCTACGGAACCGGACGTCGCAAGACATCGACCGCGCGCGTCTTCCTGCGCCCCGGCGCCGGCGCCATCACCGTCGACAGGGTGTCGCTGGAACATCGTTTTCCTACCGCGTCTCTCAGGACGAGAATCACCGAACCTCTCGTCCTGACGGATTCGACGGACAAGTACGACATCTTCGCGACCGCCGCCGGCGGCGGCGTCTCCGGCCAGGCCGGCGCGTTGCGGCTCGGGATCGCGCGCGCCCTGGTCGATGCGGATCCCGAGCTGCGGGCTCCGCTGAAGAAGGCCGGGATGTTGACGCGAGACCCGCGGGGCAAGGAACGCAAGAAGTACGGACTGGCTGGCGCGCGCAAGCGATTCCAGTTCAGCAAGCGCTAGTCCGGGAACCCGCAACGGCCGCGCCGGTTGCCGTGCGCGCCGGATGGAGGAAGCTTGACGCCGTTGAACATGCAGGAACTGCTGGAGGCCGGGGTCCATTTCGGGCACCAGACCAAGCGCTGGAACCCCAAGATGAAGAAGTACATCTTCGGGCAGCGCAACGGGATCTACCTGATCGACCTGGGCAAGACGGCCGAGTGCCTCCACCGGGCGGAGGAATTCGTGACGCGCCTCGCCGCGGGCAACCGCACCATTCTCTTCGTCGGCACGAAGCGGCAGGCCCAGGATCTCATCGTCGAGGAAGCGCAGCGTTGCGGCATGTACTTCGTCAACGAGCGCTGGCTCGGCGGGCTCCTGACGAACTTCACCACCATCCAGCGCAGTCTCGATCGCCTGCGCGAGCTGGAAGCGATGGCGGAAGACGGCCGGTACGAGAGCCTGTCGAAGAAGGAAGTGGCGCGCCTCGAGAAGGAAAAGCGCAAGCTGCACCGCAACCTGGACGGTATCCGTCAGATGTCGAGGCTTCCGGACGCCGTGTTCGTGATCGACACGAGGCGCGAGAAGATCGCGGTCGACGAGGCGCGCAAGCTCGGAATCCCGGTCATCGGCCTGGTCGACACGAACTGCGATCCCGACGACGTCGACTACGTCATCCCGGGCAACGACGATGCGCTCCGTGCGATTCGGCTCTTCGTGACGCGGATCGCGGACGCGGTCATCAGCGGACGTGGCCTCAAGGAGGCTACGGAGAAGGCCGACGACGACGCGCCGCAGGTTGCGTCTCCGCCTGCCGCCGCGACCGCGCCCGCTCCGGCATCCGTCTGACGACAGGCAACGGTTTCCGGTCCGTCGTTCCCGCAGACCGACGGCCTTCCCCACAACGCAAGAGATCGAGGCGATGGCAATCAGTGCGGCGCAGGTAAAGGAACTACGGGACAGGACCGGCGTCGGCTTCATGGAGTGCAAGGCGGCGCTTGCCGAGGCCGGGGGCGATGTCGACCAGGCGGTGACGATTCTGCGGACGCGCGGTCAGGCCAAGGCGGCCAGGCGAGCCGGGCGCACCACCTCGCAGGGACTCGTCGGTCACTACATCCATCAGGGAGGACAGGTCGGCGTCCTCGTCGAAGTCAACTGCGAGTCGGACTTCGTGGCGCGTACCGACGATTTCCAGACCCTCGTGCGCGAGATCGCCATGCACATCGCGGCCGCCGATCCGCAGTACGCCAGCCGCGACGAGGTGCCGGCCGGCGATCTCGAGCGGGAGCGCGCCATCTATCGGGCCCAGTTCGAGGACTCGAACAAGCCGCCGGCAATCATCGAGAGAATCGTCGAGGGCAAGCTGAACAGCTACTACGAACAGGTGGTGCTGGTCGATCAGCCGTCGATCCGCGATCCCAAGACGACCATCGGCGCCATGATCACGGCCGCCATCGCCAAGCTGGGCGAGAACATCACGGTCGCCCGCTTCGCGCGGTTCAAGGTCGGCGAGACGGTCGGCTAGAAGCTAGCGAGCTAGCGCCGCCAGACGCGCCGCAGGGAAGGGGCCGGCGCAGACGACACCGAGCCGGCGCTTCCCGGAGCGCTGCGCTATAATCCCCCCGGCCGTGCACCGTCTCCGGGAATCCCCGCGTCAGGACGCGGAACGGGGCCGGCTCGTTTCCCGATGACCGGACGAGCCCGTCGGCGTGTCCTCCTCAAGCTCTCGGGCGAGGCGCTCGTCGGAGAGCAGTCCTTCGGCCTCGACTCGACCGTCGCCGACCGGCTCGCCCGCGAGATCGCGGCAGTGCGGGCGCTCGACGTCGAGATGGCCATCGTCATCGGCGGGGGCAACATCTTTCGCGGCCTGGCCGCGAGCGCCAGCGGCATGGACCGCGCGACCGCCGATTACATGGGAATGCTGGCCACGGTGATGAACGCGCTCGCGCTGTCGGACGCCCTCGAACGGAACGGCGCGTCGACGCGGGTCGTCACCGCGATAGAGATGCGTGAGGTCGCGGAGCCGTACGTGCGGCGGCGGGCCGTCCGCCATCTCGAGAAGGGCCGCATCGTGCTGTTCGCGGCCGGCACCGGCAACCCCTATTTCACCACCGACACCGCGGCCGCGCTGCGGGCGATGGAGATCCGGGCCGACATTCTGCTGAAGGGCACGAAAGTCGACGGCATCTTCACGTCGGACCCGTTGACCGACCCGACGGCCACCCGTCTCGATCGCATCTCGCACCGGCAGGTGATCGAGCAGGGCCTGAAGGTGATGGATGCGACGGCGATCTCGCTGTGCATGGACAACGGCATGCCCATCGTGGTCTTCAACCTGCGCACGTCGGGCAACATCCGCCGCGCGGTGCTCGGAGAGCCGGTGGGTTCGCTCGTGACCGCTGCACTTCCCGGCGACCGTTCGGAGGTAGCGACATCATGACCGTGACCGATCCCGAATCTGCCCACGCCGACGCGGAGCGGCGCATGGACGGCGCCGTGGAGCACGTACGTCGGGAACTGACCGGCGTGCGCACCGGCCGCGCCTCCGTCAACCTCCTCGACAACGTCCGCGTGGAGGCATACGGGGCCCAGATGCCGCTGAACCAGGTGGCGAGCCTGTCCGTGCCCGAGTCGACCCTCATCGTCGCGGCGCCTTTCGATCCATCGCAGATAACGGCGATCGAGAAGGCGGTCCGCAACGCCAATCTGGGCCTGAATCCGAGCAACGACGGCAAGATCGTCCGGATCCCCGTGCCGACGCTTTCCGACGAGCGGCGCAAGGAGATGTCGCGACTCGTGCACAAGCTCGCCGAAGAGGGACGAACGAGCGTGAGGCAGGTACGGCGAGATACGAACGACGCGCTCAAGCGCCTGCTCAAGAACCACGAGCTGTCGGAGGACGACGAGCGGCGGGCGCTCGACGACGTCCAGAAGCTGACCGACGCTCACGTCCGCCGGATCGACGACCTGCAGAAGGCGAAGGACGCGGAGTTGCTCGAACGCTAGGAGTCCCGCCCCCGCAAGGCTCCCGCTTACTTCGTCATGTCGAAGCTCTCTCGTCTCGAATGCTCCGCAGCCTGCGGCGCAGCCCCCCGGGATCCGGACCGGGTCCAGCACCTGTGCGCCTGCGGCGCCCCGCTGCTGGCCCGCTACGCCCTCGACGCCGCGACGGGTCGACGGATGCGCGATTCGCTTCGCGACCGCCCGCCGACGATGTGGCGCTATCGGGAGGCTCTGCCGCCGTCCGACGACGACGGACCGGTGACCCTCGGAGAGGGCTTCACGCCGCTCGCCCACGCGCGGCGCCTCGGGGCCGCGGTCGGGATGGACCGGCTCTACGTCAAGGACGAATCCGCCAACCCGACCAACTCCTTCAAGGCCCGTGGCCTGTCCGCGGCCGTCACCGTCGCCCGGCGACTCGGGGCAACCACGGTTTCCGTTCCGTCCGCCGGCAACGCCGCCAACGCGGCCGCGGCGTACGCCTCCCGCGCCGGTCTGTCGGCCAGGGTGTTCATGCCCCGCGACGTCAAGACGCCGTTCATCCGCGAGTGCGAGCTCTACGGCGCCGAGGTAACGCTGGTTGACGGTCTGATCACCGACGCCGGGCGGGTCGCCGCCGAAACCGGCGGTCCGCTCGGCTGGTACGACGTGTCGACGTTGAAGGAGCCGTACCGCGTCGAGGGCAAGAAGACGATGGCCTACGAGATCGCCGAGCAGCTCGGCTGGGAGTGGCCCGACTGGATGATCTACCCCACCGGCGGCGGCACCGGCATCGTCGGCATGTGGAAGGCCTGCGCCGAGCTGGAAGCGCTCGGGTGGATGCCGGCCGCGGCGCGCCGGCCGCGGATGGTGTCGGTACAGGCCGAGGGTTGCGCGCCGATTGTCCGCGCGTTCCACGACGGCGCCGAGCGGGCGGCGCCGTGGGAGCAGGCGCGCACGAGCGCCGACGGGCTGCGCGTCCCGCGCGCGATCGGCGATTTCCTGATCCTGCGGGCCGTGCGCGAGAGCGGAGGCACGGCCGTCGCCGTGAGCGACTCCGCCATGATCGCGGCGATGCGCGAGATCGGCGCCGCCGAGGGAATCAGCTCCGCGCCGGAGGGAGGAGCGACCCTGGTGGCGCTGCGCGCCCTCCTCGCCCGCGGCACGATCGCGCCGTCCGACCGGGTGGTGCTGTTCAACACGGGCGGCGCGCTGAAGTACCTCGATCTGCTCGGTGTACAATAGAAGGTTGTGGTTGCGGAATCGTCCGCGACCACGAGTCCTGCCGCTGTCGACAGGAACGGGCCGCTAGCTCAGTTGGGAGAGCGCCGCGTTCGCAACGCGGAGGTCGTGGGTTCGAGTCCCATGCGGTCCACCAGCACCTCTCCGCCGGTCATGACGACGACGAGCGTGCCGTACCGGGCCGTGCTGCGCTGCATCCAGGGTTGCGCCGGCGAGCACTCCCTGCTCGAGCCGATCTACCGGTGCCCCGCCTGCGGCGACCTGCTGGAGGTGACGCACGACCTGGACGCGCTGCGCGACCGCTCGGCCGGTTCCTGGATGCGCCTCTTCGACGAACGCTACAAGCGGACGACCTGGCCGTACGGATCGTCGGTGTGGGGCAAGCAGGAATGGGTCTGCCCCGAGGTGGACGCCGACAGCATCGTGTCGATGGACGAAGGGGGAACCAACCTCTTCTGGGCGGAACGGTTCGGGCAGGAGCTCGGGGTCGGCGACCTGTGGGTGAAGCTGTGCGGCAACTCCCACACCGGCTCCTTCAAGGATCTCGGGATGACCGTGCTCGTCTCGCTGGTCCGCCAGATGATGCGCCGGGGCGTCGCGATTCGCGCCGTGGCGTGCGCGTCGACCGGTGACACGTCGGCGTCTCTCGCCGCCTACGCCGCGGCGGGAGGCATCCCCGCCATCGTGATCCTGCCGCGCGGCAAGGTCTCCACGGCGCAGCTCGTCCAACCGCTGTCGAACGGCGCCACCGTGCTCGCGCTCGATACGGACTTCGACGGTTGCATGGCCATCGTCAAGCGGCTCTCCACCGAGGAGGGCATCTACCTCGCGAACTCGATGAACAGCGTCCGGCTGGAGGGCCAGAAGACGGTGGGGATCGAGATCGTCCAGCAGTTCGACTGGGAAGTGCCGGACGTCATCATCATTCCGGGGGGGAATCTCGGCAACGTCAGCGCGCTCGGCGCCGGGTTCGACATGATGGAGGCGCTCGGCGTCACCGCCCGCCGCCCGCGCATCGTCGTGGCCCAGGCCGCCGCGGCCAATCCGCTCTATCGCGCTTACCGCAACGGCTGGCACTTCGAGCCGATCAAGGCCGCCAGCACGCAGGCATCGGCCATCCGGATCGGCAACCCCGTCTCAATCGACAAGGCGATCCGCACCTTGCGACGGTATGACGGCATCGTCGAGCAGGCGACCGAAGCCGAGCTGGCGGACGCCTCGGCCCGCGCGGACCGCACCGGCATGTACAACTGCCCCCATACCGGAGTCGCGCTCGCCGTGCTGACCAAGCTGCGCGGGCGCGGCGACATCGCGGGGAGCGACCGGGTCGTGGTCATCTCGACGGCGAACGGGCTGAAGTTCACCGACTTCAAGCTCGACTATCACCGCGCGTCGGTCGCCGAACTCCAGCCGCGACTCGCCAACGCGCCGCTCGAGCTGCCGAACGACTACGACGCCGTGCGCCGGGCCGTCGCACGGGCAACGGCCCACTGACACGCCGCCATCCTTGACACTGTCGCCGGACGCCATCGACAATGGTCCACATGCCCGTTCCGCGCATCACGAAGGAAGAGCTGCACGAGCGCATCGAAGGCGGTGATGCAACCGCACCCCTGCTGGTGGACGTACGGCTCAAGTATCCGTACGAGCACAGCACGGTCCGCTTGCCCGGCGCCATTCGGCTCGCGCCGCCGGATTTCGACACGTCGTCACTCCCCGGTGACCGCGACATCGTCACCTACGACTCCGACCCCGAGGAGATCGTCGGCGCGCGCGTCGCCGCCGAGCTGATCCGGCAGGGCCATCGGGCCAGCGTGCTCGAGGGAGGCATTGTCGATTGGCTGGGGGCCAAGCTGCCGACGGAGAGCAAGGACGCGCCGAAACAGAAGCCACCGCAAGCCGGCGCCCTCAAGGGCTAGGAGCTTGCGCCGCAGAACGCAGCGAAGCGGAGTGCCGAGGCGCAAGGTCATGGAGCGGGGGGGATGGGCCGAAACGCCGAGCCGGCGAGGCGTTTCGGGGCGTTAGCCGGCGGGCGCACGGATCCATGGTGCTGGCGCGGCATACTCGACCGGGGAGCAACGCCGACCACGCGGGATGCGACGCCGTTCGCATGCAGCGGGGCGCTTGCCGCGGGCTCCTGCGCGTTGCGGTCCTGCTGCTCTGCGGCTGGACCCTGTCGTCCGGGACCACGGCCCAGTCTCCGGACGCCCCGCCGCTCGCCCGGCTGCTGGACAGGTTGCAGGCGCACTACGACGGCATTGCGGACTTCTCGGCGGATTTCGAGCACCGCTATGCCGGCGGCGTTCTCCGGACCACCGACGTCGAGCGCGGCACGGTGCACGTCAGCCGGCCGGGCCGCTGGCGGTTCGACTACGTCAGTCCCGAACCGAAGCTCTTCGTCTGCGACGGCGCCGCCGTCAGCTCCTACTTTCCCGCCGACCGGCAGGTGATCGTGAGTCCCCTGCCTGCAGGGGGTGGAGCTTCCACGCCCGCTTCCTTCCTGGCCGGCGAGGGCGATCTGCGGCGCGACTTCACGGCGCGCTACACGTCCCGGCCGTCGGCGGACGGAGCTTGGGCCGTCGAGCTGCGGCCGGTTCGGAGCGATGCGGGCTACGAATCTCTCATCCTCGCCATAGACCCCGTCACCCTGGACATTCTCGAGCTGGCGGCCACCGACTTCCAGGGCGGGGTCTCGACCTACTCGTTCTCCAACGTCGAGCGGAACCAGGGTCTGTCCGACAGCCTGTTCGCGCTGGACGTCCCGGCCGACGTCGAGGTCATCACCGATGACAGCTTTCTCCGTTAGGACCACCAGCCGTTCCCCGCGGGCGTACTCCGGCACGCTGCTGGTACTGCTGGCCCTGACGGCCGCGGCCTGTGCGACCACCGGCGCCCTGCGGGACGGACAGCGCGCCGAGCGCGAGCGCAACTACGACCAGGCTGTCGTCGCCTATACGCGGGCGCTGCAGGAACGGCCGCACGACCGCAACATCCAGCTCGCCCTCGACCGCGCCCGACTCCGCGCCGCCCAGATGCACTTCGCCGAAGGGCGCCGGCTGGCCCGCGCGTCGCGCTGGGCGGAGGCGCTCGAGGAATACCAGATCGCTCACGAGCTGAACCCGGGCATGGCCGAACTCGAGCGCGCCCTCCGCGAGACGCGCGAGGCCGTGCGCGCGGAGCTGGCAGCCCTGCCGGAAGGACGGACGGCGCTCGAAGCGCTCATCGACCGCTCGCTGGACGCGGCGCCGCCCGGGCTGGATCTGCCGCGGGACATCGTACTGCCGGCGTCGGTCGTCTTCAGCAGCACGAGCTCGCGCGCGGTCTTCTCGGCGCTGGGGCAGCTTGCCGACGTCAGCATCGTCTTCGACTCGCAGTTCCGGGACGCGCCCTTTTCCGGCGACCTCCGGGAGATGACGTTCGACACGGCGCTGGCCGTCGTCGCCGGGAGCACGGGCAACTTCTTCCGGGTCACCGCGCCCGGCACGGTCAGCATCATCCCGGACACCCCGGCGAAGCGCCGGGAGTACGAGGAAGAGATCATCCGGACCTTCTATCTCAGCAACGCCGACGTCGGTGAGACCATCGACCTGCTGCGGCTGGTGGTCGATCTCCGCCGGCTGGCGCCGGTGACCGCCACCAACGCCATCTCGATCAAGGACACGCCCGAGCGCATCGACGCGGCGGCGCGGCTGATCCGGGCCGTCGACAAGGCCCGCGCCGAGGTGGTCATCGAGGTGCAGTTGCTCGAAGTGGACCGGCAACTGTTTCGCGAGTACGGCCTGCGGTTCGCGTCCAGCGGTGACGACTCGGAAATCATCGGCGACGAGACGGGCCTCGGTCTCTCCGTCGACGACGTGCAACGCGTCAGCGGTTCGAGCCTGTTCGTGGCCAACCCCACCAGCCTGCTGCTCCGGCTGCTCGAAACGAACTCGAACACGCGGGTCCTGGCCAACCCGCAGCTCCGGACGTCGGGCGGCATCGCGGCGACGGCGCACTTCGGCGACCGGGTGCCGATACCCGTCACGACGTTCACGCCGTTTGCCGCCGGCGGCATCAGCCAGCAGCCGATCACGTCCTACAACTACGAGAACATCGGCGTCAACATCGAAATCACGCCGCGCGTCCACCACAACGACGAGGTGTCGCTGGCCATCGCCATGGCGATCAGCAACATCTCCGGACTCGGATTCGGCGACCTGCCGCAGATCGGCAGCCGCTCCATCGAGACCCTCATCCGCCTCCGCGACGGGGAGACGAACATCCTCGCCGGCCTGATACGCGACGAGGAGCGGGAGACGCTGGAAGGCATCCCCGGACTCAGCCGCATCCCGATCCTCGGACGCCTCTTCGGCCGCACGCAGACCGACACGCGCGAGACCGACATCGTGCTGACGCTGCAGCCCCACATCCTCCGCACCCTCGCACTCGAGGAGGAGGATCTGCGTCCGTTCCGCGTCGGCGCCAGCGCCGCGGCCGGCGCCGGTGCAGGTCCGGGCGGCGCCATCCCCATCGGGCAGCAGCGGACACAACCGCAACCGCAGCCCCGGCCGCTGTCCGGACGCACGCTGCCCGGGCAGCCGCCGGAGCCGCAACGGCCGATCGCGCCGCCGGCGCCGCCCGGCCGCTGAAGCGCCGCCTCCCGGCCGGCTCATTCCTCCACGGCCACTCGCGCGCCGACCGATCGGAGACGATCGACGACGCTTGCGTAGCCGCGCTCGACGGTCTCGAGCGGGCTGATGCGACTCTCGCCGTCGGCCGCCAGCGCGGCCGCGATGAGCGCCATCCCGGAACGCAGGTCGCGCGTGTCCAGGGTCCGTCCGTTCAGCCTGCGACCTCCCTCCACGATGATCCGATGCGGATCGCAGAGGAAGAGGTTGGCGCCCATGCCGCTCAACTGCTCGAGTGCGAACAGGCGGAGCTCGTACATCCAGTCGTGGATGAGGGTCCTCCCGCTGGCCTGGGTCGCGAGGACGGTGACCAGACTCACCATGTCGCTGGGAAACCCCGGCCAGGGCGCGGTGGTGATCTGGCGTACGGCGCGCGGTTGCGACGGCCGCACGACGAGACGCGCGTTCTCGACGTCGCACTGAACCTGCATGCGTCCCAACACCGCGACCAGGGGCTCGAGATCCGGGCCGGCGACCCCGCCCACCTCGATCTCTCCCCCGGTGATGGCGGCGACCACCGCCCAGCTCCCGGCCTCGATGTAGTCGCCGCGAAGCGCGTGCGCGGTCCCGCGCAGCCGCGATCCGCCCGCGACCCGGAGCGTCGGCGTGCCCGCCCCTTCGATCTCGACGCCCATGCTCTGCAGGCACCTGCACAGCTCGACGACGTGAGGCTCGCAGGCGGCGTGCCGGATGCGGGTGACGCCCGGCGCCGCGGCGGCGGCCAGAATGGCGGTTTCCGTACCCGTGACCGACGCTTCCTCCAGGTAGAACGACGCCGGCGCCAGCCCGTCCGGCGCAACGAAGGTATGGCGCTCCCCCGCTTCGTCCCGCACCCCCATGGCCCGCAGCGCCTGCAGATGGGCGGCCAGCGTACGCCGGCCGGGAAAGTCCCCGCCCGGTCGGGCCAGCCTCGCGCGGCCCAGTCGCGCCAGCAGGGGACCCACCAGCAGCACGGAGCCGCGCAATCGTCCGACGAGCCGCGGGTCCGGCTCGTCGCTGCGGACGTCCGCGCAGCGCACGCGCAACGTCGTGGTGCCGATGCCGTCGACCTCGGCGCCGAGTCCCCGCAGCAGGTCGGCCATGACCCGCACGTCGCCGATCCGCGGCACGTTGGTCAACGTGCACGGCTCTTCGGTGAGCAGACAGGCGGCCAGGAGCGGCAACGCCGCGTTCTTGTTGCCTTCGACGTTCACCGACCCGGCGAGTCGCTGGCCGCCTTCGACGATGAGTGTGGCCATTGCCGTCGTTCGACGCCTCAGGCTGTCGCGTCGAACTCCCCCAGAAACACGACCTCCGGGACCAACGTCACGCCGAACCTGGCCTCTACGTCCGCCCGGCACCGATCGATCAGCGCGCGCACGTCCCGCGCCCGGGCTCCCGGATCGGTGACGATGAAGTTCGCGTGCACGTGCGACACGCGCGCCGCGCCGACGGCGCGTCCCTTCAGGCCGGCGCCATCGATCAACGCGCCGGCGGCGCATGGCGCGCCGGCCGGCAGGTCCTGCCGCCGCGGGTCCGGATTGCGAAACACGCAGCCCGCGCTCGGAGCCGCCAGCGGCTGCGTGCGTTTCCGGAAGCGCAGCGACGACCGTGCTTCGGCGCGCAGGTCCGCCACCTTTCCGGCCCCCACCGCGAACTCCGCCCAGAGCACCACCTCGCCGCTCTCCTGCACGCGACTGCGGTCGTACCCGAAGCCCATCCGCTCCGGGGAGACGCGCCGGATGCCGCCTTCCGGCCCCAGAAGGCCGACCGCGGTCACCAGCTCGCCGATCAGGCGGCCGCGGAAATGCGCGTTGCCGCAGATGGCGCCCCCGACCGTGCCCGGCGTGCCGGCCCAGGCCTCCAGACCGGCCAGGCCGCGGCTGACCGTCCAGCGGACCAGCCCGTTCAGCGTGACCCCTGCCGTCGCCCGCACCGTTCCGGGCGGCGTCGCGGCAATCTCGCCGTGCCGGAACCGGACGACGAGTCCGCGCACCCCGGCGTCGCTGACCAGCACGTTCGAGCCGCCTCCCAGCAGGGTGACCGGCAGCTCGAGGGTGCGGGCCGCGCGCACCGCGGCGGCCACCTCCCGCTCGGAACGGGAATCGAGAAGCCAGTCGGCCCGCCCCCCTACCTGGAAGGTCGTCAGCGGGGCGAGCGGATCGTCGCAGCGCAGGCGTCGCGGATCGAGGGCGGCGCCGAGCAACGCCCTCAGATCCCGATCGACATCCCGCCGGCGGCCTGCGTTCCGCCGGGGATCTAGGGTCGGCGGGCTCGCCGGCGACACCGGTTCAGGTGCTCTCACGCTCCTCCTCGGCCTCCACCAGCGCCTCCCGCGCGGTGCGTGGATCACACCGCTGGAACTCGATCCAGTCGCCGGGAGCGAGTTGCCCGAGCACGGGGATGTCGGCCGTTATGACGGTCGCCACGCGTGGATACCCCCCGGCCGTCTGGCGATCCGCCATGGCGACGATGACGCCCCCCGACGGGACGACCTGGACCGCGCCGACGGGCATGCCCTGAGACAGCAGGCTCAGACCCGCGGGCCCGGCGATCGGTGCGCCGTCCAGACGATAACCCATCCGATCCGACTCCGGCCGAATCGTGTAGCGCGCGGTCTCCAGCCGCCGCAGCATTTCCGGATCGAACAGGCCGGCATGGGGGCCGGGAAGCACCCGTACGCGCGCGCCCCCAAGGGGCATGGACCGCCCCCACCGGGCCGCGGCCGACTCCCGGTGCGGCACGCCGCGCGACGAACCGACGGCCAGCCCGTCTCCGACCCTGAGCGCCCTCCCCTCCAGCCCCCCCATGCCGCTGCGCAGGTGCGTCGAGCGGCTGCCGAGGACGACAGGCACGAGAATGCCCCCCGCTGCCGCCAGGTACGCGCGCGCTCCCGCCGTCCGCCGTCCGAACGCCAGCGTCTGCCCGGGCTCGGGATGCAGCAGCGTGTCGGTCGACACGGCGCGGGCATCGAGCCGCAGCTCGAACGCCGCCCCCGAGACGCCGATCCGCGCGGCGGTCCGGAAGCGCAGCACCGGGCCGACCAGGGTGATCTCGAGCGTGGCCGCCTCGGGCGGGTTGCCGACCAGCCGGTTGGCCCGCCGGTGGGCGGCCGGGTCCATCGCACCCGACACGGAAACGCCGTAGTGCTGGTAGCCCCAGCGGCCGGTATCCTGAACCGTCGTCAGCAGCCCCCCGTCCTCGACGATCAACCCCGGCTGTGCGCTCGTCACGGCCGGCCGCCCTCCAGCCGGTCGTACGACGCCTCGTCGATCGGTTCGAAGCGCACCCGGTCTCCCGCCGCCAGCAGAAAGGGATCGGAGCGGGACATGTCGAAGATGCGAACCGGAGTCTGCCCGACCAACTGCCAGCCGCCCGGCGAGGCGACCGGATAGACGCCCGTCTGCCGGGCCGCGATGCCGACCGAGCCGGCCGGCACGTGGACCCGGGGCACCTCCCGCCGCGGCGCGGCAATCCGCGGGTCGACTGCGCCCAGGTAGGCGAAGCCCGGTTGGAACCCGAGCATGTACACGCGATACGACGCGCGGCAGTGCCGTTCCACGACCTCCGCTTCGCTGCAGCGCGCGAAGCGGGCCACGTCGGCCAGATCCGGTCCGCGCGCGCCGCCGTAGCATACCGGCAGTCGGACCTCGCGCCCCGGCGGGAGCGGATCCTCGCCGGCGGGAGCGGTGGCCTTCTCGGCCAGGCTGCGCAGCACGGTCTCGATCGCGCCGGCGTCGCCCGCGAGCGGATCGAAGTGGACGGTGACGGTTGCGAACGCCTCGACCACGTCCCGCACGCCTTGCACGGGCCTCCGCCGGAGCGCCTCGGCCACGGCAACGCAGCGCGCATTGATGCGCGGGTCCAGACGAGCCGGAAACGCGAGCACCAGCGCAGCGTCCCCGTCCGGGAACAACTCCCACTCCCGGGACACAGCTCCGGTCACCTCATGCATCCGCCGGCGGCGATGACGCGCCGAGCCGCCGGCACAGCGTGTCACGCAGCCCGCCGAAGTCTCCGTTCGACATCAGCACGACCCGATCGCCCTCCCGCGCCTCGCTGACGATCGTGTCCCCGATGGCCTCGATCGTGGCGCAATGCCGCGCGCGCGTTCCGGCCGCCGTCAGGTCCTCGACGAGCCTGGTCTCCGAGAGCCGTTCGCCGGCCGGCAGCGCCGATCGAAAGACCGGGGCCACGAGCACCTCGTCCGCCGCCGCGAGCGCCTCGGCATAGGCGCCCTGGAAGACGCGGCGGCACGAGGTCGCCGAGCGCGGCTCGAACACGGCCCAGACACGCCCATCCTCCGACGCGGTCCGGACGGCAGCCACGGTCTCGCGCACCGCCGTCGGATGGTGGGCGAAGTCGTCGTAAACGGACACGCCGCGCCCGATGCCGCAGAAGTCGAGCCGCCGGCGCACGCCGGCGAAGCGGCCGAGCGCCGCCGCCGACGCCTCCGGACTCACGCCGACGGCCGCCCCGGCAGCCACCGCGGCCAGCGCGTTGCGCACGTTGAAGGAGCCGATCATCGGCAGGTCGACGCAAGCCACCGCCTCGCCCTCGCGAACCACGTCGAACCGCGTCCGATCCGGGCCCTGCTCGACACCCACCGCGCGCCAGTCGGCCCCGGGCTCGAGGCCGAACGTCTCCACGCGGCAGTACGCGGCGTCGCGCAGCTCCCGCGCTCCCGGATCGTCGTGCCCGAGCAGCACGCGGCCGTTCGCCGGCACCAGCGCCAGGAAGCGGCGAAACGCGAGACGAAGAACCGGCAGGTCCGGGTAGATGTCGGCGTGATCGAACTCCAGGTTGCCGACGACCGCGACGAACGGCAGGTACTTCAGGAACTTCGCGGTCTTGTCGAAGAAGGCGCTGTCGTACTCGTCCCCCTCGATCACGAACAGATCGCTGCCCCCGAGACGATAGCTCGCGCCGAAGTTGCGCGGGATGCCGCCGGCCAGGAAACCGGGGTCCGCGCCGGATTCGACCAGGGCCCAGGCCGTCATCGACGTCGTCGTGGTCTTGCCGTGCGTTCCCGCAACGACGATCGGCCGCGCGTTCCGGAGAAACCGTTCGCGCACCATCTCCGGCAACGAGACGTAGCGCAGCCGGCGCGAGAGCACCGCCTCCACCTCGGGGTTGCCGCGAGACACCGCGTTGCCGATCACCACGACGTCGATATCGTCGCCGAGATGATCGGCGTCGTAGCCCAGCCGGGGCGTGATTCCCTGCGCCGCCAGGAAGCTGTCCATGGGCGGATAGGCGTGGGCATCCGATCCGCGCACGCGCAACCCCTGGCGCTTCAGCATCGCGGCCAGGGTCGCCATCGCCGTGCCGCAGATGCCGATGAAGTAGACGCTGGTCATTCGACCGCCGCCTCCTCGACGACGAGCCGGCCGGCCGGCGTCGTCTCCACGGTCACGTCGACGCCGAGCGGCACCGTCAGGAGCGGCCCGGCGGCATGCCCCGTCGGCAGTCCGAACAGCACCGGCCCCGGCACGTCGTCCAGCAGATCGGCAGCCACGGCGCGCGCCGTCAGCCCCCCTCCCGATTCGTCGCATCCGGGAAACTCCGCACAGACCACGGCGCGGGCGCGAGAGAGGATGCCGGACTGGCGAAGCTGGACCAGCATCCGGTCGAGCCGGTAGGGTCGCTCGTCGACCTCGTCCAGCAGGAGCACGAATCCCGGCGGCGGATCGAAGGCGAACGGCGTGCCGAGCGAGGCGACGAGCTGGGTGAGCGTCCCCCCGAACAGCGGCCCGCGAGCCCGCCCCCCCTTCAGCGCCTCGAGTCCGTCCGCCGCGAGCTCGCCGTAGGGACGGCGCCCCGTCAGTTGCCCCAGCAGGGACGCCCGATCGTAGCCCGCGGCGCCGGCCGCCAGGTGCATCAGCATCGGCCCGTGGAAGGCGACCAGCCCGCAATGCGTCGTCACCCAGCTCAGCAACGCCGTCACGTCGCTGGACCCGAGCAGCACCTTGCGCCCCGCACGCACGTCGCCGGCCGCGAGCCGGGGCAGCAACTGTGCGCTCCCGTAACCGCCGCGAACCGCGAACAGCCCGGCGATGGACGGATCGCGCCAGGCCGCGGCGAACGCCGCGGCCCGTGTGCCGGCAGGTCCGGCCACGTACGCCCGGCGCTCGAAGACCGAAGGCCCGAACACGGGCGTGAGGCCCAGCGCCCGCACCTCCTCGACGCCGCGGTCGAAGACTTCCCGCTCGAACGGGCTCGCCGGCGCAACCAGCGCGATCCGATCACCCCCGCGCAACGCCGGCGGCCTCCGCATTCCCTGCAAGCCCTACAGCGACTCCCGCATCAGCCCGGCGATGTCCTGGTGCTCGGCGCAACCGATTGTCTCGTTCAACTGCGCCTGCGCAGGCGGGCGCCAGCCGTCGTCGCCCTGCAGGAACCGCTCGCGGGCGCGCCGCTGCCGCCGCAACGCCTCCTCCACGCGCCCGGCGGGCAACGAGCCGTCCTCGACCGCGTGAATCAACCCTTCGATGACCGTGGCCTGCATCGCCGGTTCGGGCTCGCACAGCAGCAGCAGATCGCATCCCGCCCTGACCGCCGCGACGGCGGCCGGGGCCGGCGCCTGGAGCTTCGCGATTGCCCCCATCGCGAGGTCGTCGCTCACGACGAGCCCGTCGTACCCGAGCTCGTCGCGCAACAACCCCGTGACCACGGCCCGTGACAGGGTCGCCGGCGATGCGTCGTCGAGGGCCGGATACCGGACGTGGGCGGTCATGATCGCTGCCGCTCCGGCATCTACCGCGGCACGAAACGGCGGCAACTCGACCTCCAGGAGCCGGCCGCGCTCGTGCTCGACCACCGGCAGATCCAGATGGGAGTCGACACTCGTGTCGCCGTGGCCGGGAAAGTGCTTGGCGCAGGCGGCCACCCCCTCGGCTTCGATCGCGCGGATGAGGACGGCGCCCAGGCGGGCGACCGCGGCGGAATCCTCCGCCAGCGCCCGGTCGCCGATGACCGGGTTGGCCGCGTTCGTCAGCACGTCGAGCACCGGTGCGTAGTCCAACGTGATGCCGACGCTCCGCAACTCGCGCGCGAGGGCGCGACCGAAACGCGCCGCCAACTCCGCGTCTCCGCGTCTGCCGATCGACGCCGGCGGCGGCCATTCGGTGAACGGCGCCCGCAGTCGCTGCACCCGCCCGCCCTCCTGATCGACGCTCACCCACGGGGGAACTTCCGACAACTGCTTGACGGCGTACGCCACCTCGGCCACCTGCAGCGGCGCTTCGACGTTGCGCGCGAACAGTATCACTCCCCCCAGTTCGAACTCCCGAGCGAGCGCGCGCAACTCCACCGGCAGCGTGACGCCGGCAAAGCCGGCGACCACCAGTTGACCGACATGACGCTGCAGACCAGTAGGCATCCAGTGGACGGCGAATACCGTCGGCGGAGGTGCGGACGAGCGGACCGAGGGTCCGTCCCGGACGCGCGGGCGGGCATCGACGCCGGCGGGCTGCCGCTGCGGCTCATTATAATTCGTGCGTGCAGGTTCACGCGTCGGCTCCCACGCGAGTCGACCTGGCGGGCGGGACGCTCGACATCTGGCCGCTCTATCTGTTTCACGAGAACGCGCAGACACTCAACGCGGCCATCACCATCCGGGCCGAGTGCCGGCTGACCGAGCGTCCCGCGGGCGGACTGCGCGTCGATGCGGGAGACACCGGGGCGCAGGTCGAAGTCTCCCACTGGTCGGAGCTGGACGAGAGCGAGGCATCGCGCCTCGTGGCCCGCATCCTCCGTTTCTTCCGGGCCGAAGGACTTGCCGTCTCCACGCGTTCGGCAGCTCCCGTCGGGGCGGGACTGGCGGGATCCTCGGCGCTGAACATCGCCCTGTGCGCGGCCCTGGCACGCTGGCGGAACCGCCCGCTCGCCGGCGAAGCGCTGATCGACCTGGCCCTCAACCTCGAGGCCCAGGTGCTCGGCGTCCCCACGGGCGCGCAGGACTACCGGCCCGCGACCTACGGTGGAATCGCGGCGCTCGAAATGGGTCCGGCCGGCGTGACGCGGACTCCGCTGAACGTGGACGCGGACGCCCTGGCGAGCCGGATGGTTCTCGTCTACACGGGGCAGTCGCGCGACTCGGGCATCAACAACTGGGAAGTGACCAAGCGCCGCATCGACGGCGATGCGGCGGTCAGCTCCCTGTTCGACGAGATTCGCGACGTCGCACTCGGCATGCGGCAGGCGCTCGAGACGGCGCGCTGGGACGAGGTCGCCCGCCACGTCGCGCTCGAATGGGACCTTCGCCGGCGTCTGGCCCCCGGGGTCACCACCGACCGCCTCGACGATCTCGTCCGGTGCGGCCTGCAGGCAGGCGCCGACGCCGCCAAGGTCTGCGGCGCCGGCGGCGGCGGCTGCCTCCTCTTTCTGGCCCCTCCCGACCGCACGGGCACCGTGCGCCGCACCCTGGCGGAAGCCGGCGCGTCGGTGCTCGACTGCCGCATCGACACCCGCGGCCTCCAGGTCGACCTCTCCGGACGCGACGGCGTCCGCTGACGGACGACGCGGGCGTCGCACGCGTCCTCGCGCGGACCGCGGATCACTCGACGACGAAGCTCAGGTAGTTCGACGGCGTGACGCTCACGTTCACGACCTCGCCGGGGTCGCCCAGCACGCGTCCCGGACGCTGATTGATGGCGAACGCGAATGCGCCGGCGTCTCCGATCCGCAGGTCGATCCCGTTCCGTGCGACGATCACCTGCCGCTCCCCGGCGCCGAGCACCCGCGAGAGCACCGTATCTCCGTCGGCCGAAGCCAGCACCCAGCAGTCCCCCGTCGGCATTATCTCCATCGTGAGCGGCGCGGACCCGGTCGGAGCGACCTGCAGCGGCTCGGGGCGCGCCTCGGATTCTCCCGGCGGCGGGGAGTTCGGCGCAGTCGGGGACGCCGGCCGGGGTTCGCGTGCGGGGGCGGACGCCTCCTCGGAAGAATCGAGGTCCTCGACGACCATCGCGGCCGGCGTCGCCGGCCGCTGGTCGTCCGGGGCAACGACGCTCAGCAGCCACACCATCAGCGGCAGCATCAGCAGTCCGAGCCAGACCACGCCCTTCGCCGCCCGCTGCCGCCTCACGAACTCCTCGTTCGCGCGCCCCTCGATGGTCGCGTGCAGAGTCGCGACGGAGGATTCGTCGGGGAACTTCTCTTCGAACCTCGACAGGGTCTCCTGCGGATCCAGTCCCACGGCCTCGGCGTAGGAACGCACGAAGCCCCGGGTGAAGATCCCGCCCGGCAGGCTCCCGATATCGTCGCGTTCAATCGCCTGGAGCTTCGATACGGGAATCTTCGTGGAACCGGAGACCTCCTGGAGCGACATGCCCCGCGCCCTGCGGGCGTCGATCAGAAGCTTGCCGAAACGTTCCGGAGCGGGATCGGCCACGAGCCGGCACACTAATGGAGGGTTCCCCGGCTGTCAAACGCGGCCCGCAGCGCTCGAACCCGCGCGGCAATCCGAGTCCGGTGATCCGCGCCCGGAGGAATCCGAAAAAGCCGGATGCCGGCGACGCCGGCGGCGCCGGTCGCCGCCACCGCGGCCGCTTCGGGCACCCCCACCCCGCCGATCGCCAGGACCGGTCGGTTCACCGCGCCCACGATGCTCCGCAGCGCGTCCGGACCAAGGGGCCGCCGGCCCGGCTTCGACGCGGTCGGGAACAACGTGCCGGCCAGCAGGTAGTCGACGGCGCCGGACTCCGTCGCCCGCCGGGCGGAGTCCGCGTCGTGCACCGACCGCCCGAGGATCCAATCGGCCGGTCCCAGGGCCCGAACGCGTACGGCGGAGCGCTGGTCGTCCTTCAGGTGCACGCCGGCGGCGCCGGCCGCCAGCGCCACGTCCGGCCGGTCGTTCACGACCACCCGCGCGGACGTGGTCCGGGTACGGTCCACCGCGCCGCGCACGAGAGCCAGCAGCCGGCGGTCGGACAGCCCCGGCTCCCTGATCTGCACGAGGTCGACGCCCGCGTCCGCGCAATCGGCAATCAGCGCGAGAAGCTGCCGCAGCCACAGGCCGTCATCCCGAACCGCGGCGTGCGCGAGCACGTGCCGATCGGTCACGAGACAGATCAGCGACGATGTCGCGGGCAGTACCGGTTCGCGGTGCATTCCCGTCACAGGGCGCGCGGCCGGAACGTGCGCCGATGCGCCTCCGAGTACCCGAACCGGGCTACGGCCTCGAGGTGAGCGCGTGTCGCGTAGCCCTTGTGCCTGTCGAAACCATAGCGGGGATCGACCTCGTGCAACCGAGCCATCTCCCGATCGCGTGTCACCTTCGCGACGATGGACGCTGCCGCGATCGCCGCGCAGCGTCGATCGCCGCCGGCTATGCCGCGCTGCGGCACACCCAGATCCGGCACGCGGAAGCCGTCGATGAGAGCGAAGGCCGGCCGCGGCTCCAGTGCCGCGATGGCCTGTCTCAGCGCATCGAGCGAGGCCCGGTGCACGTTGAGCCGATCGACGTCGGCCGGCGTGACCGACCCGACCGCCCAGCGGGCGCTGCCGGTGATCTCCGTGTAGAGTCGCTCGCGTTGCGCCGGCGTCAGCAACTTGGAATCGCGCAGGCCCGGGATATGCCGCCGCGGATCGAGCACCACGGCCGCGGCCACCACGGGTCCGGCCAGGGCCCCGCGGCCGACCTCGTCGGCCCCCGCGACGGAGTCGAACCCGCGCCGCCGCAGGGAGTTCTCGATGGTCCGTCGTGCGGCGAGGCGCAGGCGCCGCGATGTCGACGAGCGTGCCACTTCCGCGGCGCGGCTAGCGGCGGCGGCGCTCCCGCATGCGCGCCGCCTTGCCCCGCAGCTTCCTCAGGAAGTAGAGCTTCGCGCGGCGCACCCGCGCGGAGCGTACGACCTCGATGCGGTCGATCATCGGCGAGTGCAGCGGGAAGATCCGCTCCACGCCCTGCCCGAACGACACCTTGCGGACGGTGACGGTCGACCCGGCGCCGCGCTGATGCTGGCCGATGACGATCCCTTCGAAGACCTGAATCCGTTCCTTCTCACCCTCGGTCACTCGGACGTGCACGCGGATGGTGTCGCCCGACCGAATGTCGGGCCGCTCGACCAACTGGTCCTGCTCCACCGCTTCGATGGCCTTCATGCCTCTGATCTCCCAGCGCCCCGAAACGCCTCGCTGACTCGGCGTTTCGGCTCATCCCCCGCTCCATGCCCCTGCGCCGCAGCACTTCGCTTCGCTGCGTTCCGCGGCGCAGACTCCTGGCTGGCGTCGTCTGCGACCGCCGGCGGCGCAGACTCCCGGGTCCCCCCCGCCTGCAGCTCGCGAAGGCACTCCCGTTCCTCGTCGTCGAGACGCGCACGCCGCAACAGATCGGGTCGCCGGCGGAACGTGCGCTTCACCGCCTCCCGCTTGCGCCAGCGCCGAATCTCACCGTGATCGCCCGACACCAGCACCTCCGGCACGGCGTGCCCGGCGAGTTGCGCGGGTCGGGTGTATGTCGGACAGTCCAGCATCCGGCGCACGAACGAGTCGGTCGCGACGGACTCCGCGTTGCCCACGACCCCCGGCATCTGCCGCGACACGGCGTCGATCACGACGGCCGCGGCCAGCTCGCCGCCACTGAGGACGTAGTCGCCGATCGAGAGTTCCCCGGTGGCCACCTGCACGCGCACGCGCTCGTCGACGCCCTGGTAGCGCCCGCACAGCAACACCACGTGGTCGAGTCGACTCATCCGGACCGCCGCCTCGTGGGTGAAGGTCTCCCCCTGCGGCGACATCAGGATTACCGCACCGGGCTCCCCGCGCCGCTGCCGCACGTGGTCGACCGCGCGCAGAAACGGCTCGACCTTGAGCACCATCCCCGGCCCGCCGCCGTACGGCGCATCGTCCACCGTACGGTGGCGATCGGTCGTGAAGTCCCGCAGGTCGTGCACCGCCAGGTCCACCAGCCCCCTCTCGCGCGCCCGACCCACCACGCCGACGCTCGTGACCTGCTCCACCAGATCCGGAAACACCGTGACGACGTCGAACTTCATGCGCCCGGCCCCTCGACGGCGCGCGCCGGCCACGAGCGCCGGACGCGTCTGCCGGCCCTGCGAACCCTCGTGCGGTTGACCTCGAGCAGCCCGTCCGGCGGGTCGATGACGATGGTCCGGGCCCGTACGTCGATCGAGACGCAGATCCCGGCCACCAGCGGCACGTCGATCTCGCCTTTCTCCTCCCGCACGATCAGGCGCTGCGCACCGGCGGGTCCTTCGATGCGGCAGACCGTCCCGATCGCTTCGCCGCTCGCCGTCCGCACGGCGCAGCCGACCAGCTCATGCTCGTACCAGGTATCCGCGGGAAGCGGATGCAGGGCTTCCTCGGGCACCCGCAACTCGGCCCCCCGCAACCGCTCCGCCTCGTCGAGCGTCTCGATCCGGTCGAAGGAGACGAGCGGCCGGCCGCCGTGAAACCGCGTCTTCCGAATCCGCATGGCGACCGGCTCTCCCGCCCGAGCCAGGAAGAGCGTTCCACCCGCGCGGAAACGGTCTTCCGGAAAGTCCGTCTCCGGGTTGACCACGACCTCGCCGTGCGTCCCGTGGGTCCGCGCCACGACGCCGACGACGGCCATCGCGCTCCAGGGCCCGGCCTCCTTCTCTTCCTTCATTCCTCCCCGTCGAGGAAATCCACCGCCGCCCGCAGGCCGTCGCGCTCGGCGGCGATGTCGGCCAGCGCCCGCACTGCCGACGCGGTGCGCCCCCGGCGTCCGATGAGCTTCCCGAGATCTCCCGCACGCGTCGTCAACTCGATCCGCACGCCGCCGCGGTCGACCCGCTCTTCCACCTGAACCGACTCGGGGTGATCCACCAGCGCCTTCGCGATTACCTCCACCACGTCGCGCGCGCGGCTCACGAGGCCGCCGACTCCGCCGGCGCCGCTTCGTCGCTCTCGGCGGCGGGATGGCGAGCGACCAGCGTGCGAACCGTGTCGCTCATCTGCGCCCCCTGCGCCACCCAGTGCTCGACGCGGTCGAGCTTCACCGTCAGCGCCTCGGGCTGCGCCGTCGGGTCGTAGTGCCCCACGACCTCGATCGCGCGTCCGTCGCGCGCACTGCGCGAATCGATCACCACCAGCCGATAGAACGGGCTCTTCCTGGCTCCCTGTCGCCGCAGTCGAATCGTCAGCATCCTCTCTCCTTCGCCCGGCAGCCCGCGGCATCATCGCATGGCCGGCAGCGCCATGCGCCGCCGCTTTCCCTTCCGCCGGCTCGTGCCGCCGACGGACTTCAACACCTTCCGCATCTGCGCGAACTGCCTGAGCAGCCGATTCACCTCCTGCACGGTCGTCCCGCTGCCGCGCGCGACCCGACGCCGCCGGCTGCCGTTCATCACCGTCGGGTTGCGTCGCTCGTGCGCCGTCATCGAATCGATGATGGCCACCATGCGGGTCAGCGCACCCGCATCGACGTCCGCCGCCGGCATGCGCGAACCGAGCCCCGGAATCATGCCCAGCACCTGATTCAGCGGCCCCATCCGCCCGACGGCCCGCATCTGCTGCTTCAGATCGTCGAGCGTGATCTCGTTGCGCCGTATGCGCGTCGCCATCGAGACCGCGTCGTCGCGGTCAATCGCCTGCTCGGCCCGCTCCACGAGACTCAGCACGTCGCCCAGCCCGAGCAGACGCGACACGAGCCGCTCCGGCCGGAAGGGCTCCAGGTCGTTCATCCGCTCCCCGGTCGCAGCGAACACCACCGGCACGCCGACCACCGAGACCACCGACAGCGCCGCGCCGCCCCGCGCGTCGCCGTCCAGCTTCGTGAGCACGACGCCGGTCACCCCGAGCCGGTGGTTGAACTCGCCGGCGCTCCGCACCGCGTCCTGCCCGGTCATCGCATCGGCCACGAACAGCAGGTCGGAGGGCTCGACCGCCTCGCGGATGGCGACGATCTCCTGCATCAGCTCGTCGTCCACGTGGAGGCGCCCGGCCGTGTCCACGAGCACGACGTCGAAGCCCAGCTTCCGCGCCTCGGACACCGCCGAGGCGGCGCGGCGCACGGGATCCCCGGTGCCCCCCTCGTGCACCCGCAGCTCCGCGTCCCGTCCGAGAACGGCCAACTGCTCGATGGCCGCCGGCCGGCGGACGTCCGTGGAGACCAGGAGCGGATGCCGGCCCTGTCCGACCAGCCAGCGTCCCAGTTTCGCGGTGGTGGTGGTCTTGCCCGAGCCCTGCAGGCCGACCAGCAGGACCACCTGCGGCCGCTCGGCGGCGGTGGAGAGCCCCGCGGGGGAGTCGCCGAAGAGCTTCAGCAGCTCGTCGCGCACGATCGCGACCACCTGCTGCGACGGGGTGAGGCTGTCGAGCACCTTCCGCTCGGTCGCCCGATCCCGTACCCGGTCGACGAAGGCCTTGACGACCTTGAAGTTGACGTCCGCCTCGAGCAGCGCCAGGCGGATCTCGCGCAGCGTGCGCTCGACCGTCTCCGGCGTCAGCCGCACCTCGCGGCGCAACGACCCGAAGACATCCTGCAGGCGTGAGCCGAGTACCTGGAACATCGGAAGGGCCCGCTCCTGACCGGACCACCTGATGAGAAGCCGTAACTGACTCTCAACAAACTGGTTATTCTAGGTTGTGGCGGCTTGTGGCGTCAACCGGGGCAGGTGAGCGCAGGCGGCCCGCGTCATACCGACGAGAGACGGTGGCCGAGCTTCTCCTTCTTCGTGCGGAGGTAGCGCTCGGTGAACTCGGTCGGCTCGATCTCCAACGGAACGGACGCCTCCACGGCCAGCCCGTAGCCGTCGAGGCCCACGAACTTCCGGGGATTGTTGGTGAGCAGGCGCATCGTGCGCACGCCGAGGTCGCCCAGTATCTGGGCGCCGATTCCGTAGTCGCGCTGGTCCGCCTTGAAGCCGAGGTGTTCGTTCGCCTCCACGGTGTCGAGCCCCTGATCCTGCAGCTCGTAGGCGCGGATCTTGTTGGCGAGCCCGATGCCGCGCCCCTCCTGGTTGAGGTAGAGGAGCACGCCGCGGCCCTCGGCCGCAATCCGCTCCAGGGCCCGCGACAACTGGGCGCCGCAGTCGCAACGGGTGGACCCGAGCACGTCGCCGGTCAGGCACTGCGAATGGACGCGCACGAGCACGCCCTTGCCGTCGCCGACCTCCCCCCGCACGAGCGCGACGTGGGTCCGGCCGTCGATGAGGCTGTCGTAGGCGGTCACCGTGAAGGGCCCGTGCGCGGTGGGGAGCTCGGCCGACGCGAGGCGCTTGACGAGGCGGTCGTGGCGCATCCGGTGCTTGATGAGATCCGCCACCGTGATCATCAGCAGATCGTGCCGGCGCGCGAACCGGTCGAGATCCGGCACGCGGGCCATCGTGCCGTCGTCGTTCATGATCTCGCAGATGACGCCGGCCGGATAGAGACCGGCGAGCCGCGCCAGATCCACCGCTGCCTCGGTCTGACCGGCGCGCACGAGCACGCCCCCGTCGCGGGCGCGCAAGGGGGACACGTGACCGGGCTTGGCGAGGTCGGCCGGCCGGGTCGCCGGGTCGATGGCCACCCGGATGGTCGCGGCCCGGTCGGCGGCCGAGATGCCGGTCGTGGTGACGTGCTTTGCGTCGATAGGCACCGCGAACGCCGTCTCGAAGCGCGACGTGTTCTCGCTCACGATCATCGGGATCTCGAGCTCGTCGAGGCGCTGACCGGTCATGGACAGACAGATCAGGCCGCGGCCGTAGCGCGCCATGAAGTTGATCGCGTCCGGCGTGACCTGGTCGGCGGCGATGGTCAGGTCGCCCTCGTTCTCGCGATCCTCGTCGTCGACGACGATCAGCATGCGCCCGCGGCGGAACGCCTCCACCGCCTCGTCGATGGTCGCAAAGCGCGCGCCGCGCGCGGCCGACCCTTCCGTCTTCCCGTCGCTCATCTGTCGCGCTCGCCGTCGCTCATCTGTCGCGCTCGCCATCACCCGTCGGGCCGCCCCTGAACGCCTCGACGGCGCGGGCGACGTACTTCCCGATGATATCGCACTCGATGTTGACGGCGTCGCCGACGCGCCGGGCGTGGAGGTTCGTGTGCCGCCACGTGTGCGGGACGATCTGCACCGCGAAGCGATCCGTCTCGAGACCGGCCACGGTGAGACTGATGCCGTCGACCGCAACCGAGCCCTTCGGCACGAGGTAGCGCGACAGACTCTCCGGGAAACGCACCGTCACCCACCAGAAGTCGGTCTCCTGCTCTATCCCGGCGAGGCTCCCGACACCGTCCACGTGCCCCTGCACGAAGTGGCCGCCGAGCCGATCGGAGGGCAGCAACGGACGTTCGAGGTTCACGGTCGCCCCGTCGCGCAGATCCCCCAGATTCGTGACCCGCAGCGTCGCCGGCGAAACCTCCGCGTCGAATCCGGCCGCATCGAACCGGACCACGGTCAGGCAGACGCCGTTGACGGCGACGCTGTCGCCGAGCGCGAGCTCCGCGGCGACGGCGGTCGCTATCCGCAACCGCCGCCCGGTCGGCAACTCCTCGACGCCGGCGACCGCGCCCAGCTCCTCAATCAGTCCTGTGAACATCGGCTTCCATCAACAGGTCCGGCCCGCAGGCGCGGACCGACAAGGTATCGACCCCGCGGAGAATCGCGCCGCGGTCCATCCAGGCGACGCCCGACGGACCCAGCTCGACCGGGGCGACGAACACCTGCACCCGGTCGACCAGTCCGGCCTCCCACGCCGCCTCGTGCACCCGCCGCCCGCCTTCCAGCACCAGACTCGTCAATCCGCGCCCGGCAAGCCGCGCGAACGCGTCGCGCAGGGACCCGCCGGCGTCCAGACGCTCGATTTCCGCCCCCGCGTCCGCCAGCCGCGCCTGCCGCTCGCGCTGCTGCGCCGAAGCGGACTCGACCGTCAGCACGACGACGGGTCCGGCGTCCAGCGTGCCGAGGAGCCGGGCCGCCGGCGGCGTGCGCAGCCGGCGATCGAAGACGACCCGCGTCAGCGGCAACGACCGCGGCGCCCCGCGGGCCGTGAGCAGGGGGTCGTCCACCAGGACGGTCGTCGAGCCGACGCCGATGGCGTCGACGCGGGCCCGCAGGCCATGCACGATCCGATTCGCCGCGGGCGACGTCAGCGCCGTACGGGCGCCGGGCCGCGCCGCGATGCGCCCGTCGAGACTGGCCGCGACCTTCAGCGTCACGAACGGCCGCCGCTCGGCCACCCAGGTCACGAACGCCTCGTTCAAGCGCGCCGCCTCGCGCTCCCGGAGGCCCACGTCGACCGCGATCCCCCGCGCGCGGAGCGACTCGATGCCCTTGCCGTCGACGGCGGGATTCGGGTCCGGCATGGCCACCACCACGCGAGCGACGGCCGCCTCGACGATCCGTTCCACGCACGGTCCCGTTCTCCCGTGATGGCAGCACGGCTCGAGCGTGCAGTACAGCGTCGCGCCCCGTGCGGCCCGCCCGGCCTCGGCCAGCGCTCGAACCTCGGCGTGGTCGCCGCCCGCGCGCGCATGGTAGCCGGTACCGACGACGGCGCCGCGCCCATCCACGATGACCGCCCCGACCATCGGGTTCGGGCTCGTGCGCCCGATTCCCTTCGCGGCGAGCCGCAGGGCTTCGCGCATGTGCGTGTCGTCACGTGCGGTCGCCGGCATCGCCCCCTACCAGGCCTTCTCGAACAGCGCCGCGACGTAGTCCTCGGCCGAGAACGGCAGCAGGTCGTCGATGCCCTCCCCGACCCCGACGTAGCGGATGGGAACACCGAGCTCTCCCGCGATGGCCACTGCGACGCCTCCCTTCGCGGTGCCGTCGAGCTTGGTCAGCACGATGCCGGTGACGCCTGCCGTCTCCATGAACCGGCGCGCCTGGGCGATGCCGTTCTGCCCCACGGTGGCGTCGATCACCAGCAGCACCTCGTGCGGCGCCCCGGAGGCCGCGCGGCCGGCGACGCGGCGTATCTTGGCCAGCTCGCCCATCAGGTCGGCGCGCGTATGGAGACGGCCGGCGGTATCGACGAACACCACGTCGCGTCCCCGTGCGCGCGCCGCCGAGATCGAATCGAAGACGACCGAGGCGGGATCGGCTCCGTCGCCCGCGCGCACGATGTCGACCGACGCACGTTCCGCCCACACCGCGATCTGCTCGACCGCCGCCGCCCGGAACGTGTCCGCGGCACAGATGAGCGGCGTCTCGCCTTCGAGGCGACAGCGGTGGGCGAGCTTGCCGACCGTCGTGGTCTTCCCCGTGCCGTTGACGCCGACCACGAGCACCACGCGCGGCGCCGGAACCTCCGCCGCGGGCGCGGCGGCGCCGGCGAGCACGCCGAGGATCTCGGTCCTGACGCGCGCCCGCAGGTCACCCGCACCGTCGTCGCCGATGCGCGCGACGATGCGCGCCGCCGTCGACACCCCGACGTCGGCCTCGATCAACAGCTCCTCGAGGGCCTCGAGCGTCTCCGCGCCCGGACTGCCGCCGGCCGCGGAAGAACGGGTCAGACGCTCCAGCCGGCCCGTCCAGCGTTCGGCGGTGCGCCGCAACCCCTCGCGCAGGCGACCGACGATGCTCATTCGTCCAGCTCCGACCGCTGCCGGCGGAGCATGAGCTCCTCCACCGCCGCGCGCGGCGTCTTGCGGCCGGCGATCACCTCGGTCATCTGCGAGGTGATCGGCAACTCCACGCCGTGCCGCGCGCCGAGAGCGAGCGCCGCCTGCGTGGTGCGGACCCCTTCGGCGACCATCCGCATGCCGTCGAGCACGTCGTCGAGGGCACGTCCCCTGCCCAGCTCCATCCCGAGGCGCCGGTTGCGGCTCGGCCCGCCGGTGCACGTCAGCACCAGGTCCCCGAGCCCGCTCAGGCCCGCGAGCGTGTCGCGCCGGCCGCCGAGGGCGCAGGCGAGGCGCGAGATCTCGGCCAGCCCGCGGGTCACGAGGGCTGCCACCGCGTTGTGCCCCAGTCCGAGCGACTCGGCGCCGCCGGCCGCGATGGCGATGACGTTCTTCATCGCCCCCCCGATCTCCACGCCCACGACGTCGTCGCTCGCATACAGCCGGAAGCGGTCCGACCGGAAGTCCTGCTGGACGGCCTCGACCGCCTCGGCGCGCCGTCCGGCGACCACCACGGCGGTGGGAACGCCCCGCGCGACCTCCGCCGCGAAGCTCGGGCCCGACAGCACGGCCACGGCCCGCCCGTCGCCGACCTCCTGGGCCGTCACCTCGGACATCCGGAGCAGGGTGCCGTCCTCGATGCCCTTCGTGGCGCTGACGACGGTCGCACCCGGCCGGACGTGCGGCGCGGCGCGCCGCAGCACCTGCCGGGTACCGTGCGACGGAACCGCCGCGACCACGTAGACTGCGCCCTCCAGCGCACTCTCCAGCGACGCGGTCGGCCGCACGCACCCGGGCAGCTCGATCCCCGGCAGATAGACCTCGTTGCCGCGGCAGGCCGCCACCTGACCCACGAGGTCCGCGTCCCGCCCCCAGAGTCGCACTTCCCGCCCGCAACGACCGAGATGAATGGCCAGCGCCGTGCCCCAACTGCCGCAGCCCAGCACGGCCACCGGTCCGCTCACCGTCACGCGCACGACCTCCCGCGGTACAGCCTGGTATGGAGCCCCGGTCGCGGGCGCAGTTCGCGCTGCACCGGCGCCGGGCGTCGCGGCTCGATGCGCAACGCGTACCGAGTATGCCCGATCTCGCCGCTCGAAGGAGTCACGCCGTGCCGCCCCGGAGCGCCGCCGTCGCCAGGCGACGGTAGGTCGAGCCGCCCGGTCCGGGGCGGCTCTCGTACAGCGAGACGTGGTCGACGGTCCAGGCGATCGCGGGCAGCACGGTCTCGGCCAGCAGGGCTCGGAGGCGGCGGCCCTCCCCCGCTCGCGCCCGGCGCACGCGACCCAGCGTGACGTGCGGATCGAATCGGGTCGGGGCCGGTCCGCAGCCGGCGCCGGCGAGGCGGCCCCACAGGCGCCGCGACAGGTTCACGACCTCCGCGCCGCCCCGCCCCGGTCCGATCCAGATCACGCGGGGCGCACCCCGCGGAGGAAACACGCCCGCCTCCGACAGGGAGAGCTCGAAGGGCGGCTGCTCGAACGGGACGGCGCCCAGGGCGCTGATGCGCTCGACGCGGCCACCATGGACCTCGCCGAGAAACGCCAGGGTCAGGTGCAGCCCCGCCGGCTTCGCCCAGCGCACGGCTGCCCCGGCGCGCGCGGCGCGGCTCGCCAGCGATCCGCCGGCCTGCTCGGCGACCGCGCGCGCCGGCTTGTCGAGATCGACGGCGAAGAACAGACGCACCGGATCAGGAACCCGTCGCGCCGCGCAGCAGTGCGCGGCGGAGCAGGTCGAGGGCGGCCTGCGACGCCTGGAACTTCACCCGCTCGCGGTCGCCGGGGAGCCGGACCCGCCGGACCCTTGGCGAAGCCTCCGACCCGGCCAGCGCCAGGCACACCGTGCCGACCGGCTTGGCCGGCGTCGCTCCACCCGGACCGGCGATCCCGGTCACCGCCAGGCCGAACTCGACGCCCGCTGCCGCGCGCGCCGCCACCGCCATCGCCTCGGCGACCGGCTCGCTGACGGCGCCGTGGGTCTCGATCAGCTCGGACGCGACCCCCAGGGCCACCTTCGCCTCGTTGCTGTAGAGGACCCAGCCCGCATGGACGTAGGCGGAGCTGCCCGGCACGTCCGTCAGCCGCGACGCGATCAGCCCGCCGGTGCACGATTCGGCGACCGCGACGCGCGCACCGCGTCCCCGCAACAGCTCGCCCACGACCTCCGGCAGAGATCGTCCGTCCGTGCTGACGACGCAACCGCCGAGCGTACCGGCCAGCTCGCCCACCGCCGCATCGAGGGCGCGGGCGCCCGCCTCGGGATCGGCGCCGACCGTCGACATGTGCAGGTCGATCTGCCCCAGAGACGCGAGGATCGTCGTCTCCACCGGCGGCTGCCCCGCGGCCAACGGCTCGTAGATCGGTCTGGCCAGCTCGTCGACGTGGGATTCGGTCCGTCCCGTCGTCCGGATCACCCGTCGCTGGACCCGCCGCCCCCCGGCCGCGGACGCCAGCCGGCGGGTCACCAGGCGATCGAACATCGGCCGCAGCTCGCGCGGGGGTCCGGGCAACAGCACCAGCCGGGAATTGCCCGCGGTCAGCCAGAGCCCGGGGGCGGTTCCCCCGGGATTCTCCAGGATCTCCGCCCCGCGCGGCACCGCCGCCTGCCGGCGGTTGATCTCCGGCATCTCCAGACCGCGCGCCGTGAACCGGGCGCGAATCGCTTCGACGATGGCGGCGGACTCCTCGAGCGGCGCGCCCAGCAGCTCCGCCGCGACGTCCCGCGTCACATCGTCCGCCGTCGGCCCGAGCCCCCCGGTCACGATGACGAGGTCGGCCACGCTCATCGCGTAGCGCAGGGCCCGCGCCAGACCTGTCGGCTCGTCCCCGGCGACCAGCTTCTGGACGACGCCGATCCCGATCGCGTTGAGCCGCTCGGTGATGAACAGCGAGTTGGTGTCGCTCTTGTGCGGCGTCAGCAGCTCCGACCCGACGGCGACGACCACGGCGGTCGACGGGCTCGCGGCGCGCTCCCCCGTCATCCTGCCGTCACCCACGGCACGACGGCGGCCAGCGCGCGAACCGTCACCCAGGCGTAGAGTCCCGCCACCACGTCATCCGCCATCACCCCCCAACCCGCGGGCAGGCGCTCGGCCGCGGCGGCGGGAAACGGCTTGACGATGTCGAAGATCCTGAACGCCAGGAAACCGACGAGGAGGCCCGCCCAGGTGACCGGCACCCAGAACAACGCGATGAGCATGCCGGCGACCTCGTCGATGACGATGGCTCCCGGATCGGGACGACCGTAGCGACGCTCGGTGAGGGTCGCCGACCAGACGCCGCAGGCGAGCACCGCGGCGAGCAGCAACGCCTCCGCCGCCGGCTCTCCGGTCAGGCGTACCAGGAGCAGCAGGCCGACGCCCGCCGCCGAGCCCCACGTTCCGGGTGCGACGGGTGCCAGACCGACGTACCCGACCGTTGCGCACACCAACGCCAACCTGGGCATCATCGGGTGCGGTCCGGGCGCCGGCCGGCGGCATCGAATTGCGGGAACCCGCGGCAGGAGCCCCACGGCATTCGGACGGCGACCTCGATGCACCGCGGCGTTTCACGACGGGCTCCTGGAGTGTGCATCGGCCCCGGCGGGTACGGTCCTTCGATCCTCCGGCGCCTGGTCGGGCGGAACGGCCGGCGCCGGCCCGGCGTCATCCGTGCGGTTTCCTGCGGCGTGGTGCGATTATGGGGAAGAGGCGCAGGGCCGTCAACGGCCGTACCGGATGATCGAAGCCGTTCCGAACATCAGCGAGGGGCGCCGGACCGACGTCGTGCGGGCAGCGCTCGAGGCGATCGGGAAGGTACCGGACGTCCGGGTGCTGGACTGGTCGTCCGACCCCTCCCACAACCGGACGGTCATCACCCTCGCCGGCGAGGCGGACCCGCTGCGCGAGGCCGTCCTGCGACTCTTCGACGTGGCGGTGGAACGCATCGACCTGCGCCGGCACCGGGGCGAGCACCCGCGCATCGGCGCGGTCGACGTCGTGCCGTTCGTGCCTCTCGGCGGCACGCCGATGGCGGCCTGCATCGATCTCGCGCACGCGACCGGCCGGGACGTGGCGGAGCGCCTGCAGGTGCCGGTCCTGCTGTACGAAGAGGCCGCCACGGCGCCCGCCCGCCGCCGCCTGGAGCACCTGCGGCGCGGTCAGTTCGAAGGCCTCGGAGCGAAGCTGTCCCAACCGGCGTGGAGACCGGACTTCGGCCCGCCGCGGCCCCATCCGTCGGCCGGAGCAGCGGCAATCGGGGCGCGGGGCCCCCTGATTGCGTTCAACGTCGACCTCGCATCCGACGACATCGACCTCGCGCGCCGGATCGCCCGAACGGTCAGGGCGAGCGGTGGCGGGCTGCCGCACGTCAAGGCCATCGGCGTCCGCCTGTCGTCACCGCGGCGGAACCTCGTCCAGGTGTCGATGAACCTGACCGACTACCGGCGCACCCCGCTGTCGGCGGCGCTGGCGGGCGTGGCCCGGGAGGCGGCGCGCCACCGGATCGAGATCGCCGGAACGGAACTGATCGGGCTGGTCCCGCGGGAAGCGGTGGACGGTTCGGCGGGCGGAAGGCCCATGCTCGACGTCATTCCCCCGGATCGGACGATCGAGGCGCGGCTCGAGCGTCGCCGCTCTCCTTCTCCTCCTGGCCGTCGAGCAGTCCCTTGAGCTCCGCCATGAACTCTCCGATGTCACGGAAATCGCGGTAGACGGACGCGAACCGCACATAGGCCACCTTGTCGAGCGTCCTGAGCTCCTCCATCACGAAGGCGCCGACCGCCTCGGCGGACATCTCCTTGTCGGGCCGCTCGTGCAGCGCGGTCTCGACCCGATTGGCCACCGACTCGAGAACGGCGACGCTCACGGGGCGCTTCTCGCACGCCTTCAGCATCCCCGCGATCACCTTCTGTCGTTCGAAGCGCTCCCGCGTGCCGTCCTTCTTGACGACCATGTACGGGATCTCGTCGATCCGCTCGTAGCTGGTGAACCGGCGCTCGCAGCGGGCGCACTCCCGGCGGCGTCGGATGGCGTCTCCCTCGCGGCTCTCGCGAGAATCGACCACCCGGTCGTCCAGGTGACCGCAGAACGGACACTTCATGCGCGCAGCCCCTTCTCGTCGCCGGACCCCGAGTCTTCCGCGGCGGCGCCGACCAGTTGCCGTATGCCCGCCAGCCGGACCCCTTCGTACCCCATGATGACCAGGCCCGCCAGCGTGACCGGCAGAAAGGAGATGGCGTGCGCCACGAGTCCCGCTCCCACCGCGTTTTCGGCGCTCGCGGCGAAGAGCGTCGTGGCCCCGACCTGGAAGGCGGCGTGGTAGCCGCCGACGCCGGCCGGGGTCGGCACCGCCACACCCAGCACCACCAGCACCAGCACGATGCCGGCGCCGGCCGGCGACATGTCGATGTCGAAGGCCACCGACACGAACCAGAGGCCGGCCGTTATCGACATCCAGACGACTGCGGTCCACAGCATCGCCCACACGAGCGGGCCCGGCCGCCGCATCACCCCGAGCCCTTCGGAGAAACGGTGCGAGAGCTGCGCGAGCCGCTGCGACAGGCCTGCGGGCAGCAGCGACGTCACCCGCGCCACCCCGCGGCCGACTCCCGCGGGGCTCGCGGCCGCGGCGCACGCCAGTCCCAGCGTTGCGAGGGCGAGTCCGGCGGCGACGAGCGCACCGGCATGCAGCGCGGAAAGCAGCCCGTCACTCTCGACGCCGGCCCGCGGTTCGAACGTCAGGACACAGATCCCGAAGATCATCAGGATCACCGCCAGATCGAGCAGCCGCTCCAGCACTACCGTCCCGATCGCCGCGCTCACGCTGAGCCGCTCCCGACGGGCCAGCACGTACGGCCTGAGCAGCTCGCCGACGCGTCCCGGCAGCATGGCGGTCGCGGCGAAGCCCATGACCGTCGCCCGCAACGCGACCCCGAGATGGACCCGGCCCAGCGGCTCGAGGAGGTGGCACCAGCGTATGGCCCGCGCCACGTAGGTGGCCACCATCGCCAGCACGGCGAGCCCGATCAGGTCGAGCCGGGCGCTCAGCATCGCCTCCGCCACGCGACCGAGATCGGCCCCGCGCAGCACGAACGCCATCAGGCCCGCTCCGATCAGGCCGACGCCTGTCGTCCGCAAGTGTTTCCGCATGCGGAACCGACCGTACTACATTTCGTTTTGCCGTCACCCGGTCGTCCCGGTAAGCTATTGCATTCGTCCCGGCACGAGGGTCCCGTTTGTCATCCAGCGCTTCGGTCTTCGAGACGTCCCTTGACGGCATCGCGGTGCATCGCCGCGGCAAGGTCCGCGACATGTACGAGGTCGGCGAGCACCTGCTCATGGTCGCCACCGACCGGATCTCCGCGTACGACGTGGTGCTCGGCTCCGCGGTTCCGGACAAGGGACGCGTCCTGACGCAACTGTCGGCGTTCTGGTTCGGCCGCACGGGGCAGCTCGTCGGCAACCACGTGGTCTCGACCGATCCCGGCGAGTATCCGGAGTCGCTCCGTGCGCACGCGGAGCTGCTCGCCGGCCGCTCCATGCTGGTACGGCGCACGAAGCCGATTCCCATCGAGTGCGTGGCCCGCGGGTACCTGTCGGGCTCGGGCTGGAAGGAGTACCAGCGCGGCGGGCGCGTCTGCGGCGTCCAGCTTCCGGCGGGACTGCGGGAGTCGGACCGCCTGCCGGAACCGATCTTCACCCCGGCCACCAAGGCGGAGACCGGACACGACATCAACATCAGCGAAGCCGAGGCCGGCCGTCTCGTCGGCTCGGACCTCGTCGCGCGGCTGCGCGCGCTCACCCTCGCGCTCTACGAGCACGGCGCCGCCCACGCTGCCGCGCAGGGAATCATCGTGGCGGACACGAAGTTCGAGTTCGGGATCGTCGCCGGACCGGGGGGCCGCGACGAGGTCCTGCTCATCGACGAGGTGCTGACCCCCGACTCGTCGCGGTTCTGGCCGGCCGAGCGCTACGAGGCGGGCGGGCCGCAGCCGAGCTTCGACAAGCAATACGTTCGAGACTACCTGGACCGCATCGAGTGGGATCGGAAGCCGCCCGCGCCGGTGCTTCCGGACGACGTCGTCGACAACACGCGCCTGAAGTACGTCGAGGCCTACCGCCTGCTGGCCGGCCGCGACCTGGACGCTCCTGCCTAGGACGCGACGCCGTGCGCGAGGAACTCGACCGCCTGGTCGACGAGATGCTGACCCGGGGTATCCGCTACGAGGACGCGCAACGCGAGATCGAAAAGCGGTTCATCAGCCGCGCGCTCGAGAAATCGAACGGCAGAGTGGGGGACGCCGCGAGCCTCCTGGGCATCCACCGCAACACCCTCAGTCGGAAGATCGCCGCGCATCGCCTGAAGCACACGGGCTGATCGGCAGCCCGGCATCCCTCCCCGCCTTGACGCCCGTCCCGCCCGGCCGCTACAATAGCAGACTCGGTGGGTGACTGCTAACGCCACCATGCAGGGGCGGCCGCGCGCAGGAGACTCGCGCCGCCCGGTCGAGTTCTCACGCAGGGATCCTCACGAAGGGAGTAGCAGAGTTCATGGCTGTCAAGGTACGACCACTTCACGACCGCATCATCGTCGAGCGCATCGAGGAAGGCGAACAGCAGGTCGGCGGCATCATCATCCCGGACACGGCCAAGGAGAAGCCGCAGCAGGGGAAGGTGATCGCGGTCGGCAAGGGCAAGATCAAGGACGACGGCACGGTGACCCCGCTCGACGTCCAGGCCGGCGACACGGTGCTGTTCGGCAAGTACTCCGGCCAGGAGATCAAGCTGGAAGGGGACGAGTTCCTGATCATGCGCGAGGACGAGATCCTCGGCGTCATCGAGACCGACTAGCCGCAACCATCCGCGTTTCAGTGATTGGAGTTCGAGAATAATGGCCAAGCAGATCGTCTACGGACAGGACTCGCGCCAGAAGATCATCGAGGGCGTCAACCAGCTCGCCAACGCCGTCAAGGTCACCCTCGGCCCGAAGGGCCGCAACGTGGTCCTCGACAAGAAGTTCGGCTCGCCCACCATCACCAAGGACGGCGTCACCGTCGCCAAGGAGATCGACCTCAAGGACCCGCTCGAGAACATGGGCGCGCAGATGGTCCGCGAGGTCGCGAGCAAGACCTCGGACATCGCCGGTGACGGCACGACCACGGCGACCGTGCTCGCCCAGGCAATCTATCGCGAGGGCGCCAAGAACGTCGTGGCCGGCGCGAACCCGATGGAGATCAAGCGCGGCATCGAGGAGGCGGTGGACACCGTCGTCGGCAGCCTGCGTTCGATGTCCAAGAGCGTCAGCGGCAACATGATCGCGCAGGTCGGCACCATCTCGGCCAACAACGACGCGACGATCGGCACGATCATCGCCGAGGCGATGGACAAGGTGGGCAAGGACGGCGTCATCACCGTCGAGGAGGCCCGCACGCTCGAGACCTCGCTCGAGGTCGTCGAGGGGATGCAGTTCGACCGCGGCTACCTCTCGCCCTACTTCGTGACCGACGCCGAGCGGATGGAGTGCGTTCTCGAGAACCCGATCATCCTCATCCACGAGAAGAAGATCAGCTCGATGAAGGATCTGCTGCCGCTCCTCGAGCAGGTGGCGCGCCTGAGCCGGCCGCTCCTCATCATCGCGGAGGACATCGAGGGCGAGGCGCTGGCCACCCTGGTCGTCAACAAGCTGCGCGGCACGCTGCAGGGCGCCGCGGTCAAGGCCCCCGGCTTCGGCGACCGCCGCAAGGCGATGCTCGAGGACATCGCCATCCTGACCAACGGCAAGGCGATCACCGAGGATCTCGGGCTCAAGCTCGAGAACATCCGCGTCGAGGACCTCGGCAAGGCCAAGAAGGTCACCATCGACAAGGACAACACGACCATCGTCGAGGGCGACGGCACGCAGGCCGCCATCGAGGGGCGCGTCAAGCAGATCCGCGCGCAGATCGAGGAGACGACCTCGGACTACGACCGCGAGAAGCTGCAGGAGCGTCTGGCCAAGCTCGTCGGCGGCGTGGCGGTCATCAAGGTCGGCGCGGCCACCGAGACCGAGATGAAGGAGAAGAAGGCCCGCGTCGAGGACGCGATGCACGCCACGAAGGCGGCGGTCGAGGAGGGCATCGTGCCCGGCGGCGGTGTCGCGCTGCTCCGCGCCGCCGGCGCGCTGGCGGACGTCGACCTCGCCGGCGACCGGCAGATCGGCGTCAACATCATCCGGCGGGCACTCGAGGAGCCGATGCGCTGGATCTCGCAGAACGCCGGCTTCGAGGGCTCGATCGTCGTCCAGAAGGTCCGCGAGGCGGACGACGACGAGGAAGGCTTCAACGCGCAGAGCGAGAAGTACGAGAACCTGGTCTCGGCGGGGGTGATCGACCCGACGAAGGTCGTGCGCACGGCGCTCCAGAACTCCGGCTCGATCGCGTCGCTGCTGCTGACCACCGAGGCGCTGGTCTCCGAGATTCCCGAGGAGAAGAAGGAGCCGGCCGGCGGCGGCATGCACGCCCACGGCGGCGGCATGGGCGGAATGTACTAGAAGTCGAGCGTCCGGGCGCAGCCCGGACGACCGGGAGCCCCGACTTCCCGGATCCGTCTCGAACGCCCGGTCAGGCTGCGCGTCTGGCCGGGCGTTTTCTTTCTCCGAGCGGCACGAAGACCCGTACGGCGCGGGGTCCCGGCCTGCCGCCGGCATGGCGGACGTGTGTCGCCATCCCCGGCGCCACCGACAGCCGGCGCTACACCGCCGGCCTGCCGCCCGGCATCGGGGGACGTGTGTCGCCGGCATGATGGGTCGCGGGCCGCCGGCATCGCGGGACGTGTGGTGAGACGGCGCGCGGCAGCCGGGCCGGCGAAGCGCCGGAACCGCACGCTGTCAGCCGACCTGCCCGAGTGCCAGGGACCCCGCCCGATTCAGCGGAGATTGAAGAACAGCTCGAGGCTGACGAGCACCGCGACCGGCTCGCCGAAACGCAGCCCCGGCGCGAAGAGCCACTGCCTTGCCGCCTCTATCGCCTGCTCGTCGAGGCCGAACACCTGATCCAGCGACTTGCTGACCGTGACCTCGCCGACCTCGCCGGTCGGCAGAACGACGACGTCCAGCCAGACCGTCCCCTGAATCCGAGCCCGCATCGCCTCGGCGGTGTACTGCGGCGTCACCTCCCGCAGCAGCCGGGGAATGGTCAGGCCGGCGGTTCCCGGACGATAGACGAGCACCGCGACCGGCTCGCCGAAACGCAGCCCCGGCGCGAAGAGCCACTGC
>WTFV01000184.1 GCA_011523845.1 Acidobacteriota bacterium | reverse complement strand
AACTTCTCGCCGGCCATCTGCAACCTCTACGTCGAGGCCTTCATGAACCCGGACCCGCGACGTCCGGAGACGGCCTCGCCGGCCGGCGCCGGTGCGGGCGCCGGAACCCGAGCCGGCTCGGAAGCGCCGGGGCAGGCAGCCCTTCCGGCCGAGCACGCGGCGTCCGGCGGCGGACCGGGCGGCCGTTGCACGGACCGGGCGGCACACCCGGCTGCGACCACCGAGGCGGCCAGCAACGGAAGCAGGAGCGCACGTCTCATCGCGTGCAGCCGCGCAAATCACGAGGACGGTGATCTGCCGTTCCCGGCAGGGCCGAACGCCTGCGCCAATCCCGTTGCGCATGACGCACCGTTCCAGGAATTCGACTATAGAGGCCGTGTATGTACCGCACGTGTACTTCAGGTGTCTTTTGTGTGGTTTTGTTGGCAGGGCTCTCGTGGACCCTGCCGCGTGCATCGTTACGTCGCCGGCTACTGCCGCCGCTATCGCCACCGAGAATCTGGCCAGGGTCCGTGCCCCTGCCGCGTGCATCGCAGCCGGACTCGGCGGCGTTCTCGTTCTCGCGCAGCCCGCCGGGGCGCGCTCGCGAATTCGCACTGGAACATCGGGCGTCCGCCGGGTACACTGGGCTGTCCGGCGGCTTCTGGGTCCGCCGGTTCGTCTTCGCGGAGCGCCGAAGAGAATGGGAAGCGTCCTCCGAACCGTCGTCCTCGTGCCGGTCGTCGTCGCCGCGGCCGGCGCGGCGGCGCACGCGCAGTCGCGGACCGTGGCGGCCGCCGAGGCGGCGCGCGCGCAGGCTTCCGGCACGACGGAAGCGGCGCAGGCCGTCGTCGACGGCACCTGCCGGCGCTGCCACAACGACCGCATGCGCACCGGCAACCTGTCGCTGGCGGCGTTCGAGGTGGCGAAGGCGGCCGAGCAGGCGGAGGTCGCGGAGCGGGTGGTCCGCAAGCTGCGGGCCGGCCTGATGCCCCCGGCCGGTGTCCGGCGCCCGGCCGAGTCCGCGTTGCTCGGTCTCGCCGGCGAGCTCGAGGCGCGCCTGGATGCGGCCGCGGCCGCCGACCCGAATCCGGGCCGGCGCGGCTTCCAGCGTCTGAACCGGGCGGAGTACGCGCGCTCCATCCGCGACCTGCTGGCCGTCGACATCGACGCGGGCGACTACCTGCCGCTCGATACGAAGAGCGCCAACTTCGACAACATCGCCGACGTCCAGATGCTGTCGCCGACGCTGATGAACGGCTATCTGCGCGCCGCCAGCGAGATCAGCCGGCTGGCGGTGGGCGACGCCGCGGCCGGCCCGGTCGAGGCCGTCTACAAGGTGCCGCGCTGGGTGTCGCAGCGCGATCGCGTCGAGGGCGCGCCGTACGGCTCGCGCGGCGGCGTCTCGGTGACGCACACCTTCCCGGCCGACGGCGCGTACCGCTTCCGCGTCTCGTTCCACCACGAGACGACGGGCGAGCTGTTCGGCAGCGGCCGCGGCGCGCTGCACACGACGGAGCGGCGCGAGCAGGTCGAGATTGCGATAGACGGCGAGCGAGCGGCGGTCTTCGAGCTCGACCGCTGGATGCACGTCTCGGATCCGAACGGCGTCAACCTCTGGACCGACCCGATCCACGTCACGGCCGGTCCGCACCGGGTGTCGGCCGTCTTCGTCCCGCAGTTCGACGGTCCGGTGCAGGACTTGATCTCGCCGCACGACTGGTCGCTGGCGAGCACGAGCATCGCGAACGCATACGGCTTCACGAGCCTGCCGCACCTGCGCGACCTCGCGATCCGGGGACCGGAGACGGTGACCGGCGTTTCCGACACCCCCAGCCGTGCTCGCATCTTCACCTGCCGGCCGGCCGTGCCGGGAGAGGCGCGCCGTCACGGGCGCGCCGGTCCCGCCGGCGCGGAACCTCTGCGTCCCGAGCGCCTGGCGCGCGATTGCGCGAGCCGCATCGTCGGCCGGCTCGGCGCGGCAGCCTACCGCCGTCCGCTCACCGCCGCGAACCACGCCGGGCTGATGGCGCTGTACGACGCCGGGGCCGAGGAAGGCGGCTTCGAGGCGGGCGTGCGGATGGCCATCGAAGGCATGCTCGCCAGCCCGCACTTCGTGTTCCGCTTCGAGGAGCCCCCGGTCGACGTGCCGGCCACGGCCAGCTTCCCGATCGCGGACCACGATCTCGCATCGCGGCTGTCGTTCTTCCTCTGGTCGTCGGCGCCCGACGCCGAGCTGCTGGAGCTGGCGACGGCGCAGCGGCTGTCGGACCCGGAGGTGCTCGACGGGCAGGTGCGGCGGATGCTCGCCGATCCCCGGGCCGAGGCGCTCGCCACGCGCTTCGCGGCCCAGTGGCTGCGGCTGCCGGACCTGGAGGCGCTGCAGCCGGACGTGCGCGTCTACCCGGACTTCGACGAGCAGCTCAAGTGGGCGCTGCAGCGCGAGACCGAGCTCTTCTTCCTGCACCTGTTGCGCGCGGACCGGAGCATCCTGGAATTGCTCGACGCCGACTACACCTTCGTCAACGAGCGGCTGGCCCGGCACTACGGGATCTCCGGCGTCGTCGGTCCGCGGTTTCGGCGCGTCCCGTATCCCGCCGGCGACCCGCGGCGCGGCGTGCTCGGACACGGCAGCGTGCTGGCCCTGACCTCGTACGCCGACCGCACGTCGCCGGTGCTGCGCGGCAAGTGGGCGATGGAGGTGCTGCTGGGCAGCCCGCCCCCGCCGCCCCCGCCGAACGTGCCGGATCTGGAGGAGACGGTCGTCGCCGAGGACGGCCGGCTGCTCTCGGTGCGCGAGCGGCTGGAGCGGCACCGCGCGAGCCCGGCGTGCGCCTCGTGCCACCGCATGATGGACCCGATCGGGCTGGCCCTGGAGCGCTACGACGTCACCGGGGCGCGCCGCCTGTGGGACAACGGCTCGCCGATCGACGCGTCGGGCGAGCTCTGGGACGGGACGCCGATCCGCAGCGCCGCCGACCTGCGCGACGCCCTGCTGCAGCGTCCGCTGCCCATCGTCCGGACCTTCGTCGAGAACCTGATGGCCTACGCCCTCGGCCGGCGCCTGGAGCACTACGACATGCCCGCGGTGCGCGAGGTTGCCCGCGCGGCCGCCGCCGCCGACAACCGCCTCTCCGCCTTCATCCTCGGCGTCGTCCGCACGCCGGCATTCCGGATGAAGGGCGGCATGGCGGGGGAGAGCATTCCATGACCCTCATCACCGGCAAGCATCTGCCGCGCCGCACCTTCCTGCGCGGCGTCGGCGTCACCGTGGCGCTGCCGTTCCTCGACGCCTTCGTACCGGCCGGCCTGAACCGCGGACGCGCCGCCGCCGCGCGGTCCGCCGCCGACCCGACCCGGCTGGTCTGCATCGAGAACGTGCACGGCGCCGCCGGCAGCACGGCGTACGGTGCGTCCCGCCACTTCTGGTCGCCGGCCGCGGTGGGCCGGGATTTCGACCTGACGCCGAGCGCGTTGAGCCCCCTGGAGCCGTTCCGCGACGCGCTGACCATCGTCAGCGATACCGACGTCGCGCCGGCCGAGGCGGTGACCCCGCCGGAGATCGGCGGCGACCACTTCCGATCGAGCGCCACGTTCCTCACCCAGTCGCATCCGAAGCAGACCGAGAGCTCGGACGTGCGGGCCGGGATCTCGCTGGATCAGCTCTACGCGCAGCGCTTCGGTCAGGACACGCCGATCCCCTCGATGCAGCTCTGCATCGAGAACGTCGACCAGGCCGGCGGCTGCGCCTACGGCTATTCCTGCGTCTACACCGACACGATCAGTTGGGCGTCGCCGACCGAGCCGCTGCCGATGATCCGGGATCCGCGACTCGCGTTCGACCTGCTGTTCGGCGCCGGCGGCACGGCGGAGCAACGTACGACGCGCCGGCGCGAGCGGCGTAGCGTGCTCGACTTCATCACCGCCGAGGTGGCCACCCTCAAGCGCGACCTCGACCCCGCGGACCGGCGGCGGATGGACCGCTACCTGGAGGACGTCCGCGAGATAGAGCGCCGGATCCAGCGGGTGGAGGAGCGCAACACCAGCGGGGAGGCGCTGCTGCTGCCGGGCGCGCCGGCGGGTGTGCCCGATTCCTTCGACGAGCACGTCAAGCTGATGTTCGACCTGCAGGCGCTGGCGTTCGAGGCGGACATGACGCGTGTCTTCTCGTTCAAGCTGTCGCGCGACGCCACCGGCCGCGTCTACCCCGAGAGCGGCGTCGATCGCGGGTTCCATCCCTCCTCGCACCACGGCGAGCAGGAGGCCCGGATCGAGGAGTTCGCGCGGATCAACCGCTACCACGTGAGCCTGGTGCCGTACCTGCTGGAGAGGCTGCGGAACATCGAGGAGGGCAACGCCACGCTGCTCGACAAGGCAGTGGTCGTCTACGGCTCGCCGATGGGCAATCCGAACGTCCACAACCACAAGCGCTGCCCGCTGTTCGTGGCCGGGGGCGCCAACGGGAAGCTGCCCGGCAACCTGCACCGGCGGGCGAAGCCGGGTACCCCGATGGCCAACGTCATGCTCGATCTGCTGCACCGGCTGGGCGTCGACGACCTGGAGTGCTTCGGCGACAGCACCGGGACGTTCTCGCTGTCCGCATGAACCAGGGGGACGTCCAGCCGTCTGCGTGAACCGGTAGCGTGAGGCCAGGAGCTTGCGCCGCAGAACGCAGCGCAGGGCAGTTTCTGCGACGCAAGCTCCTGGAGCGGGGGATGGGCTGAGACGCCACGCCCGGCGAGGCGTTTCGGGGCGCCAGGCAACGGGCCCAGGAGACAGTGGAGCCAGTGATGCACCCGATCCGAATTGCGGCGCATGCCGTCGACAGCTTCCCGTCGGGAGTTTGCAACCGGAAGTCCGCGCGCCGCCGGTATCGAGTCCGCGCCCTGGCCGGGGCGGTGAGTCTGGCGGCGCTGTCGGCGCTGGTGCCGGTCTCTGCCGCCGTGGACGCACCGCTGGCCGACGCCGCCATGCGCCAGGACGTCGATGCGGTCCGCGGCCTGATTGCCCGGGGAGCCGATCCCGACGCCGCGCACGGCGACGGCACGACGGCGCTGCATTGGGCCGCGCAGCACGGCGACGTCGAGGTCGTTGCGTTGCTGGTCGATGCGGGGGCCAACATCGAGGCGCGGACCCGGCTGGGCAGCCACACGCCGCTGCACGTGGCGAGCCGGAGCGCGCAAGCCGCCGCGGTGCGGGCGTTGCTCGGGGCGGGTGCCGACACGAGTGCCGTGACGACCACAGGGGCTACCGCGCTGCACTTCGCCGCCGGCTCCGGTAACGCCACCGCGGTGGCCGCGCTGCTGGAGCACGGCGCCGACGCTGACGCCCGCGAGCCGGTGTGGGGCCAGACCCCGCTGATGTTCGCGGCGGCCGCGGCGCGGACCGAGGTCATCGCCGTGCTGCTGGCGCGGGGCGCCGATCCGGAGCTGGCCGGGACGGTGGTGGACGTCGCCGCCCGCAACGAGGCGGATCGCGAGGACAGCCGCCGGCGGCGGGAGCGCATGGCGGCACTGCGCGCGGCACTGGCGTCCGGGCGAGCCGTCGACCGCCGCCTGAACCCGGCGGCGGCTCCCGTGGCAGCCCGTGCCTCCGGTGCGCCCGCGGCGGCTGCGCCAGGGTCGTCCGGGCCGCCGTCCACCGCGGCCGCTGCCAGGCCGGACTCGCATTCCCGCGCCGCCGGCGGCGCTTCAGGCTCCGTGGAGTGGACGTCATCCCGACCGCTTTCCGCGGAAGAGCGCGCCGCCGCCGCGGCGGCGGAGGCCGCGGCCATCGAGGCGGACCTGCTGGAGGAGCCGGAGCCGCTCGGCTTCGCCGACCTGGTGGGCACGCACGGCGGGCTCACGGCGCTGCTGCTTGCCGCACGCGAAGGCTACACGGACGCGGCGCTGGCGCTGATCGAGGGCGGGGCCGACATCAACCGGGTCAGTGCAGCCGACGGGACGAGCGCGCTGCTCATCGCGTCGATCAACGGGCACTTCGACCTGGCGCTCCGGCTGCTGGAACTGGGCGCCGATCCGACGCTCGCGAGCGATGCGGGAGCGACGCCGCTCTACGGCGCCCTCAACATGCACTGGGCGCCGAAGGCGCGGCACCCGCAGCCGACCGACTACCTGCAGCAGTCCACCTCGTATCTGGAGCTGATGCGGGTACTGATCGACGCCGGGGCCGACGTCAACGCCCGCCTGAAGCGGTCGCTCTGGTACACGACCTACAACCGCGACCTGCTCGGGGTCGACCGCGCCGGAGCCACGCCGTTCTGGCGCGCCGCCTATGCGCTCGACATCGACGCCATGCGCCTGCTGCTGGCCCACGGCGCCGACCCGCACCTGCCGACGGTCAAGGTTCCTTCGCGCCGTCGCCCCCTCGACCCCGATCCATCGGGTCTGCCGCCGGTGCCCTACGGCGGTCCGGGCGTACCGCCGCTGCTGGCCGCCTCCGGCGTGGGCCACGGCCAGGGCTTCGCGGGCAACTCCCACCGGCACGTGCCGGACGGCTGGCTGCCCGCCGTGCGCTTCCTGGTCGAGGAGGTCGGGGCCGATGTCCACGCCCGTGACCACAACGGCTACAACGCGGTCCACCACGCCGCGTCCCGCGGGGACGACGAGCTCATCCGCTACCTCGTCGACAAGGGCGTGGACGTCACGCAGGTCAGCCGGATGGGGCAGACCACCGTCGACATGGCCAACGGGCCGGTGCAGCGCATCCAGCCGTTCCCGGAGACGATCGCGCTGCTGGAGGGCCTGGGCGCGGTGAACAACCACCGTTGCATGAGCTGCTGATCGGCCTGAACTCTGCATCGGTTGACTGTCCGGGACGGCGGCGATCTCCCCACACCCGTGCGCTTCGGGATTCGACGAGTGATGGGAAGAAGGCGGCCAGTGAGCAGGGAGGAAGGATGAGCCTCACGTCGGGAACACGATGGCGCGCAGCCGCGGCGTTCGGACGGAGTCGCGCTGACCTTGCGACCCTGCGGGCGGACATCTACCGGGCGATGCTGATCCAGACGGCGGCCACGATCGGGGGCACGGTCGCTCTTCTGCGGTTGCTCGACTGACACGCGCGGTCAGCGAACAGTTGAATCGGTCCGGGGCCGCGCCGAGGCGCTGCAAGAACTCGGCGGTTTTGCCGCCGCGGTCGTGGACGCCGCCGCCCGTAACGAGGCCGACCGCGAGGACGCCGCGCGGGCCCGATCGGCTCAAGCAGAAGGCGCGCAACTTATCGTCGCGCGGGTACCCGACTGCGGATCGTTACCGGCTTCGTGTTGCGCTCGTCATGTCCACGAGGGTTCCGGTTGCGCGCCCTGCGAGCGTCTGTCGAGTGCGGACGTCCGCAGGCCGTTGACGGGGACTTCGATGGACGCCGGGTCTTCGATGGCGCTGACGGCCATGTCGTAGAGATCGCGTACCGGAGGCGCAAGTCCGCGATTGAAGAGCTTCCCGCCGATTATCTGCGCGCTGCTCAGGACGGTCGCCGGGAGGCCGTCGACCTGAATTCGGTTGTGTCCCAGTGCAGGCTGCGGGTGTTCCTTGAGGATTTCGATCCATCCTTCAGGGAACTGGATCAGGCTGAAGTCGTCGAGGTGAATGGTCAGTGCACCCGCGTCTTCCAGGTCCTGGCAGAAGCTGCCTGGTCCGTCCGCGTCGTAGTGCTCGGTATCGCTGTCCGGGTGAAGCAGCACGTCCAGGTCGCTGCTCCGGCGGTGGCGCCATCTCGCGGCCAGTATCGTGCCGCCCCCAATCTTCCACCCGGCGCCGTCGGCCGCGTACGGGGAGAGATGTCGGTTCAGGATGTCTCGTGTTCTCTCGAGCAGCCGATGTGCCGGCTCGGGGAGCCTCAGGCCGTTGCCGCCGGTTCGCTCGGCCATGCTGAACCCGCGGCCAGGCCGTTGAGGTCGATGCAGTTCAGGCTGTCGGCGTTTCCGGACGCGTGCAGCCCTCGGGCGAGTTGCCTCACCGTATAGGCTCCTTCCGCCCATGCGAACATGATGTCCTCGGCGGTGGCCTCCTGGATCCACGTCCTCAGCAGCGCGCGCTGCCGATCATCGGGTACTGCTGCCCGGACGGCGTCGTAGAATTCCCGGCTGGTGGGTTTCTCGGCCCAGCCGGCGCAGCTTCTTCCGAGGCGCAGCGTGACGGCGAGGCTGTCGGGCCCGAGTCGGTTCGGATCGTGGGTCTTGTGGAACCGCCTCCGAACCTCTTCCGTGGCCGCTTCGTCGCTGAAGGCCTCGGGCGGAGCCAGGACAGGCCGCCGGTTGCAGGCCGCCGGCGTTCGGATGCTGCACCGCGCGATCTGGATCTCCCGGCTCGTCACGTTTCCTGTCTCCGGCGTTCACCCGCTCCGGTCTTCATTCTAGTCGAGCGCGCTCCTTGCTCTCTTCATCGGTCGACGAGCATCGCTGCACGAGCTGCCGAGTGCCACCGGGCTCCGCGTCCGTCCCTGCCGTTGCCGGGGGAGTATGGGGGGCGGCGGTCAGATAACCAGCCTGAGGGCGGCGACGGTCAACGCCGCACCTGCCGCAACGGCGATGCCTGCGATGGCGATGCCCGCTGTGATGAGGCGCCAGGCCAGACGCGCTTCAAGCGCAACGAGGTCTGCTTTCGTCGCCAGTTCGCGCCCCTGATCCGTGCTGGCGTCGCGAGCAACGTCGACAACAGCTTCGGCGAGTTCCGAACTCGCGCCGGCAGCCGTCAGTGCTTTCACGGCTGCGTGCGTGTCGAAAGCCATCGGTCAACACTACCACGCTCGCGGGCAAGAGGCCGTGAGACCCGGCTCACCGTCACCTGCGCCATCCTGCGTCACCTGGCGGTCAGCCACACGGGCTGCACGAACGCGCCGTTGCCGGCGGAGTCCCACACGGCGAGCCGCACCCACGACTTCCCGGCCGCATCGAACGGAATCTCGAACCGGCGCGAGCCGAACGGGGCGGAGTCGGTGGACAGGTCCGCGCCCATCCCCGGCTTGAAGGCGACCCCCAGGTAGCGGTCGCTGCCGATCCACGGCGTGTCGATCTCGGGGCGCGCGCGCAGCGGCACCGGCGCCGCGTTCGCGGGGCCGCCGAAGCGGTAGTCCAGCGGGCTGCCGCTGACGTCATGCCAGGTGACCCGTGACGTATGTGCGGTCGAAAAGCCCTGCAGGCCGCCGCGATACCTGTAGGCGACCGACGGCTCCTCGGTCGTGGCAATCGCCTCGAGCCGCACGAGATTCGTCCCCTCGTAGACGGTGAAGCGCAACTCGCCGGAGAAGATGCCCATCGACAGGCCGTCGAACGTGATCTCCAGACGCAAGCTGTCCGTGCGGACCCGGCAGGCGGTCGTCTCGAACGTGGCGCTCGCCGTGCGGATCTCGTCGGGCGAACGCGGCAGGCCCGGGTTCATGCCGGTAGCGTCTCCCTCGCGCAGGCCGGGCACGAGCGACGGCGCGTCCCGGAAGACGTACCACTTCTCCCGCTCCATCACCTCCGGGGTAATCTCGACGCCGAGGTCGCGGAGCGGATTCAGTTGCTGGTACGACACCCGCCGCATACCGGACGTCACGTGGAAGTCGGGCCGCAGGCTCCGGCCCGGCGTGCCCCATTCGCCGCCCTGCGGGCGGGCCGCCAGCTCGCGGACGATCGGCTGGGCGTCGTCCAGGCCGAGACGCAGGCGCAGGTCGGCGTCCGCGTCGCCGCGCCAGGTGACGAGCAGAGTGTTCCCATCGAGTGCCGCACGCGGCCCGTTGTCACCCGTGCTCTCCGAGATGTCGCAGAGCAGGGCTCCCGTCTGCGAGCCCGGCGGAGTGACGAGATAGCCGGCCCGCGCGGGGACCCGGGGTGGGTCGTCCAGGCTCGACGCCTCGTCGAGCGCGGGCGAATCGAGCCCGGCTTCGGCGTCCGCCGTCGGATGTCCGGCCTGCACGTGGAGGTCGGCCGAGGCGTCTTCGGCAGGGTACGCCTCGGACCCGGCGTGCCGCCGGTCCGCCGTATCGTCATGGTCTTCGGCCGCCTGTCCGCCGGCGGCTGGCCCGTTTCGGGCGAGAACGGCCTGCAGGTAGGCGCGCGTCTCTTCGTATGGCGGGATGCCGTTGTAGCGCCGCGCGGCGCCGGGCCCGGCGTTGTAGGCGGCCAGCGCGACGACGGTCCCGAACTCGTCGGTGAGGCGGCGCAGATAGGCGACGCCGGCGTCGACGTTCTGCCGGGGGTCGAAGGCGTCCACGACGCCGAGGTCGCGCTGCGTGCCGGGCATCAACTGCATCAGGCCCTGGGCTCCGGCCGGCGATTGCGCGCTTGCGCGGTATCCCGATTCGACGGCGATGACGGCGTGCACCAGGTCGGGATCGACGCCGTGCCGTTGGGCGGCCGCGTCGATGATGCCGGCGAACGGCCGCGGGTCGGCCTCGGCCGGGCGCGCAAGAAAGCCGGAACCGGCCGCGGCGGCGAGCAGCAGGGATAGAAGACAGCGGCCGGAGAAACGCGACGACGGCATGGCGAGCACGGAACATACCACATCGAAGGCGGTCGGCGGGCGCGTCGCGGCAGGCGCACCGCAATTTTCCAGACTGCTGTTCGCGCCCACTCGAGGTC
>WTFV01000060.1 GCA_011523845.1 Acidobacteriota bacterium | reverse complement strand
TTCCGGCGACGCCTCCCCGGGGCCGAGTCACAGTCGCCATGAATAATCCGGGCTATAGTTGGGACTGGATCAATACTGGCGCCTTTTGACGCTCAGTAGCAGTCTGGCTTTTGGCGACTTCTTTGAGCAGGGGGTGCAAGTCTTCGTGCCGGCGGATGCGGCGTTCCGGACGTGGGTGGAGACGGTCGATAGTTTTCGGCGAGCCACCTGTCGGCAGGACATGACGGACGAATAGTCCGACGGTAACGCGAAAGTTGGCGGGGTCAGCGCCGGAGCCCAGGGGGAGGCTGCCCGGGAGGCTGCCGGCGCGGCTCCGTCGAGCGGTCCTGTCTTCGCGGAGATGATGCCCATCGGTCCCGGACGACCCCGTCAAGGCGGTGCACTTCCGCAGGTCGACGTCAGCTTGAACTGGACCCGACCGACGCCGAGTTGCGGCCGGAGATGACCGCGCGCGACGACACCCGGGTGGGCGAGCGGCGGCCCGTCGCGCGGCTGTCCGTGAGCGCGGTCTTCGAGAGTGCGCCGGCGTGACTGTCCGCGACCTGCCGGACGGTGGCCGGGTTGAGGTGCGATGGGTCGATCTCGCGGGAATAGAACCAGCGGTTTGTCGAGGTCGTAGCGGGCCTCGCGGAAGGCGAGTGGGTGATGCTCTGCCGGCGGGCCCGCCGCCGCCACCGATGCCTCTTCCGACGAAGCCGACTCCGCCGGCCGGATCGACGTACGGGTACCGCCTTTCTGACGCCGGCTCGACCGGCGCAGCGGCGGTTCCGTTCTGCATCTTTGGGGGCGCGGCTGCGCGGTGCGCTGTTCAGCTACCGCGATCCGGTTGGTGAGCAGGTGCGGACGATCGGTCCCGAGGTGACCGACTGGGCCCAGAAGCACATAAAAAAAACACCATATCTACATGCTAGCGACATGAGCTATTTGAGAGAATCGACACGGCATCCCGGGGCGCGACTATGCAATGTGTTGCTGTCTGTTTGCTGCCGACTTTCAACTACCCGCGGGAACCCTCGAGGAGTGCGCCCGAGGAGGGGGAGAGACCGACATGCGAATGCGCCTTGTCCTGTTGAGCATCCTGAGCGCAGTGCTGACAGCCTGCGACGACCAGCCTGCCCCGACGATGCCGACGCCGGTCACGCCTACGACGCCGGGAAACGTCGCTCCCGAGACTGTCGGCGTCCTGGCGGCACAGACGCTCACGACCGGCGGCGATCCGGTCACCATGGACGTGGTCGACGCGTTCCGCGACCCGGACGGGACGACGCTCACGTACTCGGCCGTCTCGTCGAACATCGCCGTAGCGACCGTGTCCTTGAGCGGCAGCATGATCACGATCACTCCCGTCGCCACCGGCACCGCGGCGATCACGGTAACGGCCCGGGACCCGGGCGGCCTGACGGCGATGCAGGAGTTCGCCGTGACCGTCCGGGCGGCACCCGTTGTCACGAAAATCAACCGCGCGCCGGTAGTCGTCACCGTGATCAGCATCCAGTCAGGGCAGGTCGATGTCAGCTACGAGTACGAGTTGACGACCGACGCCTACTTTGAGGATCCGGATGGAGACGATCCGGAGTACACGGCCGAGTCGGATGACCCCGACGTGGCGGATGCCAACATCAGGTGGGCCGACGCGAGTCTTGACCATCCCGACCTCCTGACGATCACCGGAGTCTCGCCTGGACGTACGCGCGTGATCGTCACCGCGACGGACCCGCAGGGCGCAACGGCAACGATGCGGATCGTCGCGATCATCAATTGACCCGACCTGGAAGGAAGAGATGAGAAGAGCCTTCTTGATCGCCGCCCTGACGGTTGCTGCGAACGGCGCCGTCGTTCATGCCCAGGTCGACCCGCTTGAGGAGGACGGCCTGCGGATCGACGTGCTCTTCGTCTACACGACAACGGTTGTGGATAGAGCACGCGAAGAGACGCCGCCCGGCCCGATGCAACCCAGGGGAGTGGAGCAGGTCAGAACCCTGATCGACCTGCTGGTGTCCAGGACGAATCAGGCGTTTCGAGACAGCGGCGTCGTTCAGCGGCTCTACATGGTGGCGACCGTGGAAGTGCTCTACGTGGAGTCGGATGTCCACACGGACCACCGCCGCCTGTCGACGCCGGACGACGGACACCTGGACGAAGTGCTCGTGCTACGCGACAGCGTGGCGGCCGACGTTGTAGCGTTCGTCGGCTACTACGAAGACCCGGAAGCATCCCTGGGCGGCGGCGAGGTTGTCCTTTATTCCCTGTGGCCCGGCATGTGGCCCGACTACAGTTGGCTGTCCATCGGCATCGGCCGCACGTTCGCGCACGAACTGGGCCACGTCATGGGACTCTCCCACGACCGCCGCACGCTGGAACGTGCTGGCGTGAACCTTCGCGAGATCGACCCTCCATACAGCGTCGGCTACGTGAACAAGGACGCCTTCCGTGACCCGCTCCGCGGCCCTTGCTGGCACACGATCATGGCCTACGACTGCACGAATTTCGGCTTTCAGCACTCGGGGAGTCAAGCATTGCTGCGTTTCTCCAATCCGGACCAGACCCATGGTGACGCACCGCTCGGTGTGCCCGGTGACCAGCCGTCCGCGGACGTGGACGGTCCGGCCGACGCACGCCGGGCGCTGAACGAGGTCCGCATGAGGATCGCGAACATCCGCGCAGCCCCGTGCCTGCGCGGCGGCGCGAGCGTCAGCCTGCGGGCGAGCAACGGCCAGTACGTGACGGCTGACAGGAACGGCGGCGGCGCAGTGACCGCCGACGAGGACGCACCAGGGCCGTGGGGGACGTTGCAGATCGTTGACCCGAACGGTGGTTGCGTGGAGAACGGCGACACCGTCTACCTGCGCACGTCCGACGGGTTCTACCTGCGAGCAGCGTTCGGCACGCTCGACGCGACGGGGACCACCGAGGGCCAGATGGAGGCGTTCACGCTGCACCGCACCGGCGGCTGGCCGATGCTCCCGCTCACGGAGCCGCCGACCGGTTCGCTCGTACGCCGCGGAGACTACGTCCGGCTGCAAGCATCTGACGGTCAGTACGTGAGCGCGGAAAACGGAGGCGGCGGCGCGATGAACGCGAGGGGAATGTCGGCGGGCGAGTGGGAGACGTTCCTGCTCCGCACGCCGTCGGCCTGGTAGTGCACCGTCATGACGGCACCGAAGCTCGGGAGTCCGTGGTCCGTCTGACCGATCCCCGCGCCGAGTGCGACGACGGTAACGCGATGGCCGTCATCGCGACGATCGGTTGGCGCCTGGAAACGCGAAGTGCGATTCGTCGCGGTTCTCCGTGACCGCCGCAACCCGAGAATCATGCTAGAGTGAACGCAGATGTCCAGGAAGCTCAAATGATGGAAGGACGACGGCAGGCGACGCCATCCGAACTGGGCCGCGGGTGGCACCCCAGGGAACAGGAATGGCTTACGCAATTCCGAGCGTGGCTGGTGACAAATCATGCAAGAGCGATCAGTGACATCATTGTATACGGATCGAGAGCGCGGGGAGACTGGAACGAAGACAGCGACATTGATGTGCTGCTGATCGTGAAAGACGAAGCGGAGCACATGCAGAAAGAGCTGCGTGAAAAAGGATACGACCTGGCGGACCACTCGGCAATGCTGCCATCCATCCTGACCAGGACCGAAGAGGAGTGGGCGGCGAGAGGCGCGAACGGGCTGCTGTTCCACGAGCAAGTAGAACGCGACGGCGTGAGCGTGCTATGAATGAAACTGCAGGATGTCCAAACACCTGAGAAAGGCCATGACCGACCACACGACAGAAGGTGGCCTTGCGCTCGATGTGACCGACTTCGGACCGATCAGCAGGGCCAGCATTGAGCTTCGGCCACTCACGGTCTTCGTCGGCCCGAGCAACACGGGAAAGTCCTGGGCTGGCCGTTCTCATCTATGCCCTGCACCGCTTCTTCAGCAGCCGTAGCGGGTTTCCCATGGCCGCGAAGGCATATGAGCAGAGCGCCCTCGGCGAGCGACTCCACGAGTTTCTCTCCTCGGCCAGTACCCGACTCGACGAACATCTCGCTCGTAAGGCCTTCGAGAACCGGGCAACGTCATCCGACGTGGTCTGCTTCACGATTCCGGGGTTCTTTGCAGACCCGGTTCGATGGGTGTTCAATGAGACGGGTTCGTTCCTTGGGGAAGAACTTCGTAGATGTCTGGGCGTCGACAGGTTCCGCGCGCTGATCCGAAAGGGCCGCTCGGGCGCACGTATCGACATTCGCCGGCGTTTGCTGCCGGAAGCCATTGAGCACCGGCTGACGTTGCAGCCACAGGAAGCGAACCTGCTGGGTATCGTGCCCGAAGGCACACGGGTCTGCGTCCCCGTCAGCGTTCTCCGTGAAGTGGTCGAGGACTTCAACCGCGTGAGACGCGCGCGAGGTGACGAGTGGACCGATGCTGATACGAGGTCCTGTTTCTGGCACCTCCTCCAGATGCTTGCCGACGTGTCGCGTCCGCATCTGTTCGGGCAACTGTACAACCCGGCGTTCTATCTTCCTGCCGGTCGAAACGGTGCAATGCAGACGCACAGCGTGAGCGTCAAGGGCTCGATAGGTCGCGCGGCGATGGCAGCGCGTCAACCGCCCGCGCTGTCGGGCGTATTCGCAGACTTCCTGGAGCAGTTGATAGATCTCGGTCGCTTGTCGCACAGGCCGGATACGCCGGGCGAGGAACACGCGAGGCGCATCGAAGAGATGGTTCTCGGCGGATCCGTACACATGAACAAGTCGGAAGTCGTCGACTATCCGGCGTTCACTTACCGGCCGGAAGGATGGAAGCACAGTCTCCCGTTGATGAACGCTGCGTCGATGGTGTCGGAGCTCACGCCGGTGGTGCTGTATCTGCGTTATCTCATGAAGCCGGGCCATGCGTTGGTCGTCGAGGAGCCTGAGTCTCATCTCCACCCGGCCATGCAGGTCGAGTTCACGCGACGGCTTGCTTCACTCGTCAAGTCGGGCATGCGGGTCGTCTTGACGACACACAGCGAGTGGGTACTCGAGGAGCTGAGCAACCTTGTGCTGGCATCTGCGTTGCCGGAAGAACGCAGAAAGGGAATCGGCGGTGCCGCGTTCGCGTTGCGGAAGGAGGAAGTCGGCGTGTGGGCATTCAGTAGAAGGATGCGGTCCAGGGGAACCATCGTGCAGCAAGTGACGCTGGAGGAATCGGGCGGTCTGTATTCGTCGGGTTTCGACGGCGTATCGACCCGGACCTACAACGACTGGGTGAGGATCACCAATGCCGCCGGAGACGGCGAGTGACGCTCGTCAACGAGGTTCGCGACCAGCTCAAGGCGGGGTGTCTTGTCCGCCGATGCGGCAAGAAGGGTTGCAGGGTACCGCTGACACGCCTGCCGAAGAGTCACCTGGTCGTCGATCTCGACAGGCCGGACGCGCCCGTGAACAAGGGAAAACGGCGGTGCGACTATCTGGTCGTCGCACAGGACGAGGGCCGAGATGGATGGGTTGTCCCCTGGAACTCAAGAAGGGGAGCCACATCCGCAAGGTGGTCGGTCAGCTACAGGCCGGTGCAGACATTGCGGACCGCCTGATTCCCGAGGGAACGGCGGTCAACTTCCAGGCCGTGGCGGCGGCCCGTGGAATCCACACCCAGGAACGAAAGCTGCTGTCCAGGAGCAGTGTGCAGTATCGGGGTCGATCGACGCGCGTGCAACTGATCAATTGTGGCACACCTCTGGTGAACGCACTCGCCTCGTGAGCGTGGCGGAGAGGCTGGCGACCCGGTAGTCTGTCATCCCTGCGGAACACGTTCAAGCGTACCGACCAGATCCCTCAATGGAGGGTCAAACCGGCCATTTGTGGGCACGTCAAAACCGGCCATTCCCGGCAGCCCGAGACTGGAGTTGAGATCTACTTCACGGCGTCTGGACGGTTGTGGTCGACGACGACGAACCGGAAAGGCGTTCCGTCGAGCGACAACTCGAGTGCCGCGGAAGGCTCGTCTGGGGCACGCGGCGACGGTGGGGACGCTCGGTGGCGGTTGTGATGCCGGTCGTCGTCGACCTCGAGCTGGACTGCGCGAGTTGGGGCTCCGCCCGTTTCGACGATGCTCCATGCACGCAACCGAATCAGACATGGGAGGAGCGTTCTGCCCGGTCGGCCGGTCGCCCGCCCTTGCGGCCGTTGCGTCGTGCTGCCTCGACCTTCGCTGGTGTCGCCTTCTTCCCCAACAGCGCTCCCGCCCCGACGAATCGTAGACGTTCGCGCCGCGTCCGGGCCTTGGCGTCATGGCGCAGGATCAGCAGGTCGGCCTGTGGCTTCACCTCCTGGCCGAGCGCAGTCAATGCGTCGAGATGGGCGGCCAGAGCGGACCTGATGCCGCGCTTCGCGGCCGCCATGGTGTCGGCGGCCGCGTACACGCCGGGCAGTCCCGCGATCCAGGCGCTGAACGTGCCATTGCTCTCGCGTTCGACGACCACCGGATAGTGTTCGATCACGACCCTGCCTTCTTCACGATGCGATGCGCCAGTCCGGTGCCCAGTTTCTTCCTGGTGTGCACGGAACCGCGATCACCTTCTTCGTTTCCGCGTGCGCGAGCTGACGGTGACTGCCCTTGCCGGTTCGTCGTTCCACGAACCCGGCCGCCCTAAGTCGGCGAATCAACTCGCCCCAGGTCGCGGAACATTGTAACCCAACGTTTGGTTGTGGCGGTTGAATCATCTGGCCGCCGCGCCACCGCTTGACGTTCTGCGTGCAGCGCTCGACGCGGCCGGGGTCCCTGCTACGTACGCGGCCGTGGCGATCGGGCGATGGCGTCACCGCACGTCGGGACGGCGTTGAGCGTCTGCCGGCTCAACGCCCTCACGAACGCGGCCGGGGTTGGATCCGCTGGCTTCGGCTACCTCGATGAACTCGACGACGTCGAGACGACGTTTACCGTTCGCGTACTTGGCCACGAACGACTGCGGCCGGTTGAGTCTGGCGGCGAGTTCGGGTTGCGTCAGAGCCGCGTCCGTGCGCATTTCCCTCACCCGCCGCCGAAACGGTGCCCCCCGGGTCCGAAGTTCGATCGCGGCACGCCCTGTCAAGACAAGAGAGATATTGCGAAGCGCTGGATATCCCATGTTGGGAGTCCCGACGGCGGTAGTCGAGGCTGCGATTCCAGGCGTCACGTGTCCGCACGGTAGATGTGCAGGCGGCTGGCGGGGATGGGACCGTGGCGGTGTTCGGTTTCCGCGGGCGCGACGTTGTATCGAGCATGAAGGTGCTCAGCGGCAGGGGCAGGCCATGGACGCGAGGGTGAACGGATGACGGGGCACTACGGCACACCGGGCAACGGCAGGAGAGCGGCGTGCCCGCGGATTGCGGCGGCGGCAGTGCTCGTGGCGGCTGCGATTTCTCCGGGCGTGCCGTTCGGCCCAAGAGGTACGGCCGGAACGGCCGTCGGCATCGGCGTCGTCCGTCGCGCTGACGTCGTCCGATGTGCAGCCGTTCCCGGATGCGGACGTCCGCGGATCGCGTTGCGCGGCGTCGTGGCGGGGGTGACGTTTCGCTTCACAGTACGACGCCTGGGTTGTATCGCTTACCCAGGGCGACGGAATACTACAATAACGATGCCCCTTGGGTTTGATGTGTTGTCCTTTTGAGGTTGGGAAGCCCTTCGTTGGAAAGGAGAGGAAGGATGAGTGATCGAACACTGAAAGGCTACATCCGCGTCAGGGGCAGAGACGACGAGCCGTGGCCGTTGCCTGACCAACCCGTGGATAGAACGAAACCTGTCTACGAGCGCGTGACCAGTAGGAAGCCGGTTTATCTCTCGATGACCGTCCGTTGGGGCGGGGAGTGTCGGGTTGAGATCCGTGCGACGGCGGACTTGGACCCCAACGGCAACATTCACATCCACGGCACGGCTGTCCTGTTTGAAGGCGTGACAGAAGACACGAACAAGGAGAGGGACAGGACGGCTGTTTGCTTCGACGTCCCACCAGGCGGCGAGCCCACCGTGAAAGACTATGACTTGATTAGCGACAAGGGCGACTACGCGATTGTTACCTTCAGGCTGTCCAACAGCGAGTGACAGCCCAACTGGTAATGGGGCTTTGTTGGGGCCAGCAGGAGACCTGCTGGCCCCTTTGATTTGATTTGGGAAAGAAGCCTAACTAAGGACAGTGCTCTAAATTACAACGCGCATTTGCGCGCTCCAGGCCTGTGTGTTCACGTGGAGGGCGGAAGCCGCGGAAAGATTCGCCTGCCGCCCCTGGCCGACCGCAGAAGGGCTGGATGGCCGGAGAGTGAAAGATCGGCAGGAGCTGTTCGCCTTGTGGGTACAGGCCTACATCGAAGGGCTACGTCCCAAGCTGAAGGAGCGCCGCTTCCAGGTGCGGGCCAGGGAGAAACAGGAGATCTGGCCGCGGCTGCAGAAAGTGCTTGCCGAACGTGCACAGCCCTGGGCGCTGACAGGTGCCGACGCGGCCGGCCGACGCACGCCCTTCCTCCGCGCGGACGAGACGGAAATCTACGCGCCCGCCCGTGTGCTCGATGACCGTGAAACCCAGAAGGCGCTGGTCGCCCAGCCTGCCGCACGAGGCGGAAACCTGCTGGTCATCGAGCCACCTGGCCCGCTGGCGATGGCCGGTGAGACCGACGACGACCTTCCCGTCGCTTCGGGCCTGCTGGCCTATGCCGAACTGCGCTACCGAGGCACGGGGCAGGCGCTCGAGGCAGCCGAGCTGTTCCTGCCACAGGTTCTCGACGACGCCGCGCGTTGATCCCGACTTGATGCCGGTCGTCGTCGACCTCGAGCGCGCACTGCGGGAGTTGGGGATCTTCGAGCTCTTTCGCTGGTATCGCCTCGGAACTGGTCTGTGAAGACAAATGCTCGCCACCTCGTGCAGCACCGAGACCGCGCCTTCATCTCCGTCGAGACCGGCAAGCTGCCACGTCGAGCTGCGTCCGGAAAGCCGCACCACCGCCCACGAGGTCATGAAGCTCGACCTCGCGATGCACATCCTGCAGATCGAGGGCATCGTCGTGGGGGCCCTGATCCGCGGCCTGGACGACAGCGAGGCGATGACCCAGCGCAAGAGCGATCACCAGTAGACCTCACGAAGCCTGAGAAGCGTCCGGCGGCGGAGACGGCGCGTCGGAGTGTCGAACAGCCTGCGGGTCGAACCGGTCGGTGTAGTACAGCTCCTCGCCGTCCTCATTTGAGCAGGCTGAGGTTCCGAACAACACAACCGGGAACCACCCACGGCGAAGATCGCAGGGTGGTACGATGGTAACAAGAAGCACGTTGCGGGAAACGCGAAATGGTCCTCAAGGGTACCGCTGAGGAGCGGCGGCGCCACGAGCCCGACACGCGGGCACGCGAGAACCCGCAGCGGTGCGAACCCGCGGGTTCCCGCCATGACCAGCGAGGTGTTGCGGCCTGAGCCGCGCGAAGGAGATCACGGATGACAGTGAGAGTCGTGCAAGTCGAACGGGAACTGCAGGAAACGCTACGCAAGACGGCCCGCAAGACGCTCGGACCCAAGGCCAGCGACAGCGAAGTCGAGCGACTGGCCGGCGAGGTGTACGACGGGCCGACAGCCACCGACGCGGCTCCAGAGACCGACGGAGAACGTGCACGCCGCCAGCGACGGACGCGACTGGCGATCGAGGAAATGGACCGGTGGGGGAAAGGTACCTACTAGACACCAGCGAGCTGCTGCGGCCGACGCAGCGGAAGCTGCACAGCCTGGGCAGAGATTCACGGGCGGAAGACGATGATGCCGCCCACCGTGGCGTTCGAGCTTGCCCCGCTCGGCGCGCCGGACACGGTCGAGAACGGCTTGAGCCGAGCGGAGCGGATGCTGCTGCCGGGCGGGAAGAAGATGCCGGCGGGCCGGCAAATGGAGGTGGCACAGCAAGCCTGGTGGGGTCGGATGTGGAGGGAGGAGCAATCCCCATATCGCGTGATCGAACTGAACGAGGAGCAGGGACCGACTCTACCGGAACCTGCTCAGTGCAATCGATCCCGGATGCTTCCGCAACGCCAACCCCGCGTTCGTGAGCAAGCACCGCGACACGCAGATCATCTGCGAGAGCATCGCCGTCGGCGCAACGATGCTGATGACGAGCAACATGCGCAGCATCGACCGAGACCAGGTCAACGAGTGGGCAGTGAACAACGGTGAGCGACTCGGTTTCAGCGCGGAACCGGTTCTGTACCTGGCGGATGACGCATTGGTCGGATGGACACGTGATCAGCGTCAACTACTTTTGCCGGTCGTGTTGCCTCAAATTGAGGATGTTACCCGCCGTCCTCAGAATGATCGTACCCGCAGTCTCGGACGAATCGCGAGCGGGCGGCGCCCACGGCCGGGAGTCGGCCGCCCGGAGGTTCCCCCTGGACGGAGAGCCCGCCGCGGCACGGGGCGTGCTCCCGATCCCGATCCCGACAATCCGTCGCATCTCGTGAAGATCGTCGTGGGCGGCCGGGATACCCCGGCCCTCCCGCCGGTCGATCACCTCACCGATGCACCACCAGGCTGCATCCGTTCACCCGCCCGCCACGTGCCCGGTCGTCGCGCGGGCGGACCGGCGTCGCGGTGTCCCCGGTCCGTTACGTAACGGTGTGATAATTGAGCGGCGAAAGGCCGGGGAGTCCGGGTACCGCCAGCCAGCGGAACCGGAAAATCGCGAACGGTCACGGCGGAACGGCGGGAGGACCTCGCCAAGAGTCACGTCGGTCATGCG
>WTFV01000232.1 GCA_011523845.1 Acidobacteriota bacterium | reverse complement strand
CCGGGCCGTCATCTCGCGCACCGCGATCGCTGCCGCCCGCTCCCTGGGGAATCCGGACGCGAAATCACCGTAATTGTCGGGCTGATGCGACTCTTGGCCGCTCCAACCACCGACCTCCCTCCAACAGTACCCCGCCAAGATGCGCCCGCCTGCGCTCGGGCTTGAACTCGGACGCTTTCAGATCGCTTGCGGAGCCCCCACCGCCACGGCGCACGCATCGTCGGAATCGGGACGCCGGAACCTCTCGGGGTTGGAGGATACAAGGCAGAGTTCGACGTCTCCGATGAACTACCGATAGGCTGAGGCATGGGGAAGGCTCTGTCGGATGTCCGGGATACCGGTCAGAAAGATCGCCTCATGCCGATGTCCCGAATAGCCGCAGTGAATGTACTCGTTCCAGTGGTTGGGGTCCGGACCGTACTTCATCAGATCACCGAGCGCGTCATCCGTCCCGCGCGGTTTCTTCGCCTTCATCCGCGCGAGCTCGCGCTCCAGATAGTCGACATAGGCGCGCTCGGGATAGTCCCGGATGACGTAGGGCGTGTTGAAAACGACATGGTGCCGGCACAGGGGGTGGGGCGGGGGGAGCACGCGCACGAACCAGATCTCGCCCTCGCTGCCGGCATAGCCGGCCGGCACCGCGCAGGAAACGATCTCCCCCGTGCCGACCTCGCGCAGCAGAACCCCCTCGCCCTCGCTGCCGCAATGCACGAAAAAGCCCATCCTCGATTGCTGCATCCGCTCGACGGTGTCGGTCAGCCAGGACGGGCAATCGAACTCGGGAGCGATACGCAGGATGCAGCTACCCATGGTCTCCCGGCTGCTCCCGAAGCGGACGTCGAACAGCGCCCACATCGTGAAGTAGCTGGCGGTCAACGGGCTCATCGGCGGCCCGCTTGGCATGTACTCGTCCTCGGCATCGCCGACGATTCTGACGTAGCCCTTGGCTTCTCTCATCCCGGAAATGGATTCGGCCATGAGGGAGGCGACGTTCTCCGCCAAAGCGTAGATGCCGTGGCACGGGTCAAGACCCGCGAACTTGGCAGGGACCGGACCCTCGTCCCCGAGACCGGCTTCGAGAGCCATCTTCCTGCCCTCCCGCCAGCTCGCCAGATCGACGACTTTCGCCCCCCGGGACGAGACGATCTTCTTCGCGATTTTGTCTGCAACGGAACCCATCGTGTGCTTCCGGTCGACTTCGCTCGCGGGGTTCCCCCGTCCACGCGGGAATATAGCGGCGCGAGCCTCGCACGGCGATGATGGGCGGGTTCACTGAGCCCAGGGAGATCTCACAGCAAGCGGCGCTGTGTCGTTGGGGAGGGCGTTGACGGGCATGTCAGTTGCGAACATGACCGACGTACTCGCCCTCGCCATGTCCCGCGGCGTAGCCGACCGCGATCGGTACGATCACCGCCACCGCGGCTCCGACGAGCGCCATGGACACGAGGAACCCAATCCCGAAACCGGGCCGTCGGGGCCCCAGGAACCACGCTCCCGTCCTGCGCGCGACATCGCGCAATCCTTGTCCGCCGGCATCGACGGCGGGCGCGTCGGCCCGGAACGGTGACCCGTATGGCCTGAAACCGGAAGCGTTACGGAATGCCCCGTCGGCCGGGAATCGGTTCGACGCGCACCGCGGCGTGGAGTAGGTTCTCCCGTGCGCCGATCGCCGTGGAGTCCGCCGAGCGCGGGCGATCGGCGCTCTTGCCGCCAGCACCATAAACGGTGTCGATTGGCTGGTGGTGCAATGCCGCGACGCCGGGTGCTCGGGGGGGCGATGACACTTGAAGAATGGATTGCCGAAACCGAGGCGGAGCGCCCCGAACGGGCGCTGTGGCCGAGCGAGACCGACGCACGGCGTTTCCGGGACGTGTGGTGCACCGGGCGCGAACGACTCGAGAGCAACGCCTGGAACGACGAGGACGCCGTTGCGTTCTGGTGGCTGGTGAAGTCGAACGGGAGCACCGTGACCGTCACCGAACGCGAGGATCTGCTACGCGGCGTGCTCGTCCCCGAAACCATGCAGAACAGGTCATAAGGGCGACATTGCCGCCGACGAT
>WTFV01000276.1 GCA_011523845.1 Acidobacteriota bacterium | reverse complement strand
GCAGCTTGCCATCCCGCTCGACGGTCCCGCAGGAAGAGTCTCCGGGGTCGAACGATCGCAATCCGGTCCGCCAGTAACCGTTCGGTCGTGCCGGTAACCAGCGTTTGATTCTACCGGTTGAGGGTGCGCTTCCAGTTCTTGCGGAGAGGCCGCAGCCAGATGTCCTTCTTGGGCTTGTCGTAGCGCTTGTTGGTGTCGTAGCGTCCGCGGCCCCGGGTGGTGCCGACGCGGGTCCAGCCGGAGGCCCGGTAGACGGCGCCGGTGTAGCGGGGGACCTCGACGAAGGTCTCGATGAGCACGGGGGTGGTCTTGTAGCGTGCGGTCCAGTCGGCGGGCAGTTGGCGGCGGACGAGGGCGAGGATGTGGGATCCGAGGTTGGGGATGCGGATCCAGGGCAGGATCAGGAAGCGCGGGTTGTCGACGACCAGCGGCAGGTTCTGCTGGCGGTGCCGCCGCGACCAGCCGATGAAGCGGTCGCGCGGGGCGAGGGACCAGGCGGCGGTGGAGAAGCCGAGCATGGCCAGCGGCGTGCCGTCGCTGGCGTGCACGGCGTAGCGCATCTGGGCGCCGACCAGGGTCTTGTAGCCGAGGTAGTGGTAGCGGGCGACGTACTCGTTCCACCGCTTCCCCTGGCGGTCGCCGCGCACGACGGTGCGCATCTGGAGCGGGCGGACCTGGTCGAGGGTGGTCGGCGGCGGCAAGAGGGGCGGTTCGGTGTCGGGCCCGAAGGCGATCGGCCCGGGCCGGTTCTGGCGCCACTTGGGCGGGGGCAGCTCGATGAGGCCGTCCCTGTGCATGGCCAGCATGACGACGCGGGCCATCATGTCCTTGAGCCCGCCGTCGGCCTTGCACCAGCCGATGCGGCGGCAGAACTCCTTCGACAGGGCGTGGCGGTTGAGCGCCGGGGGTCCGGCGATCAGCGCGCGCAGCAGCGCCATCTCCGCGGTCGTGAAGTCGCGGCCGTAGTAGCGGCACTCGACCGGAGCGGTCATGTCGGCGCCGTCAGTTCGCGCCGGCGCGCCGCGTCCATCGACCAGGGCAGCCAGGCGGCGGTGTCGTCCGGCGGCCGGCCGCCGTTGTCGGCGCAGGCCGCCAGCCATGCTTCGAGCCAGCGCAGGACATCGATCCGGTTCAGCATCAGGGTGCCGACCACCGAGTACATCAGGGCCGTGAACCGCGCGCCGATCCCGCTGTCGGAGCCGAACGACAGGCGCCGTCCGATGGCCGGCCCCCGGAGCAGGCGCTCGGCGAGATTGTTGTCGAGCGGCACCCGGGGACGGTCGGCGAACACGCTGAGCCCCTCGCGGTGGTTGACGAGCGAGCGCAGCGGCTTGCCCTCGCGCGCGTGCTCCGGCAGGCTGGCCAGTTCCCGTTGCGCCGCCGCGAACAGGCCGTCGAGCGCCGCCGCGAGCGCACCCTGCGCCGCGTCGAACGCCGCGCTCTGGCGCTCGATGCCGGGGTCGTAGCAGGCCAGCCGCGCCTCGTTCAGGCGGTAGATCGCGGCGATCCGCGCAAGCCAAGCCTCGCACCAGCTGGCCAGCCGGACGTGGGCGGCGGCGCAATGGATGAAGTCCCGGCGCAGATGCGCCCAGCAGAACGACAGCACGACCGTGCCGCCGAGCAGCCGCGCCAGCCGCTTGTAGGCGCTGTAGCGGTCGCAGACGATCACCGTCTCGGGCGCCAGCTCGCCGAACAGCTTCGCCGCCGCCTCGGCGCTGCGGCTCGCGTCGATGTGGAAGCGCACCGCGTCCTTGCCGACCGCGGTCCACAGCCAGGCCCGGCCCGAGTGGCCCTCCCCGCGCAGCGCCTGCACGCGCCACGTGGTCTCGTCGGCGTGGCGCAGCACCGCCTCGTGCTGGTGCGCGAGGATCGCCCCGGCAACCGGCTCGAACAGCGGCATGAAGCGGGGCACGCTGTCGGCCAGTGTGCCCGACGAGACCGGCAGCCCCTGGTCGCCCAGCCAGACGCCGACGCGCTGCAGCGGACGCAGGCACGCGTAGCGCTCATACAGCACCCGCGACCAGACGCTGGCGCCGTACGCCGTGTTGGCGAACAGCCTCGTCGCCGGCGG
>WTFV01000125.1 GCA_011523845.1 Acidobacteriota bacterium | reverse complement strand
GTCTACGGCCCGCGTCCGGCTCGGCGGTTGCGGGCGGGCCGGGCTCATCCTCGGGCCGGCGGCGGGACTGCGCGTGCAGCGCAGACGATACCGCTCGCGGGTTGATTCACGGGCCGGGGGCATCGGCTGGCCGCTCGTGTGTGCGGAGAATAGCGCAGAGCTGGTCGAGGAGCGCGGCGAGCGCCGCGTCGGCCTGGTGGGGCGGGTCAACCCTGGTGCTTGCCGGATCTGCGCTCGATGCGGGAGCCTGCCTCGCCGACGGCGATGCCGATGATCCCCAGGCAGAGCCTGGCTGTCATGGACAGGCTCAGGGGAACCTCGATCCGCGCTGCCCAGGCGGTCGTGGCGGGAACGAACCAACTGCCCACGCTCAGCGAGAACAGGGGTAGTGCAGACAGGATCATGACGGCGGCGCCGGCCGCTGCCCGATGTGGTCCAGGACCAGTATCGCGCGGCGGCAGCAGCGCTCGCACAGGTGGGCGTTGCGCTTGGTTGCATCGCCTGCGCCACAGCTCATGAATGTGGTGAACAGGGTCTGGTCGGCGGGGTGCTGCAAGCAGTACTGGCACGTCGTGGTCGGAGATTGCATGGGAGTGGAGAGTGTGGGCTGCCCGCTCCGGGGCTGGTGGCGTCTGCCGGAGCGGGGCGTGGTGGATCTATCGCGCTGTCGGGTCTTCACCTGTGTGGAGTCGGATCAGGTTGGTGACTGAGGTCATCAGTTGGTTGATGTTGTCGTTCATGGCTTCGATTCTCGCTTCTATAGTGACGAGTCGTGTTTCCAGGCTTTCGACTGTCGTTTCGAGCCTTTCAACCTTTCTGTCGACGATGTTGATGTCGAGCCTGATCATCCGTAGGCTGTTCTCGACGCTTGTTGTTCGTCGTTCGACACTGATCAGGCGTCTTTCCAGCTCGTTCAGCGAATCGCGGATCCCTCGTTGGGTTGCGGTTTCTATCGCCAGCAGGGTTGTGGTTCCTGGCGCTTGGGCTTGGATTGTTTCCAGGTGTGTCGTCTCTGGTGCTTGTGCGGTTTGAGCCGTCAGTGCCGGTGTGCCAGACAGTGCCAGCAGGGCAGCAGCGAGGTTCCAGTAGGCGCTTGCTTTCTTCATTGGTTGTTCCCCTTGGGCGGCTGTACGCCGCACGGCGGTTTGGTTGGAGCGTACGGGGCCGGTCCTGCCTCTGGCGCGCGTTCTACGCGGCCAGCTCCTTCGCGCGTCGGAGCGTGGTCTCGCACAGTGCTTGCGCGGTGTGCACCGGCACGGCGTTGCCGATCTGGCGCACCTGCTCCGTCCTGGTGCCGATGAACTGGTCGTCGCGTGCGAACCCCTGCGCCTGGGCCAGCTCGTGCGGCTGCAACATCCGGAACCGGATGTCGAGCCGGTACTGGCGGCCGTCGACGGTCACCAGTCCGAACCGGTCGCGGGTCGTCACCGCGTCGAGCGGCGTGTCGAGCCGCGCGGCTTGTCCGGTGCCGTAGAACTTGACGAGGAACGGCTCGACGAGTCCCATGTGGTTGCCTGTGCAGAGCGTGGGCATCGGCTCGTCGAGCCTCCTGGGCGGGTTGCTGTAGCGGATGGCGCAGAGGAACGGCTCGACCAGCCCCACGTGGTTTGCGGTGCAGAGCGTGGGCACCGGCTCGTCGAGGCTCTTGGGCACGTTGTTCGTGCGGTTGGCGAAGATGAACGGCTCGACCAGGCTGACCGCGCCGCCGGTGGCTATCGTCGGCGCGGGGTCGTCCACCGCGCGAGGGGCGGCGCCGGACTGCTGCCCGAGCAGGAACGGCTGGCACAGGGCCAGGTGCGCTCCGCTGGTGGTCACCGTCGGGGCCGGTTCGTCGAGGCCGCGGGCGGTCGAGTGGTTGCGGAGGATGACGATGAACGGCTTCGCGTTCGCTCCCCCGAACTTGCGCAGCCCCGCCTCGATCCGCCGCAGGGTGGCCGGAGCCAGCGGCCGGCGCCTCGCGAAGATGCTTTGGCCGGGGATCGACCAGTCGATGATCTCGCGTGCGTTGCGCCACGCGGGCAGCCCCCGCGAGGCGGCGATCGGCCGGGGTGCGTGGGTCGGCTCGGGCCAGCGCGGGCGCCGGCGGCGGTCGGCGAGGATGAACAGGCGCTTGCGGGTCGTCGGGTCGCCGTAGTCGGCCGCGGTCAGCACGCGCGCGTCGACGTGGTAGCCGAGCGAGCGCAGCGCCTCGAGGAAGGCCCGGTAGGTCTCGCCGGCCCGGTGCCTGAGCGGCCGGCCGTTGGCCCCGACCGGCCCCCAGGTGGCGAACTCGGGGACGTTCTCGATGAGGATGCTGCGGACGTAGAGGGCCTCGGCCCAGCGGAGGACCGTCCACGCGGATGCGCGCTGCTGGTCGGACACCGGCCGGCCCCCGCGCGCGTTGCTGTGGTGGGTGCACTCGGGGCTTGCGACCAGCAGGTCGAGTCGTCCGCCGGGGACGACGCGGCGCGGGTCGACGAGCTCGAGCCGCTCGCAGATGTGGCGGGCGTCGGGCTGGTTGGTCCGGTGCGTGGCGATGGCCGTCGGCCAGTGGTTGATGGCGGTCAGGTCGAGCCGGTGGTCCAGCCGCTCGCACGCCTGGCGCAGGCCCTTGCTGGTTCCGCCGGCCCCGCAGAAGAGGTCCGCGGCCCGGACTGTCGGTCGCTCACGTTTCTGCATGCTGTTCGGGTGCGTTCTGGCGCCGCCAGCGCCACCATCTGCGTGCCGGTGTCGGGCGTCTCGTGGTCGGCGTGCCGTTGATCGTGAGGACCTCGGACATGCACACGTCCGGGAGCGGGCCCGTGGTGGTGTTCGCCATGCCGACGAGCGTGATCCGGCCGCCGTGTCCGATTCCTTCGGGGAGCTGGTCGATTTCCGGCGCCGGGTTGGCGATGGTGGCGGTCGCCATCTTGTGCGGGTTCAGTCCGTCGACTGGCCGGACCACGATCCAGGCGTCGTTCTTGCCGGCCGTTTCCATGTCCTCGAGCTGGTCGCTCAGCTCGGTCAGCGCGTTGGTCGCCCTTGCGTAGCGGGAAAGGCCGCCCCGCGTTCTGCGCAGCAGCTCGGCCGCCGTGATGGGTTTCTCGTTCATCGGGGGTGGTTGGCGCTGTTCATGCGCCGGCAGGTTGCGGGTGGTTCCTGCGCCCGGCGGTCCAGCGGGCCAGTCGTTCCCTGAGCATTTCGTGTGGTTCCTGCTCGGGATAGAGCACCAGCCGGCGTTCGACGTCCTCGCAGAACTCGGCGGCTTCGGCGTAGCTCGCTCCGTCGAGCGTGGCTGCGACGGCGCACGCGTCAAGCCGCAGGTTCGGCGGGCGCCGCGCCCTTATGTACGCGGCCAGTCCGTCCCGGCCGGGGGCTTCGAGCTCGAGCCGGATCTGGAACCGCCGCCAGGTGGCGCGGTCGAGCATGCCGGGGTGGTTGGTGGCGGCGATCATGACGGTCGACGGCGGGATGCGCTCGAGGTGGACGAGCAGCGAGGCGACGATGCGCTTGATCTCGCCGATCTCGTCGTGGTCGTCGCGCTCCTTGCCGATGGCCTCGAACTCGTCGAACAGCGCGACGCACTCGTGCGAGCCGATGTAGTCGGTGATCTGCCGCAGGCGACTGCCGGTCTCGCCCAGATGGCTTCCGATCAGCGTGTCGTAGCTCACCACGTAGAAGGGCCGGTCGAGTGCGGCGGCGATGCCCTCGGCGACCGATGTCTTCCCGTTGCCCGGCGGACCGGTGAGGAGCACGCGGTTGCGCGGCCGCAGGCCCGCTTCGGCAAGGGCAGCGGCCTGGCGCTGCTCGATGACCAGCTCGGCGCACGCCTCGCGCACGTCGTCGTGAAGCTGCAGATCGTCGAGCTGGATTCGCGGTGTCGCCTCGTCGAGGTACTTCAGCGCCGCCATCTGGTTGCGCGGGTCCTTGCCGGGATGCGGGAGGAGGCGGCGCAGTTGCTCGGCGATCCCGCCGGACTTCTTCTTCTCCTCGTGCTCGACGAGCGTCCGGATGGCGTTGATGGCGCCCCAGGGGTCGCGGCGGCAGGCGGCCTGGGCGAGTTGCAGGACGAGTCGGCTCGTGTTCATCAGGTGGTCCGGAGCGTACGGGCTGCCATCCGCGTGGGTCAGACCAGACTGACACGCTACCCACGGCCGCGCATGGTCCGGAGCGTACGGTCGTGGTTTCGGGATGCGGTGGAGCCGCGTGTTGTTCGCCGCGTTGGTGTTCCGGGCCCGCTGGTCGGCGTTCAACTCCTGGAAGTCGGCGGTTCTTCGAACTGCCTTGCCGGGACGTGTGCGCTTCCGAGTCTGTACAGTGCGTGGCACGTTCCGCCGCAGAATGCGCCGTCGACGGTGCCGACCCGGTTGCATTGCATGCAGGCGCTCGTCAGGTCCAGACCGCACTTCGTGCATCTGGCCGCGCTGGGTTGGTCGGCGAAGCACCGCGGGCAGTGCTTCAGCCGTGCGTGGACTTGCCTTGCCATCGTCATGTCGTTCCTTGCCGTCGGGCGTGCGCGCCCGGGTGGCTGTTCCCGTCGCGGTGGGAGAACGGCGCGTTGGCCGCTGTGGTCTTCGTCGGCAACGGCGTTGCCGGTGCGGTGGTGCTGTACGTGCTGGAGCGGCTGGCGAGGTGCTTGCGGGGGCTCTGATGCCGGTTGTGGCCGAGGGACGGCGAAAGGCTCGTTCTGTTTCCGGTTCTTGTCTCGAATCGGAGGGAGAAACAGGAAATGTGTCAGGGCATCGCGGCCTTGACGATATCGATCCGCCGACTGGTGTTCTCCCGGGCGGCCACGTTCCGTCGTTCCCGCAGCGTGCGGGCGAGCAGGCGGATGTCCTTCAGCTTCGCGGGAGCGTAGCCGAGCTGCTCGACGCTGACGTTGATGTGGCGGTTCGGAGTCGGCGACGCCTTCTCGTGGATGTGGCCGTGGACGTTGACCGTGCCCTGCGGCACCTGGATCAGCGGGACGTGCGTCAGCAGCAGAGGCGGGTCGCCCGGTGCGACGAGCGCCAGCGCCGTGCGTTCGATGTCGAGCAGCCCGATCTTGTTGATCGGGTCCACGTCGTGGTTGCCGAGTACGAGCACCTTGGAGCCGGGCGCCTGCCGCCAGCGCATGACGTGGTGGGGCTGCAGGCACCCGTCGACGCTGACGTCGCCCAGGCAGACGGTGGTGTCGCCGTCGGCGGCGCGAGCGATCCAGGCGCGGTGCATCGCCTTGTCGGCGGCCTGCGCGGTGCGGAACGGGCGGTCGAATGCGCCGATGGAGAACTTGTGGCCCAGATGCAGGTCGGACCAGATCCAGGTTCTGTCGTCGGGTTCCTCGTAGAGCATCGGGGAGCCGTCGTGTGCCCGGTGGAGCATCGCCCGTACTTGCGTTGCGTGCAGTGACTTGGGCACCGGTTCCCGGCGCGCTCGGCTCAGCTCCTCGATGTACACGGTACGCAGCCGTTCGGCAAGTTCTTCGGGTGCTGTCATGGATTGTCGGGGTTCCGCGGCCCGGTGCGGGATTGTGGCAGCAATGCTGCGGGGTGGTTCGAGCGGCTCGGGGGCCCTGACCAGGTGGTTGTCCGCTCGTGGCGTCAGCCTGCCGTCACCTTCTGGCGCACTGGTGCTCGAGGTACTCGACGGCGGCGCGCATCTCGGTGGCGTTCCACTGCGGCCACTGGTCGTGCTGCGGGAGTCCGGGGACGCCGGCGCTGCGCCCGGAGGCGACGATGTGGATGGCGAGTCTCTCCGCGCCGTAATGGTCGCACAGGGCCAGGAAGCGGGCGGTAATCGCGACCGAGGGCAGGTCGTTCGTTATCGACGAGGTGTCGGGGGCGTTGTCAGGCTGGTTCATCGGCTTCGGTGATGGCAGGCTGGGTTTGCGTACCGCGGCTACCGGCGATCGACAGAGCGGCGCCGCCGCCGCCGTCGTGCTGCGGAGCCGTGGCTTCGGTATTGACGCCGGCGGCTTCGGCGCGTTTCTTCCGCTTGCGTCGGAGGCTGCGCCTGCGCTGTTTCTTGTGCTTCATGGTCACCTCAACCGGTCGGCCCGCCGGAGGAGCAGGCTCATGTCGAGCAGTTCGATGCCGATCCGCGTGGCGAGCGGCGGCGACAGCGCCGTCACGTGCAGCGTCAGCGGCGTGTCGAGCTCGCGGCGTGCGATTTCCGTGGCGGGGAACGTGGCGGCGTCGCCCTCGAGCGGGCGGTCCGGATCGTAGGCCGGGACCACCGCGCAGCCGGCGGTGTGGTTCAGTAGCCGGCGGGCGACCTCGTGCAGCGCGGCGGCGCGGGAAGCGGGTTCCTCGCCGGCCATGTTCAGAGTGTTGATCAGCTCTCCCTCGTCCGGCATGGGCTCGCCGGGGGCTGTCCGGGCGGCGAGGGCCTCCGCCAGCGGCGGTCCGTCGCACTCGATCTGGAGCCGGTCGCAGCAGAGCGGGCAGTACCAGCCGGCCTCGACCGCGTGCATCTTCAGGCCGTCGTCGTCGGGGTCGACGCCCTCCTCGCGACCGCTGAACCACGCCAGATCGAAGGCGGGCCAGGTGTGCTCTTCCCGGCAGCCTTCCGCCGAGCAGGCGTAGAGCGCGTCGGGCACGGGCAGTGCGCGGAAGATCTCGCGTATTTCGTGGTCCTGCGGTTCGTCGGGCATCCTGCGGGCTCCTTGAAGGTCGGTGTCCTGCTCTTGCGGCGCATGGCCGTTTACATGGTGGACCAGGTACACGCTGGAGCCTGCCGATGCGCGAGGTTCGCTGCGGTCGTGGCCGCCGCGGTCAGGGTGACGCTGGTCGCCTGCATGCTGTCATGCTCGCGTTCGTGGCGCGGATCCTTCGAGCCGCCGGCGCATCGGCGCCTCCGGCGGCATCAGCCACAGCGCCTCGTCGATGAAGGCGCTCTCGGCCTTTTCGGCGAGCGTGAACGGGGCATCCTCGCCGTCCGGGTTCACGCGCCTGGCCGCTGCCCGCGCCCGCGCCACGCGGTCTGCGTCCTCGCTTCGCATCTGCTGCCCCATGCCCCAGCGGCCGGCGTGTTCGAGCAGCAGCACCGCCTCGTCGGCTTCCTTCACGGCTCCGTTCGTCGCCGCCGGGTTCGTCACGCCCGCCGCCTGCAGGCAGGCGTGCTCGATCCGCTCGGCGACTCTGGTGAGCATGGGGCCGAGATGCAGCTTGTACGGCCGCGTCCAGTCCCCGGTGTACGCTTCGGCGGCGTCGTGCATCAGTCCGTGCAGCGCGGCGGCCGGGTCGGTCTCGGAGGCGAGCGCGGACACCACCAGCGAGTGCCACGCGACGCTGACGGCTTCTGCGGTCGCACCGTTCCAGCGGTTGGTCAGCGCCAGGCCGTGGGCGACGTCGGCCAGGTCGACGTCGTCGGCGGTCAGCTGCAGCACGTCCACCCATCCGCTCCTGAACAGGCAGATGCGCATGGCCGGCGGGGCCTTCTCGCCGTACTCGGCGCGCAGCATCGCCGCTTCGTCGGCGGATATCGGCTGGCGCCGCCCAGCCGGTTCCGCCGTGGTCGTTGTGTTCCTCATCGTCGTGGTCACCCGGTGACTTCCGTCGCGTGGGTGCTCAGCAGCCAGTGTTCCACGTCGCGCAGCGGCAGCGACCACTCCGCGTCGGTGATCGCGGCGATCACTTCGCTCTTGAACTGCTGGTAGCGCCGCTCGGCGGTCTCGAGGTCGGTGACGGCGAGCAGGATGGCCAGCGCCAGCTGGGCGGGTCCGCTGCCGTTGTAGCCCCACTCGGGTCCGGTCGGGCTGTGGTTGCGCACCGCGAGCGAGGCCCGCCAGTCCAGCGGTTTGCCGCCGATGGTGACTCCGGATTCCTCGGCGCCGCGGACGGCGCGTATCGTGCCGGGCCCGGCGCCCGTGTCCTCGGGTATCCGCAGACAGGCCGCGGTCGTGTTGTCCTGCCGCTTCTTGCCGGCGGCGATGACCGCCTCGACGAGGCTCCAGGCCAGGTTCGAGCTCTTCCGGCCCGCGTCGATTGCAGCGATCCCGGAGATGCTCTCCGTGTTCAGCGTGTCGAGCCCGTCGCTGGCGACGATGACCGCGTCGCCCTCGCGCAGCGGTACGGCGTGTACCGGCGCGTCGATCTCGGGGATCTCGGTGCCCTGGAGCGCCGACGACAGGCGGTGCGGGTTGCCGGGGACGTTGTGCAGCCTGTTCAGCGTGCGCAGCTCGCCGTTGCGCTTCGACCAGACGCGCAGCGGGGAGTCGCCGACGCTGATGCGCCAGAGGCCTTCGGCGGTGACGGCCGCCGCGGTGAGCGTCGTGCCCATGTCGTACAGCGTATGGTCCTGCTCGCACTTCTCCCGGATGGCGTCGTTGGCGGAATCGACGGCCGCGAGCAGCCGCTCGGGTACGGTCTGGCCGACGGTGCCGCCGGTCAGGTACGTGTGCATGAACGCCTCGGCGGCGGTGTTCGAGGCGACTTCGCCGTGGGCGTGCCCGCCCAGGCCGTCGCAGATCACGGTGACGGGGTGGTCGCCGTCGAGCGCGAGGCTCGGCGCGTGGCGCCAGCGGAAGGCGTCCTCGTTGTGGTCGCGCGTGCCGGTGGCGGTGGCGCAGGTCCAGGTCAGTCGGTCCATGGTCTCGGGTCTCTCGGGGGAGTATCGGGGCAGCGGTCGGCCGCCGCGCCGGCATCGGCCGGCGGCGTTTGCGTCCGGAGGTTGCGCACGCGTTCGGTTGTCAGGCGTTGCCGTGGTGCGCCGCGATGTTCGGGGGCGGCTCGGACGGGCAGCTTCTCTGATAGGCGATGTTCAGCGGCAGCGGTTCCACGGGTCCGAATCGGGACTAGCATTCGTTTCCGTTGGCGTCGAGTGCTCCTGGCAGCGGGTTCCAGCCGTGTTCGTTCAGGAGGCGGCGGGCTTCACGGACGACTCCCTGGGGGAATCTGCTGGTGTAGTTGCCATCGTTGTCGTTTTCCTTCGTTCCTGTCATGAAGGGATTCACGGGATTCAGATGGAATCGGTCTTTGTGGGGCAACGTCCAGGTGGCTCAGCGCCGTTCGCGGTCGGCGGCGTCCTCGCCGTCGAGCTTCGCGCATTCGTCGGCGATCAGGTCGAGCGTGCGGCTGATGCGCTCGCGGGCGACGCTGACGTAGCGGGGCTCCTGCTTCAGCGCGTCGTGCGCCGTGCGGAGCATCGGGGCGATGTCGCTGTTCAGGAGCCTGCGCATGCGGGCTCTGGCGGTGAAGCGGTTGTTGAGGCGCATGTTGCGCTCGCTGGTCAGGCGGACGGCCAGCGGTGTTCGTGCGGGCATTGTCGGAAGCCTCCGGTGGTGAGAGGGTCGGTCGGGGGCGGGCCCCGCCGGTGTTGCGGTGCCGGGTGGCGGACGTCGGGGGACGTTGCCGCCGTCAGGACGAGAAGATGTCGTCGAGCCGGATTTCGAGGCCGGTGAGCAGCGGCGAGCGCAGCGTTTGTGCCCGCGTGAAGGTGCGGGTCCGGGTCAGCGTGCCTCTGCGCTGGCAGTAGACCGAGACGGTCTCTGCTATCGGGTCGACCAGCCAGTACTCCGCTACGCCGTGTCTGGCGTAGAGCTTGCGCTTGTAGCCCCGGTCCCGATCCGCGGTTGCCGGTGAGAGTATCTCGATCACCAGATCGGGGGCGCCTTGCACGTTCTCGCCGCCGCTCAGCAGGTGCCCGCGTTCGCGGGAGACGAACAGCAGGTCCGGCTGTACCACGTCGGTGTTGGAGAGGACCACGTCGCAGGGGGCAAGAAACAGCTTTCCGAGTTGATGCGTTTCGATGAACACTCGGAGGTGGTAGTGCAAGTTTCCTTGCACCGTCTGGTGTTTCAGGTTCGGCGCGGCGACCATGACCAAGTCTCCGTCCAGCAGCTCGCAGCGCTCGTCTCCCGGCGCGGTGCGGTAGTCCTCGTAGGTGAGCTTGACGACGGGTTGCGTGCTGGCCACGTCGGTGCTTCTCCCGTTCTCGTGGTGGTCCCAGGACGCATCATAGCGCGCATCGCGGTGCGCTCAGCCCTCGAGCGCCAGGGACAGCGACAGGCGGCGCAGCGCGCCGGCGGCGAGCCGGAAGGCGTGGTCGCCGGCCGCGCGGATGATCAGGGCGCCGGCGCGGCGGTCGCCGTGGAAGGCGATGCCCTTGGTTGCGTTGACGCGGCAGAGCGGGTAGCGCCGCGGACCGAAGCCGAAACCGGTCTCCTTGCCGAGGTCGATCCTCTGCGGGCGCAGGTTCAGCCGGATCGCCATGCGCAGCAGCTCCCGGAAGGCGTCGCGCGCCGCATCGTCCCGGATGCGTTCGGCGGCGTCGGCCGCGCCGGGGATGCGGGCGAGGACGTCGTCTGCCTCGGCATGCTTCGTGTTGTCGGCGATCAGCTGTTCCTGCAACGTCGGAGTCTGGGGGCTGCAGGTCAGGCGGCGAAGTCCTGCGCCGGGTTATTGTGGCCGGCCGGGCTTGTGGGCGTGGGGCGTTCGTGCGCCGTCTACGCGGCGTCGCGGTTGCGCTGGCCGGCGAGGAATCCCTCGAGCGTGCCTTCGAGCTTGCCGGTGCGGTCGCGCAACTCGCCGATGAGCAGGGTGGTCTCGTCGAAGCGCTGGTTCATGGTGTCGAACCGGCGGTTCATCTCACCGTTCATTGTGTTGAAGCGTTTGTCCACGTTCTCGAACCGGCGGTTCATTTCGCTGTTCATGGTGTCGAACCGGCGGTTCATGTCCCTGTTCAGGTCGTCGATGCGCTTGTTCTGGTCGTTCATGCGGGACAGCATGATGAACATGCCGCCGATCTGCGAGCCGAGCAATGCCAGGAACCCGATGAGGACGGTGATGGAGTCGAGCGTGATGGCTTCCATGGATGGCGCCTTTCCGGGGAGCGTAGCTCCGCTGGCGGTTTCCGGTCAACGGCCGCGGCGGCGGCTGGTTGGGGCCGGCGTCCCCTCGGCTGCGGGGACACCGGCCGTACCGATGGACCGAGGGGGCCGGCTGTCACATGGCCGTCTCCTTCCGTTGGCCGGGTGCCGGCCGTGCAGTGGTGTGGACGGATCGGGCGTAAGCCTGCCGCGTGGGGCCTCGCCGCGGCTCTGTCCGCTCGTGCGTGGGAGGCGGGGGACGAAGTCCTGTGGCGTGGCGGCGGGTTGGGCTGCCGTTCCGATCCGGAGCCTGTCCATTGTCCCC
>WTFV01000116.1 GCA_011523845.1 Acidobacteriota bacterium | reverse complement strand
ATGGTACCCGCCCCCCCGCCCCCCACCTGTGCACCCAACGGGCCGGGTCTCCGGAGGTCGGGGCGAGGCCTTGGCGCCGATCGTCAGCCGTCCGCCGGGCGGCGCGCGGACCGGGACCGGCCGCCGCCGGGCAAGACCCGCCCGAGTCGTTGCGGGTATCGATCAGAGGCTCGCTTCCTGTCCGCGGTCTCGCGGAGCCGGGGGCCGGGGCCGCGACGTGGCCAGCGCCGGTTCGGCCCGTGTATCCGGCGTGCGGACCGGAATGTGGGGCCGCCCCTCGGCAGGGCACTCGACCTAGCCATCGCTCCGGAGCGGGCTCGAAGGCGGCGGGGACTGGTCGCGGTGCGCCGCAGCCGCGACGGGCGCGGTCCGGGCGCCGTCCGCGGGCAGAGAGGCCGGTGTCACCGGTCACCCAATAATCCCCACCCGTGGTCATTGAAAACTCCTCACCTCGATTACTGAGGGGAGGAGCACGATGTCGACGACAGCGACGACGATCGACCCCGAGCATCGGAGGCTCGGGGAGGTCGCGATGGTCGGACGGGACCGGTGGGAGGAGATACATCGTCGAGCGCGAGCGGGCGGATCGATTCGGGCGATCGCTCGCGAGCTGGAGCTCGACCGCAAGACGGTGCGCCGCTGTCTGCGGCAGACGGAATGGAAGCCGTATCGGCGAGCGGCGCGCACGGACACGCTGCTGGCCGAGCACGCGGCGTATCTGCGGCGGCGGGCGGCGCAGGTGGGCTACTCGGCGCAGGTGCTGTTCCAGGAGCTGCGGCGGCGGGAGTACGGGGGAAGCTACGAGACGGTGAAGCGATTCGTGCGGCCGTTGCGGGCGGCGCAGTTGCACGCGGCGGTGACGCGGACGCGGTTCGAGACGCCGCCGGGACTGCAGAGCCAAATTGACTGGGGCCAGGCGCGGGTCCGGCTGGCGACGCGGCTGGAGTTGCGGCACGTCTTCGTGCTCACGCTCGGATACTCGCGTCGGAGCGTCTACGTTCCGTGCCTGAGCGAGACGCTGGGCGACCTGCTCGATGCACACGAGCAGGCGTTCGCGCACTTCGGCGGTCACACGCAAGAGCATCTCTACGACCGGCCGCGGACGGTGTGCGCGCCGGCAGGGACGAACGGCGTGCGCTGGAACACGACGTTCAAGGCGTTCGCGGACTTCTGGGGCTTCGAGCCGCGGCTGTGCCGGGCGTATCGGGCCCAGACGAAGGGGAAGGTCGAGTCGGGAGTGAAGTATCTCAAGCGGAATTTCCTGGCCGGCCGGCAATTCCGCGACGACCTCGACCTGTGCGAGCAGCTCGCGGAGTGGACGGCGACGGTGGCGGACGTGCGGGTGCACGGGACGACGCATGAGCGACCGATGGACCGCTTCGCGCGGGAGCGCGAGGCGCTGGTGCCGGCGCCGACGGGTCGTGCGTTCCGGCTCCAGGCCCCGCTGACGCGGGTGGTGGCGACCGACTACCTGGTGAGCGTCGACACGAATCGCTACTCGGTGCCGTTCACGCTGATCGGGCAGCCGGTGGAGGTGCGCCGGCGCGACGGACACCTGGAGATGCGGCACCGCGGCCAGGTGGTCGCCACGCATCCGGTGCTCGGGGGCCGGCACCAGCTCCGGATCCTGCCCGAGCACGGACCGGGGCCGATCGCGCGCAATGCCCGGCTGCGCTACTCGACCGGCGAGGGCTCGACCGGCGCGGTGCCGCTCGACGTCGAGATCCGGGACCTGGCGTGCTACGAGGCGGCCTACGGCCTTGGGGGTGCGGAATGACGTCGCCGCAGCTCGCCCGGCTCGACGAGCTCCTGCAGCGGCTGCGCCTGAACGCGGTTCGGGAGCGGCTCGAGGCCCTGCTCCAGGACGCGTCGGCCCAGGAACTGTCGTACGCCGATTTCCTCGACCGCCTGTTGAGCGAGGAGGTCGAGGCGAAGACTGCCAAGCACGTCCGGATGCGGACGAACCTGGCCCGCTTCCCGTTCCGCAAGGGGCTCGACAGCTTCGACTTCCGCTACCAGCCCTCGGTCGACCGGAAGCAGGTCCAGAAGCTGAGCCGGTGCCACTTCGTCGAGCACGGCGAGAACCTCGTGCTGCTCGGGCCGCCCGGGGTCGGGAAGACACACTTGGCCGTGGCGCTGGGGCTCAAGGCCATCGAGCGGGGTTACCGGGTGCTCTTCACGACGGCCGCCGGGATGCTGACAACGCTCACCAAGGCGCTCAGCGAGGGCCGCTTCGATGACAAGCTGAAGGTCTACACGATTCCTCGATTGTTGATCATCGACTAATGTTGAGTGATCGGTAATGTGCAGTGATCGCCGCGCGCCTCGGCGACGGCGACGGTACGCCCTCCAGGACTCCACATTACGTACGTAGCATCGGGACCGTGCCGATCCCGGCACCGCCTTCCCGGGAGGTCCCGATGGTGCTCGAGCTGTACCCCAGGATGCACCGGCGGTACACGTCGTTGTCGATTCTCGGTCCGGTCTTGGACGGATACGGGACGTGGCTCTTGGAGCAGGGCTACTCCACCGAACGCGTCCGCGAGCATTTCTGTGCGGCGAGACGGCTTGTTCACCGTCTACAGCAACGCGACGTGGAGACCCTGGCGAGCCTGACGCGGGCGCGGTTGCGGGCCTGTGCTCCTGCGGATTCGCAGGAGGACCCCAATCTCGCGGTCCTTGTACGGCAACTGGAGCGGTATTGCGAGTCCGAGCTGGCGCTGTATCCGCCGCCCGCGTTGACGCGCATCGAGCAGCGAGTGGCCGCCTACAAGACCTACCTGGAGCAAGTCCGAGGGTTCGCGCCTGGGACCGTGGCGCACCACGGCCGCACGGTGAGCGAGTTCCTGGCCCACATCGGCTACGAGACTCGCCCGACGCGGCTCGGCGCGCTCGACCGCCAGGATCTCGACACGTTCCTGTGCGCCGTCGGCCCCCGCCAGTCGCGCGCATCCCTCCAGCATGTGGTGGGCCACCTCCGAGCCTTCCTCCGGTTCCTGTCCGCTGACGGCGAGATCCCGACCGGGCTCGACGCGCAGATCGACACGCCCCGCGTGTATCGCGGCGAGCAGCTCCCGCGGGCGCTGCCCTGGGACACGGTGCGGGCGCTCCTTGATTCGATCGATCGCGCGACCCCGATGGGGCGTCGCGACTACGCGATCTTCCTCCTCATGGCGACCTACGGCCTGCGCGCGTGCGAGGTCGTGACGCTCACGATCGACGACGTGGAGTGGTGGGCGGAACGGCTGCGCATCCCGCAACGCAAGACACGCGGCTCGCTCTGGCTGCCGCTCACCGACGAGGTCGGGACCGCGCTGCTCGACTACCTCCGCCACGGACGCCCTGTCCTGAATGTGCGCCGGCAGCGCGTCCCGTTCCGAGGCGGTCCGGCGCGCAGCTATCGGGAGCTGTTTCTCCGCTGCCGCACCCCGACCGGCGTCCTCAAGCCGACGGCCGTCACCGAGGCCTTCCAGGCGTGGTCGAAGCGAAGCGGCCTCGCCATTCCGTACCAGGGCCCTCATTGCCTGCGGCACTCGTACGCGGTGCACCTCTTGCGGTCGGGCCTGTCGCTCAAGACGATCGGGGACCTGTTGGGCCATCGCACCCTGGAGAGCACGTGCGTGTACGTCCGCCTGGCGGTTGACGACCTCCGCGACGTCGCGTTGCCTCTGCCGGTCGGGGTCGACCGCAGTGCGCCGGCGGTGGCGTCATGACGACGTTCAGTTCCGGCTTGTCCGCCTGCATCCGAAGCTACCTGACGCTCAAGCGAGCGCTGGGCCGCCAGTACGCAGCGGAAGAATGGGTGCTCGGGCACCTGGATCGGTTCCTCGCCGGCCGCGGCGTCGATCTCGTCGCCGAGACGTTCGCCGCCTGGTGTCTCACCCTGCAGCATCTGGCTTCCGGCACGCGTCGAGCCCGCATGCGGATCGTGCGAAACCTGTGTCTGTATCGCCGACGCGGTGAGCCCGACTGCTTCGTCCCCGACGTGCGGCTGTTCCCGCCGGTCCACCAAGCCATCCGGCCGCACATCTTCACCGACCGCGAGATCGTCCACTTGCTGGCCGTTGCGCGCACGCTGGCCCACAGCTCCAGGTCGCCAGTCCGTCCCGAAAACATGCGCCTCGCGATCGTGGTGCTGTCCACCACGGGCCTGCGACGCGGAGAGCTGACCCGCTTGACCGTCGGAGACTACGACCCGCCGCAACGCACGCTGGCGATCCGCGAGTCCAAGTTCCACAAGTCGCGCCTCGTCCCACTGTCGGCGGATACCGCCCGTGAGGTCGAGCACCTGATCGAAATCCGCGACCGGCGGCGCCTGCCGGCCGGGTCGGAGACTCCGCTCCTCTGGCATCGCCCTCTACCCGCCAGCGGCTACAGCGGCGGGAGCTTCGGCGGCGCCATGCGGGCACTCTTCCGGCGGGCCGGCGTCCGGACCGCGACAGGCCATCTCCCACGCACGCATGACTTCCGTCACGCATTCGCCGTGAACGCGCTCCTCCGGTGGTACCGCGCCGGACTCGACGTGCAGGCGAAGCTGCCCTTCCTCGCCGCCTACATGGGGCACGTCTCGATCGTCTCGACCGCCTACTACCTCCAGTTCGTCGAACCCCTCGCGGCCGCCGCCAGCGCGCGATTCGCCGACCACTGCGGCGACCTCATCACCGGACCCACCGGCGCCGGAGGTGCGCGATGACCGTCGCCGGGCCGAACGACCTCGCGCGAGCCCTCCGGGCGTTCTTCGCCGACCACCTGCCCCGGGTGCGGGGGACGAGTCCCCATACCATCCGGAGCTATCGGGACAGCCTCGTGCTCTTGCTGCGCTTCGTCGCAACCCGGTCGCAGCGGTCCGTCATCCAGCTTGAGCTCGACGACCTCAGGCCCCAGTCGGTCCTCGCATTCCTTCAGTACCTGGAGCTCGACCGGCACAACAGCGTCGCCACCCGCAATGTGCGCCTCGCCGCGATCCACGCGTTCTTCCGGTACTGCGCCATGGAGTACCCCGCACGGCTCGCGCACTGTCAACGCATCCTCGCCGTCCCCTTCAAGCGGACCGGCAGCCGCACCGTGGAGTACCTCGAGCACAACGAGATCGAGGCCATTCTGGGCGTCGTCGATCGCCGCTCCGTCGACGGCCGCCGTGACTACGCGCTCCTCGCCACGATGTTCAACACCGGCGCGCGGGTCCAGGAGATCGTCGCCCTGTGCGTCGCCGACCTGCGGCTGGACGCACCGGCGCAGGTCCACCTGCACGGCAAGGGACGGAAGAAACGGGTCTGTCCCTTGTGGCCCCAGACCGCCGACCTGCTGCGTGCCCTGCTGGCCGAACGGGGACACGAGCTGCAGTCCGACGAGCCGGTCTTCCGCAATCACCGCGGAATGCGGCTGACCCGATTCGGCGTCCGCTACCTCTTGCAGAAGTACTGCACCCGCGCCCAGGCCAGCGTGCCGACCCTCCGCACCAAGCGCCTCCATCCCCACAGCATGCGGCACAGCACGGCGGTCCACCTGCTCCGTGCCGGCGTCGACATCGTCACAATCAGCCAGTGGCTCGGTCACGCCAGCGTCACGACCACGCACCGGTACGCCACCGTCGACCTCGACATGAAGCGCCAAGCTCTCGCGAAGGCCCGCCCCACCGCCCGCGCCGCTACCGGGCCGGTCCTGTGGCGCACCGACACGTCCGTGCTGGAATGGCTCGAGGCGCTCTGAGGCCCATCGGTAATGTGGAGTCCGGCGACCCTCTCATGCTTGGGGGAGCGCCGTTCTCCGCCGCGTCTCCACATTACCGATCACTCAACATTAGTCGATTAATGTGGAGCTCCACATTAATCGACGAAATCGGCTACCTGCCGATCGACCGGCAGGCGGCCACGCTGTTCTTCCAGCTCATCAGCCGGCGCTACGAGCGGGGGCCGATGATCCTGACCAGCAACCAGAGCTTCGGGAGCTGGGGCGACGTCTTCGGCGACCGGGTGATCGCGAGCGCGATTCTCGACCGGATCCTGCATCACGCGACGACGATCAGCATCCGGGGCGACTCGTACCGGCTGAAGGACAAGCTGAAGTCGGGGGTCGTCAAGCCGACGACGGAGGCAGCGTGAGCGCCGGCGGCCTGTGGACGCTGCCGTCCCCGTGGACGCGCTGCGCGCGACCACCGGGACTTGGACAGGCCAAAGAACGGCCTGCCCACGAGCGCCCACAGGCGTAGTTGTTGTTGTAGGTACTCAACAAGGGGTGGGGAATTTTCGATGACCACACCTGGGGAAAATTGAACGACCGTTGACAGCCGGCCGCGGCTGCGGCACGACTTTCTCCAACTCGGTCATCATGGCTGCCCTGACGACGCCGACCAACTCGTCGCGAGCCGCCGCGACCTCTTGCCGGCTCGGCGGGTCGGGACTCTCTCGTTTCGGCGTGCCGCTCATCCAGCGCCGTCCCCGCGGCAGGGCGCTCCAGTCGCCGAGGGCCTGCCGATGGCGTTCGTCGGCCGCCGCCTTCCTTTCAGCCAGACGGCGGCCTCTCAATCCCGCGGCCTCGGTCGAGCGACTGACCAAGGGCGCGGCCGTCTCCCAGTTGATCTGCTCGAGGACCGCCCGCTGAGCCGCCGACGTCTTCGGCCGGGCGCATCGACGCGGCGACGGAGATGACGGTGTCCGTGGCCAGCGGGATGTCGCCCACTTCCGCGCGGCCGCCCGAGCGGCCGTGATCAGCTCGCGGGCCTGACGCCGCTCTCGCCATGCCGGCTCGGCCGCGGCGGCCCGGGCCCGTTCGACGCCACCGTCCGCGGAACGATCCTGACGATGCACGGCTCTCGACGGCCGAAGCCTGTGCAGCATCTTCTGCACTCGCTGGCGCACCCACCTCGAAGAGCCCGGCAGGCGTTGCCGGCACCCATTGCTTGGCCGACCGTTGTTTCCCGAATAGGCTCTTCAGCGTCGTGATCAGCGCATCGCCGTCTTGAATCGTCGTCGAGTGCAGGGCTTCGATCTCAGGGTCGTGCGTGTGCGGGTACCTCCAGCTATGCCAAGCGCGGCCGTCGGTGACGATTCCGATCCATGGATCGTTCGACCGGTTGTCTGGATCCCAGACTGAACGACCCGAGTTCTTCCCCGACCTCGTTCAGGACGTAGCGGTCGAGCTGGTCTCTCGTGCTCTCCCTGGTACCGCCTTGCGGCTTGTAGCGATTCTCCACGAGCCGGCGCGCTTTCGTCTCGATGATCACCCCGTAATGCGGGATGTAGATGTCGATCGAGCCGCCCAGGATTGCGTGCTCGTGCTCTACGGGTCCCCAATCCACCCCGTCGATCAGCTGCGACAGGTCGAGCTTGACGTTGCTCTCGTTCCCGTACCGCGCGGCTGTTTGCGCAGCCGTGCTTGTCAGTGACGCGGCTCGGCGCGTGATCTTGTCGTTCATCGGTGTCGGCATCTAACGATCCATCGGTTCAGTCCTCTTGCACCGAATCATCCTCGTCCACGTCACCATGCGCAAGGAACAAAGACATTGGCACTGGCGATATGAAGTTCGCCCGACCAAAGGTAACCAACAGCCGATGCACACTCGTCATCCCAAAGCCCACAACTGGTACGGATAACTCCATTCGCCCGCGCAACCGCGTGGCACGAGCCGCCGCCGTGTCGCACTCCGCCCAATCCCTCTCCGCACGGGCTCGCGCCGCCTCCAGGTTGGCGGCCAACTCCATCGCCACTTTACCCACTTCTGCATCTCCCTCTTTCCCTTGTGCTAGCGCCGCACGCCAAATGCGCCGCAACACACACCTCATGCGTCCAAACTTTCCGGCTCTTCTTGCACCAAGACTGGCTCGCGGATTGGCGTCGAACGTAAGCGTAAGACTATCCAGCTTGTCCGAGAGCGGCGCCCACGGCGAAGGCCGCCCTGCATTCCTAACAGCGCTGGCATGTTCGTGCAGTTGCCTCCAATAGGCTCTTTCGGTGGTATAGATCGCAGAGCCGGTCAAATGAGCAATGAACAGAGCCAACTCCAAACTCATGCTCCTGAACACCTGCAGGTCTCTGCCATCATTTCCGTGCAAGACAGGCTGGAGTAATGCCAACGGGTCATCTGCCAGTCTCCTTTTCATGTACCGCAGTGTTTCTTCAAGCTGATCCTGGCTGAGGTCTGGTTGATTTTCGCGGAGTTTCCGATGCAGCACTGCTGCGGGCAAACGCAACATCGCTCGCTCTGCGTCATCTTCAGCCAACGCCATCCCCAATTGCATTTCGTCGCGCCGTGGTTGCCAGTTCGCAGTCCGCTTCTCCGTCATTTCGATCAACGCGCGTCGAAAACTGGCGCTAAACTCCGTTGGATCGGGCACAAAATGGACCATTCCAGCGTCCATGAACGGCTGTAGCGTCAACAAGAGGCTCACATTCTTCAGCATCTGTGACTTGTGTTGCCCCGGCACTTGTGTAGGGCTGAATTCCGGACGCATGTATAACGGATTCGGAAAGGGATTCAGAACCACAATCTCGTCAAAGTAGGCGAGAGCACTTACCACACTCAGCGCGATCGTCCGTGGATCAGTCAGGCCCATGTGGACCGCTCGAAACACTCTCCTATCCGGTCGCGGAAGGAGCTCTGCGAGATTGGTATCCCGCGGCCATAGCATACTTAGAATTTCGTGGATTCTCTTGACTTGGTCATCGCGCAACCGTCGACGCAAGTTCTCCCATCCCTGGCGCTCACTCAGTCCAAGAATGTCGATGACTGCATTGCAAAGCACTCGGTTACGATCACGGATGCCGTAGACGTCCCATGGCGGCCGTTCATCGACCGGCGTACCATGGCAGCACTTCCTATATTCCCGACCGCTGCCGCAGCCGCATGGGGCATCCGGCACCGGCGTCTTGACCGCGCCCTTCTTCTTTAGGAACTTGTGGCTGGCATCCGTTCGGCCGAAGGCATCTTGATACTGGGTCGATCCGTCCCCGTAGCCGATGTCGACCTCGCCACCGAAGCGCCAAAGCCCATCGCGCGGTGGCAGAAGAACTTGGCCGATGTCAGCCCACGCGACCTGCGTAGTGTTCTCCGGAAGGAGCCACGTCTTCTGGTAGGCGGCAACGTATCGTCTCGCCCTGGACGCCAGCAATGAATTGATCGAGACAACCTCTTGCGACGTCAGTGTGCGATTCCGAATCATCACGTCTGTTCGGGCCAGAGTCCCGCCGGAATATCGCGTGTTCGGACGTGGAGCGAGCGGGTCTGTGCCAGTTGGGTCTTTGGCATATTCAAGGTTGGTCAAAATGATGCAGTGCTCCGCGTCGAGCGCGAACACGGTCTGCGTGCCTGTGAGGTGAATGGCGGGATCCTCTGGATAATGGCAGGCTGAGGATACTGGCGAGAAAGCGGGATTAAAGGTTGTGACGGGATGGTCTGTCACGATGAACTTAACGTCGGAGCGCTCGGCCGAAACAATCTCGCGCACGCATTCGACCCACATTGTGCAGTGCATGTGTCGTAGATACTGCAATTCCTGCATCAAGTCGCCCTGTGTTAGAGTCGGATACCGTGTCCTGATCCAATCGAGACCCTTCGGCGTTCGCAGCTTCTGTGCGTTTAGGTACTCGAAGAACCACTGGAAGGTCTCGTGGATTCGTGGCGAGTGTCCGTCGGCAAATGCCCGTACGGCTTTGGCGCCGCTCCTATCAATCGGTCCGAATAGAGATCGTTCCACCGCGTCGTTCAACGCGGGTCCAAATCGTGTGGTGTAGAGATCGGTTTCTCGAAAACACCGCTGCGGTGAGTAGAGGCGGCGACTGTTGAGGGTGACTATGCGGCCACTAGGAAGCGTTATCGTTGAGGGATCCAGATCCATGTAGTGAAGCGTGGTCCTCGATCCACAAATGAAACCCTTTTGGTACCAAACCGGGACATAGTGGTTTCGACGGGAAATACGGCCATGCATCATAGGGACACTCCAAGTAGGTGGCTATTGAGATGTGCCCATTGTTCAGGGGTGAGGACCTCAGGTCGCCAGCGTGGCATGCGGAGCGAGGGCTGCGTCGGCGTTTCAGCGTAGACGCGGCCTTCGTCAAGAGGCACGTGGCTCGAGACGAGACTCAGCGCAGCGATCTGTACATCGGAACCGACGGTGACGCGGATGCCGAGCGCCGATCCGAGCCCGACGGTGACGCGGTCGGTCGAGTGCAAGGGCACTTTCTGTGTGAGGCCGCCCTCGACCGTGTGCGGAACACGTGGCCGCCACCGCTGATCACCACGTCGTCGCCGCTGTCGAGCACGTTGTGGTCGCTCACCCGCAAGCTGTTCACGTATAGGCGGCGCGTGACCCGGGCGCCGTTCAGGTGCAGGTTGGCGGTCCAGATGAGGGCGCCGCGGAACAGCGGTCCCGCGAACTGGCCCTCGGTAGGGGGCGTCACGATGTGGAGCGGGCAGTCGAGGTCGGCCAGCCGGATGTTGGCATTCGGCTCCGGTCGCCAGCGCACTTCGCGGGCAGCCGCTGCTGACGCGAACCTTGAGGCGACGGCGAAGAATGCGCGCGACGGGACGACGGGGAAGCTCAGGGCAACCCCTTTCGCCAACGGGTTGGCCGTCGTGGATGCCACGAGCGTTGCTACCGTCGAGGCGATGTGCGCGCGCGGGGCACTCGCCCGTGCGCGCTCGGATCGGGGCGCGTGCGTCTTGCTCGGGCCGGGGGTGGCCATCGGGAGGCGGTGGTGATACCGGACTCATTGGCATGCCCAGACGCCTTCGTCAGCATACATCGCCGCCGACCGGAAGGCCCTGTGTCCGCGTGGACACCCCGACCGCTGTTGCCCGACAACGCGCCGCTGGGTTCGCCAGCAACCGCCCCGTCGTGCTCCAGGACGATCGGGACGTTGCCGGCCGGGCGCCATGGGACTCGGACTGGCAAGACGCTGTTCGTCTTCGTGCGGCGGTCGGGCTCGTGGGGGTTCGTGCAGCGGCTCACCGTCCACTGATCGACGCCGAAGCGGAGATGAGAGTGCCCGTGGCCGGCGTGGTGTTCCCCCAGCCGGGCGGCCGTCCTGGCCGCGGCGATCAACGGGCTGGCTAGGTCTGCCCGTGGCCCATAACTTTTTGCTGGACTTCCTGCCGCCACTTCGCTACGGTG
>WTFV01000251.1:64324-70173 GCA_011523845.1 Acidobacteriota bacterium | reverse complement strand
CGACGCCGGGAAGTGCGTTCCCAGCGGCGGCGGACACCGCCGCCGCATCCACCCCCCCGCCGGCGCGCTCGAATCGAGGATGCCGTCGCTCTGGACCCCGTAGCCGTTGACGGAGAAGACGTAAGCGCGCTGCTGATCGAGGAACGGATCGAAGTACAGCGTGATCGTGTCGTCGCTGAAGGTCTGGTCGCGATCCGACCGGTTCGCGCGGATCAGCACCGGGTCGGAGTAGTGGACGTACATGCCGAAGTAGAGGTTCTGCGTGTCGTAGGCGATGTAGAGCTCGGTCTCCTCGGTGGCCGGCGCGCCGTCGAGCGGCTGCTGCTGGACGAACTCGGTGATGCGCGTCGCCCGGCCCCAGACGGCGTCGAGGCGGCCGTCGATGCTCGGCGGGTCGCTCGTCCGCAGCGGCTCCACGCTCGGACGCCCGGCCAGGATGCCGGCGGCGGGCACGAAGCCGGCGGCGGGTCCGACGCCGGGAAGTGCGTTCCCAGCGGCGGCGGACACCGCCGCCGCATCCACCCCTTCCTCCGGAGCCCGGGCCACTGGTCCCGGCTCACCGGCCGGCGCCACGCCCACGCGCTCGCCGCTCGGTCGGGGCGTGATGATCCCTTCGAGGAAGCCCGCCGGCGCCGACGGCCTGCGCGGCCCGGGGCCGGCGTCACGCGCCGGAGCGCCCGGTTCTTCGGGCAACGCATTCGGGCGGCCGAGACCACTCGCCGCCGGATCGGACCCGGCCGGCCTGAACGGGTCTCGAATGCCGCCTCCCCCTGGTCGCACCGCGCCGGTCCTCAAGTCGACGCCTGCCGTCAACTCGGCGACGATCCGATCCTGCAGGGCAAAGACCTCATCCAGGGAGCCGTCCAGGCGCACCGACTTCACGACCGCGCCGGTAGCCGCCTCCACCAGCCGCGCCGTTATCCGCAGTCGCTGCCCCAGTCGCTGGTACCCACCGGTCACCACCCAGCCGACGTCGCGCCCGACGCCCGCGTCACGCCGTTCGTTCACCGCGAGACCCAGCGCGTCGAGATCCGCGGCGATGGTGTCGGCGATCCCGACGCCCAGCCAGTCGTCCACCGGACTTGCGGATACGTTGGCGAAGGGTTCGACCGCGACGATGGCGGCCGGCGGCAGTCCGACCGCCGCCGACTCGCCCTGTGCCCGAGCAGTCGCGCCGGCGATCGCGCAACAACCGAACAGGGCGGCCAGCGCGCGGGCGGGCAGCCTGTAGCCGCCGTCTCCGGATCTGTTCATGTTGGACCGTTCAGTCGACTACCCCGCGCCGAAAACCGGCGGGCCCCTCCGACGGCGCCGACCGCCCGCGCAACCGGCGCGGAACGCGGACGTCCTACTCGGAGACCCGGACCGCGACCAGCGCCGACGTCCAGCAGCACTGGAAGCCGCTGCCTCCCACCCCGGTCTCGTCCAGCGCTTCGGCGCGCAGGACGTAGCCGCCGGCGGCGGCGAAGGTGGCGGTCGTCGTCGGGTTCTGATCGGACGAGTCGGCGAACTCCTGCACCGGCGCGGAGAACTCCACCGCCCCCGGCCCGCGAACCACGTGCCAGCGCAGGATCAATGCGGGCCGCGGCCGCCGGGACGCCGCGACCAGGTTGTCCGTGGGCTTCTCGTCGGACGTCCAGACGGCCAGCTCCAGCGGGACTCCCACGGCGGCGGTCAGCTCCCGCGCGATCCCGATCGGCGGACCGGTGAATTCCTCGCCGTCGGGCGCGAAACGCACCACCGGCGGCTTGTTGCCGTTGGCGGCGTCCTCGAACGGCTCGATGACCCACAGCGGATCGAGATGCATCGGGATCGACGCCGTCTCGCCGTTCGCGGTCAGGTGCCAAGTCAAACGGGCATCCGCATCGCCGCCCGGGATGCGGATGGTGAAGACGCCCCAGGAACGACCCGGCGCAAAGCGCGTCGGCTGTCCCTGGTCGGCCGGTCCCGGCTCGATGTAGTTGCCTGCACCGACCGGCACGTCGACGATCTCCTCGGTGTTGGCGTTGAAGTAGCCGGCGAGCAGGGTGATGCTGCCGTCCGGGTTCTCGTACCAGCCTTCGTAGGCCGGATAGACCGGTGCGCCGAACTCCTGCAGCGTCCCCGGCACCTGCGCCCCGGCCGCGCCGGCGCCTGCCGCCAGCGCGAGCACCACGGCGACCGCCGTCGTCCATTCCGCCGAACCGTCCACGCGCATTCCCTCAGCCTCCTCGTACGTCAGAGGAGCCGCCCCCGCGAGGAGGGCGGCTCCCGGTCTCTTCGCCTGCCGGCTCAACGGCCCGCCGGGCCGCATGGAGCCGGTCTTCCGGCGAAAAACGCTAGTTGTCGTTCGTCGTCGCCAGCGCCTCGCGCTCGGCGACGGCCGCGGAGAAGTCGTCGTCGTCCAGGTAGGTGACGTTGACCCAGGCGTGGCCCATCTCGTCCACCGTCCGGTCGCCGTAGCCGACCCACTGATTCGGGTCGGGGTTGGCGCGGTTCGCCGAGGTGTTGTCGTACCACGACTTCAGGTGCAGCACCGTCCCCTTCGGCAGCAGCGGCGCGGCGTGGTCGGAGTACACGTAGTTGAGGTGCCAGTTGAAGTTGAAGTCGCTGACGCGGCTCAGGACCTCGGTCGTCCCGTCGGGGAGGATGGCCGTCATCTGCATCCCCCTGCCCCGCAGGTGCATGTGCGGCTGGTAGTTCTCCACGCGCCCGTTCTGCTTCAGCACGTGGAAGCGCTCGGTCACCGTCACCTGGTTCGGCGGAATCGACAGGTGGTCGCTGCCGCCCTCGATGGTGCTGAACGCCGACAGCACCTGCCGGTGCTTCGGCTCCTCGCCCTGCGGATAGAAGTAGAGGCCGAGCTCCACCGTGTCGGTGATCTCCTCGCCGACCGCGTGGTAGTGGACGTCCCACAGGATGCTCGCGCCGGCCTTGATCAGCTTCCCGCTGTTCGGCCGCATGATCTCGCCCTGCTTGCCGACCGCCCACTCCATCAGCAGGCCCGGGCCGACGTCCGACGCCGCGCCGAGATCGTCGTCCTCCTCCTGCTGCAGGCGCGCCAGGGCGTGGTGCGTGACGCGGCGGCCGTCGACGCTCGACGGGCGGATCTCGATGGCCCGGATCCAGCGGTCCTCGGTCAGCCCGGTCGGCACCTCCGGCTTCCACCAGCGGTCCTGGGCCACGGCCGGCACGGTGTACGGCGTCGAGTAGACGACCAGGTCCGGCGGCCCGCCGAAGAGATGCGCGTAGTTCCAGACGTCGTCGTCGGCGAACTCCACCGGCGGCGGCATGTCCTCGGGGTTGCCGCGCGGCGCGCCGGCGTCGACCCAGCGGACGATGGTGTCGATCTCCTCGTCGGTCAGCGAGCGATCGTTCTCGAAGTCCTGGATGCCGACCGACTTGTCGATGTGCCACGGCGGCATCTGGCGGGTCTCCACGCGGGTCCTGATCGACCGCGCCCAGGGCCGCGATTCCGCGTAGGTGACGAGCGACATCGGCGCGATGTAGCCCGGCCGATGGCACGCCTGGCACTTCTGCTGGAAGATCGGCGCCACGTCCTTCGTGAACGTGGGGGTGTCCTCGGCGCCGGCCGAAGCGGCGCCGGGCAGGGCCAACAGCATTGCGGCCAGGGAAACCACCAGCAACCTCGCATCGCCTCGCATGAATCGCTCCTTGTTGGAGAAAGCCCGCCCGCGGCGAAGCCGCTGGAGACGGGAAACGGTGATCATACCACTCAGGCGAGCATCGACCGTTCACCCTTTGGTTCCGGAACCGGATCGCCGCCCGCGCGAGCGGTCTCGGACGCGCAACGACGCGGCGCATGCCGAGCTGGGAAGACGAATCGACGCCGTGCGCGCCGACCTGAGCGCGAGGATCGACACGCTGGGCGGCAGGATCGACCGGTTGTACGAGCTGATTTCGGGTCAGCGATCCTGACGGTCAGCGCTCGGCGATGCGGTAGACCGCCTCGGCGGTGCGGATGATGAGGCTGTCGTCGAGGATGGCCGGAGTCGCCATGGTGAACTCGTCCAGCGGGTTCTCGGCCAGGATCCGGAACTCCGGCCCCGCCTCGATGACGTAGGTCGTGCCCTGCTCGCTGAGCGCGAAGATCCTGCCGTTGTAGGCCCAGGGCGAGGCGGTGAACGCCTGCCCCACGTCGATCCGTTGCCGGCCGTAGACCTCGGCGCCGGTGCGGGCGTCGTGGCAGGTCATCAGCCCGCGGTCGAGCAGCGTGTAGTAGTGGTCGCCGTACACCAGGGGCGAGGGGTGGTACGAGCCCCCCTGCTCCAGCGACCACGCCACGTACTCGTTGGCGGTGTCCCCCTCGGCGAGCGAGATGTCGCCGGCCGCGCCGGGGCGGATCGCGTAGACCGGCCGGAGGAAGTCGGCGATGTAGCCCGACTCCAGGTAGAGCAGGCCGTGGGCCGCGACGGGCGTCGGGATCACGATGGTGGACATGCCCGCCAGCTCCCACAGCAGTCGGCCGTCTAGGTCGTAGGAACGGATCCGGTCCGTGCCGGTAGTCACGATCTCGGTGCGCTCGGCGTTCTCCCAGACGTACGGCGTCGACCAGTTCGTCCCCTCGTCGCGGTCCGTGCGCCAGACCTCGGCGCCGGTCTCGGCGCTCAGGGCCGCGATGTAGGACTGTTCCTCGTTGTCGACCACCAGGTAAAGCCGGCCGTCGTGCAGCACCGGCGACGACGCCGTGCCCCAGCCGTTGCGGGTTTCGGCCGCCGGCTGCTCGCGCGACCAGAGCAGCGTGCCGTCGAAGCCGAGGGCGTAGAGACCGACGTTGCCGAAGAGGACGTACAGCCGCTCGCCGTCGGTGACCGGGGTCTCCGACGCGAAAGTGTTCTTCAGGTGGTGCGACGAGGCCGGCACGCCGGTGTGCAGTTCCCGGCGCCAGCGCACCTCCCCCGTCTCCAGGTCGAGCGCGTAGACCAGCCAGTGGTGGACGTCTTCCGGCGCGTCGCGCTCGCCGAACCGGTACCAGCCGCTCGCCGGCGTCTCGACGTCTCCGTCGCTCACCACCGTGGTGAGGAAGACCAGGCCGCCCGCGACGATCGGCGAGCTCCACCCGAGACCCGGCAGTGGCGTGCGCCAGGCGACGTTCTCGGTCGCGCTCCAGCGCTCCGGCAGATCGGGGTTGTCGGCAACCACGCCCGCCGCGCCCGGGCCGCGAAACTGACCCCATTCCTGCGCGCCGGCGGGGTCCGCGGTCAGCACCAGTGCCGCGCACAGCAGCGCTCGCGTCACGCATGCAATGGCGCCGCGGGTCCAATCTCCGTCAGTCGGCCGACACGTCATCGCCGAACCACTCCTTCGTCTTCTCTTTCGCCGCGCGCTTGTGCTCCCGCTTGATGTGCGCCAGGACCAGGGCGAACGCCACCGCAATCACGGCCAGGTCGTCCGCGTACCCGGCGCCCGGCAGGATGTCCGGCACCGCATCCGTCGGGAGGATCAGGTAGCCCAGCGCACCCATGATGGTGCCCCGCGCCCAGGCAGGGGTGTCATCGTCCTGAAGACAGTAGTACAACACCAGCGCCTTCTCGACGATTTCCTTCCCGGCCTTGATGGCCGACACAGCGAGCTTCTCCCAGAAGGACTCGTCGCTGTACTCCGCGCCGTAGTCTCTCTCTGCATTGCCCTGGTCTGGTGTGCCTCCGACCGGCGTGGACGCCATTCTTCTCCTCTCGTGCGTGGTGCAGCCTTCGCGCACCCGCCAAGGCCACTATTGCCGCCGGAAAACGACGACCTCGGCGGGCGTGGCCGCGAAGACCAGTCCCTCGTTGACCGCCACCGCCAGGGCCATTATTGCCGCCGGAAAACGACGACCTCGGCGGGCGTGGCCGCGAAGACCAGTCCCT
>WTFV01000251.1:0-64224 GCA_011523845.1 Acidobacteriota bacterium | reverse complement strand
CGCCGACCGCCACCGCCCCCGCCGGACCGCCGAGGGGGGACCCGCCAACCAGCGCGGGCCGGGCGGGATCGGTCAGATCGAACACCTGCAGCCCGTCGCCGCCGGCCGCGTAGACGAGTCGGTCCCACATCGCCGCGCCGGCAAGCCGATCGGCCGTGGGAACAGGCGCGGTCACGACCGGCGCGGCCGGGTCGGAAACATCGACGGCCTGGAGCCCGACGCGCCCGCTGACGATGCAGATCAGGGTGGGCGCGGCGCCGCCGACGGAACGCGGGTCCGGCACGAAGACCTGCGTAACCGGATCGCGGCCCAGCGACAGGCTGCCTACCACCGCCGGCGCGGCGGGAGCCGAGGCGTCGACCACGATCAGCCCGGCCGGCTGATCCGCCACGAAGACCAGCGGGCCGGCGGCGGCGATGCCGCGCGGGAACCCGTCGCCGAGATACTCGCCCACGCGCCGGACATCGCCGGCGACGTCCACGATGTCGAAGCCGAGCGAATTGTCGCCGACGAACACGTGCGTACCCGACGCCGCGACTCCGACAGCCTGCCCGCGCGTCGCCGAGGCTCCGGTGAGCCGCGGCGCCGACGGGGCGGAGAGATCCAGCCGCCGGAGCCCGTCGTGGCTGTTGGCCACGTAGACCGCGTCGCCGGCGGCGGTCAGCCCCAGCACCGGCTGCTCGAAGTCGTAGGCGCCGACGGGCGCGGGCGACGCGGGGCGCGACACGTCGATCACGTGCACGCCGGATCCGACGCCGATGACGAGATGGTCGCCGGCGACCGCCAGCGCCGTCGCCGAGGCGGGAGTCGGCACGGCGCCCAGCCTGACCAGCGACGGCGTTTGCGCCTCCGCTCCAACGCCCGCCACGGTCGCCGCGGTCGCCACTCCGACCGCCACCGTCAAAGCGAACGCCGTCGAACCCGTCACAAGGCTCCGTGTCCGGTTCCGGCGCCGACCGCCCCACGCGCTTGCGCGGCGGAACGCACTCCGTTTGCGTTCCCCGGCGCCAGCTCCCGGCCCGAAGGATGTGATTCGCACGACGCTCACGAACGCCGCGCCTCCGGCAGCAGCCGCTGCTCGAGCGCCTCGGCCTGCAAGGCTTCGACGTCACTCGCGGTCAACGGGAACCGGCCGTAGTCCCGCAACGGCCGCTCGGTGTCGAAGCGCCGCTTGTAGGCGGCGATCCAGTCGCCCGCCAGCTCCTCCTGGGCCGTCGCCAGGTCCACCGCGCCCTGGCAGACGAGCCGCCGCAGATGCCGCTCGAGCTCGTCCTTGACGTAGGCGTTCCAGGTAACGCTGCGATACGGCTGGGGCCAGAGGTTGCTGGCGTCCGAGGCGCCGCCCAGCTCCGGCGTGATCAGGAAATCCAGCTCGTAGTCCCCGGCGCGCCGGTAGTCCACGCCGTAGGCCTCGAACACCTGGCGGGGCACCTGCGAGGCCACGATCGGACCGCCCGCAAGCGCGCTGCCGCAGATGTCCTCCATCCCGACCGGCCTGACGCTGCCCGGCGTGAGTTCGGGCCTCGGCAGCAGCAGGCCGGACGCGCTGCCCGCAGGTTTGGCCGGCGCCGGCGCACCCGCGGGTTCGAGCCCGATCCCATCCCCGCCGGACCACGACAGGATCGCCACCAGGAGAACCGCAGCGGCAGCGAGCCCGGGAGCCGCCCACGCCTGGCTCCGGCTCCTCGCCGCCCGCATGTCGATCGCGGTGCGCAGCCGGTCTCGAGCGACGTGCAGGGGCGCCATTGCGACCGGCCTCTCGCGGCAGGCCTCTCCCACCTCGCGCGCCGCCGCGGCCAGATCGGCCCGGCGCCGCGCGCAGCGCGGACATTCGGCGACGTGCGCGAGCGCGCTCGACCGGCGCCGTGGCGTGAGCAACCCGTCGTCGGCCAACAGCAGCAACTCGCCGTCCGACACGTGCCTGACCTTGCGCCACATGGCATTACCTCTCGTCGGCGCGTCGAAGCCGCGCCAGCGCGCGTGCCAGCGAGTTGGCGACGCTGCCCAGCGAGATGCCGAGCACGCGCGAGATCTCGCGATACCGGAGACCCTCCGCCCGGAGCTGCAGACAATGCCGGTCCCGTACCGGAAGCGCGTCGACGACCGCCAGCAGCCGGGCTTGCCGCTGGCCGCTCAGGTAGCAGTCCTCGGGCGTGGGCGTCGAATCGAAGACCGGGCGGGGATCGAGCAGCGACCGCAGGCGCCGCCGCCGCGCCTCGCGCGCCCGGTGCCGGAGGGCGAGGTTGTGCGCCACCTTGAAGATCCACGCGCGAAGATTGGACCGGTCCTTTCCGCGCGCCACGTGATCGAACAGCGCGAGAAAGACCTCCTGTACGACGTCGTCGCCGTCCCGGTCGGTCACGCCGAGCGCACGCACGTAGCGGTGCACGCCGCCGCGATGCGCATCGAACAGCAGCAGCACGGTCTGCCGGGCCTCGTCCAGCGTCGCCGGTGCGACGGACTCCCCTACGCCGAGGGGCAGGTCGAGTGCGTGGTCGTGAACCGCGGGCGCCATGCGTTCTCGCGAGGCAGTCTACACCCGACGAGGAGTCCGTGCCGAAACGCCGCGCGGCACCGAGAGCGGCGAGGCGCCCGCGTGGCGAGGCGCGACGAGGGAACCGCCGCCCCGGGTCCGCGCCGACCCGGATTCCGCCTGAACGGATCGCGGGGCGACGGAATGTACAGGCATGAACTTTCCGCCAGCAGTCCGTACACTCGTCGTCTCCTCTGCCGCGCGACGGCGTCGCGCCTCCAGGAGATCATTCCACCCACTCGCCGTCATCGGGGCGGTCATGCTCGGCCTCGGCGCGCCGGCGAGCGCAGCGGCGCAGGCCGGGTCGCTGACCGGCACGGTCACCGACGCGCAGGGAGCCGCGGCGCCGGGCGCCACGGTCACCGCCGAAGCGGCACTGGAACCGCCGGTCACGGTCACGACCGACGCGGGCGGCGGATACATGCTGGCCCTCGAGCCCGGGACGTACACCGTCACCTTCACGCTGAGCGGCTTCGAGACCCAGGTGCGGGAGGATGTGCGAATCGCCGCCGGCGAGGCGAGCGTCGTCGACGTGATGCTGCCCGTCGCGGCGATCGTCGAGCAGGTCGACGTGGTCGGGGTTACCCCGCTGCCGGGTGTCGGCGTCGATCGCGACCGCCTGGCGGCCGCGATAACCGTCATCGACGGCGGCGATCTGGCGGCGCGCGGCGCGGCCTCGATGGCCGACGCGCTGAACGAGCGCCTCGGGGCGGTGACCCTCGAGGGCATGACCACCAACCTCTTCCAGCCGACGCTTCGCTTTCGCGGCTTCACCGCCTCGCCGCTGCTCGGCCTGCCGCAGGGCATCGCCGTCTACCAGAACGGCGTGCGCATCAACGAGCCGTTCGGCGACACCGTGCAGTTCGATCTCATGCCGCAGTTCGCGCTCGATCGGGTTCAGCTCAGCGCCGGATCCGACCCGACCTACGGTCTGAACGCGCTCGGCGGCGCGCTCGCCCTCGACCTGAAGAACGGGTTCGACAACAGCGGGTTCGGCGGGGAGTTCTCCGGGGGCTCGTTCGGCCGGCTGACGACCACCGCCGAGTACGGCGCCAACAACGGACCGTGGGCCTTCTACGCGGGCGCGACGCACTTCACCGAGGAGGGCTGGCGCGTGGAGTCTCCCTCGGAGGTGACGCAGGCGTTCGCGGACGTCGGCTACCGGGGCGGTGGCGTGGACGCCGGCATCAGCGTCACCTACGCCGATACGCTCCTGACCGGAAACGCGGCCGCACCGGTCGAGTTGCTCGACGTCTCCCGGTCCGCGGTGTTCACGTTCCCGGACCAGACCGAGAACCGGTTGGGCTTCGTGCAGGGCCGCGCCAGCGTCGCCGCGTCCGACGTCTGGTCGGTGCAGGTCACCGGCTACTACCGCGACCTCGACCGCCGCACGCTGAACGGCGACGAGGCGGAGTTCGGGGTCTGCGACGACGACGCGCTGCCCGCGGGCGCGCCGGAGCAGACCCTCTGCTTCGGCGCGGACGACGACGACGATGACGACAACGGGCACGACGACGACAACGGGCACGACGACGACAACGGGCACGACGACGACGGTCATCGCCACGCGGACGACGACGATGACGACAACGGGCACGGCGACGACGATGACGACAACGGGCACGACGACGACGACGATGGCGAAGAAGAGGCGACGCCGCTGGTCGACCTGGTCTCCGGCCGCTTCATCACCAGTCTCGACGCAGCCGGCGACGGCGCCTACAACCGCACCACGACCCTCGCGCAGGGCTACGGAGCGACCGTGCAGGCGACCGCGACGACCGGCGCCGGCGCGCGCGAGAACGTGTTCGTCGTGGGCGTCTCGGCCGATCTGGCCGACGTCGCCTTCGAGTCGAGCAGCGAGCCGGGCTCGCTGACGCCGGACCGGGGCGTTACGGGATCGGGCCTGCTGACGAGCCTCTACGGCCTCGGCGGCGACGACCTGTTCAACACGAAGCTGGAGACGGCGAACAGCGCGTTCGGGCTGTACATCAGCGACACCCTGTCGCTGTCCGAGCAGTTCCACCTCACCGTCTCCGGGCGCTACAACCGCGCGGGCATCGACATCGTCGACCTGCTGGGCACGTCGCTCAACGGCAGCCACGCCTTCGGGCGCTTCAACCCGTCGGTCGGCGCCGTCTTCGAGGCGGACGAGACCACGTCGTTCTTCGCCCGCTACTCCGAGTCGAACCGCGCCCCGACCGCGGCCGAGCTGAGCTGCGCGGATCCGGCCGAGCCGTGCCGCGTGCCCAACGCGTTCGTCGCCGACCCGCCGCTGGAGCAGGCGGTCGCGCGGTCGTTCGACGCGGGGGTCAGGGGCCGCTGGCGGACCGGCGCCGGGCGGGGCGAATGGTCTATCGCGGCCTATCGCACCCGGATCGACGACGACATCCTCTTCATCGCCTCGCCCGAGCTGATCGGCACCGGCTACTTCCAGAACGCGGGCGCCACGGCGCGCTCGGGACTCGACGTCGAGCTCGGCGGGGGCATCGCGCGCACCGCCTGGTACCTGAGCTACGGGCTGGTCGACGCGACCTTCGAATCGCCGCTCCTGCTGCCGAGCGACGAAGAGGTCAACGACGCCGCCACGGACGAGGGCGTCGCGGTCGTGCCCGGCGACCGGCTCCCCGGCATCCCGCGGCACAGCCTGAAGGCCGGCGTGCGCCAGGACCTGACCGACGCCTGGGACCTCGCGCTGGAGACGGTCGTCTCGTCCAGCCGGTTCTTCCTCGGTGACGAAGGCAACGACCAGATCCCGCTGGAGGGCTACGGGGTCGTCAACCTGCGCTCTTCCTATCGCTTCGACAACGGCGTCGAGCTGTTCGCGCGGATCGAGAACCTGCTCGACGCACGTTACGCGACCAGCGGCGTGCTGGCCGAGCTGGAGGTCTTCCTGCGCGAGGTGCCGGACGCCAGCGTTCCGCGGTTCATCGGACCCGGCATGCCGCGCAGCGCGTTCGGGGGCATCCGCGTGCGGTTCTGAAACGCGCCACTCGACAGGGCGACAGCCGGGGTTCCGCAACGACGTCGTGACGGGAGGCGAGCGGGGTGGGCCGGCAATCGTGCCTGGCGGCTCCGCTCTTCCGCCGACCAGACGTCTCCAGGAGGCCACGCCGTTCTACGGCGCAGCCTCCCGGCCGGGACCGTCGCCTTCCCGCAGCAGCCTCGCGAGCAGGGCCGGTGCGACGTTGCCGCCGCTGAGCACGGCCACCGTGCCGCCGTCCGCGGCGGCGTCCGACTGACCGGAGAAGAGCACCGCCGCGACCGTGGCGGCGCCGCTCGGCTCGACGACGAGCTTGGCTCGCGCCGCCAGCCAGCGGACGGCGGCGGCGATGGCTTCGTCCTCCACCGTCACGATGCGATCGACGAACGCGGCGACGTGGGCGAAGGTCAGGTCCCCGGGGCGCACCGGGAGCAGGCCGTCGGCGATGCTCTCCACCGCGTCGAGCGTCACCGGCGCTCCCGCCTCGACCGAGCGGGCCATGGCCGCCGCCCCGACCGGCTCGACGCCGACGATCCGGGTCGACGGCCGCCGCTGCTTGACCGCGGCGGCGACCCCCGCGACGAGCCCGCCGCCGCCGATCGGCACGTAGACGGTGTCGACGGACGGCCGGTCCTCCAGAATCTCGCGGCCGACCGTTCCCTGCCCGGCGATGATCTCCGGATGGTCGAACGGCGGCACCATGGTCAGGCCCCGCTCGGCGGCCACCGCCTCGGCCCGCCGCTTCCGCTGCACGGACGTCGTCCCTTCGAAGATCACCTCGGCCCCATACGAGCGGGTCCCCTCGACCTTGACGGCCGGCGCCGTCTCGGGCATCACGACCACCGCCGGCAGGCCGAGCCCGCGCGCCGCGCACGCCACCGCCTGCGCGTGGTTGCCCGACGAGTAGGTGATGACGCCGCGCACGTCCGGGCCGGACGCGATCTGCGTGACCAGGTTGCACGCGCCGCGGATCTTGAACGCGCCGGCCACCTGCAGGTTCTCGCACTTGAGGTGGAGCGAACGGCCGGCGAGGTCCGTGACGTCGACGAGCGGCGTGCGGCGGACGGTGCCCCGGATACGTTCCGCGGCCGCCTCGACGGCGGCCGGAGCGACCAGGACGCTCATCGGCCCGCCTCCAGCAGTCCGTGGTGGGACCCCGCGGCGCACCGGGAGCGGCGAGGCGCCCGCGTGGCAAGCCGCAACGACGAAGCATATCGGGCATGTTCGACCGAGGAGCAACGCAGTCCACGCGGGATGCATCGCCGCTCGAATGCAGCGGGGCTTCCGCCGCGGGCTGCCAGGCGCGGGCCGTATACTGACCCGCGTGATCCGGCCGACCTCGCGCGTGGCGACCCGTTCGCTGTGCCTGCTGTTCGTCTTCTCATCGATGCTCGCAACCTCTCTCCCGGCGGGAGCGCAGCCGCCGGAGGAGCCGATCGGCGGCTACGTGTTCGACGTGCGCGGCACGTTGATCCCGTTCGGCCGCAGCATCCCCCTCGCCGAGGCGCGCGGCCTGCACCACCTCGACACCCCCGGCCGGGGCTACGGCTACGAGGTCGGCGGTCACGTGTACGTCTTCCGCCTGCTGGGAATCACCTTCGGCCTGGGTGCGAGCTACCATGCGTCGAGCGCCGATCAACAGCCCGGACAACTCTCGCCCGATCCCGAGGGCCCGACCCTCCGCAAGCGCTTCTCCGCCGTGGGGTCCCAGCTCTCGTTCAACTTCGGCCACCGCAACGGCTGGAGCTACCTGAGCGGCGGGCTCGGGTCGTCGCGCCTGTCCCTCTTTCCACTGGATCCGCTGAACGTCGAGGAACCGGATCAACGCTCCGCGAACACGCTGAACTACGGCGGCGGCATGCGCTGGTTCCTCACCCCGCGCGTCGCGTTCAGCATCGACATCCGCCTCTACGCCATCAGCCCGTTGCCGGGCCTGGACGGCGCACCGGGCTCGCCGCGCATGACGCAGGTCGCCTTCAACGTCGGCGCCTCGTTCCGCTAGGGCCTCTGGCCCGGAAAGCGGGCGATAATCGCCGCATGCCCCGGGACACGTTACTCGATTTCTTCGACGATCGCATCCGGTCGGACCGGCCGTTCCTGGTCTACGACGGCGGCTACCGCACCTGCGTCTGGTCGTATGCCGAGATTCGCCGCGCGGCCCGGGCCTTTGCCGCCCGGCTTCGCGAGCACGGCCTCGCGCCGGGCGACCGCGTCGTGCTGTGGGGCGAGAACCGCGCCGAGTGGATCGTCGCCTTCTGGGGCTGCCTGCTCGCCCGCGCGGTGGCCGTCCCCATCGACCTGCGCGCCTCCCGGGACCTGGCCGGTCGCGTCGCGCGGATCGTCTCGGCCCGGCTCGTCGTGGCCGGAGAGGACATCCGGCTCCCGCCCCTCGACGGCATCGCCGCGTGGAAGCTGGAGGAGCTGCTGGCGGACGGCGCCCGGCTCGACCACCCGCCGCCCGAAACGCCGCTACCCGAACGCCCCGCCACCGGCGCGGACGACAGCGCGGCGGATCGACCCGGCGGCGGCGACCTGGCGGAGATCATCTTCACGTCCGGGGCCACGGCCGAGCCCAAGGGAGTCCGGATCACCCACGCGAACGTGCTGGCCAACATCGTCCCGGTGGAGCGCGAGATCCGCAAGTACGCGCGGTACGGGCGTCCCTTCTCTCCGATCCGCTTCCTGAACCTGCTCCCGCTGAGCCACATGTTCGGCCAGGCGATGGCGACGTTCGTTCCCCCGATGCTGGAGGGAGTCACCGTCTTCATGCGCGGCTACAACCCCGCCGACATCGTGCGGCAGATCCGCACCCGGCGGGTGTCCGTGCTCGTCTGCGTGCCCAAGATCCTCGAGGTGCTGCGCGACTACGTCGTGCACCTCGCGCCGGAGACGGCCGCCCCGCTGGAGAGGCCGGAGCACGTCGCGCGGCGCTGGTGGCGCTACCGCCGCGTGCACCGGCTGTTCGGCCTCAAGTTCTGGTCGTTCGTCGTCGGCGCGGCGCCGCTCGATCCCGAGGTCGAGGCCTTCTGGTCGCGACTCGGGTTCCTGGTCGTGCAGGGCTACGGCCTGACGGAGACGGCGCCGATCGTCACCCTCAACCACCCGTTCAGAACCCGGCGCGGATCGGTGGGCAAGCCCATCGCCGGCATCGAGGTCGCGATCGCCGACGACGGGGAGATCCTGGTGCGGGGCGACAACGTCACGAGCGGGTACTACAACGCACCCGGGGCGACGGCCGCCGCGTTCCGGGACGGCTGGTTCCACACCGGCGACGTCGGGGCCCTCGACGCGGACGGCCGGCTGACCGTCCAGGGACGCAAGAAGGAGATGATCGTCACGCCGGACGGCCTGAACGTGTTCCCGGAAGACGTCGAGCGGGTGGTTCTGGAGCGTGCCGGCGTGCGCGATGCCGCCGCGGTCGCAGGCGGCCCCGCGGGTCGCGAGCACGTGCACGCCGTGCTGCTGCTCGGTCCCGCGACCGACCCGGCCGCCGTCGTGCGAGAGGCCAACGCGCGGTTGGAGGAACACCAGCGGATCCGCGCCTTCTCGGTCTGGCCCGGCCCTGCGCTGCCCCGCACCGACGGCACGCAGAAGCTGAAGCGCCGCGAGCTGAAGCGCTGGGTGGACGGCGGCGACGGTCCGGCGCCGCCCGCCGGCGCGGCCGCCGGCGCCGGAGCGGTCGAGGAGGTGCTGTCGCGTTTCGCACACGGCCGCGCAATCACCGGGGCCACCACGCTCGAGGAGCTCGGGCTCGGCTCGCTGGAGCGCATCGAGCTGGCCCTGGCGCTCGAACGGCAGTTCGACCGTACGGTGGACGAGACGGCTCTGGCGCAGCTCGCGACGGTGGACGACCTCCGGGACCTGCTGGCGGCCGGGCCGCGGGAGCCGGCGAGAACGACGGCCACGGAGACCGACTCCCCGGACGTCGTTCGGGAATCCGCGCTCGCGTTCCCCACCTGGAGCCAGCGTCCCGCCGCACGCGCCTTCCGGCGTCTGGCGCAGGCGGCGTTCCTGCTGCCGCTCACCCGCACCTTCGCCTGGATCCGGGTCGAGGGGCTCGATCGCCTGGCCCGGGCGCCCGACGCGGTGCTCTACGCGGCCAACCACCAGAGCGTGATGGACGGCCCGGTGATTCTGGCCGCGCTGCCGCCGGCGCGGCGCGCCCGCGTCGCCACCGTCGCGGGCCGGGAGTGGTTCGCGCCGCACTTTCACCCGCAGCGCCATCCCCCGCTGCAGCGGATGGCGACGAGCCTGGCCTACTACCTCGGGGTCCTCTGCTTCGACGTGGCGCCCCTGCCGCAACGCGAAGCGGGAGCGCGCGAGGCAATGCGGCACCTCGGCACGCTGCTGGGGCAGGGCTCGTCGGTGCTGATCTTCCCGGAAGGCGTACGCCGCGAGACGGGCCGGATCGACACGTTCCAGCCGGGCGTCGGCATGCTGGCCTCGCGGCTGCAGGCAGCGGTCGTGCCGGTGCGCATCGACGGCGTCGACCGCGTCCTGCCCGTGGGCGCCCGCTGGGCGCGACCGGGTCCGGTACGGGTCGCGTTCGGCGATCCCCTCCGCTTCGACGGCGACGGCTACGAGGAGATCGCGCGCCGGATCGAGGACGCGGTGCGGAGGCTCTAGCCGCGCCGCTCACCCCGCTCACCTCCGCGCACCGGCAGGCGGCGTCCGCTCCTGTATAATCTCGGGCTCCAGGATTCGACGTGGCGAAAGACGACTTGATCGACGTGCAGGGCACCATCGTCGCGGTGCACAGCGGCGGCCTCTACCGCGTACAGTGCGATTCAGGACACGAGGTCCTGGCCCAGTTGAGTGGTCGGATGCGCCGGTTCCGCATCAAGGTGGTGCCCGGCGACCGGGTCACGGTAGGCGTCTCCCCGTACGATCCGGCCCGCGGGATCATCACGTTCCGCGCACGCTGAGCCCTGGCGCTCCCCTGGTTTCTTTGACCGACGGCTGATCAGGCGATGTTCGACGATTCAGGCGCCGGAGGGTCCGCGCGCGAAGCGCCGGCGCCCGCACCGGAACCCGCTGTCGCCCGGTTCCGTGCCTGCCGTTGGCACGACGAGAGCGACGGCGGCGCCGAGTACTGCAGACATGGCGAGGTGCTGCCGTACACGGGCCGGAACGGCTTCAGCCCGCAGGCCTGGTGTCTCGACTGCGCCTTCTACAAGGCGCGCCGCAAGACGACCCCCCGGCGCGACGCCGAGGACCTGGACGACCTCGATTTCTGACGTCCACCGACTCCCGGCGCTACTCGCTGAACTCCCGCGCCAGATCGCTCCATTCCCCGTCGGGGGCCAGCGTCCGGTACCGGCGCCAGTACGGCTTGGCCTCGGTCGAACGGCCCATCTTCTCCAGCGTCACGGCGAGATAGAAGTGCGCGTCCGCGTAGCCGCCGTGCACCCGCAGGGCGTCGTGGTAGCAGGCGACCGCGTCGCCGTAGCGCCCGAGATCGTGGTGGATGTTGCCGAGGTTGAACGCCGCCTCGAAGCAGTCGTTGTCGAGGGCGAGTGCGCGCTCGTACAGCGCCTGCGCCTCGACCAGGTTGTCCCGCGCATAGTGGATGTTGGCGAGGTTGACGAGCGCGGGCACCAGGGCGGGGTCGAGCAGGAGCGCCTTGCGGTACGCGACCTGCGCGCGCTCCTGCCCTTCGCCCGGCTGCTCGTCGAGCTCGGCGCCCTCCCGGAAGAACCGCGCGGCGAGCGCCGCCCGCCGGGGATCGTCCGGCGCCGCCTCCCGGGCGCGCGCTCCGCCGCCCGCCCGCCCGAGTGCGACGACCTTGGCCGGATGCGCCTCTGCGCGCAGCCCGTGAAAGTCGAGCGCCAACTGACCTTCGCGCTCCGCCAGGAGCAGTCGGACCGCGCCGCGAAACGATCCGCCGCGTGAAATCTCCTGCTGGATCCGCTTGACGACCCCGACGTCGCGGAAGCCGTAGTAGGTGTCGGCGTTGGTGCGCACCACGGGCCGGACGAGACCCCATTTCTCGAGGTGGCGCAGGCGAACCTCCCGGACGTCGGGATAGCGCTCGCGCAACCGGCGCAGCCCATGGTAGCGCCGCCGCAGCGCGTCGTCCGATTGCAGGCCGCCGAGCCGGCAGAACTCCTGCTCGTCGACGACGGTCACCTGCCCCGGCGCCCTGGCGTTGATCTCCTCGACCTTCCGCAGCTTGCCGCTCCTGCCCGCCGCCGCTTCCGCCCCCACGACCAGCATCGTCGTGCGCGCGGTGACTTCCTGGGCGGTCCGGCCGCCGAACCGCTCGACGACGCCGGTCGCCTCCTTCCGGCCCACCGAGGCGAGGCGCCCGGAGAACACGACGACGTGGCCGGCGAAGGACTGGCTGGTCGGAGACCCGACACCTTGGGGAGGCTGCGTCATGAAGGCCGAGCGGTTCCATCATAATGTCACGCCGTACCCCGGCCGACCGGTAACGCATGGGAATGCTGCTCGCGGCCGACGTTGGTGGAACGAAGACGGTCTGCGGCCTGTACGCCGCGGGCGGATCCCGCCCGCGACCGCTGGTCATCGAGCGCCATGCGACCCTCGACCACGGCAGCCTCGAGTCGCTCCTGGCGGCGTTCCTCGACCGCCGGGCGCCCGGCGCGACCGTCGACGCCGCCGTGCTCGGGGTAGCCGGTCCCGTGCGCGGCGGGGCGTCGGATCTGACCAACGTGCCGTGGCGCGTCGAGGCCGGGGCCGTCGCGGCACGCTTCGCGATACCCGCCGTGCGGCTCCTCAACGACCTGGAGGCGATGGGTCACGTCGTGTCCGTGCTCGCGGACGACGAGGTGACGACGCTGCAGCCGGGACAGCCGGAGGCGGAGGGCAACGCGGCGCTCATCGCCCCGGGCACGGGCCTCGGCGAGACGCTGCTGCACCGCGTCGACGGTCGCCTCGTGCCGGTGGCGGCCGAGCCGGGCCACACCGACTTCGCCGCCCGCACCCCCGCGGAGATCGACCTGCTGCGGGTGTTGACGGACCGCTTCGGACGGGCTTCCTGGGAGCACGTGCTCTCCGGTCCCGGACTCACCTACATCCATTCCCGCCTCCACGCCGACCGCACCTGCCCCGCCGCCGACGGCGTCGCCGCGAAGGACCTGCCGGGGCGGATCACCGCGACCGCCCTCGAGAGGCGTTGCCCGCGGTGCGTGGAGACGCTCGATCTGTTCACCGGCGCCCTGGGAGCGGAGGCCGGCAACCTCGGTCTGCGCGCCCTCGCCACGGCCGGCGTCTACATCGGGGGCGGCATCGCCCCCCACATCCTGCCGGTGCTCGCGTCGCCGGTCTTCCTGGACGCCTTTCGCGCCAAGGGGCCCATGGAAGGGCTCATGACGTCGATGCCGGTGCGCGTCATCCGGATTGCCGACCCCGCCCTGCTCGGGGCCGCCGTCGCGGCGCGGGAGCTCGCCGCGGGCGCCGGGAGTTGAAGCGCCGCCGGCGCAACCGTCGCGTCGCGCCGGGACCGCCGGAGGACCGGATATCGGTGGTAGAGTGGAGGATTCCGAAAGGGGATTCAGGGTGATCCGCTCCCGCCGACCACTGCTCGCCTTCGCGATCGTGACTGTCGTCCTGCTGTCGGCTGGCCGCGGGAATCCGTCGGCCCAGTCGCTCGATCCTCTCTCCTACACGGTGCGCTTCCCCGCCCCGGCCACCCACTACGCCGAAGTGGAAGCTGTCGTTCCGGTGGACGGCCGGCCGGCCATCGAGCTGATGATGGCGGCCTGGACGCCCGGCTCCTACCTGATCCGGGAGTACGCCCGGCACGTCGAGGCGGTGCGCGCCGCCACGCTCGACGGACGGCCGCTCGCGGTCGCCAAGTCCAGCAAGAACCGGTGGCGCGTCGAGACCGCCGGCGCGGATCGGGTCTCCGTGACCTACCGGGTCTACTGCCGGGAGATGAGCGTCCGCACGAACTGGGTGGAGGCCGACTTCGCGATGCTCAACGGCGCGCCCACCTTTCTGACCCTGGCCGACAGCGCGCCGCGAGCCCACGACGTGCGCATCGAGCCGGCCCCCGGCTGGAGCGAGACCGTCACCGCGCTGCCCCCGGCCCCGGACGGTCGTCCGCACAGCTTCCGCGCCGCGGACTTCGACACGCTGGTCGATTCACCGATCATCGCCGGCAGCCCGTCGACCTACGCGTTCACGGTGGAAGGCACGCCCCACGCCCTCGTCAACGTCGGCGAGGGGGGAGTGTGGGAAGGTCCGGCGTCGGCCGCCGACGTGGAGCGCATCGTGCGCGAGCAGCACCGGACCTGGGGCTTCTTCCCCTACGAGCGGTACCTCTTCCTGAACATGCTGGTCGAGGCGGGCGGCGGGCTCGAGCACCGGGACTCGACCCTGCTGATGACGAGCCGCTGGACCACCCGCGACCGGGGCCGGTACCTGCGCTGGCTGGGAACGGTCAGCCACGAGCTGTTCCACGCCTGGAACGTCAAGCAGTTGCGGCCTGCCGCCCTCGGGCCCTTCGACTACGAGCGCGAGGTGTTCACCCCCAGCCTGTGGATGGTGGAGGGGCTGACCTCGTACTACGGTCCCCTTGCCGTCCACCGGGCCGGAATCTCGACGCGGGAGGAGTTCCTCGACGCGCTCTCGGGCCAGATAGAGACGCTGCAGACGACACCCGGCCGACTGGTGCAGCCGGTGGCCGACGCGTCGTACGACGCCTGGATAAAGTACTACCGTCCCAACGAGAACAGCCCGAACACCACCATCAGCTACTACACCAAGGGCGCCGTGATCGGCTTCCTGCTCGACGCCCTGCTGCGGGAAGCGACCGACGGCCGCCGGAGCCTCGACGACGTGCTGAAGGCCGCCTACGCGCGCTATTCCGGGGTGCGCGGATTCCGGCCCGGCGAGTTCGAGGCGGTGGCTTCCGAGGTCGCCGGCCTCGATCTCGACGACTGGTTCGACCGGGCGATCCGCTCCACGGACGAGCTGGACTACGAACCGGCTCTCGAATGGTACGGGCTCGAGTTCGCGCCGGACGCGGAGACCGGGGCGGAGGGGGCCCCGGCCTGGCTCGGTCTCGACACGCGGGTCGACCGCGGCCGTCTGCTCGTGGCGGGCGTGCGGCGGGGAACGCCGGGCTACGAAGCCGGGTTCAACGTCGGCGACGAGATCCTCGCGATCGACGACTACCGGGTCTTGCCCGAGGCGTGGGAACGGCGACTCGGCCTCTATGGGGCGGGTGACGAGGTCGCCGTCCTCATCGCCCGCCGGGAACGCCTCGTGCGCCTCGACGCGCGCTTCGGCGAACGGCCGCCGGCGCGCTGGCGACTGCAGCCGGTGGCGTCGCCCTCCGCGGCACAGAAGGGCCGTCTGGATGCCTGGCTCGATTGAGAGCGGCGAAGCCGGAACGGTGCCGTCGCACGCGACGCCACGGGTTCCCGGCAAATGGTCCCGAACACGAACCCTCGGGCGCGCCCGCCCCTCCTCGGCGAGGATCTCCCCGCTGGCCTGCTAGCAGATGGTCCCGAACACGAACCCTCGGGCGCGCAGCTCGGGAATCAGCAGGGCGGTCGCGTCGACGGCGTACTGCCGGTCGGCCTCGGGGTCCACATGATGCCCGTCGTGCATGACCACGATGTCGCCACCCGAGATGCGGCCGGCGAGCCGTTCCGCGAGTCCGGCCGGATCGGGACGGCGGTACCAGTTGAAGTCCCACAGGCTCCAGCCCCACCCGACGAGGGCGTAGCCCGCCCGGGCCAGACCCTCGTACATCTGCGCGCTCCGGAACCCCGCGTGGGGACGGAAGGCGCGGCAGGGCGCGCCGCCGGCCAGACGCTCGATGCGCGCCGCCGCCGCCTGCAGCCGGCGCGCCACCTCGTCGGGCGGCAGCACCATCCAGTGGCGCGTATGGGTATGGAGAGCGACGGCATGTCCTTCCTCGAACATGCGCCGGACGATCGGCGCGGTGCGCTCGGTCAGATGCCTGTCGATCACGAAGAAGGTCGCGTGCGCCTCGAGGTCGGCGAGGGTGTCGAGCAGCAGCGGCGTCGCGGTCGCATTCGGCCCGTCGTCGAAAGTCAGGTAGACCGCCGGGGGTCCGTCCCCCTCCGGCATGCTCCAGACGGCGGGCGCGGGTGCGACCGCGTCGAGCAGGAACGGAAAGGGTGCGACGTGGCCCAGCGACAGCAGGCCGAAGCCAGCGGCAATCAACAGCCAGAACATCGTTCGGGTCGATGGCGGATCCTGCTCGCCTGCACGGGTGCGGTGCTCGGGTGCGCACTCGGACCGGGCGAGTCCGCCAGCGTGGCCGAAGAGCGGTCCGCGCGTCAAGGCGATCGGTCCGGGGAGCGGCAGCAGATGGTGGAACGGCAGATTCGTGCCCGCGGCATCTCGGCGCCGGCGGTGCTCGAGGCGCTCGAAGCGGTCCCGCGCCACCGCTTCGTGCCCGAAGCGCTCGCGGCCCGCGCCTACGACGACACGCCGCTGCCGATCGGCTACGACCAGACGATCTCGCAACCGTACGTCGTCGCGTACATGACCGAGGCCGCCGCGCTCCCGGCGGACGCGAAGGTGCTCGAGATCGGCACCGGCTCGGGCTACCAGGCGGCGGTGCTGGCCGAGATTGCGGGACGGGTCCACTCCATCGAGATCGTGCCGGAACTCGCCGAACGCTCGAGGACGCTGCTGGCCGACCTCGGCTACGACAACGTCGAGGTCCGGACCGGCGACGGCTACCGGGGCTGGCCGGAGGAAGCGCCCTTCGACGCCATCGTCGTCACCGCCGCCCCCGACCACGTCCCGCCGGCACTGGTCGAGCAGCTTGCCGTGGGTGCGCGCATGGTGATTCCGGTAGGCCGCTTCACCCAGGAGATCCTCATCGTGACGAAGACCGCCGACGGCGCGATCACCGAGGCCGTGCTGCCGGTCCGCTTCGTGCCGATGACCGGGGAGGCGCAGGGACAGCGGCGCTAGTTGCCCGCCGAGCGTGGCCTGCGGCTCCGGTTGGCGCCAAGCAACCCTGCAGGAGTCCGCGCCGTTCTACGGCGCAGACTCCTGGCCGGCCGAGCGGCGGTCAGCCCCGAACGGGGCTCGGCCCGGCGGCCATGGCGGGCGCGGCGACCGGCGGCGGCGGCCGGAAGCTCTGGATCGAAATCTGTGCGGCGGTGCGCTCGGCGATCCGGAGGAAAGCCTGCGCCGCCGGCGATTCGGGATCGGCGCTCACGATCGGCGCCCCGGTATCGCCGCCGACGCGGATCGGCGCATGGAGCGGAATGTCGCCGAGGAAGGGCACGTCGAGCTCCTCGGCGACGCGCTCGCCGCCGCCGCGGCCGAACAGGTCGCTCTCCTGCCCGCAACCCGAGCAGGCGTAGTAGCTCATGTTCTCGACGATCCCGAGCGTCGGGACGTTCAGCTTGCGGTACATGCCGACAGCGCGGCGGCTGTCGGACAACGAGACGGCCTGCGGCGTCGTCACCACCACGGCCCCCGTGACCGGTACCGTCTGGCTCAGGCTGAGCGCGACGTCACCGGTGCCCGGCGGCATGTCGACGACCAGATAGTCGAGCTCGTCCCACTTCACGTCCTGGAAGAACTGCCGGACGACGCCGTGCAGCATGGGACCGCGCCAGATGATGGGCGCCGTCGCGTCGGTGAGAAAGCCCATCGACACGACCCGAATCCCGAACTTCTCGGCCGGCACGATCTTCTTGCCGTCGGACTCCAGCCGCGCGTCGAGGCCGAGCATGATCGGCACGTTGGGGCCGTACACGTCCCCGTCGATAATCCCTACCCGTCCGCCGTAGCGGGCCAGCGCCACCGCCAGGTTGACCGACACCGTCGTCTTCCCGACGCCGCCCTTGCCGGCGCCGACGGCGATGATGTTGCGGATGCCCGGGATGGGCGATTTCTGCGCGTCGGGAACCGCGGATCGAACGCTCGCCGTCATCTCGATGTCGACGGCATCCACGCCGTCGAGCGCGGAGACCGCGGCGCGGGCCTGCTCGCGCATCTGGTCCTTGACCGGGCAGGCGGGCGTGGTCAGCTCGATGGCGAACGCGACGCGACCGCCGTCGATGACGAGGTTCTTGACGAATCCGAGAGCGACGATGTCGCGTCCGAGGTCGGGATCCGTGACCGCCTTGAGCGCATCCAGAACGACAGCTTCCGGGACAGGCATGACTGCCAAGCTTAGCGGCTCGGTCCACGGCGTGACAACACCGCCCCCGGCGCGGCACGACCGGTCATTGAACGGCGATCCGTACTTCGATGTGCGTCTCGAAGGCGTGCGGCGGCGTGACCGAGTAGCGCAGCCGGGTTCCGTTCCGGACCCCGGGCGGGACCCGGAAGTGCAGCCGGTGGGGCAGGAGGCCGGCGCCGCTGCCGCCGCACAGCCCGCACGGATCGGTCCACAGCTCTCCCCGTCCGCCGCAGGCCGGACAGGTGTGCGGCACGGTGAGATCCAGGGGCACGCGGACCCCCTGGTCGGCCTGCCTGGCGGTCAGCTCCACCTCGGCGCGGCGGGTCGCCACCCCGGCGCCGCCGGTCTGCGCGAAGAACGCCTCGCGCATGCGGTCGACGATCGGCGCCATGGAAGGGAAGTCGATGTCGGCGCGGCTGAACGGCCCCGCTGTCGGTTCCGGTGACACGAGCCGTACGATAGGAGTCGCCTCCGATGGTTGTCAAGGCGGGGGTGGTGCTACGATCGGCGGCGGGAAATCACCAGCCATGAGCGACTACACAATCCAGAGCGAGCCGCGAGCCGGTCACTGGGTGGCCTGGGCGGTCGCGCCGGGCGAGGCCAAACCGGTCGGCTCGGTCATCCTGCCGGGTCAGACCCGGCAGGAAGCCGAGGCGAACGCGCACCACTGGCTCGAACGCATCAGCGCGGACCCGCGTCTGCTGTTGTCCTGAGAAGTCGGCGGCGTCCGACCGGGCGTTTCGACGACGGTGGAGAGCACCCCGTCAGGGTGTCGCGCCCACGACCTTGAAACGGTGCGTGCGTCCGGCAGGTCCGGCCCAGTCGGTCACCGGCCCCACCGCCCCCACGGCCCGGCCGAGGGCGGCGACGAAGCCGGCCGGCAGCACTTCCGCGAGGCTCCCGCGACCCGGCCGGATCACGCCGGCGTCGGCGACGGCCGAGAAGTAGAGACGGTCGCGGGCGCGCGTGACGGCGACGTAGAGCAGCCGCTTGCTCTCCTCGCGGTCGGCGAGGCGCAGGTCCTCGTCCGCTTCGCTCCGCAACGGCCACACCGTTACCGACGGGCGGCCGTCGCCCGCATCCGTCGTCACCCGGACGGGAGGCGCCGCCGCCCCGGCTCCGCGGCCGACGTCGACGAGCATCACCACGGGAAACTCCAGGCCCTTGGCCGCGTGCACGGTCATCAGGTTGACCGCGTCGAAGGCATCCACCACGGCGCTCGCGACGTCGCCCGACAACTGGTCGATGTGGTCGGCCACGCGGGTCATGGTGGCGTAACCGCGGTTCTGCACCCGTCTCACCAGGCCGCGGATCTTCTTGACGTTCTCCCGCGCCTGCACGAGATTGCCGGGCTCCAGCTCCGCGTCGTAGGCCGATTCCGCCAGGGCGCGATCCAGCAACTCCGCCGGGGCGATCCGATCGACCAGGGCGATCCACCGGGGAACCGTCTCGCGGGCCAGGGCCAGCAGCCGGCGATCGGCGGCGGGAAGGCCCTCCAGCGCCGGGGGGGGTTCCCCGGCGCCCAGCAGGACATCGGACAGGCCGCCGGCCAGCCGGGCGAGGGCGTGGTCGGAGATGCCCACGATCCGCGAGCGCAGCAGGGCCGCCGCCCGCAGCTCGGACCACGGGTCGGCCAGGTACCGCAGCAGGGCCCGCACGTCCTTGATCTCCTCGGCGTCGAAGAAGCCGAGCCCCTTGTACACGCAGGTCCGGATGCCGCGCCGGTGCAATGCCTGCTCGAACTCGCGGTGACTCTGGCGCGACCGGAACAGAACCGCGACGTCGCGCGGCTCGACGCGACGGAGCAGCCCGCTGCCGCGATCGCGGACCTGCCCATCCTCGAGCAGCCGCGCGACCTCGCCGGCCACCAGCGCCGCGCACCGCTCGACGCTCTCGCCGATGGCGACTCCCAGGGCGGGATGGCGCTCCCCCCCGGTTTCCGGCACCGGCGGCGGACCGACCGGGAACCGATCGCGCTCGTCGAACCTGAAGGCGTCCCGCCGGGCCGGCTCCTTGTCGATTACCTCGAACAGGTCGTTGGCGAAGGCGAGCAGCTCGGGCACGGCGCGAAAGCTGTGCGAGATCCACTGGCGCACGCCCTTCGCCTCGTCCCCCCGGAGGGCGGCGACCGCGATGCCCGCTTCCTCCAGCACGGAGACGTCGGCGTCCCGAAAACGGTAGATCGACTGCTTGCGATCGCCGACCACGAAGACGCTGGGCGGCAGGGGAGCCTCGTGCACCAGCCCGCTGCCTTCTCCCCACGCCCGCACCAGCAGGGAGACCAGCTCCCACTGGATGCGGCTCGTGTCCTGGAACTCGTCGACGAGCACGTGGTGATACCGCGATTCGAGCCGATAGCGGGAGCGTGCGAACTCGTCCATCCGGCGCAGGAGATCGACTGCGCGCTCGAGAACGTCGGAAAAGTCGAGCAGTGCACGCGATTCGAGCTCGCGGCGGTACTCCGACACGCCGATAGCGAACAGGCGCTGCACACCGCGCACGAGCGCGACGTTGACGTCCCGATCGAAGCGGGTCAGCACCTCCTGGACGACCGGCGCCAGCGTTGCAGCGGCGGTGCGAAACCGCCGGACGCGCGGCGAGCCGCTTCCCGAACGGGGATCGACGAACCGCTTGCGGGGAGCGCCCGCACGCGTCAGGAAGTACGCCCGCAGCCGATCCAGCGCCGCACGGATTCGCGACGGCTCCCTTTCCGCGAGCCGGCCGAGATCGCCCAGATCGCGCGCCACGACGGCGAAGGAGCCACTCTCGAACGGTCCGTCCTCCAACAGGCGCCGGGAGGCGGCGCCCATCCCGTCCAGGCGCTCGGCCAGGCGCCGCACCGCGCTCCGGCACGTGTCGGCGGCGTCGATGTCGTGCGGCGTGCCCCGCAGAACCCGTTCGAGCGCGGTCGCCACGGCGGAACGGTGCCGCAGCAGGTGGGTCGCGACCAGTCGCCCGCGCCACGGTCCGAGCTGCGCGAGCAGCATGGCCAGGTTCGGATCCTCGCCGGCCGCCGCGCCGGCCGCCGCCAGCGTCCGTTCGACCGCCTGCCGGACGATGTGCGGGATCTCGGTCTCGTCGGCGATCGCGAAGTCCGGGTCGAGATCCGCCTCGAGGGGAAATTCCCGCAGCAGGGACAGGCAGAAGGCATCGATGGTGCTGATGGTGATCTCGCCGAGCCGGTCGCGCAGCTCCCGCCAGCGCGCTGCTCCGGCGCGGGACCGTACGGCGGCCTGCTTCAGCTCCTGCACGATCCGCTCCCGCATCTCGGCGGCGGCCTGGCGCGTGAAGGTGATTGCCAGGACGTTGAGCGGATCGATACCGGCGCGCAGCAGGTTCAGATAGCGGGTCACGAGAACCGTCGTCTTGCCGGTGCCCGCCGAGGCTTCCAGCACCACGTTGCGCCGCGGGTCCACCGCGGCCAGGCGGGCCGCCTGGTCCGGGGGGGCCACGGCGGGCCGGCGGCTACGCTTCGCCGACATGGTCCTTGCGGCAGACGGTCGGGAAGGCGCAGGACGCGCACAGTGCGCGATCGACCGGCCGCGCCGGATACTCGCCCGCCTCTATCGCCTCCACCAGCTCCACGACCCGCGTCTCGCCGTCGGCGATCGCCCTGCGGATGTCTCCCCCGGGCACCGACACCTGCAGGCGGGGATCGCCGAAGGCGACGTAGAGCGCCTCGGTCGCACGCCACTCCTGCCCTCGTTCGGCGCGCAACTGCCGCTCGGCGCAGCTCGCGTAGACCGGGAGCTGCAACGCCCGCGAGGGATGCGGGGGCCGACTCGCCTTGTAGTCGATGACCCGCAACGTGCGGTCCGCATACAGGTCGATGCGGTCGACCACGCCACGGATGGCCACCGTCCGGCGAGCCGGCGGGCGCCCGAGCTCGAAACGCCCGTCGACGCGGTACTCGAGCAACCGTTCGACGACCCCGGTCTGTCCTTCGATCTCCGCGACGAACACGCGCTCGGCCAGACCGGGCGCGGCGGCGGACCCCAGCAGCCATCCGCGAGCCACGGCCCGGTCTACCGGCGGCAGCCCGTCGAGGGCGTGCTCCGCCGCCACGGTGAAGCGCTCGAGCGCGACGTCGAGGTTGGCCAGCGTCACCGGCCCCTGGCCGGCCGCCTGCCAGCCCCGGAAGAAGGACTCGAACACCCGGTGCAGGAACCGCCCGCGCCCTTCGGCGGTCATCGTCCGCTCCGGCGGGCGCTCCGCCTCCAGACCGAGCGTGTGGGCGGCAAAATACTGGAACGGACAGGCGGCGTAGCGCTCCAGCGAGCTCACCGTGCAGGGCCGTTCGGGTTGGGGCCCGGCCAGTCCGCTCGCCCACCCGCCGGCGTGATCCGACCGGGAAGCGCGTTCGACGCGCAGCGCCCGCCAGCGGCGGCCGAGCGCCTCCTCGACGCGCGCTGCCGAGCCTCCCCGCGATGCGTCGCCGGGCCCCGGCGCGGGAATCCGTTCGAGCCGCGTGCCGTCGAGGTCCTCGAGAAGCGGCGAGGCGGCGACGATTGCGTCGTCCTCCAGATTGAAGGTCGAGAGCCAGATGCGTTCGGTGGCAAGACCCAGGAGATCGTGGAATGCGGCGCGCGCGGCCCGCTGCCGGTCACGTTCCCGCGGCCAGCCGAGGCCGGCGAGCAGGCCACCCGGATAGAAGATGTTGCGGCTCTTGCGCCCCGGCCATTCCGACTCGACGAGACCCGCGATGAACACGTCGTCGAACCGACCGTACGCCGCTGCCTGGACGTCGACGAGATGGACGCCCTCGACCGGCGCCCGGGAACGAAACGTCTGACTCTCCGTCCACCTGCGCACGATGGACGCCACCTCGGCGACGCCGACCGCACTGCCGGGACGGTTCAACGACCGATCCGCCGCGCCGAGCGCTTCCAGCCCCCGCCACACCCGTGCCCGCGCTTCCGTGGCGCGGCGCGCGGCATCGCCCTCGCCGGCGCCGGTGTCGCGGGCGTGGTGCTCCAGGAAGGACCGGAGCGTCGCGATCTGGTCCGCGAGCGGTCGCGGACTCAGCAGCGGTCGCAGCTCGTCGGCCGCCGCGAGCACACAGCGCAGGGCGGCGAGCGCCGCCTGTCGGATCCCCGTCGCCGGCTGCCACGCCTCGGCGCACCGGTTCAGCGCCTCCCAGCCCCCGGCGAACCCGATCTCCGACAGCGCGCGGTCGAGCGCCGCGATCGCGGCGGCGGGCGGCGCGCCGCCCGCGTCGAATCCGAAGTGCGGCGACCGCAGCAGCTCCACCGCGGGCCGCTGCCGAAAGCCGCTCGCCGCGAACGTGACAACGAGATCGACGGCCGCCGCGTACGGCTCGACGGCCAGCGGCAAGGCGTCGCCGGCTCGCACCGGAAGCCCGTCGTCGCCGAAAACGGAGGGCGCGAGATACAGGTACGGCAGGGGGCGCTGCACCACCACCGCGGCGGACGCGGGCCGGCGCCCGTCGACCGCAACCATGCGGCTCACCTGCCGCGCAATCCCGCGGAGCTCCTCCTCGCGATCGCGCCGGACGAAGCAGGATCCGGCGTCAGCAACGTCGGGCACCACGATCGCGGCGGGCCGGCCGTCGTTCGACTCGGCCCGCGACTCGGTCAGCCCGGGCAGGAGGTCTTCGAGCCGTTCCCGGTATCCGCTGTCGAGCATTGCGTCGGTCGCGATCAGGGTGATCCGCGCCAGTCGCGGGAGACGGGCCAGCAGATCGAAGTCCGCCGGGTACAGCCCCCCCGCCTGGGCGACATGATCGGGCACGGTCACGACCATTTCGGACACCGGCGGCGACGCTTCGACGGCCAGCAGCCGCTCCCGAAGTCGGTGCTCGTCAAGGCCCGGGGAGGCGTCGAGCCGGCGGTCGTAGGCGCGGAAGGCCGCCACCAGGAAACGGGTCTGCAGCAACAACCGCCGCGCGCCGCGATCGAGATCCGCGCTCGCATCGAGTTCCTCGACCATGAGCCGCTCGAACGCGTCGACCGACCGGCGGTGACGCCGCAGATCGTCGTAGAACGCCAGCAACGCCGCGACGATCCCGGGGCGCAACCTGAACGGCGGGTTGCTGCCCGCGGCGAGCGCGTCGGCAGCCGCCCCCCTGCCGACCACCTCGCGCTGCACCGGCGTCAACAGCGGCGGACAGGGCCCGGCTCGTTCGCGCAACCACTCGTAGCACTCGCTTCGCGTGAGCAGGACGGCCTGACGGTCCACCCCGGCGGCGTCGAGCGTGCGGCGCAACTGCCCGGTTGCCGCCCGCGTCGGCGTCAACACGACTACCGGCGCCGGTGACGCGCCGCGCGATGCGTCGACCGCTCGGACGATGGCCCGCTGGAAGGCTCGGAGCGTCCGGGCCCGCAGCAGGCGGGTCTCGCGCGGGGTGATCGCGACGCGCCCGCCGGCTCCATCGCCCGATCGCCGCATTCACGAACCTCCTCGCCGTCCGACTCCACGTGCACTCCCGAACGGGGCCTGCGGAAATGCTGTGGATGAACTGTGCACGGCCGGTGGATTTCCGGCGGACGCAATTTTGTTTCGCACGGATCCGCCGGCCCTTTGGCGCAGCCGGCGCCTGTGGACGCGGCATTCGTCTGCGCCTTCGCTTGATCGATTCGGTCGGCTCAATAGAATCTCCCGCGTCTGCGCTCGGCGGGAAGCGACCAACCCTCGACAGGCCCTTGACCACTCACCGCTTCGAAGAGACCATCGGCGGCCAGCGGTACGTCGTCGAGGTCACCCCCGCTCTGGGGGGGCGCTGGCGAGCCTGCCTCGCTCGCACCGGGGGCGTCCCGACCGCCCTGATGCCGTTCTACGGCGCCACGCCGCGCGAAGCGCTCGAAGCACTCGTCGTCTGGCTCTCGCATGCGCATGGCGTGGCGCCGGATTCGGTCGCGGATTCGGTATAGTAGCCGCGGCTTGACCCGCATCGCATGGGGCATTCACCACGGGTTGGCGGCCGCAGCCGGCGTCTGGCTGGCGGCGGCGCCGGTCCCTGCCGAAGGCGAGCAGTTCCGTTCGCGCCCCACCGTTCGCATCGTCGCCACCGGGGGCACGATAGCCAATCATCCGGCCGGCCGGCTGACGGCGAGAGAGCTGGCCGCGCTGATACCGGCGGCCGAGCGCCATGCCGCGATCGAAACCGAACAGTTCGCCAACCTTCCGAGCAGCTCCCTCACGGTCGGACACTGGCTCGATCTCGCGCGACGGCTCAACCGGCTCTTCGCGACCCGCAACGATCTGACCGGCATGGTGGTCACGAGCGGGACGGATACCCTCGAGGAAACCGCCTACTTCCTCCACCTGACCGTCCGGACCGACCGGCCGCTGGTTGTCGTCGGCGCGATGCGCGCGCCGGCCACCCCCGGCTACGACGGCGCCGCCAACCTGCTGGACGGCATCCGGGTCGCCGCCGCCCCGGCCTCCCGCGGCCGCGGCGTCGTGGTCGTCATCAACGGGGAAATCCATGCCGCGCGCGACGTGCGCAAGGCGGACGCGCAGCGGATGGACAGCTTCGAGTCCGGGCGCCGCGGACTGCTCGGTGTCGTCGATGCGGACCGCATAGAGTTTTTTCGACGGCCTGTCCGCCGTCACACGAGGCGGACCGAGTTCGATGTCTCGCGGATCGATCGTCTGCCGCGCGTGGCGCTCCTGACGAGCTACGTCGGCGCCTCCGGCGACCTCGTTCGGGCGGCGCGCGACCTCGGCGCGCAGGGCATCGTCATCGCCGGCGCGGGTGCGGGCGCAACCACGCCGGCGCAGGCCGACGCCATCGACGAGGTCATCGCCGACAACGTGGCGGTCGTCATCACCACGAGAACCGGGGGCGGCCGCGTACCCGCCCGGATCCGGCGTCCCGGCGCCGCGCGGGGCGGACCCGCGGCGCCGTCCGCCGGGTCGTACCACCGCGTGTCCGGCGAGGATCTCTCACCGCTGAAGGCCCGCGTCCTGTTGATGCTGGCCCTGACCAGGACCCGTGACGGCGCCGAGATTCAGCGCATCTTCACCGTCTACTGACGGCGTGGAACGGAGGAAGTGGTGGTGGACCAGACGGGGTTCGAACCCGTGACCTCGTGAATGCCATTCACGCGCGCTCCCAACTGCGCCACTGGCCCACGTGCGGCGGCCGCCCGCCTCGTCTCCATTTTAGGAGACCGCGCGCATCCGATCAACGCGCCGGCGGATCGACGGGGATCGGCCGGCCGAGAGCGCGACGGTAGTCGGCCGGCGTGTCGATATCGAGAAAAGCCCCCTGGTCGTCGACGGCAACGTTCTCGATGTCCGTCGCGCGTGCGCGGACCACCGACCTGGCTCCCGCGCGCGGGTCGGCGCCGCGCAGGTCGTCGAACACCGCCCGATCGAAGATGACCGGATGCCCGTGCGCGGCATCCGCCGGCCGCGACGGTCGCACGATCGGCGCCCGGGATCGCCCATGCGCGTCGAGCAGGGCGCGGACCGTGGACGCGGCGACCAGCGGAATATCGACGAGCGTCATCAGCAGCGCGTCGACGCCGGGGCGATCGATCGCCTCGAGACCCGTGAGCAGCGACGAGAGCTGCCCGCGCGACGGATCCGGGTTGAGCACGATGCGCGGCGCCGGCGGGACGCCGGCCAGCGCGGAGCGGATGGCGTCGACCGGGCCGCCGACAGCGGCGACGACGACCACTTCGCCGACGCCGGCGCCGCGGAAGGTGCGCACCAGTCGGCTGACGAACGTATCCCGCTCGTCGGCCGGCAGGAGCGCCTTGGGACGTCCCATGCGCGAAGACCGGCCGCCGGTCAGGATGATGCCCGGGACGATCACCGCACGATGGTAGCCCGGAACGCGTCGCCTGCGGCTTCCCTTGCCGCCCAACCAATCCTCCAGCAGTCCGCGTCGTCCCACGACGCCGACTCGTGCCCCGGAAAGCGCCGTTCCGCGACGCCGGCTCCTGCCCCGGAAAGCGTCGCCGGCCGGCGCGGTTGAAACCGGCGCGGCGCGGCACTAGAATCAGCGCCATGAGCAACGGCGACGTGGACATCCGGATCCGCTGCCAGCGGTGCGGGCAACAGATGGAACTTCGAGATCCCGCGCCCGGGCAGCCGTGGCCGCCCCAGCAGTTCTGGCAATGCGCGGCCTGCGGGCGGAACTTCTGGACCACGTACCCGCCCCCCAGGAAACCGAAGCCCCAGCCGCCGAAACCGGCGACCGCCGACACGGGCCAGTCGTGAGGGTGCCCGGCGGGACTCGCGGGACTCAAACCGGTTGACTTCTCACGGCGACGTTACTAGACTGCCTGCTTCCGATTACGTATCCGTGTCGAGGCCGTCTGGAACCCCGCTCACCGGGTCTTCCGACGGGGACGGCGACGCGGGTGCAGGCGGCTCAGGGGAGCGCGGGTTCGCCGGTTCATTGGAGGCGCGCTCCCGCGGAGGAACGGCATGCCGAGCGGCACTATCGCACGTCTGTTGATTGACAAGGGTTTCGGGTTCATTCGCGACGAGGGGGGTATCGAGCACTTCTTCCACCGCAGTGCGGTGCGCAGCGCGGTGTTCGAGCTCCTGCGCGAAGGCCAGCGCGTCGAGTTCACTCCCGAACAGTCGGAGAAGGGACCGCGCGCCGGCGAGGTTCGCCTGCTCGAAAGCTAGTCGGCGCATCCCTGTCCCACCGACAGAGATCCGCCGCCCCCAGCTTGCATCTCCGGCAGACCGTGACGCCTGGGTCCGCTCAGGAACATGCGCGACCCGGTCGCCGTGCGTCTTCGGGCAGGCGTACGATCTGTTCCACCCGCTCCGTCCAGCAAACCGTCAGTCGCGGGGGAAGCGAACGGGGCCCGGTGGCCCTCCCGGTCTTCAAAATCGGTCGCTCCCCGCTGGCGCGGGGGGGCTGGGTTCGACTCCCAGGCGCTTCCGCCATCTCGGCCCCGGCCAGCGCCCCGAAACGCCTCGCCGGCTCGGCGTTTCGGCCCATCCCCCCCTCCATGACCTTGCGCCGCAGCACTTCGCGCTCCGCTGCGTTCGGCGGCGCAAGCTCCCGGCCGCCGGGCGCCGAGGAGGTCCGTCTCAGCCGACGGCGGCCAGGAAGCACTCCGGATCCGCCAGGTCCGGGAGTACCGCATCGGCCCCCGCCCGCCGCAGCTCCTCCGTGCTGAACGAACCGGTCGCCACGCAGACGGCGCGGGCGCCGGCGGCCCGGGCGCACTGCAGGTCGAGGGGCGTGTCCCCGATGACGACGGCCGCGCCCGGCGAGTCCACGTCGATGCCGATGCGTCTGGCCCGCTCCACGGCGATTGGCACGAGATCGTCGCGCCGGGGCGCATCGTCACCGTACGCGCCGCAGGCGAAGTAACGCCGGACCTCGAAGTGCTCCAGCTTGATGCGGGCCGCCCGGGCGACGTTGCCGGTCAGCAGCGCACAGACCACGCCGGGCGTATGCTGGAGCCGGTCGAGCAGCCGGCGGACCCCGGGCATGAGCCCCTTGCGGGGTCCCGGAAGGAGGATCTCCCGCTCGAAGTGCTGGCAGTAGCGGGCGAGGAATCTGGCGCGCCCGTCCGCATCGGCCCGGATGCCGGCACGCTCGAGTGCGTCGTCGAGGATGATCGGATCCGTCCGGCCGGCTACCGGAATGCCGGCGAACGCGCCCTCGACGCCGAACAGCTCCTCGAAGGTCCGATTCAGGGCGCGCGTCCCGGCGCCGCCCGAGAGCAGCAGCGTGCCGTCGATGTCGAAGAGCAGGAGTCGGGTCAATCCAGCAACCGGTTGACTTCGGTCACGGAGTCCGCCGCGGTGGCCAGGGCGGTCAGCTCGGCGCGAAACGCCAGCAGGTTGGCTGCGAGCGAAGCCAGGGCCGGCATCGAGTGCACGACGACCGGCAGGACATCGGTGTCGACGCCGCCTCCGAGAATGGCCGCGAGCATCGTGAGCCCCATGGCCAGCGTCCCGATCGAGAAAACGGGACGGCGGGCGCGGGCCACCGCCAGGTGCAGCTCGTCGGACAGCCCCCCTTCGGTCACCGCCTCGCGAATCGCCTTGCCCTTGCCGATCAGGTAGAACATCGTCATCGAGTGCGCCAGCAGCGTGATCAACGTGAAGAAGATCGCGAAGGTCACGTGGCGGGAGAGCTGGTGCGGGGCCGACGCCAGGAAACCGAGAACGGTAGTGTACGCAAGGCCGCCGATCCCCAGGACGGTCGCCGTGATGAGCGCTGCCGTCATGGCGCCGCCTCGAGCCGGCTCGGCTCCTCGTGCACGACCGCGTGCGCCTGCCGCACCCGCTGGAACAACGGCCGGAACCGTGCGCGGGGAAGACCGACACGCCCGAAGCAGCGGGCCCGCGGATGGTCGTCGCCGTGAAAGTCCGACCCGCCCGATACGGCGAGGTCGTACAGCTCCGCGAGACGCAGATACCGCGACTGCGCACCCGCGTCGTGGTCGCTGTGGTACGCCTCGATGGCGGCAAGGCCGGCTTCTGCGAGCTCCGGAATGAGCCCGTCCCTGCGAAGCAGACCGGGATGCGCGAGCACCGCCGCGCCGCCGGACCGCATCACGAGACGGACGACCTCGGCGGGCGACGCACCGATGCGCGGCACGTAGGCGGGCCTGCCGTCGGCCAGCCAGCGGTCGAACGCCTGCTGCAGACTCGTGACGTGACCCGCGTCGAGCAACGCGCGGGCCACGGTCGGCCGGGCGACCGCCGTGCCTGCCGCCTCGGCGCCGGCGATGAGTTCCTCCATGTCGATCGGCGCTCCGAGGGCCGCCAGCCGGGCGGACATCTCGCGCGCCCGCCGCGAGCGATCCTGCCGCTGCCGCTCCAGGAAGGGCGCCAGGCCCGCAGGAAGCGGATCGAGGAAATAGGCCAGCACGTGCACGTCGCGGCCCTGGTGTACGGCGGTGATCTCGATGCCGGGCAGAAACTCCATGCCGCGCGCCGCCGCCGCAACGGCCGCTTCCGGGACGCCGGCCAGCGTGTCGTGATCGGTCACGCTCAGGGTCCGGATTCCCAGGCCGTACGCACGTTCCACCAGCTCGCGCGGCGTCAGCGCGCCGTCCGACGCGGTCGTATGCGTGTGCAGGTCGATCATGAGGCTGGCCGAACGAGAGAACGAAGGCCGGTCCGGCGTGAGGAGGCCGAGCGAGCAGCGTCAGGCACTCGCGCGCCGGGTCCGTTTCGTCCCGGCTTCCGGCGAGGCCTTCGGCTGCCGGTCGCGGAGCGCCCGGTACTCGCGCATCAGAAGCTGCAGATGCTCGCGTTCTTCCTCGGCGAACTCGAGAAAGATCCGCTTGCCCTCCGAGTCCTCGAATCGCTCACCGTACCGCTTGAAGAAACGATGCGACCCACGCTCGCATCGAATGCCGATCTTGAGGGCGGCCCTGTCGTCGACGCCGCGCGACAGCTCTTCGGCCCCCGCCGCGAACAGCCCGTTCGCCGCCCCCTTGAAGAACAGAAACGTCGGGTGCGACTCGAGTTCCGGGTCCTGTTCCAGAAGCTCCGCGTAGCGCGCCTCGAGGGTGGCGAGGTGCTCCTTCTCCTCGTCGGCCAGCTTCTGGAACACCTGGCGCCCGCGGGCATCCCGGGTCAGGCGAGCGGCACGACGGTAGAAGTCGAGACCGCTGCGCTCGGTGGCGATGGCGATGCGCAGGGCATCGCGCGCGAAGAGCAGCTCCGTCGTCACCTTGTGCGCGGGCCCCCGGCGGCCGGTTCGACACGCGTCGCACGTGCCGTAGATCTGAACGACGCTCTTGCGCGCCTCGAACCCGCGCGTCGCCGCGATCTCCTCGATCAACCCCTCGATGTCCGACGACAGGAACTCCGACGACTGGTTGCAGCCCTTGCAGATCAGGTGAAAATGCCGGGGATGGCGGTAGGAGTGCTCGAACCGGAACCTGCCCTCGCCGAAATCGACCTTGCGGGCGATTCCCGCCTCCACCATCCATTGCAGCGTGCGATAGACCGTGGCGCGACTGATCTTCCGACCGTCGCGGCGCACGACATCCACCAGATCGTCGGCGCTGAGGTGCCCTTCCTGCTGCAGGAAGACGTTGACGATCAGGTCGCGCTTGCTCGACCGCCGGCCGCCGGGAGGACGGAGGCGCTCGACGTATTCCGACTGCGGATCCATCACGAAATCAGCAGACTGCCCGCGTCGTGACACCCGTCACGGGCGGGCGACTGCCCGTTCGGCACTCGACGGCGGCTATACGCCGAACGACTGCCCGCACCCGCAGGTCGACTTGGCGTTCGGATTGCGGATCGTGAACCCGCCGCCCATGAGGTTGTCGACGAAGTCGACCTCGGCCCCCGACAGGTAGCGCACGCTGATCGGATCCACGAACAGCTTGATGCCGTTCGACTCGAAGATCCTGTCCGATGCGGCGTCGCCGGAACCCTCCTCGATCATCAGCCCGTACTGGAATCCCGAACAGCCGCCGCCCTGTACGAACACGCGCAACCCGGCTTCACGCTTCTGTTCCTCGGCCAGCAGCGCCTGGATCCTGCCGGCCGCCGCATCGGTCACCGCCACCGGCCCACTTGCAACCGCAATCGTATCAGCCACTTCGATTATCTCCCCGTGTGTATCGAACAGTATAGCAGCCCGCGGCAAAAGGCCCCGCTGCATTCGAGCGGCGATGCATCCCGCGTGGACGGCGTCGCCACGGACCGCCAGCGCGCCTTCCGGCGCGTGAACACGCCCCGGTCCGTGCGATACTGGCGCCGCATGGCCGACGACGACCCCCTGGACGACGCGGAACGACGCTGGCTGCGGCTCGTCGACGCGCGGCCCGACCTCGCGGCGGCCGTCGACCTGCAGCGGGTGCTCGTGACGCGCAGCGTGGAGCTGCTGGCGCAGACCCGCCGGATCGTTCGCGGGGCGAGCGCGGCGCCCGCCGATCTGCTCGACAGACTCGCACGGCAGCGCGCCCCCGTGCTCGATCTGGCGGTCGATCTCGACGTCGACCGCGTGCTGCCGTTCCTCCTGGGATTCTGCGACGATTTCGCCTCCGGCGGGGCCGGCGATCCGGCGCGGCGCGTGCGCGCCGTCCTCGAGCGGGGCGAGATCGAGCCCGGATCGCTGCTGCGCGCCTCGCTCGCCCGCCGGCAGGAGGCAATCCGCCAACGGGCGAACCACGTCGGCGTCGCCCCGGACCTGGTCTGGCTGGTCGCCGAGCTGGCCGTGGGACCGGTGGCCTGGCGGCTCCAGCACGAGGCCCTCGTGTCCGACGCGTCCGCCCCGCTCGCGGTGCGAGACGCCCTGCGCGACTGGTCGCGCGGCGAGTGCCCCGCCTGCGGCTCCTGGCCGGCGCTGGCCGAGGTGCGGGACGGACGACGCCACGCCAGGTGCTCGTTCTGTGGAGCGGACTGGCTGCCCCGGGCCGAGGCCTGCGTCTACTGCTCGGCAGCCGGGGAGACCTTCCTCGCAGCCGCCGCGGACCAGCCGGCCACCGGACGGCACATCGAGTTCTGCCGCGCCTGCGGGGGCTATCTGAAGCGGATCGAGCTGCCCGCGGCGACCACGTTCGCGATTCTGCCGGTGCTCGATCTGGAGACGAGCGACCTGGACGTACTCGCGGTCGGGCGCGGGTACGCGCGGCCGTCGATGCGGCCGGTCGCCGAGCCGGAGGCGCCCTGCCCCGAGGAGGCGTAGACAGGCGTAGAGTAGAGGAAGTGGGAGTGGGAGTCATGACACCAGGGCCTTCGCGGCTGGCCGCCGCGCTCGTCGGGCTCTTCCTCGCCCTGAGCTCCGCGGCCGGCTCCGCGCAGGTGCGCCCGACGCACGGGCGACTGTTCCCGCCGGAAGACCTCGGCGTGCTCGAGGGACCCGACCGGGACGCCTGGCAGGAGCCGGAGCTGATCATGGACGCGCTCGGCATCGCCGACGGCGCGGTGGTGGCGGACATCGGCGCGGGAGGCGGGTGGTTCACGGTGCGGCTGGCCCAGCGCGTCGGACCGAACGGGCTCGTCTACGCCGAGGATATTCAGCCGCAGATGATCGAGTCGATCAACCGGCGCGTCAGACGCGCGGGGTTGACCAACGTGCAGACGGTCATCGGCACGCCGACCAACCCGCTGCTGCCCGGCCCGATCGACGCGCTGCTGATGGTGGAGGTGTACGGCCAGGTCGAGGATCCGGTCACGCTGCTGCGGAACGTGAAGCCCCGGCTGAAGCCGGGCGGCCGCGTCGGCATCGTCGAATACAAGCTCGACGGGGGCGGTCCCGGCCCCCCGCTCGACGAACGGGTCGAGCCGGGCGCCGTCATCGGCGACGCCGAGGCGGCCGGGTTCCGGCTGCTGGCGCGCGAGGACCGCTTCCGGTATCAGTACCTGCTGGTCTTCGTCAGCAACGACGCGAGCCCGCCGGCCGGATAGCGCGCGTTCTGCCGCCTGCCATGCGCGCCGTCCTGACCATCGCCGGCAGCGACTCGGGGGGCGGCGCCGGCATCCAGGCCGACCTGAGGACGTTTGCGGCGTTCGGCCTCCACGGTCTGAGCGCCGTCACCGCCGTCACCGCGCAGGACACGCGCGGGATTTCCTGTGTCCACGCACTCCCGCCGGACGTGGTCGCGGCACAGATCGCCGCCGCCGCCGACTTTCCCGTCACGGCGGCCAAGACCGGCATGCTCGCTACCGGCCCGATCGTCGACGCGGTCTGCCGGCAACTCCGGTCGCTGGGGGTCCGGCCGGTGGTCGATCCGGTGCTGGTATCGACGAGCGGCCGCCGCCTGCTGGACGAAGACGGGATCCGGCGCCTGAAGACGCGCCTTCTGCCGCTGGCCGCGGTCGTCACGCCGAACCGGATGGAGGCGGAACGGCTGAGCGGGATCGAGATCACCTCGCTCGCCGCGGCGCGGCAGGCGGCGCGACGCATCCGCGACCTCGGGGCGGCCGCCGTGATCGTCACCGGCGGGCACCTGGGCGAGGAAGAGGACACGGTCGTCGACATCCTGGACGACGGGGTCCGTACCGTCGAGATCGCGACGCAGCGGGTCGGCGGACCGGCCGGCGCCGGCACCCACGGGACCGGCTGCGCCTTCAGCGCCGCGCTGACCGCCGGCATCGCAGCGGGGCGTGCGCTCCCCGCCGCGGCGGAAGACGCGCAGCGGTACGTCGCCGCCGCGCTCAGGCGGGGCCCGCGCGCGACGTGAGGAGCGAGGCTGTATACTGCCGGGACATGGGGGCGCCGGCCTTCGTGGTGACGACCGATCCGCTCGAACTGGAACCTCTCATCGACGCCGTCGCGCGGCGGCTCGAAGGAGCGCCGGCGAGCGCCGGCGCCGTCACGTCGTTCCTGGGCACGGTGCGCAACGAGAACCGGGGCCGGCGCGTCGAGCGGCTCGAGTACGAGGCGTACGAGCCGCTCGCCGTCAAGTCCTTCGAGCGGATCGCCGCCGAGGCGGCGGAACGCTGGCCCGACACGCACGTCGCCGTGCATCACCGCACGGGCGCGCTGGCAATCGGCGAGGCGAGCGTGGCCATCGCCGCCGCGTCGCCGCATCGCGCCGACGCCTTCGCGGCGTGCCGCTACGCGATCGAGCGGATCAAGCAGATCGCGCCGATCTGGAAGCACGAGTTCTTCGAGGGCGGGGACGTCTGGATCGAGGGCGCCACCGCCGATCCCGACGATGAGGAGGCCCGCACGCGGGCTCTGCAGGCGGCATGCGCGTGAAGGTTCGGCTCTTCGCCCGGTTGCGCGACATCGCCGGCGCCGCCGATCTGGCGCGCGAGTTGCCGGGAGGGGCCACCGCCGGCACCGTCTGGAACCTGCTGGCGGCCGAGCACCCCGAGCTCGCCGCCTACCGCGGCGCGGTCTCCGTCGCCGTCAACGCGGAGTACGCACGCATGGACGCCCGGATCGCCGACGGCGACGAGGTTGCGTTCCTGCCGCCCGTCTCGGGGGGCTGATCGGTCATGTTCGACAAGCTGCAGGGGATCGAGGAGCGGTACGGCAAGCTGATGGCGCTCATCAGCGATCCGGCGGTGCAGGCGGACCGGCAGGAGTACCGCAAGCACACCCGGTCGCTGTCGGAGCTCCAGCCGCTCGTGGAGCAGTTCCGCGAGTACAAGGCGGTGGTCGAGGAACTGGCCCAGACGCGGGAGCTCGCCGCCGGTGACGACGACGACCTGCGCGAGCTGGCCGAGCAGGAGCTGGGCGCCCTCGAGGAGCGCCGGGACGCGCTCCTCGGCTCCATCAAGGTGCTGCTGCTGCCGAAGGATCCCAACGACGAGAAGAACGTCGTGCTGGAGATCCGCGCCGGTACCGGCGGCGACGAGGCAGGTCTGTTCGCGTCCGATCTCTACCGCATGTACCAGCGGTTCGCCGAGGAGCAGGGCTGGCGGGTGGAGGTGCTGTCGTCGAACGCGACCGGCGTCGGCGCCATCAAGGAGGTCGTGGCGCTGATCGAGGGCCGGCGCGTCTACAGCCGTCTCAAGTACGAGAGCGGCGTGCACCGGGTGCAGCGCGTCCCGACCACCGAGGCGAGCGGCCGCATCCACACCTCCACCGCCACCGTGGCGGTGCTGCCGGAAGCCGAGGAGGTCGACATCCGCATCGATCCGAAGGAGCTGCGGATCGACACGTTCTGCTCCAGCGGTCCGGGCGGCCAGAGCGTCAACACGACCTACTCGGCCGTCCGCATCACCCACCTGCCGACCGGCCTCGTCGTCTCGCAGCAGGACGAGAAGTCGCAGATCAAGAACAAGGCGAAGGCGATGAAGGTGCTGCGCTCGCGCCTCTACGAGATGGAGCTGCAGCGGCAGCAGTCCGAGATTGCCAGCGACCGCCGCGGGCAGGTCGGCACCGGCGAGCGCTCGGAGAAGATCCGCACCTACAACTTCCCGCAGAACCGCATCACGGATCACCGCATCGGCTTCACGACCCACCGGCTGCCCGAGGTGCTGGCCGGCGACCTCGGGGAGCTCGTCGAGTCCGTGGTCACGCACTACCAGTCCGAGAAGCTCAAGGCGGAAGAAGAGGCCGCGCCCGCGTGACGACCGCGTCCGCCGCAGGCGAGGCCGCCCCGGCGCTCGGCGACGCCCCGTCACTCGCGGGCGCCCCGTCCCTCCGTGAAGCCCCGTCTGCCGCCGACGTCCCGCTCGCCGACGCCCCGCTCGCCGACGCCGCCCCGCTCGCCGACCGGTTGGCGCGGGCGCGGGATGGCTTCCTGCGCGCCGGCGTGGCCGCGGACGAGGCCGCCGCCGACGCGGAGGTCCTGGCCCGTCACGTGCTGGGGTGGGACCGCGCCACGTATCTGGCGCGTCGCCGCGACCCGGCGCCGCCGAGCTTCGAAGCTCGCTATGCGCCGCTCGCCACCCGCCGGGAGAGGCGCGAGCCGGTCTCGACCATCACCGGGCGCCGCGAGTTCTGGGGCCTGACTTTCGCGGTCGGGCCGGCAGTGCTGACGCCGCGCCCCGAGACCGAGCTGATCGTCGAGACCGCGCTGGCGCTGCTCCGCGACCGTCGGGATGCCCCGCTGGCGATCGCCGACGTCGGGACCGGCTCCGGCTGCCTCGCGGTTGCGCTCGCGCGCGAGTTTCCGCGAGCCGCGGTAACGGCGGTCGACATCTCGTCCGCCGCGCTGACCGTGGCCCGCCGGAACGCGGTCTTGCACGGCGTGTCCGACCGCATCACGTGGGTGGAGGCGCCGCTCGCCGACTGGCTGGCCGGGCCGGCTCCGGACGGCCGCGGCGCCGGGGACGGGAACACGGGGACGGATCTGCTCGTCGCGAACCTGCCCTACGTCCCGACCGGCGAGCTGGCCTCGCTGCCTCCCGAGGTGCGCCTCCACGAACCCTCGATCGCCCTGGACGGCGGCCCCGACGGACTCGATCCGCTCCGCGAGCTGTTGCGCGCCGTGCCGTCCGGGCTGAACCGCGGCGCGCGGGTCCTCGTCGAGATCGGCATGGGTCAGGCGAACGCGGTACGCGCGCTCGCGGCGGCGGCGGGCGTCGAGCTGCTCGACATCCGACCGGACCTTCGGGGCATTCCGCGAGCCGCCGTGATCGCCGCCGGGCGAGACTGAAGGCTGCCGCCGACCGATTGCGAGAACGACCATGGCCGACTGCCTGTTCTGCAAGATCGCCGACCGCGAGATTCCGGGCGACATCGTCCACGAGGACGAGCGCCTCGTCGCGTTCAGCGACATCAACCCCCAGGCGCCGACGCACGTGCTCGTCATCCCGCGCCGCCACATCTCCACCCTCAACGACCTGACCGCCGACGATGCCGATCTGGTCGGCTCGATGGTGCACCTGGCAACCCGCATCGCGGCCGAGCGCGGCCATGCGGCGGCAGGCTACCGGACCGTCTTCAACTGCAACGCGGCGGCCGGGCAGACGGTGTTCCACATCCACCTCCACCTGCTCGCCGGCCGGGACATGACGTGGCCGCCGGGGTAGCGACGCCGATGCCGGAGGGTGCAGGCCGAGCATTCGCGGGAAACGTCAACGACTGGAGCTGCCCGGCTCCGCGGGCGCCTGACTGACTGCCGACGCGCCCGGAGGTCTCCGCGACCGCAGCACGTCACATCGGACCAGCTCAAGGCCGGCCTCGGCGACGACGACCATCGCGAGGGGAACAGCGCGGTCGATCCGCTCCGGCAGCGAGTCAAGGGGCGGCTGGCGGCCGCCGGCCGACGAAGAAACTGCTGGCCGGGTCCAGGTACTGCTTGCCGGAGCCGACGATCTGGTAACGCCACGGGCTGGTGCCGCGACCGTAGACCGAGCAGAAGAAGTCGACGCGGACCGTTCGGGTCAGAGAGTTCCGCGCGTCCCTGACGGTCACGGCCAAGTGGCCGGCGACCCGGTGGACGCGGGAGACGCCGGCGACCGGCGTCAGGGTCACGTCGATGGGCGGCGAGACCTCGACCACGTCGAGCTGCGCCCGGTATTCCGAGGGCAGCGTCGCATGGCGCTCCAGGCAGATCGAGGATGCAAGGTCCTCGTCGACGGTGATCGCTCGGGTGTAGGCGCCCGGGCCGCCGAGGAACGCCAAGGCTTCGACCAGAGCAGAGGCGAGCATGAGAGCAATCATCAGTACCCCCGGGCGAACAATCCTAGCGAGCTAGCGTACGATCTGTACGGTCCGGATCCTCGGCTCCACCGGGCTCCGCCGATAGAAGGCGCCGACGGTGGAGCCATGACCGCACGAGCCTTCACCCGAAGGCGACGCTCATGACCTCTGATTCGTGCTCCGCGTTGAGCAGGCCCAGCCAGGCGTGCGTCACGAGTCCCTTGCTATCCACCATCAGCAGGGTCGGCGCCCCCGACACGGGAAGCACTCCGGACTCGACGAACACCACCGAATCGACGGTGACACCTTCCGACACCAGGTACTCGCCGATCCGAGTATCGTACGGTGGCGCCGCGGCCACGACCTGTACATCAGTCACGCCACGATCCGACAGCAGGCGCCGGTAGAACGGCATCGACTCCTGACAGAACACGCAGTCGGACTGCAACACCAGAATAAGCGTTTTCTGCGCAACAGAGAAGTCGATTCCGGATAACGAAGCGTCTACGAAGACTTCCGACAGATACGTGTCCGGCACCTGCCAGGTCCTGAAGGTAAACGGAACGTATCTTCCGACCAACACCACCAGCAGGCATACGCCCAACAGAAGGACCACGATGTCAGTCAGACGGCGCAGGGTCGGCAAACGGGCTCTCATTACCGTCCACCTTCCCAGAGGTTCTGCACCCTGAGATCGCGCGGAACGGAAAAGCGGCTGCCCGGAACCACGGTCCGAATGGCCCTGACAATGCGCATGTTGGTATGCTGCGCTCTCCCGTCGTCGAACGTGGCCACCGAAGCAACCTCCATCACGATAGACTCCCCATCCGGCAGGTTGTAGTACCACGTGTCAATGGTCTCGGCAGGCCACCCGTTAGTTGCTGGAGTCGCCGCGCGATGTCCGTGCAGCAGCAGCGGTCCGACAGCTCTCGCTCCGAGGTCTTCCGACGCGGCCACTTCGCCGCTGAGCACGGTGTCCATCATCTCCCGAAACGCCAGCGAGTCGGGACTCACTCGCCGGATATCGACGGCCGGCCGTTCCAGAGCATGCGGTGCGAATCTTGCTCCCGCAGGCCCCCGCTGCGCCACGCCCAGCATGTGGTTTATTTCGATTCGCTCTCCGGAACCCGAACCATCTGGAAACCACAGCCGCGTGGTTCTTTCGCCGTTGCCTTCGCCCAGCCGGGGCTGACCGTCTCCATCGAAGGTCTGCACATGGCGGTCATGTCGGCGTCGGCCATCCGCGGCGATGGTATGCACGCCCGTCTCGATAATCCGCACTCGACCATTCCTGTCCGTGGAAGTCGCTTCGTAGCTCACCTCAATTGCAGACAGGTCCTGTGCAGTCGCCGAACCCGGAACGACCGGTAGCGCCAACAGCACCAACAGTAGTGTCCTCATTCCTTCACCCCTGCCCTTTCCCAGTCTGCTACGAGCAGCACCGGAACGTCGGCCAACCGAATTCGGTGCATCTGCCGCCGGAGCAACAACGTATGATGTGCCACAGTTCGTGGCCACCAATCCCAGCCGTCATTGCCCTCACACCCGCTCCCTCGACAGGAGAAGTAACCCGAGCACCATCCCTGGATATAGGCCTCTTCCTCCTGCGCCGCGACGCTGGGTATTGAATCCGCGAACAGAATCACCGCAGCCAGCCCCAGAACGACCAGTCGCAGAATAGAACGCATACTCATCCAAATCCTTCTTCTGCAAGCCGAGTTGACGATTCGCTGCACTGTCTCACACGTGGCGCGCCCAGTCAACGGTACTTGATTTGCATCAAGAAGTAGTATTGCATTTGTTCGGGTCCGTAGGGCGACCATCACCAGCATCTGCTCTTCCCGAGCCTCCCGCATCCCAGTCTGGCACTCATGCCAGCCTCAGTCCCAGCGCCGACTTCATGTCGGCGACCGGGCCCTCGGCGATCATCCGCCGCGCCGTATCGAGCGTGAAGATCCGCGGTTCGAGCACCTCGTCGGCGTCGAGCGCGAGGCGGGCGGTCTCGGCGAGCTCGGTCAGGCGGTAGAAGATCATCACCTCGTCGCAGTATCCGGGACTCGGATAGAAGGCGCCGACCCGCTCGACACGCCGGGCCGTCCATCCGGTCTCCTCCGCGCACTCCCGCCGCGCCGCCGCCTCCGGGTCCTCGCCTGGCTCGACGTTCCCGGCCGGCAGCTCCCAGATCCAGCGGTCGACGGCGTAGCGGTACTGGCGGACGAGGATCACCCGCCCCGGATCGGGCAGCGGCAGGAGGATCACGGACACCGCGTGTCTGACGACGTCCATCGTCGCTTCGCGGCCGTTCGGCAGCCGCACGCGGTCCCGGAGGGTCCTGAAGGCCCGTCCGCGGTGGACGGCGAGACTGTCGAGCGTGGCGGCGCGCGGTTCCTTCATGCCTGTTCCTCGAACTCGGGCGGGAGCGTCGCCGGAAGGCTTCGACCGGCTGCCCGTTTCAGCGTGACGGCGCGGATCGCGTCGGCGAGGTTCTGCAGGTCGTCCGGCAGGGCGCAGGAGACGACGATCGGGCGTCCGTCGCGCGGGTGCCTGAACGCCAGGCGCGCGGCGTGGAGAAACGGACGATCCAGTCGCTGGACGATTCGCAGGTGCGGCGGCGGGTGTCTCCGCCGGCCGCCGTAGTCGGGGTCCCCGACCACCGGATGCCCGATGGCGCCGAGGTGGACGCGGATCTGATGCGTACGGCCGGTGGCGATGGCTACCCGCACGAGCGTGACGCCGTCGAGCGGCTCGGCCCCGACCACGCGCGTGACCGCCTCCCGCGCGCGCCGCGAACGAACCGAGATGCGCTTCCGGTCGACCGGGTCGCGTCCGATCGGCAGGTCTATGCGGCGTCCCTGGTTCACGAGGCCCCAGACGAGGGCGGCGTACTCCTTGTCCACCTCCCGGTCGGCGAACTGTCGAGCGAGCTCGGCGTGCGCGCGATCGTGCTTGGCCACGACCATCAATCCCGACGTCCCGCGGTCGAGGCGGTGCACGATGCCCGGCCGCAGCTCGCCGCCGATACCGCTCAGATCCGCTACGTGGTGCAGGAGTGCGTTGACCAGGGTGCCGTCCGCATGACCCGCGGCCGGATGCACCACCATGCCGGCCGGCTTGTCTACGACGACCAGGTCCGGGTCGTCGTAGAGGACGTCCAGGGGCAGCGCCTCGGGCCGCGGCGTCGCCGGGGCGGGCGCCGGGATGTCCACTCGCACGAGGTCGCCGGGGCGGACGGCGATGCCCGGGCGCGCGGCGGTTCGGTCGAGGCGGACCAGCCCGCCCCGGATGAGTCTCTGGATCTGCGACCGCGTTCGGCCGCCGAGACGGGCGGCGAGAAACTGATCCAGACGGACGCCCGCATCGTCCGCTTGTACCTCGAGGTCGACATGCTCGGCCGGTGGCGGCTCGCCGCTGTCGCGGGTGGACATGGCGCGACCGGCGGCGGTCAGCCGCCTGCGCGTGCCGTCGCGGGCCGCGGCGTCGATCCGCCGGCGCGCGCGAGCAGAACGAGCATCACGATGCTCAGCGGCACCAGGAGCAGCGACACGAATTGCGATGTCGACAGCACGTCGATGACCGTGCCGCGCGGATCGCCGCGATAGAACTCGATCACGAAGCGCACGGCGGGGTACAGCAACAGATAGGCCCAGAAGGTCCGACCGGCGAACCGGCGGCCCCGGTTTTCGAACGCCAGCAGTATCCCGAGGATGACGAGCGCCGCAACCGACTCGTAGAGTTGCGTCGGGTGCAGGCTGACGCCGAGCGGCGTGCCGACGTTGGCCGCCGCCAACGGATTGGTGAACGTGATGCCCCAGGGCACATCCGTCGGGTGGCCGTAGCAGCAGCCCGCGAGGAGGCACCCGAGCCGGCCCACCGCCTGTCCGGCCGCGATTCCCGGGGCGAAGGCGTCGCACGTCGCCCACAGGGGCATGGCGTGCCGCCGCATGTACCAGAACGCCACCGCGACCGAGAGGAGGAGCCCGCCGTAGAAGACGCCGCCGGAGCGGACCAGGGTCCACAGCTCGGCCGGATCCCGGGTGAAGTGGTCGAACTCGACCACGAGCAGCAGCAGCTTGGCCCCGACCAGGGCGCTGACGATGATCGCGATCCCCAGGTCCATGACGCGCTGCCCGTCGAGCCCGCGCGCCCGCCCGCGGACCACCGCCACCTGCAGCCCAAGCAGGTACGCCGACACCAGCAGCAGGCCGTACGAGTAGATGCTGATTGGGCCCAGCTCAAGCAGTTTCGGATACATGCGGGTTCAGGAACACCATGTCGAGGATGAGGCAGCAGGCGCCGACCGTAATCGCGGCGTCGGCGACGTTGAACGCCCAGAAGTGCCAGCTCTCCCAGTAGACGTCGACGAAGTCGACGACGTAACCCGACGCGATGCGGTCGATCAGGTTGCCGATGGCCCCGCCGATGATCGCGGCCAGCCCGAGGCGCGCCACCGGCTGGCCGGGCGGGACCCGGCTCGCATAGATGGCGATGGCAATCAGGGCGAACAGGCCGATAGCGGTCATCAGCGCCGCCTTGAACGGGATGTCCACCGCGTTCAGCATCCCGAAGGCGACCCCCGTGTTCCGCACGTAGCTGAAGTCGAGCAGGCCGGGGATGATGGTCACGCTCGAGTACAGCGGCAGCCACGCGTGCACCATCGCCTTCGTGACCTGGTCGAGAAGCACGATCCCGGCGACGATGCCCAGCATCAGACGGCGCGAGGGGAAGACCGGCGCCGGCGTCGTACGCTGACTCGGCCCCCTGCCGGGAGGCGTCTGTCCGGCCGCGGCGGGCGGGCCGGGGGGCGGCGGTTCAACCGACACTTTCCATGGCCTCCGACAGAGCATCGATGCAACGGTTGCAGAGTCCGGCCGGATCCTGGTCGCTCACCGCCGGCACGTAACGCCAGCAGCGGTCGCACTTCACGCCCCCGGCGCGCCGCACCTCGATCGCCGCCGCGCCGTCCGGCTCGACGAACTGCGCACCGCCGCTCGACGCCCGCTCGGCGCCGAGGGGCAGCTCGGGGTCCGCCGATACGGCGACGTCGGACGTGATGAACAGCGTGGGCAACTCGGCGACGTACCGCTCGACCAGTGCGGTCGTGGCCCCGTTCGTGCGCACCGCGACGGCCGCTTCCAGCGAGGTCCCCACCGTCTTCCGCTGCCGGAGGTGCTCGAGCTCGACGTTGACGGCGTCGCGCAGGGCCAGCAGGCGCTGCCAGCGGGCGAGCAGATCCCGGTCGACCAGCGCCTCGCAGTCCGCGGGCAGATCGGCCAGGTGCACGCTGTCTTCCCGCGCGCCGGGCAGAAAGCGCCAGAGATCGTCGGTGGTGACCGGCAGGATCGGGGCCAGCAGGCGCGCCAGGCCGTCGGTCATCGTGTAGATGGCGGTCTGCGCCGACCGGCGCGCCCTCGATCCGGCTGCGAACGTGTAGAGCCGGTCCTTCGAGATGTCGACGTAGAACGCGCTCAGATCGACCGTCAGGAAGTGGTTCACGGCGTGCGAGATCGGCTGGAACTCGTAGCGCTCGTAGGCCGTGAGGATCGTGGAGGCGATCTCCCCGTAGCGAGCCAGGGCGTAGCGGTCCACCTCTTCGAGCTCGGCGACCGGCAGCCGATCGGTCGCCGGATCGAAGTCGAACAGGTTGGCCACGAGAATCCGCAGCGTGTTGCGGATCTTGCGGTACGCCTCGACCACGCGGGCGAGGATCTCGTCGCCCAGGCGCACCTCCTCGCGGTAGTCGACCATGGCGACCCACAGGCGGAGGATCTCGGCGCCGTAACGCTTGATGATCGTCTGCGGATCGATGCTGTTGCCGATCGACTTCGACATCTTGCGGCCCGCCGCGTCGACGACGAAGCCGTGGGTCAGCACCTCCCGGAAGGGGGCGGCGCCGCGCGTTCCGAGGCCGACGAGCAGCGAGCTGTGGAACCAGCCCCGGTGCTGGTCGGAACCCTCCAGATAGAGGGTCGCCGGCCAGCCCAGGTCCGGCCGCGGGGCGAGCACCGCCTCGTGGCTCGATCCCGAGTCGAACCAGACGTCGAGGATGTCGCGCTCGCGCTCGAAGGTGCGGTTCCCGCACGACGGGCAGGCGAAGCCGGGCGGCAGGAACTCGTCGAGGTCCCGCTCGTACCAGGCGTCGGCGCCGTGTTCCTCGAAGACGGTCGCAGCCTGCTCGACGAGCGGCGGCGTCAGCGTCGCCTCCCCGCACGACGTGCAGTAGAGCGCCGGGATCGGCACGCCCCATGACCGCTGGCGCGAGATGCACCAGTCGGGCCGGTTGGCCACCATGTTGCGGATCCGCTCCTCCCCCCACGCGGGAAACCACTTGACGCCGGCGATGGCGTCGAGCGCGCGCTGCCGCAGCTTGCCGCGGTCGAGAGCGATGAACCACTGCGATGTGGCGAGGAAGATGACCGGATGGTGGCAGCGCCAGCAGTGAGGGTACGAATGCTCGATCTCGGACCGCTTCCACAGTCGGCCGCGCTCGGCAAGCGCCGCCTCCACGTGCGGGTTCGCCTCGAAGACGCCCATCCCACCGAACCGCTCCACGTCGTCGGCGAAGTGGCCGCCGGGTCCGACCGGCGCGTAGATGTCCAGGCCGTACTGGACGCCCGTGCGGAAGTCGTCGGCGCCGTGGCCCGGCGCGGTGTGGACTGCGCCGGTGCCCTGATCGAGGGTGACGTAGTCGGCCAGCACCGCGACCGAGTCGCGCTCGTACAGCGGATGCCGGAACCGCAGGCCCTCGAGGTCGGCGCCCCGGATCGTCGCGAGCGGAACCCCCAGGGCGCGGCCGGTCTCGCCGGCCACGCGGCCGGCCAGGGGCTCGGCCAGGATGACCGCGCCGGCCTGTCCTTCCGTCCCGTACGCCGCGTAGGTCACCTCGGGATGAAAGGCGACGGCCAGGTTCGACGGGATGGTCCAGGGCGTCGTGGTCCAGATGAGGACTCCCGCGGCGCGGCCGGCCAGGGCCGGGGCCAGCGCCCGCAGCGCCGGCTCGCTCTCGTCGGCAAGCGGGAACTCGACGTGGATCGACGGCGACCGGTGCGGCTCGTACTCGACCTCCGCCTCGGCCAGCGCCGTGCGGCACCGGATGCACCAGTGCACGGGCTTCTTGCCGCGGTAGACCAGATCCTGCTCGACGAAGCGGCCGAGCGCACGGACGATGGTCGCCTGGTAGGCGTGGCGCATCGTCAGGTACGGCGCGCTCCAGTCGCCGAGGACGCCGAGCCGCTTGAAGCCGGCGCGCTGGATGTCGACGTAGCGCTCCGCGTAGCGCCGGCACTCCCGGCGCACGTCGGCCACGCTCATCTCCCGCTTCCGCTTGCCCAGCTCGCGGTCCACGCGCAGCTCGATCGGCAACCCGTGACAGTCCCAGCCCGGCACGTACGGCGCATCGCAGCCGGCCATGGTGCGGGCCCGGACGACGACGTCCTTCAGAATCTTGTTGAGCGCCGTGCCGACGTGGATCTCGCCGTTGGCGTAGGGCGGACCGTCGTGGAGCACGTAGCGCGGCGCGCCGCGGCGCCGCTCCCGGATCCGGCCGTACAGATCCATCTCCTCCCAGCGGGCGATCGCGTCGGGCTCGGTGGCCGGCAGGCCGGCCTTCATCCGAAAGCCGGTCCGCGGCAGGTTCAGGGTCTCTTTCCAGTCGGGCATGGCGAGGCGGCGCGCGGCAAATGCAACGTGGCGCCGACGGCGCCACTCGCCTCAATTGTAGTGCAAATATAATGGTCCTCATGCCGGTCGGGACGCCCCCCGCGCCGCGCGCCGCCTGCTCCCGCACCGGCCCCGCGCGACGCGTCGACGCCGTCTTCTTCGACGTCGACTTCACGCTCATCCATCCGGGATCGGCCTTCGACGGAGAAGGCTACAGGGCCTTCGCCGCGCGCCACGGGCTGCGGGTCGACGCGTCGCGCTTCGAGCACGCGGTGCGGGAGGCGTCGGTGGAGCTCGAACGGCTGCAGGACGGCGTCTACCGGCCGGAGCCGTTCCTGCGCTACGTGTCGCGTGTTCTGACCCGGATGGGGGCGGTCGGAGACGGTATCGAGGGGTGCGCGCTCGAGATCTACGACGAGTGGGCCCTGTGCCATCACTTCGCGCTCTACGACGACGTCTCGCCGACGCTCGCGGCCCTGCACGCGGCCGGCTACCGCATCGGTCTGATCTCGAACACCCACCGCTGCCTGGACTCGTTCCAGTCCCACTTCGCACTCGAGCCGTTCATCACCGCCGCGGTCTCGTCGTCGGACCACGGCTACCTCAAGCCGCACCCGAGCATCTTTCGCGCCGCGCTCGAGCGCGTCGGGATATCCGCGGAAGGCGGGGTGATGGTCGGCGACAGCATGACCCACGACATCGCCGGGGCGCGCCGGGTCGGCATGGCCGCGGTGCTGCTGGCCAGGTCCGGCGAGGCGCCGGAGACGGCGGACGGGGTGCCCGTGATCCGGTCGCTCGCCGAGCTGCCGGACCTGCTCGCCGGAACGAACGGCAGGAGCCGTTCCCGGTAGGACGCCGGAGTCGCAGCCGGCGCAGTTCCAGGGCCTGCACGACCTACTGGACCGTCTCGTGAACTGCCGTGGCGTCGGGCGGGTCGTCCGCGCGGGGCGCTTTCGGCGGAGCGGGCAGCAACGCCAGATCGAGCACCTCGTCGATCATCGACACGTAGTGCACGCCGATCTCCCGCCGCAGGTCTTCACTGAGATCCTCGTTGACGTGCTTCTCGTTCTGCCTCGGAAGGATGACCTCGACGATCCCGAGCCGCCGCGCGGCCAGCACCTTCTCCTTGATGCCGCCGACCGGAAGCACGTTCCCGGAAAGGGTAATCTCGCCGGTCATTGCGAGATCGCCCCGCACGGGACGCCCCGTGAGCTCGGAGACGAGCGCGGCGACCATCGTGACCCCGGCCGAGGGGCCGTCCTTCGGGATGGCGCCCGACGGCACGTGCAGGTGCACCTCGGCCTCGCCGTAGAAGGCCGGATCGACGTCGTACCGGGCGGCGTTGGCGCGCAGCCACGACAGCGCGGCCCGCGCCGACTCCTTCATCACGTCGCCCAGGTGCCCGGTCAGGGTCAGTGCGCCGCTGCCGCTCATCCGGCGGGCTTCGACGAACAGCACGTCGCCGCCCACCGGCGTCCATGCCAGACCGATGGCGACGCCCGGACGCTTCGTGCGATCCGCCACTTCCTCATCCGGATGCTTCGGCGCGCCCAGCATCTCGACGACCGTCTCCGGCGTGATCTCCACCGGAGACTCGTCCCCCTCGGCCCGCCGGCGCGCCACCTTGCGGCAGATGGCGCCGATCTCGCGTTCGAGGTTGCGTACCCCCGCCTCCCGCGTGTAGCCGCGAATCACGGCGCGGAGCGCCTCCTCCGTGAAGACGACCTGCTCGGCCGTCAGCCCGTGGTTCTCGATCTGCCGCCCGAGGAGATGCTCGGTGGCGATGACCAGCTTCTCCTCCTCCGTGTATCCGGGCAGCTCCAGAACCTCCATCCGGTCGCGCAGCGCCGGGGGGATCGGATCCAGCACGTTGGCCGTCGTGATGAACAGCACCTCGGAGAGGTCGAAAGGCAGATCGATGTAGTGGTCGCGGAACGTCGGATTCTGCTCGGGATCGAGCACCTCCAGCAGCGCGGACGCCGGGTCCCCCCGAAAGTCCATCCCCAGCTTGTCGATCTCGTCCAGGATGAAGACCGGGTTCTTCGACTCGGCGCGGCGGAGCCCCTGCATGATCTGCCCCGGCAGCGCGCCGATGTAGGTCCGCCGGTGACCGCGGATCTCGGCCTCGTCCCGCATGCCGCCGAGCGAGACGCGCACGAACTTCCGCTCCATGGACGCGGCGATGCCCTTGGCCAGCGACGTCTTGCCCACGCCGGGGGGACCGACGAAGCAGAGAATCGGTCCCTTGACACCCGGGTTCAGCTTGCGGACGGCCAGGTACTCGAGAATGCGGTCCTTGGCCTTCTCGAGACCCGAGTGGTCGCCATCGAGCGTCTCGCGGGTTCGCGCGAGGTCGATCCGCTCCTCGGTCCGCTTGTCCCACGGCAGCGCGATCAGCCAGTCGATGTAGGTGCGCGACACCGTGTACTCGGCCGCGGCCACCGGCATGCGCGAGAGGCGGTCGAGCTCGCGCAACGCCTCCTTCAACGAGGCCTCCGGCATGCCCGCCGCCTCGATCTTCTCCCGCAGCTCCTCGATCTCCTTGGCCTGATCGTCGCCCTCTCCCAGCTCCTTGCGGATGGCCTTGAGCTGCTCGCGCAGCAGGTACTCGCGCTGGCTCTTGCCCATCTCCGACTGCACCTCGGACTGGATCTTGGAGCCGAGCTCCAGCACCTCCAGCTCCTTGACGAGGATGCGGTTCAGATGATCCATGCGGGCGCGGACGTCGAGCGTCTCCAGGACCTGCTGCCTGGCCGCCGTCGCCAGGGTGGTCAGGCTGGACGCTATGAAATCGGCCAGCTTGCCGGGCTCCGAGATGTTCCCGGACAGCGCCTGCAGCTCGTCGGAAAGCAGAGGCGACAGCGACACCACCTGCTGGAAGTTGTTCTTGATATTCCGCTGCAGGGCATCGATCTCGAGACGGTCGTCCTCCGACGCGACCTCCTCCGCGGCGCGTACCGCCGCCCGCAGGAACGGCGTCGAGACGATGATCCGGTCCAGCGTGACGCGCGCGAGTCCCTGCACGATCAGCCGCAGGCTGCCATCCGGCAGCTTGAACATCTTGTGGATGTGCGTGATCGTGCCGATGTCGTACAGATCGCCCTGCGCCGGCTCTTCCGTGGACGCTTCGCGCTGCGTGAAGACGCCGACGAGCTGGTCCCCCTCGACGGCCGCCTCGATCAATCGAACGGAACGCTCCCTGGCTACCGCCAGCGGCATGAAGGAGCTGGGGAACAGCACCGTGTCGCGCAGCGGCAGTATCGGCAACTCCGCCGGAACGGACAACTGCCGCTCTCCCGGCGGAGTCTCCGATGCGTCCGGACGGCTTCCTTCGTCGTTCATCACGGAGCGCAGGCGTTGCTGTGGCCCGGCCACGGGTCCGCAGGACGCGTCAGCCCATCAGATCGGCGAACAATGATACCGCTCCCCGGCGGGCGAGATGCACCTCGCGCTCCAGCTCGACCTCCCGAATCGCTTCGCAATCGGTGCAGCGTACCGCGAACGGCAACGCGCGCAGGCGCCGGCTCGCGATCTCCTTCCCGCATTCGTAGCAGTAGCCGAACGTGCCTTCGTCGAGCCGCGCCAGAGCCTCGGTGATCTTGTTGAGGGTCTCCGTCTTGATCTGCAGCAGGGCGAACTCGATGTCGTCCTGGATGTCGGCTTCGGAGTGCTCCGCGTCGTCCCGGACGTCATGCAGCGGCGCGGCCCCTTCGGCCCGCACGTCCCGCATCTTGTGCTGCACCTCGCCGATGATTTCGAGGCGTCGCGCCTCCAGAATGCACTTGAGCTCGTCGTAGCGGGCCCTGTCCATCCGATGCTTCGTCTTCGTCCTCATGATGACGGCTCCTTCCGTCATGACACCAAGCAAACACCGTGCCGCCGTTCCCGGGACGGCCACGCGACCGCAACGCCTCCCGGCCCGTCCCCGGCGGCAACGGTCGAGCCCGCGCCGCTCGACCGGGGAACCGACGATGGGGCGAAAGCGGTCGGCGCGGTCACATGCACTTAGACGTCGGCAGCACCCTTTCGGTTTCCGTGAATCCGGCCGCCGCCCTCTCCAGTGGACAGGCGTCCACTTCGAAGTCGACCGCCGGCCGGGGCTCACGGCCGTTGATCGGCGCCACGGCTTGTGCCAAGCTGATGCAGCAAGACCCGTTCATGGCCAAGCCTGCCTGCCCGCTCTGCAATCGCCGCCGCGGCCGCCGAGCCTGCCCTGCGCTGGGAGAGTCGATCTGCTCCGCCTGCTGCGGAACCAAGCGGCGAACGCAGATCGCCTGTCCGCCGGACTGCGTGTACCTGGAATCGGCGGCGGCGCATCCCCCGGCCGTCGTTCAGCGCCGCCGCGAGCGGGACGGCGGGTTCCTTGCCGCGCTGCTGCACGGTCTGACGGGACCGCAACAGCGGTTGACGGCGATGCTGCTCGAGCATCTCGCCGGCGACAGGCCGGACGCGCCGGGTCTCGTCGATGCCGACGTGGAGCAGGCGGCGCTCGCGCTGGCGCAGACCTACGAGACGGCGAGTCGCGGCATCGTGTACGAACACCCTGCCGGCACGGCTTCCGCCCAGCGGCTCGCCGGCGAGATGAAGCAGCTCGTCGAGGCCGACCGCGGCAACGGCGCGCACGTATCGGACCACGCCGCCGCGATCGTCCTGCGGCGAATCGAGGCCGGGGCGCGCGAGGCGCGGCGGGCGTTGCCCGGCGACGAGGCCGAGCGCGCCTACCTGTCGATGCTCAGGCGCGTGTGGACAGCGGGCCGCGCCGGCGCCGCACGGGAGTCGGATGCGGGCGCGAGAGGCAGGCCGGCGTCGACGGGACTGATCGTTCCGCCCTAGCGTGCCGGTGCTATAATTCCCTGCTTCACACGCGGGAGATTGTAGACACGATGGCGAAACGCTGCGAATTGTGCGGAAAGGGACCTGCCGTCGGGCGCAACGTCAGTCACGCCCACAACGTGACGCCCAGGCGGTTCCAGGCCAACATCCAGACGGTTCGCGCCGTCGTGGGCGGCAGGATCAGGCGCATTCGCGTCTGCACCCGTTGTATCCGGTCGAACCGGATCACGAAGGCCGCGTAACCCATCCTCCACGTGGCGCGCATCCCGATAGCGTCCAGCAGTGCGCCGGCGGCCGTGGGACCCTACTCGCAGGCCGTCCGGGCCGGCGATCTGCTGTTCGTCTCGGGCCAGATCCCGCTCGACCCCGCAACCGGTCGGCTCGTCGGCGGCGATATCGCCGCGCAGACCCACAGGGTGCTCCAGAGCCTCGACGCCATCGTCCGCGCCGCGGGTGCGACGCTGGACGACGTCGTCAAGACGACCGTCTATCTCGCCGACATGAACGACTTCGCGGCGATGAATCGGGTATACGCCACCTGGTTCGCCGATCCCGCTCCGGCCCGCGCCGCCGTGCAGGTGGCGCGCCTGCCCAAGGACGCGCAGGTCGAGATCGAGGCGATCGTGAAGCTAGGAGCTTGCGCCGCAGAACGCAGCGAAGCGAAGTGCTGAGGCGCAAGCTCATGGAGCGGGGGGATGGGCCGAAACGCCGAGCTCGCGAGGCGTTTCGGGGCGCTGCCGGACTGAATCGGCCGCCGCGGACCGGTCCGGCCGCAGCCGGGTCAGGGCTTGCGGTGAACGCGCTCGACGTCCAGCACGCCGGCCACGCCCCGTACGACCTTGATGACGCGCTGCAGGTGCTGCATGTCGCTGATGTCGAACGTCACGCTGATGTGGCCGTGCCGATCCTCGTCGGCGGATGCTTCCACCTCGCGGATGTCGATGCGCCGGTCCGCCAGGCGTGAGGTCACGTCGGCGATCATCCCGCGGCGGTCCTCGACCTGAATCGTCAGGCAGACCGTGAATGCCGACTCTCCGTTCGCCTTGTCCCAGGCGACGTCGATCCGCCGCTCCGGATCGTAGAAGAGATTGATGACGTTGGAACAGCTCGCAGCGTGGACGGAGACGCCCTTGCCCCGGGTGACGTAACCTACGATCTTCTCCCCGCGGATGGGATTGCAGCAGCCGGCCCGGAACACCATCAGGTCGTCGAATCCGCGCACCTTGATGGTGCCCTGGTTCGGGCGCAGCACCCGTCGCACCATGGAGGCAATGGACTTCTCCGGCTTCTGCCGGTCGCGCTGCTCGCGGGGAACCAGAGCGTCCAGCACGGCGCGGGCCGCGACCTTGCCGTAGCCGACCGACGCATAGAGATCGTCCGGCTTCGCGGCGCTGAACGCCGTACAGACCTCGGCGACCGCTTGCGGGTCCAGCACCGCCCTCGGCTTGAGATCGAACCGCCGTATCTCCTTCTCGACGAGCTTGCGACCGAGCTCTATGGCGCGCAGCTTCTCCTCGACGTGGATGAAGTGCTTGATCCGGTTGCGCGCACGCGTGGTGGCGACGATGTTCAGCCAGTCGCGATTGGGCCGATTGCCCGCGCGGGTCACCACCTCCACGATGTCCCCGCTGCTGAGCGGGGTCCGCAGAGGCACCATCCGACCATTGACGCGCGCCCCGACGCAGGTGTGGCCGACGTCGGTGTGAATCGCGTAAGCGAAGTCGATCGGCGTGGCCCCCCGCGGGAGAGCCTTGACCTCCCCCTTCGGGGTGAAGGTGTACACCTCCTCGGGATAGAGGTCGAGCTTCAGGCTGTGAATGAACTCGCTCGGGTCCGGCACCTCCTGCTGCCACTCGAGGAGCTGTCGCAGCCACAGGAAGTACTTCTCGTCCGGATCGGCCCCGATTCGACCCTCCTTGTACTTCCAGTGGGCCGCGATTCCCTCCTCGGCCACCTGGTGCATCTCCTCCGTGCGGATCTGCACCTCGAAAGGAAGCCCCAGATCGCTGATGACCGCCGTGTGCAGCGACTGGTAGCCGTTCGGACGCGGCATGGCCACGAAGTCCTTGAACCGGCCATGCACCGGCGCCCAGGTCTGGTGGATGATGCCCAGTGCGGCGTAGCAGTCGCGCACCGAGTCGGTGATGACGCGGACGGCGATCAGATCGTAGACCTCGTCGAGCGAGGTCCTCTGCCGCCTGATCTTCTTCCAGATGCTGAAGACGCTCTTGATGCGGCCCTCGAGGGAGACGATTGGGACACCTGCCTGCCGCAGCTTCTCCGCGAGCGTGCTCTTGAGCCTGTCCACGGTCCGCTCGGTCGCGCGCCGGCGTTCGTCCACCCGCGTCCGGAGCGACTCGTACCCCGGGGGATCGAGGTGCCGGAGCGCGAGGTCCTCGAGCTCGTGCTTGACCTTGTTCATTCCGAGGCGGTGCGCTATCGGCGCGTAGATGTCGATGGTCTCCTGCGCTATCTTCAGCCGGCGCTCCTCCCTCAGATGGCCGAGGGTGCGCATATTGTGCAGGCGGTCCGCCAGCTTCACGAGAATGACGCGCACGTCGTCCACCATCGCCAGCAGCATCTTGCGGAAGTTCTCGGCCTGCCGCTCCTCGCTCGACGAGAACGGGATGGTGCTGATCTTCGTGACGCCTTCGACGACGTGGGCTATCTCGGACCCGAAGAGCGCCTGCACGTTGTCGATCGTGGTCAGCGTGTCCTCCACCACGTCGTGCAGCAGGCTCGCGGCGATGGTCACGTCGTCGAGATGCATCTCGGCGACGAGACGGGCGACCTCGAGCGGATGCGTGATGTACTGCTCACCGGACCGACGCGTCTGGCCGGCGTGCTCGAGGGCCGAGAATTCGTAGGCCCGATGCAGCAGATCCGCGTCGGTCTCCGGGTTGTACGTCCGGATGGCGCCGAGGAGGTTGTCGAAGCTGATCATGGGACCGTCGTCTGCAGAGGACGATACGGGCAGCGCGCAGGAGGGTCAAGAAGCGCCGCGCAGCGGTTGACTTGCTACTCCTTTTGCTTCACTATAGCCCTTCGCTTCAGCGGGCAATGGACCGTCGACGGGGCGACTTCTTGCGAGGTCGAATCGGATGTTCGCCGCGGACGCGACATCCGGTCGAGGGACCTGAGGACGGCAATCTCGACTGGCTCATGAGGGAGACGATCATGCAGACGGGACGGATCTTGTTGAGACTGACCCTCGTTGCGGCGCTGGTGATGCCGTTGGTCTCGTGCGGCTTCTTCGATCAGCTCGGCGCCATGCGCACGTTCAAGGAAGCCAACCTGCTGTACGGGCGGGGCGACTACGAAGCCGCGATCGAGGAGTACCAGCACGTGGTGGACGTGGTCAACGAGGACCCGGACAGCGAGCTGTCGCAGGCGATGAGCGTGGCGTTGTTCTTCATCGCCAACTCCTACGACAACCTGTACACGCCGGCGTTCAGGGGCGAGCCGGAGAACGATGCCCTGCTGGAGCGCGCAATCGAGTACTACCGGCTCGGCGCCGATCGCATCCCGACCCGGGAATACCAGACGCTGTGCATGCAGTACCTCGTGGCCGCCTACGGGCCCGACAAGATGAACGACCCGACCAACCGGGCGTTGCTGCTCCAGGAGATGATTCAGCTCGATCCGGGCAACCCGGACAACTACTTCGTCCTGGCCCAGCTCTTCGAGGAATCCGGGCTCTTCGAGGATGCCGAGGCGATCTATCTCGAGGTCCGGGACATGCTGGTCGACGACCCGACCGTCTACCTCCAGCTCGCCGGCTTCTACAACCGCGCCGGCGACTTCGATCAGACCATCGACGCCCTTCGGCAACGCGCCGCGATCGAGCCGGACAACCCGGAGGCCTTCTACACCATCTCCACGTTCTACTGGGAGAAGGCATTCCGCGACTTCCGGATCACCCAGGAAGAGAAGGCCGATTACGTCCTCGCCGGCATCGAGGCCGCCGATCAGGCGATCGCCTTGAACGACCGCTACGTCGACGCGCTGGTCTACAAGAACATCCTGCTGAGAATGCAGGCGAACATGTCCGAGGACCAGGATGAGCAGGACGCGCTCATCGCCGAGGCCGACGAGTTGCGCGACCGCGCACAGCAGATTCAGGACGAGGCGCGCGGGGGCGGCGCCGCGGGCCAGTAGAGCACAGGACGCGCGCGCCGCTGGCGCGAATGAAGTGTCGAAAGCCGATCGCCGCAGTGCTTCTGCGGCGGTCGGCTTTTTTTCTGGCCGCGAGACCGCCTCCGCAGACCGAGTGCTTCCTCTTCGGCCAGTTGCCCGGCTCACCTCCTGGGGTCACCCTTGGGCCGCTGTCGGCCCGCACCGGAACCCTTCAGCCCGCACCAGTGACAGGGTTGTCGTTCCGGTAGCGTAGCGACGGGCGCCCTTCAAGCTGGGGTCCGAGACCTTCACACGCCCTCAGCGGGCGGGTGCGGAGCGCGCTCGCCCGTCTCCCGCTCCCGCGGATGGAATCCGGTGAGACCGGGAAGGATTGCCCGGGAGGTCCTGGACCTCAGGTGGAGAACCTCGGGTGGAAACTGCACACAAGCAGTACACGAGAAAAGCCGGGACCACCTCGGTGATCCCGGCTCTCGCTCGCCGAGCGAAATCCGCCCCAAAAGCGCGTCTGCGCTGCTTGGGCGGCGCAGACTCCTAGCCGACCGGCGCCGCGCCGGCCGCCCGCCGCATGCCCTCGGTGACGATCCCGACCTTCTCGACGCCGGCGCCCCGCGCCGCGTCAATCACGTCGATGATCTCGCCGTAGGTCAACGACCCGGCTCCGGCGATGAACATCGTCTTCTCGCGGCGCGTCTCGAAGATCGAGCGGAGCTCGTTCTGGAGCGTGGCCATGTTCATCGGCTGCTGGTTGACGGAAATGCGCCGGTCCGCCGTGTACTCGAGCAGGATCTGGCTGCTGTCGGTGTTCGCCTGCTGTGCGCCCTGGGTCTCGAGCGGCAGGTTGATGTCCAGACCGCGCTGTCCCAGCGGCAGCGCCGCCAGGAAGATGACGATCAGCACGAGCAGCACGTCGATGAACGGCGTGATGTTGATCTCGGAATTCGCGTGGGGCTGCGACGCCTCCTTGACGGCATCGGCCCCGTGGTGCTTCTTGTGCGCCATTTCTATTCGCCTCCCCCGGCGCCGGCGAGCTCGCGTTCCGTGATGAGCCCGACGTTCTCGATGCCGGCCCGCTGCAACTGGTCCATCAACTCCATCACCGACGAGTACTGCGCGTTGACGTCCGCCTTGACGAGAAGAATCCGCTCCAGCTTGCGATCCAGCGCGCTGTTGATCGCGTTGAGCAACTCCTGCGGCGTCGTCTGCACGTTGTCCACGAAGTACCGGCCGTCGGCGGTCACCGCGACGGTGGTGTTGTTGTCGTTGTCGGGCTTGTCGCCCGTGTTGGTCGCCTCAGGCAGGGTCAGCGTCACGCCGGCCGTCAACAGGGGCGCGATGAGCATGACGATGATGAGCAGCACGAGCATCACGTCGGCCAGTGGCGTGATGTTGATCTCGGAGTTCAGCCCACCGCTTTTCTCGCCGACTTGCATTCCCATGATGAACTCTCCTTGACGCGCATGCCGCCGGGTGCAGACTGCAACCGGCGGCCGGCCCAATTCCAGGACGGAGCCCGGTCTACGACTTCTTGATGAAGTAGTCGACCAGCTCCGACGACGAGTTGTCCATCTCGACGGCGAAGTACTCGATCCGGCCGGTCAGGTAGTTGAAGAACCAGACCGCCGGGATCGCCACGAAGAGCCCGATCGCCGTGCCGACCAGCGCCTCGGAGATACCGCCCGACACCGCGCCCAGACCGCCGGACCCGGTGGCCGCGATGCCCTGGAACGCGTTGATGACGCCGAGCGTCGTGGCGAGCAGGCCGACGAACACCGCGGTGGAGCCGATGGTCGCCAGAATGCCCATACCGCGCTTGAGGTCGGACGAGGTGAGCGCCGCCGCGCGTTGAATCGCGCGGTGAACACTGTCGACCACGTCGTCCTTGTTGAGCGCGACGCCGCTGTCCTGCTGGAACTGGTACTCCTGGAGCCCGGCGAGAACGACCTTGCCGAGGTGGCTGTAGCGGTAGTCCTTCGACTGCGAGACGCTGATGGCCTCCTTGAGCTTCCCGTCCTTGAGATGCTTCGCCACCTGCGGCGCGAACAGCTTCGACTGGTTCGTGGCCTGCATGAAGGTGAACAGCCGTTCGAAGAAGACGCCGACCGACGCCATGGACATGACCACCAGCACACCCATCAGCAGCTTGACGGATATGCCCATCTGCTCCCACAACTCGAGAAAGTCCATTCTGTTCCTCCTGCAGCGAGACGTGTTCGTCGACTGTCTCTTCGATCGGTTTCAGAATCCCCGGGCCTACGACAACTGGAAGTTGACCGTCACGGTCATGATGACCGGAACGGGCACGCCGTTCAGCAGCGTCGGCGTGTACTGCCATTGCCGCACTGCCGTGATGGCCGCTTCGTCGAGCAACGGCACCGAGCGGAGCACCTTGACGTCGGTGACCCCACCCGTCGGGCCGATCACCGCCTCGAGAATCACCACGCCCTGCACGCGCGCCTGCTGCGCCACGGGCGGATAGACCGGCGGAACGTCCCGGATCTTGGTGGGCGGGCTGATGTTGCCGCCGACGCGCACCGGCTCCGGCGGAGGCGGAGGCGGAGGCGGCGCAGTCGGCAATCCGCCGACGATGCCCGCCACGACACCGCCCGCTACGCCGCCCTGCACGCCTTGCACGCGGTTGATGTCGGCGGAGGCGGAGGCGGAGGCGGAGGCGGCGCCGCGACGAACGCCATCATCGATGCCGGCGTCGGCAGCGCGTCCATGGCCATCAACGGAACGATGACGATCGCCCCGATGGCGACCACATGCGCGAGGACCGACAGCGGCAGCGTGTACCACTTGCGCGCACCGACCATGATCGATGGGTTCGCGATCTCCCCGAACATCGCGGGCTCGACCTTCCTGGCCGGTGCCGGTGCTCCCTTCGCCGGGTTGCTCTTGCTCTTCTCAGCCACAGCACGCCTCCTGGCCTGCCAGATACACGGACGCCGCTTCGGAAGCGCCGATTATAGCAGGCCGCTACTCCGTGTCAACGAGCCGAACGACCTCCCGCTCTCCGGATGTTAGACACCGGCCGGCCGAAAACGGACCGACGAGCCATCCCGGCGCAGCTACGTTCCGCGTTCCGGCCGCCGTCGGCCCTGACGCGCTGCGCAAGGTGCGGCATCCTAAACCGCGCGGCACCGGGGCGTCAACTCCCGCCGGCTACTGCATAGCTACTGCATCCACCCGACCACGAGCGGCGCGAAGATCACGGCGACGATCGTCATCAGCTTGATGAGGATGTTCAGACTCGGGCCCGAGGTGTCCTTGAACGGATCGCCGACCGTGTCGCCGATGACGGCCGCCTTGTGCGGCTCCGATCCCTTGCCGCCGTGGTGGCCCTCCTCGATGTACTTCTTGGCGTTGTCCCAGACGCCGCCCGCGTTGGCCATCATCAGGGCCATCAGCACCCCGGTGACGAGCGCGCCGGCCAGCAACCCCCCGAGCCCCGACACGCCCAGCAGGAAGCCGGTCGCCACCGGCGCCAGCACGGCGATCAGCCCGGGCGCGACCATCTCGCGAATCGCCGAACGGGTCGAGATTTCCACACAGCGCGCCGAATCGGGCTCGGCCTCGCCCTCCAGCAGGCCGGTGATCTCGCGGAACTGCCGGCGGACCTCCTCGATCATGTCGTTCGCCGACCGCCCCACCGCGTTCATGGTGAGGGCGGAGAAAAGGAACGGGAGCATGCCGCCGAGCAGCATGCCGAGCAGCACGTTCGGGTTGTCCAGGGCCAGGCTCAGCAGCCGCGGCTCGAAGGCGGCCGCTCCCCCCGCCTCGTCGACCGCGGCGGCCGCCGTGGCCCGGAACGTGCTGAACAGGGCGAGCGCCGTCAGCGCCGCGGATCCGATGGCGAACCCCTTGCCCATGGCCGCCGTGGTGTTGCCGACGGCGTCGAGCGCGTCGGTCCGCTCGCGCACGAACGCCTCCTGCCCGCTCATCTCCGCGATCCCGCCGGCGTTGTCGGCGACCGGTCCGTAGGCGTCGACGCCCAGGCTGATGCCCAGCGTCGAGAGCATGCCGACCGCGGCGATCGCGATCCCGTAGAGCGCCGCGAGCGAGAAGCTGAGGTAGATCGCCAGGCAGATGATCAGGATGGGAATCGCACACGACATCATCCCCACGCCCAGGCCCGCGATGATGTTGGTGGCCGGACCCGTTTCGGACTGCTGGGCGATCCGGTGCGCCGGCGGCTTGTCCTTGCCGGTGTAGTACTCGGTGACGTGACCGATCGCCACGCCGGCGACGACCCCGGCCACGACGCACCAGAGCACCTCCAGCGGGATGTCGAGCACGGCGACGAGGCCGCCCGCGCCGATGAAGACGAGCACCGAAGCCACGAGCAGGCCGCGCTGCAGCGCACTGCCGATCTTCGACTCGTCGTCGGTACTGACGACGAACGTGCCGAGCACGGAAGCGAGGATGCCGGCGCCGGCCAGGAGAATCGGGAAGATCACCAGCGTCGCCTGCAGCGAGCCGAAACCCGCCTCGTCCACGCCCCACAGCGCGCTCGCCGCGCCCGCGGTCAGCGCCCAGGCGAGCGCGATGGAAGAGATGATGCTGCCGACGTACGACTCGAACAGGTCGGCCCCCATGCCCGCGACATCGCCGACGTTGTCGCCGACGTTGTCGGCAATCGTGGCGGGGTTCCGGGGATCGTCCTCCGGAATGCCTGCCTCCACCTTGCCGGAGAGATCCCCGGCCACGTCGGCCGCCTTCGTATAGATGCCGCCGCCGACGCGGGCGAAGAGCGCGATCGACGAGGCGCCCAGCGAGAAGCCGAACAGCGACTCGACGGCGGACGATCCCGCGCCGCTCAAGCCCCCGTACAGGAAATACAGAAGCGCTATGCCGAGCGTGCCGAGAGCCACCACGGTCAGACCCATGACCGCGCCGCTCGAGAACGCGACCCGCAGCGCGCTGGACAGGCTGGTGGTCGCCGCGTGGGTGGTCCGAACGGCCGCGCTGGTGGCGGTCCGCATACCGATCCAACCCGCGGTGGCCGACAGCACCGCGCCGGCCAGGAACGCGATCCCGGTCAACAGCGAATCGCCGGGCAACAACGTCACGAGCACGATGAACATCGCGCCCACGAAGGCGGCGAGCACCGTGTACTCCGTCTTCAGGAAGGCCATGGCGCCGCTGCGGATCAGCGCCGCGATGCGCTGCATCCGCTCGGTCCCCGGCTCCAGACCGTTGATGCGATTGATCAGCAGGAACGCGAAGGCCGCCGCCGCGACCGGCATTCCGAACCCCAGCACGTAATACAGTTGCTGCTCCATTCACCCCTCTGCCGCATGGGTGGCGCTCGTCGACCACCGTTCAGGACCGTCGACCTGGCAGGCTCGCTCCCGTGGGAATCAAGCCTCCCGCTTCACCTGCTCGCTCTCCTGCTCGACCTGCAGGCGCTCGGCCAGCGCCATGCCGCCGGTCAGGAACACCTGCAACCCTTCCTGCACCGTCAACGAGGGAAACGACACGACCGCGCGCGGGTAGATGTGAACGTCTCCGAAGTAGACGTGGTTGGTGGGCACGTAGACCGCGACGTGCACTCCCGCGTCGTCCTGCCCGTCGATGGTGAACTCCTTCGTCAGGAAGCCGAGCACCAGCCCCCGTTTCGGATCGTCGACCAGCACGACCCGCTTGAAGCTGAGCTCGTTGTCCGGCGAGAAGGCCTCCACCAGTTGCTTGACCGGCGAATAGATGCCGCGGAAGACCGGCAGTTTCATCAGGTAGGCCTCGCCGCGTCGAAGCAGGCGGGCGCCGAGCACGTTGGTCGCGAATGCGCCGACCCCGACCACGAGCACCAGCAGCGTCGCGAGGCCGAAACCCGGAATCTCGCGACCGATCCACCGCACGTACACCGGCCCCATCACGCCGTCGATGAACTGGAACAGCCAGACGAACGCCGCGACGCTGATGACCAGCGGCACGATCACGACGAACCCGGCGATCAAACTGCGGCGCAGCCACTGCATCGGTCTCTACTCCGGTCCGACAGCCGTCACGAGCCTGCACCCCACGCGAGGGCCGCACCCCCGAGCACGACGCGGTAGGCGGCGAACGGAGCGAGCGAATGACGTGAAACGTAACGCATGAAGTACTTCACCGCGGCGTATCCGACTCCCGCCGACGAAACTGCGCCCACCGCGAGCAACGCCGGAGCACCGGCCGGAATCCCCTGGGCCGCGAGGTCGAGCGCCGCCTTCCCGCCCGCGGCCAGGATGGCCGGCATGCCCAGCAGAAAGGCGAAGCGCGCCGCGCGCTCACGGCGCAGGCCGAGCAGCATGGCCACCACCAGCACGGCGCCCGACCTGGAGACTCCCGGAACCAGCGCCACGGCCTGGGCGAAGCCGAGCCCCAGCGCTTCCCACGAACCGAGCGCGGTCTCGTCGCGCGACTGCGATCCGCGGCGTTCGGCGACCAGCATGAGCGCGGCGCCGAGCAACAGGCTCGCTCCCGCCACGGTCGCCGTGCGCAACGCCCCGGTCACGAAATCCGCCGCCGCAAGGCCGACGACGCCGATCGGCGCGGTACCCAGGGCGAGCGAACGGACCAGCGCCGCCGCCCCTTCCTTCCGTCCGCCGAGCCACGTGTGCGGGGTCGCCGCCGCCCGCGTCAACTCCACCACGTCCCGGCGATAGTAGGCCACGACGGCGAGCAACGTGCCGATGTGGCAGGCCACGTCGAACGCCAGACCGAACCGGACCTCGGTGTCCCAACCGAAGAAGGCCCGGGCCAGCAACAGATGCGCCGAGCTCGAGATCGGCAGGAACTCGGTCAGCCCCTGCAGCGTGCCCAGCAGCGCAGCTTCCAGCGCGTTCACGCTAGGACGCCCGCGCCCGCCTGGACCGTCGCTTCGAGCGTTGCACCGGCGCCTGCTGCGGCTTCTCCTCGGCCGCCGCCTTGATGGAGCGCTGCACTCTGGCGCTGCGCCGTTCCGTGATGGCGATGGCGATGACCGCCGCCACGAAGATCGTCGAGTACGTGCCGCTCACGACACCTACGATCATCGTGAAGGCGAAACCGCGCAACACCTCCCCGCCCAGTACGAACAGCGCCACCACGGCAGCCCCGGTAGTGCCCGAGGTGATGATGGTCCGCGCCAGGGTCTGGTTGATGCTGGTGTTGACGAGATGGGCGAAGGTGTCGCGCCGCATCGTCCGGAGGTTCTCCCGCACGCGGTCGAAGATGACGATCGAGTCGTTGACCGAATAGCCCGTTATCGTGAGCATGGCGGCGACGACGTTGAGCGACAGCTCGTAGCCGAAGAACGTGAGCAGCGAGAGCGTGACGGCGATGTCGTGCGCGACCGCGACGATGGCGCCGACCGCGAAGCTGAAGCGGAACCGCAGGCCGATGTAGAGGAGGATGCCGGCCATCGCGAAGACGAAGGCGCTGACTCCCCGGCGCTGCAGCTCCTCGCCGATCACCGGGCCGACCAGCTCCTGGCTGATCACCTCGAACTCGCCGAGATCGCTGGCGAGCAGCGCGTCGACGACCTGGTTGGCGCCCGCCTCGAGGCTGGCGCCGACCTCGGGACCGGCCAGCGGGAGTCGCACCAGCACCTCGTTGGCCTCGGGATCCCCGTACTGCTGGACGACCTTCTCCTCCACGACGGCGAGGGCGTCGCGGACGGCCCCCTCCCCGGTCGGCCGCTCGAACTGCAGCACGATCAGCGAGCCGCCGGAGAAGTCGATCCCGAGGGGCAGGCCACCCCGCATGAACAGCATCGCGATGCCGGCCGCGATCACGGCCGCCGAGAGGAAGAACGCGTGCCAGCGGCGGCCGACGAAGTCGAAGCGGGGCTCCTTGAACAGCGCCATCTCAGATGCTCAGCGTCGCCACGCGGCGGCGCGACAGGACGGTCTCGAACAGCGATCGCGAGACGAAGACCGCCGTGAACACGTTCGACACGAGACCGAAGAACAACGTGGTCGCGAACCCCCTGATGGGTCCGGAACCGAACTGGAACAGGAACGCCGCCGCGATGAGCGACGCGACGTGCGTGTCGATGATGGTCAGCAGCACGCGATCGAAGCCCGCCGCCACCGCCGACCGGACGCTCTTCGCCGAGCGCAGCTCCTCCTTGATGCGCTCGAAGATGAGCACGTTGGAGTCGACGCCGATGCCGATGGTCAGGATCAGGCCGGCGATGCCCGGGAGCGTCAGCACCGCCTCGATGTAGGCCATGCACGCCATCAGGATCAGCAGGTTCAGCACCACCGCCACCACCGCGTTGATGCCGGCCAGCCGGTAGTACCCGAGCATGAAGAACGCCACCAGCACGAGTCCGGCGATAGAGGCCGCGACGCCCGCCCGGATGGAATCGGCCCCGAGGGTCGGCCCGACGGTGCGCTCCTCCAGGTACGTCAGCGACGCGGGCAGGGCCCCCGAGCGCAACGTGATCTGCAGGTCCTCCGCCTCCTGTTGGCTGACGCCCGTGATCTGGCCGCTGTCGGTGATCCGGCCCTGGATGGTCGGCGCCGACCTGACCTGCCCGTCGAGGATGATCGCGAGCCCGCGGCCGAGGTTCGCACCGGTGATGTCGCCCATCTTGCGGGCGCCCTCGCGGTTGAGGGTGAAGCTGACGGCCGGCTGGTTGAACTCGTCGAGCGACGGCCGCGCGTTGCGCAGATCGCGGCCGGTCACCGCGGCCACCCGCCGCACCAAGTAGTAGAAGGGCTCGGCTCCCGTACCGCCCGGCTGGGTCGCGACCTCCATGTCCGGCGGCACCACCCCGTTCCTCGTCTGCAGGAGCGCCTCGCGGCTGACCGCCGGCCCTTCCTCGACCAGCTTGAGCTCGAGCAGCGAGGTCGAGCGAATCAACGCCTTCGCACGCGCCACGTCGGAGACGCCGGGAAGCTGGACGAGAATCTGGTCGCCCCCGATCCCGTGCGGCGCCACGATCGGCTCGGACACGCCCAGCTCGTTTACCCGCCGCTCGATGGTCTGGAGCGCCTGCCGCACGGCCTCCTCGCGCAGGGACGAGGCGACCGGCGCCCGCATGCGGAAGGTGTACGATCCGCCTACCCCCGGCTCGCGATCGTAGGAGGCCGCGAGCCGCTCGTCCGACAACTGGCGAAAGGTCGCATCCCGCTCGCCGGGCACCCCCTCCACGCGAATCGTCTCCGCGTCGGCGGGAATCACCGTGGCCGCCTCCATCCCCTGCAGGGACATCTGCTCGCCGATCTGCTCGGCGGCGGTCTCCGTCTCCAACAGCAGCGCGTCGCTGGTCTCCACCCGCAGCACGAGGTGCGCGCCGCCGCTCAGATCGAGCCCGAGCCTGATCTGTTCCCCGGGGGGGTAGACGCCCCAGGCGGCGAGCGCGGTAACCGCCACGATTGCTAGCAGTTTCCACTGCAGGTTCTTCTGCATGGCCGTCCCCTTACGAGCCGGTCCCTTCCTGCACTACGGGATCCTGGCCCTGATAGCCCCCGATGGCGCTGCGCGCGATCTCGATCCGCACCCGGTCGGCAATCTGTATCTGCACGGACTTGTCGTGCAGCTTCGTGATCGAGCCGTAGATGCCGCTGGTGGTCACAATCTTCTCGCCGACCTTCAACGCGGCCTGGAACTCCCGAATCCGGTTCTGCCGCCGCTTCATCGGCAGCCAGATGATGACGTAGAAGATCCCGAGGATCAGAATCAGCGGCAGGAACTGGATGAACGGACCCGGCTGCTGGCCGGCCGGCTGGGCCATGGCGAGCAGCGCGTCGATGTCGTGCAGACTCATTGGTGCGTCAGAGCTTCCGGGGTTTCCGGTCCCTGCCGGCGGCAGTACGTGTGGTGGAAGGCTTGCCGGAAGCGTTCGAAACCGCCCGACTGGATAGCGTCCCTGATCCGCCGCATCGTGTCAAGGTAGAAGTGCAGGTTGTGCAGCGTGTTGAGCACGGCCCCGGTCATCTCCCGGGCCACCTGCAGGTGGCGGAGGTAGGCCCGCGAGAAGTGCCTGCACGTGTAGCACG
>WTFV01000016.1 GCA_011523845.1 Acidobacteriota bacterium | reverse complement strand
ATCAAGGCGCTTGCGCAGGTCAGCAAGCAGGGCTTCACCTACGTCTTCGACCGCGCCACCGGCGAGCCGGTCTGGCCCATCGAGGAGCGCGCGGTGGAGACCGACACCGACCTCGAGGGAGAGGTGCTGTCGCCGACGCAGCCTTTCCCGTCGAAGCCGCCGCCGTTCGAGTACCAGGGGATCGGCATCGACGACCTCGTCGACTTCACCCCCGAGATCCGCGAGATGGCGGTCGAGGCCGTGCGGAACTTCCGGCTCGGGCCGCTCTTCACGCCGCCGATGCTGACCGTGGAAGGCGGCCTCCAGGGCACGATTCAGCGCCCGCACATCGCAGGCGGGGCGAGCTGGGGCGGCGCGGCGGCCGACCCCGAGACCGGAATGATCTACGTCCCCTCCGTGAACAGCTTCTCGGTCATCAAGTACTACACGCCGGACCCGGCCGAGGGCGGCAACCTGCGCTACACGCAAGCGGACTTCGACAGCGGGACCCAGCCGACCATGCCGCAGGGGCTGCCCCTGCTCAAGCCGCCCTACTCGCGCACGACCGCCATCGACCTGAACGCCGGCGAGCACGCCTGGATGCAGCCGAACGGCGACGGCGACCGCTACCGCAATCACCCCATGCTGCGCGACCTGGACCTGCCTCCGCTCGGCGGCGAGGGGCGGGGCGGGCCGGTGCTGACGAAGATGCTGCTCATCAGCGCCCTGTCGGCGGGCGGCTCGGACGGCGGCCCGCGCCTGGTGGCGCGCGACAAGGCGACCGGCGCGATCGTCGGTTCGGTCGACCTGCCGGCCGGCGCCATCGGGACGCCGATGACCTACCTGCACGAAGGGAAGCAGTACATCGCACTGACCATCGGCGGGGACGTGCCGGAGCTGATCGCGCTGGCGCTGCCGTGAGCGCCGGGCAGTACGATCCAGGCGAACCCGCCGGGCAGTATGATGGTGGTGTGAAGCCAAACGCAGTCGACCACAAAGGACCGGGCGTCCGCATCCCGACAGGGTCGTCGGGCGCAGGACAACCGGGGTCGATGACAGGGATCGGAAGATCATCGACGACCACGCCGACGAGCTCAACGAGGAAGCGCTCGACGTGCTCGGCTTCCAGGTCGAGGTGACGTAGTCGAATGACGAGGCTCTCTGCAAGCTCGGTTCGGGATGCGTTCGCGGCCACGCTCGACCGTGTCGCCGAGGGCGGCGAACGCATCGTTCTGGATCGACGCGGCAAGAGCGTTGCGGCCCTCGTGCCGATCGAAGACCTGAAGCTTCTCAGAGAGATCGAGGACCGGCTCGACAACGAAGCCGCCGCGAGAGCCGGCACGGAGCGAGGACGCATTGATTGGTCTGCTCTGAAGCGCGACCTGGATCTCTAGAATCCGGGGCGGAAACCCTGCGCTCGCGACTGCATCCACCGATCGAACCGGGATGTACCGCGTCGAGTTCGTTCCTTCGGCGGCACGCGCGTTCCGCACCCTCGACCGGGCCGTTCAACGACGTCTCGCCAAGCGGATCGACGCACTTGCTCACGAGCCCCGTCCGTCGGGCGTCGAGAAGCTGCGCGGAACGAAGAGCCGCTATCGCGTGCGGACAGGCGACTATCGAATCATCTACGAGGTCGAGGATGACTGGCTGCTGGTCCTCGTAGTGAGAATCGGACATCGGCGCGAAGTGTACCGAAGCAACTGGCACGTCGTCGACGGCACCGCCGGCACCAATCGACACGGGAGGGACGACATGGCTACTTCACGACGACGGTTCCTGACGCACGCGGCGGCGATGGGCACGGCCGCCTTGGCGCGTCCCGGCCGGAGCCGGGCGGCAGCGGGCGAACCGGCGACAGCGGGGACAGCCCCTGCGCCCGCGACATTCTCTCCCCCGGAGCTCCTGGCTCGACAGGCTGCACGCGCGCGCGGAGCCGCGGGGGCGCCAGCGGCCCGTTCCGCGGCAGCCCCGCCAGCCGCCACACAGTCCGGCAACGAGGTCGACTACGCGGCGATGTACCGCGACCGGCGCAACTGGGGGCGCTGGGGCCGGGACGATCAGGTTGGCGCCATCAACCTCATCACGGCCGAGAAACGAGCAGCGGCAGCCGGGCTCGTCCGAACCGGGCGAACCGTCTCGCTGAGCCGGGTCTTCGAGCCGCCGCAGCACTTCATCCAGAAGAGCTCGCTCGGCCCCGGCGGCGGCTACGTCATGGACTACCTCGGCTTCATCTACCACGGGTCCACGGTGACCCACGTCGACGCCCTGTGCCACATCTGGGACGACGACGGTATCTGGCAGGGGCGCGACCCCGACGTGGAGATCACCACCCAGGGCGCGCATTTCGGCGACATCACGCACTGGAGCGGCGGGATCATCACGAAGGGTGTGCTGATCGACGTCCCGCGCCACCGCGGCGAGCCGCACGTCGGCATCGACCAGCCGGTGCGGGGAGAGGAGCTCGAGGCGATTGCCCGCGCGCAGGGCGTCACCGTCGAGCCGGGGGATGCGCTGCTGGTCCACAGCGGCTGGGGCGCCTACATGGCGAGCGGCGACGACGGCAGCCGCGGGCGGCCTGGGCTGCATCCGAGCTGCGCGGAGTTCATCCGCGACCACGACGTGGCGCTGCTCGGCTGGGACCTGATGGACGCGCGCCCGGCCGGCGACCTGCCGTGGCCGGTGCACGGCGTGCTGTTCAACTTCGGCGTGGCGCTGCTCGACAACGCGCTGCTCGAGCCGGTGGCCGCCGCGTGCGCCGAAGAGGGACGCTGGGAGTTCCTGTTCCAGGCGCTGCCGCTGCGCGTGGCGCGGGGCACGGGAAGCCCGGTCAACCCGATCGCGATGTTCTGAACCGCCTTCCCACCGCTCGCTTACGGGACTGCCAGACCCCGATCGAGCCGGAAGTGCCGGAAGCCGGTGCATGAAACCCCCTTGCGGATGGATACCCCAATGGGTTATATTCGGGGCGATGCAAGCGGTTGCGGAAACCCCGACGTTCTCCCGTCAGACCGACAGGATCTTCAGCGAGGACGAAAAGCGTGACGTGATCGGTTTTCTCTCGGAAAATCCTCTGGCGGGCGACGAGATTCCCGGCACGGGCGGCGTTCGGAAACTGCGCGTCGCTGCCTCCGGACGCGGCAAAAGCGGGGGCGCACGGATAATCTACCTGTACCTGGGCAAGGCCATGCCGATCTACGCCCTGCTGGCCTACGCCAAGAGCCGGCAGGCGGACTTGGCGCCTGACGAGAGGCAGGCGGTCACGGCCCTCGCTACGGCGATCAAGCGACAGCTCCGGAAGCGCCCGCACGATCTCGGACAGCATTCGCCCGACGTCACGCCGCGGGCGTCGATTTCGGGGAGGGCACTCGGTACTCGTTGGTCTCCAAGATCCGATCGACCACCTTGAACGTAACCTTGGAGATGAGATGAGCACGCTCGGCAACGACTTGATCCAGTCCCTCAATGAAGCCCTCGCCCATGCCAAGGGCGAGGGCCCCGCGATCGTCCACGCTCCCGTGACGCCGCGCGAGGTTCGGAAACAGGCGAAGCTCACGCAAGCGCAGATGGCGCCGCTGATGGGCATGAGCCTTTCCGGCTACCGGAAATGGGAACAGGGAACCCGCCGGGTCAGTGGCCCTGCCGCCACCCTTCTGCGCGTGGTCGAACGGGAGCCCGAAGCTGTGAAGCGCGCATTGCTGACTGATCGCGCGTGAACCTGCCCGGTGTACTACCAACTGACTGAAGGAGGCGAACCAATGAGCCGCCTGCAGCCGGTCCACCCGGGCGAGATCCTGAAGCACGACTTCATGGAGCCGTTCGGGTTGTCGGCGACTGCGCTCGCGAAGGCAACCGGCGTGACACCGGCGCGCATCAACGACATCGTGCGCGGCCGGCGCGGCATTACGGCGGGGACGGCGTTGCGGCTGGCGAAGTACTTCGGCACCGACGCACAGAGCTGGATGAACCTCCAGACTCACTACGAGCTCGCGTTGGCGGAAACGGCCGCCGCGGGAGACCTGCGGACCATCCGCCCAATCGAGGCGGTAGCGCCGTGACATGGCGCACGGCGCGGGAAGCCCAGTCAACCCGATCGCGAAAGGCTGAAGATGAAGCCTGGTTGGCCGCCTTGCGGGAGGCCGCCCTCATCGGCGCTGCCGACATCGACGCTGGGCGGATCGAGGCCCTCGACTCCCCGGACGCTCTCCGGCGCCATCTCGCGATCGTCGCCAGCCGGGCGATTGTCCGCCCAGCGTATCCCGCTCGGTGACAGGCCGGCGCGCCGGCGGCGCGGGACCTGTCCCGGCACGTCCATCGCAGGCAAGGACGAATGAGGACGCGCCGAAATCACTGTCGTCCGGACCCGCATGGTGCTATGGTTACGGTTTGTCTGGAGACAACTCCATCAGGAGGGACTGCATGCGGCGGGCGTGCTCGATGATCGCGCTGGCGCTCGGCATGGCGCTGGTTCTCGCGTTGCCGGCGGCGGCGCAGTCCGCAGCCGAGAACGCGGCTGCCGTACCGGCCGCGGACTGGGACATTCCCCGCACGCCGTGGGGTGCGCCCGACCTGCAGGGCGTCTGGGACTACCGGACGATGACGCCGCTGGAGCGCCCGCGCGAGCTCGCCGGCAAGGAGACGCTGACCGCCGAGGAAGCGGCGGAGTACGAGAGGCGGGAGAACGAGCGGCTGGACGACTACGACCGCGCCCCGAGCGTGCACGCCAAGTGGTGGCTCGACTACGGGCGGGCGCTGACCGTGGACCGGCGAACGTCGCTGATCGTGGATCCGCCCGACGGCCGGCTCCCGGCGGTCACCAAGGACGCAAGGCGACGCGCCGCGGCGCGCTCCGAGCGGCGGCGGCTGCACGGCGGCGACGGAGCGGATTACCGCGGGCTGACCGAGCGCTGCATCACGTTCGGCATGCCGCGGCTGCCGGGCGCCTACAACAACAACTTCCAGATCCTGCAGACGCCGACCCACGTGGCGATCGTCTCGGAGATGATCCACGACGCGCGCATCGTGCCGCTGGACGGCCGGCCGCATCTGCCGGCGGACCTGCCGCAGTGGCACGGCGACTCGCGCGGGTACTACGACGGCGACACGCTGGTGGTCGAGACCGTCAACTTCTCGCCGAAGAGCGCCTTCCGCGGCTCGACCGAGAAGCTGCGGCTCGTCGAGCGCTTCAGTCGCGTCGGCCCGGACGCGGCCCACTACGAGATCACGATGTCGGACCCGGCCACCTGGACGAGCCCGTGGACCGCGCTGGTCCCGACGACGAAGACCGACCCCGACCAGGTGCTCTACGAGTACGCCTGCCACGAGGGCAACCTCGGGCTGCGGAACATCCTGCACAACGCCCGGTACGAGGAAGATCCGGACTACGCGGACAAGCTGCCGGCGCCGGGCCGGCAGGACTGAGGACTGCCCGAGCGCCGACCGACCGAGCGACGAACCAACGGAGCGGCAAACGGACCGAGCGACGAACCGACGGAGCGGCAAACGGACCGAGCGACGGAACGACGAGGAAACGATGCGCAGCGCAAGACCATTCGTCCTGTTCGGCGTGACACTTGCGGCCGTGCTGGGTCTGGCGGCGACCGCCGGCGCCCAGAACGAGCCGATCAACTTCACCGATCACATCCGCCCGATCATGGAGCGGGCCTGCTGGAACTGCCACGGCGAGGCGGCCCAGTTGTCGGACCTGGATCTGAGCAGCCGCGACGGCGCGCTCGAGGGCGGCACCAAGGGTCCGGCCATCGTGCCCGGCCGGGCCGAGGACAGCCTCCTGTTCCGGATGGTGGCCGGCCTCGACCAGCCCTCCATGCCGATGACCGGCGATCCGCTGAGCGACGCGGAGCTCGCGGCGGTCCGCACCTGGATCGACGAGGGGGCGCACTGGGACACCGGCGAGGTGACGGCCGCCGCCGACGCGCTCGCCGCGCTCGAGAACGACGAGTTGCCGCCGGGCGCCCGCGACTACTGGGCGTTCCAGCATCCGCAACAGGCGACGGTGCCGGCCTCGCCCGAGTTCGACCACCCCGTCGACCGCTTCCTGGAGGCGACCCGGCAGGGCGCCGGCCTGACCGTCGCCCCGCGGGCCGACCGCCTGACCCTGCTGCGGCGCGCCCATGTCGACCTGATCGGCCTGCCGCCCACCCCCGAGCAGGTGGAGGAGTTCCTGGCCGACACCGAGCGGGGCGCCTGGGAGCGGCAGATCGACAAGCTGCTCGCTTCGCCGCACTATGGCGAGCGCTGGGGCCGGCACTGGATGGACGTGGCGCGCTACGCCGACACCGACGGGTTCGAGCAGGACTACGTCCGCCTGAACATGTGGCGCTACCGCGACTACGTCATCGACTCGTTCAACGACGACAAGCCGTACAACCAGTTCCTGCGCGAACAGATCGCGGGCGACGAGCTGGACTACGTGACGGACGAGACGCGCATCGCCACCGGCTTCCTGCGGTCCGGCCCGCGCGTGAACTTCCGCGAGAAGGACAACCCGGAGCGCCGCCACGACTACCTGGACGACGTGCTGGCGACGGTCGGCCGCGGCGTCCTCGGCATGACGGTCCACTGCGCCCGCTGCCACGACCACAAGTTCGACCCCATCCTGCAGAAGGACTACTACAGCATGCAGGCGTCGATCTTCGGCTACGTCGAGATCGACTACCCGCTGCTCGACCGGGACGAGGCGGACGCCTACTTCGCGGCGATGCGGGACGTCGACGCGCGGCAGCAGCCGCTGCGCGACGAGGTCGACGCGATCGAGACGCCGTACCGCGAGGAGCTCCGTGCGGAGATGATCCGGGAGCGGTTCCCGGAGAACGTGCAGGCGGCGGCCTTCAAGCCGGAGGCGGAGCGGACCCCCGGCGAGCAGCTCCTCGCCGTGCAGGTGCTCACCATCAACCCGCCGCGCGCGCAGGTCGCCGAGGCACTGAGCCCGGAGGACAAGGCGCGGGTGGACGAGCTCAACGAGCGGATCGCGGCGCTGGAGGACGAGCGGCCGCCGACCCCGGCGATGGCGCACATCGTCACCGACGGCGACTACCGCTTCGCGCCGGACGGCCCGGGCGACCAGGTGATCGGCTGTCCGGAATGCCGGACGCCGCCCGAGGTCGACGGCACCTACCTGTACGAGGAAGGGGGGCCCGACTATCAGGCGCCGCCCAACTACTTCCTGGTCCGCGGCGACCCGTTCAGCCCCGGCTCGCCGATGTCGCCGGGCTTCCTGACCGCCGCCACCTACGGCGACCCGCCGACGGAGATCGCGCGTCCCGGCGGCCGCACCTCCGGCCGGCGCCTGGCGCTGGCCGAATGGATCGCGTCGCGCGACAACCCCCTGACCGCGCGGGTGATCGTCAACCGCATCTGGCACCACCACTTCGGACGGGGAATCGTCCGCTCGCTGGACAACCTGGGCCGGATGGGCGACACGCCGACGCACCCCGAGCTGCTCGACTGGCTCGCCGTCGAGTTCATGGACCGCGGCTGGAGCTTCAAGGAGATGCACCGGCTGCTGATGACGTCGGAGGCGTACCGCATGGCGTCCTCCTTCCCGAACCAGGCGAACGCGGACGCCGACCCGGAGAACAACCTGCTGTGGCGTTACCGCCCGCAGCGCATCGAGGCGGAGATCCTGCGCGACGCCATCATGACGGTCAGCGGCGGGATCGACCTGACCGTGGGCGGCCCGCCGGTCTTCCCGCACATCCCGGCCGACATCCTGTTCCAGTCGGACGGCAAGGGATTCTGGTGCGGCAGCCCGCCGGCGGGACAACGGATCACGGCGCCGTCCACCGGCTTCTGGTGCGAGGAGCCGGACCGTCCCGAGGTGTGGCGCCGCAGCGTCTACGTCTTCCGGCGCCGGTCGCTCGGCTTCCCGTTCTTCGACACGTTCGACCTGCCGGACCAGAACCAGACGGCGGCGGCGCGCAACGTCTCCACGGTCTCGACGCAGGCGCTGACGCTGATGAACAACCCGTTCGTGTTGAACCAGGCCGAGCTGTTCGCCGAGCGGCTCGAGCGCGAGGCGCCGGGCGATCTGGACGCCCAGATCGATCTCGCCTACCTGATCGCGCTGACCCGCAAGCCGACCGACGCGGAGCGCGAGGTCGCCCGCGGCCTCGCCACCGAGCAGTCGCTGGTCGACTTCACGCACGTCATGATGAACCTGAACGAGTTCCTGTACCTGCGCTAGGAGTCTGCGCCATAGTAATGGTGCAGACTTCTGGCGAGGATTGGTTGGGCGGCAGGCGGAGCCGCAGGCGGCGATTGACGGGCGGCGGAACAGCAACCGAATCGCTGACGGACAGCAGCAGACCGAGAGACAGAGGACACGACGATGCACGACGATCATCACCACCACTGCCGGAAGAAGACGTTCTGGTCGCGGCGCGACTTCCTGTTCCAGTCGGGCGGCGGCATCGCCGGGCTGGCGCTGGCCGACATGCTCAGCCGGCAGGGCCTGCTGGCCGCGGAGGCCGCGCAGTCCGACACCTGCGAGCTGCCGATCCCCGGCAACCCGTTCGCGCCCAGGCAGCCGCACTTCGAGCCGCGGGCCAAGGCGGTCATCTCGCTCTTCATGAGCGGCGGCGTCAGCCAGGTCGACACCTTCGACCCCAAGCCGGCGCTGACGAAGTACGCCGGCCAGCCGATGGCCGAGTCCGTGGTCGTCCGCCAGGGGCACCCGGGTCCGCTGATGCCGAGCCCGTTCGAGTTCCATCGGCACGGCGAGAGCGGCATCGAGGTCTCGGAGATATTCCCGCACCTGGGCGGCAAGGTCGACGAGATGGCGTTCATCCGGTCGCTGTACGGCCGGTCGAACGACCACATCCAGGCGACCTACGAGATGCAGTCCGGCCAGATCCGGATGGGCTTCCCCAGCGTCGGGTCGTGGGTCACCTACGGCCTCGGATCCGAGGCGGCGAGCCTGCCCGCCTACGTCGTGATGAACGACCACCGCGGCGGCCCGCTCGGCGGCCCCAACGACTGGAGCGCCGGGTTCATGCCGGCCACCTACCAGGGGACGCTGTTCCGCGCCGTCGGCGACCCGATCGTCGACTTGGCGCCGCCCGAGGGCATGTCGGTCGAGCAGCAGCGCGCCCGCCTCGACACGCTGGCGAAGCTGAACGACATCGACCTGGCGAACAACCCCGGCAACTCCGAGCTGGCCGCCCGCATCTCGTCCTACGAGTTGGCTTACCGCATGCAGGGCTGCGCCCCCGAGGCGGTCGACGTGTCGGCCGAGTCGGAAGCGACCAAGAAGCTCTACGGCCTCGACGACCCGATCACCGAGCCGTTCGGGCGGCAGTGCCTGATGGCGCGGCGCCTGGTGGAGCGGGGCGTCCGCTTCGTGCAGCTCTTCCACGGCGGCATCGGCCAGCAGAACACCGACACATGGGACGCGCACAGCAACCTCATCGAGAACCACACGCTGCACGCGGCCGAGACCGACCTGCCCATCGCCGGCCTGATGACCGACCTGAAGGCCCGCGGCATGCTCGACGAGACGCTGCTGGTCTGGCACGCCGAGTTCGGCCGGATGCCGATCTCGCAGCGCGGCGTCGGCCGCGACCACAACCCGGGCACGATGACCGGCTGGATGGCCGGGGCCGGCATCCAGGGCGGACAGGTGATCGGCGCCAGCGACGAGTTCGGCTACAAGGCGGCCGAGCAGCGGGTGTCGCCGCACGACCTGCACGCCACCATCCTGCACCTGCTGGGCATCGACCACGAGAAGCTGACGTACCGCTACAACGGCCGCGACATGCGGCTCACCGACGTCCACGGGGTGCCGATCCCGCAGATCATCGCGTAAGGCGGTGATCCGAAAGGGTGGCGGTGAGCGGCCACCTGAGAACTGAAACGGGGCGTCCGCCTACCGAGGCGGGCGCCCCGTTTCTGCCTTGCGGCCGAGACGGTCGCTACGTCCCGTTGCCTACCGCCGATCGTCGATGTAGCCGCGAGAAACCCTGCATGCCATCCAGGATCCCGTCCGGGGGGTTGAGGTCGCCATCGCCGGCGGGGCACAATCACGTCCGCGACGTCCCAATATTGGCCGGAGCCGCCGGCGAACGACTGGAACCCCGTGGGGTCCGACAAGCCCGGATCCGTTGACTTCGGCGCCGTCTTTCCGCTCGAAGCGAGGCAGCGTATTGACATGAAGTATTACAGCGTATTAACATCACCCCTGAAAGGGGTGCTTTGCGATGGGCATGCGGATGTTCTCCCTGCGGATGGACGACGACGAGCGCACCGAAATCCGCCGAGCGGCGTCAAGGGCGGGCGTGACGTTGAGCGATTTCATGCGTGCGGCGTCTCTGGCCGTGGCCAGGCAGTTGGAGGCACGCGGGTACGAGTTGCGGCCGAAGAGTGCGTCGGAACTGCTGGCTGATGCGATGCTGAAGACGGCGATGGGTCAGGCCTATGCGACGCAGCAGCAGTCGTCGAAGGGGCGCATCGCGCCAGGACCGGAAGAAGAAACACAGAATGATGAAGAGCGAGCCAAGAGGGCGATACAAAAGGCCGCCGAACTCCAGGGGCGGCCTCGGGATCCGGAGGCATCATCGTGATCTGGAGCGAGAGCGACGGCTTGCAGAAGATGCCGAGCGCCTGACATTGGAAAGCTGGATTCTTGCGTCCGACACTGCAAGCATTATCATCTGGCAAAAGGCGTCGCGTGGAAGACGTACGTGATAGTTACCCGTATAACGATGGAGAAGTCAAGGCATGACGCATGGAAGGTTACCGTGAAGGGCTTCCGCCCACGACGGTGACCGATGCCAAGACAGGCCCCACTCCTCTGCATGTCGGGCAGCGTTACGGCTTCCGCCGTCCTGGGTTGATCCTTGCACGTCGGGCAGTCCGCAGGCCGCCCGGCGATCAGGCCGAAGTCATCGCCAAGGCGATCCGGCAATCTCGATGACGCTGTCCGTTTCGGAAACGGGAACATCCTTGACCTCCACGGATACGCACCCTTCGACGGCTTCGTAGATGTTGCCGAGCAACTCCTCGAACGTCTCTCCCTGGGTCGCACATCCGGGGATTGACGGTACCTCCGCCCAGTATCCGCCCTCCTCCGCTTCATGAACTACGACCTTCAGTTTCATTGCTTCTTCACCCGCAACGCCAGGACCGCGCGGCCCTTCGCAAGAGGTCCCCACGCCTCTACGATCGTCTCGCTACGGTACCACGTCGAATGTCCGTGAGCACTGCCGTTCACAGGATCTGACGCCCCACCGCGATTTTCCACCAGACGCAGCTCATAGCCCTGTTGCCCACCGCCGGCGCTGCGCGGGGCCCTCCGCGGCCCCCGCCCCCCGG
>WTFV01000094.1 GCA_011523845.1 Acidobacteriota bacterium | reverse complement strand
CCGGAGGTTCTGGAATACACCTTACGCAGTGGTCCGAAAAACCGGGACCACCTCAGTGGTCGGTGGCACCGAGCAGCACGATCGCTTCCGCCGCCATGTTGACCACCTCGGGACGGCGGACCGCGGCGGGGACGCCGTCGACGAGCAGACGCGCGGCGGTGGCCAGAAGTGTAGTGTGCGCCTCGACGCGCACGCGCTCGTCCGACACCCCGTTGGGCAGGTGCGGGTCGCCGAGCAGGCGCATCGCCTGGCACGCCCGCTGCCACGCCCGCCCGGGGGCCGTGTCGATCAACGCTCGCGCGTCGTGCGTCCGCGCCTGCACCCGTTCGTCCGGCGGCGCGTCGTCGGCGAAATGCTCGACCAGGTCGTCGGCGTGGTAGGGCGCGGCGTCCTCGAGCAGCTCCGTGCTCAGCGCGTGCGCTTCTTCGTCGCCCGCCACGTCGACGAAGGCGAGCGTCTCGGTAGCCCGGCTCAGCGCCACCCGCAACTGGTCGATCGCCGTCCTGTGCTCCTGTTCCTGCGGCGCCGGCGACGGGTGGGTCGCCATCCGCTCCGTCGCCGCCTCCAGCCGCGACAGCACCCGTCCCGGGTCCAGGACGCAGACCGACTGGTACTCGAGCCCCTTCGCGTCGGCCGGGGTCAGCACCATGTCGCACAACCGCTCGGGCACCCAGGTCCGGTTTCTCGTCGGCGACCGTGATCACCACGAGTCCCTGGACCTCGTCGAGCCGCTCGATCAGCCCGACAGCGGTCGGCACGTCGGCGACGACGTGCAGCAGGTGGGCGTGGACGTGCTGGCCACCCTGTTGCTGCCGCTGCTTCGTCGGGCGTCGCGCCTTGTCGAGGTGGACGTACCACTCCGAGGCGCGCTCGATGACCGCGCCGATGCGGCTCGGGCAGCGCAGGTTGTCTTCGAGGTGGAACCGACGCGGGGCGTCGAGACGCGCGGCCAGCAGGTCGTTCAACGCGCCCCAGTCGAAGCCGGGCGGACGCACCGTCTGCCCGTCGTCGCCGGCCGCCAGCAGCGACGGCGCATGCCCCCGCCGGCGCGCAATCGCCAGGCACAACTCCACCACCACGGCGCTCTCGAGCAGGGTCAGGTCCTGCACCGCGTCGACGACCACGCGGTCGAAATCGGCGAACCCTGGCGGCAGCTCGTCGTCCCGCAGCCGCGCGACCGTGGCGACCGCTGCCGCCAGGTCCGGAAAGATGCCCGCGAAGGCCTCCGGCTCGATGTGCCCGGCCACCTTCAAGAGGCCCGTGGTCGAAGGTCGCAACGGCACCCAGCCGCGCGCCGATCAGCGCGCGGGCGTTATCGATGACCGCGCGGAGGACGGTAGTGACATCCAGGCTCCCGCTGACGCGCAGGCTGGCCCCGCTCAGCCGGAACAGGCGATCCCGCAATTGCTCGATCTCTCGCTTCAGGTCGTCGGTGCTTTTTCACGTCGCCCCCCCGCTCGCACGCGGCCACGCCATCCCGCTCGATGCCGCCACATGGCGACCGACAAACGGCCGGGTAAGTGATGATAACACGCCGGCTGGCGAAATGCGCCATAAAAGCACACCATGCGCCTAATACTTCACGCAGTGTTCACGTTGTTCCTGCTACTATGGTGGCACGTGCTCGGCTGCCGAAGCCGTTCAACGCGTTTACGGATCCGGAGGACGGAATGATGACCTTGCCCTTCATCGTGGGTCGCATCCGACGGATGGATCTGGCCGAACGGCGGTCTCGGCACCGCGGTTGGTCATGGTCGACGGGGCGCAGACTGACGGGCCGCGTGGACATGTAGACTGGATTTGGTTCCGTCGCGCCCGTGGGTGGACAATATGTCGACTCGGCGTCGAGGCGCTCCGGTGCCGGGCGCACCATCCGTCGTTGTGGCTCGACTGGTTCCTGTCCGATGCCGGTTGTATCCAATTATCACGGCAGCGAAGCTGTCTGGGCACTCGTCGCACGTCGCGCGGCGGCAGTGGACAGCCCGCTTCCCGGGTCACGAACATGAGACGGATAGCCGGAGCGGGGCTGTGGCTGTTGGCGGCGGGGCTGCTGCTGCTGGCGGGGCCGGCGGATGCGGCGCGAGGTCCGCTGCGCCCTTGCATTTTCGAGACTATCTTGCCTGGAGACCCGATCAAGGCGCAGCATCTGAACGAACTCCGGGCATGTTTCGACGAACATTGGCTCGATTGGCGCCGCGTCCACTGCGGCGAGTGGACGGACGATCCCATCGTTGCCGGCGTGACTCCGGTCAAGGCGGTGCACGTCAACGAACTGCGCGCATGCCTGAACCGTTTTCGGGCGGTCTGGTGGAACGACTGGGATTGCAACTCGCACGGCTGGACCGGCAGTTTCGTCTCCGCCGGCGACGTGATCACTAAGAGCCCGTTATTTGATGTCCAAGTCTGCCTGTACGACACCCGAACGTGGTGGCCGGGAGTCGAGACCCTGATCGGCGAGACGGTCTTCTACACGTACACGTGGACGGACTACGGACAGAAGGTCTGTTTCTCCGGCACGTCGCTTCCGGCGCCCTACAAGTGGGAGATCCGGTTCGAGTCGGAGTCGGTGATCTACATCCGGACCAGCGACATTTTCCCGTGGCGCCGCGTCAATCTCCGGTGGTCCTACGTCCGCGGGACCGAGAAGACGGGCGAAGTCCGCTTCCCGCCGGACAGGAACGGTAGCAGGCTTGTCATTGCCATGACGTACAACAATCCAATCTACGGCTTGTTCATCGAGACACAGACCGACAGGGACGGCTGCACGCTGGAACGGTGCGGCAGGTTCGAGATCGACAAGATCACCTTCTGACGGGGCCGACCATCATGCGATCCACCAGGTACTCACCAATCCGGCCTATGCTGGCGTCTACACATACGGCAAGTCGCGGCAGGAGCGCGTCGTCGGACGAAAACGGCGTTGCCCGCAAGCGTGTGCGTCGAGTGCCTCGCTCGGAGTGGCCGGTGCTGATCACCGACCACCACCCGGCTATATCGACTGGCCGACCTATGAGGGCAACCTCGCCCGCATCGCGGCCGCCACGCGGCCGCGACCGCATTCCGCGGGGAGCGGCGCGGTCAGAGAAGGGAGCGCGTTGCTGCAAGGCATCGCCACGTGCGGTCACTGTGGGTGGCGGCTGTATATCCATTACCTCGGACGAAGCGCCTCGCCGGGCCATCACTGCCCGGACCAGAACATCGTCCAGGGAAAGAGGCGTGTACTGCCTGAACATCGGCGGCGTACAGATCGACCGGGCGGTTTCCGAAGCCGTGCTCGACCCCGTGCAGCCGGCCGGTCTGGAGGCCGCGTTGCGCACCGCCGAACGCATCGAAGCCGATCATGACGGCGCTCTCGAACAGTAGCGTCTGGCCGTCGAACGGGCGTGTCATGAAGCCGAGCGCGCCGAACGCCGGTACCGCGCCGTCGAGCCCGAGAATCGCCCCGTCGCCCGCGGCCTCGAGACGGAATGGGAACAGCGCCTGAGCAGAACTCGAACAAGCGCGGTCCGAACTCGAACGCCGCGAGCGGCGCCGACCGCGCGAACTGACGTCCGACGAGCGCAAGATGTGCTCGCACTCGGCATGGACCTGCCGCGGGTGTGGGACGCGCCCACCACAACGGCGCGCGACAAGTAAGGAGTTGCTGCGCACGTTGCTCGATGAAGTGATCGTCGCCGCGCCACGCGGCGGGCAGACCGCCCATCTGACGCTGCGGGTTAGGGAACAATGATGAAGAAAACACTGGCGGCGACCGCGCCCCTCTTGATTCTGGCCCTGCTGTTCTTCGTACTAAACGCCGCGGGCGGCGTACCCGCGTGGCCCGATCCCGGCACTGCGCAGCCGTTTCCTCCCGGGTGGTTGGGAGGCGTCATCCCTTATGTTCTCGATGAAGACCTGCCCGAGTGGGGAAGGGAGAACGCCGCCACGACCATATCGGCTTGGACCGAGATGACCGTACTGGAATTCGTCCCCAGGACCGATGAGCCGGACTTCATCTACTTCGTGGAGGCCGGGCAATACCAAAAGTGCATTCGCCAGCCTACTTGCGTTGCGGTTAGCCGATTCGCTCCGAACAACGAGCACGGGTTGGGCCATGGTCTCGGTCTGGCGCATGAACAACAACGCCGCGATCGTGACCGCTACATTCGGGCCTTCCAGGAGCACATCAGCCCAAACCATAGATCGACGTGGAATCCCCAACCATACTACGGGTTCGACATCAGTCCGTACAACTATCAGTCCGTCATGCACTACGGGTTCCTGTCCAGCAAACGCAACCGACGCGGCGGCCCGCCCGCGATCGAGACGATCCCACCACACATACCCGTCGGTGAAATCAGCTACGCCGGCCCCAGCGGGCGAACCACTTCCATCACTCCCGGGGATGCCGATACCGTCGCCAGGATGGTCGGGCTGATCCCGACGTCGTGGACGGTCTCGACGAACCCCCTCGGTCTCACGGTCGTGGTCGACGGCCGGGAGGTGACCACTCCGGCGGTCTTCGATTGGGAGCCGGACACGGAGCACACCCTGTCGGTACGGTCGCCACAAGTGCAACCGGGCAGCCGGTACCGGTTCGGCCGCTGGAGCGATGACGACGACGGTGGTGGTGGTGCCAGTCGGACCGTCATCGCTACCGTCGATACGACGCTCTACGAGGCCAACTTCGTCGCCGCCCACGAGATTTCGACACGCGTCCGCCCTGACGGCGCCGGCGTCGTCACGATCGGTCCAGAGGACTCGGACGGCTACTATCCACTCAGATCCCGAGTCACGATGTCGGCTGAACCGACCGCCGGCAGCGGCTTCAGGTTCCTGCGCTGGGAAGTCAGGTCGGACTACCTCTGGCAGTTCCTGCTGACGCACGAGACGCACGGGGTCTCGGCGAACCCGGCTCGCACGTACACGATGCCGGGACTCGAGTACACCGCCGTGTTTACTCGGGAACCGATTCTCAGAATCGAGTCCAATGTGGACCCCACTACCGTCGAGATCAACGGAGGCGAGTATCGTACCCCGGTCTTTTTTGCGGCGGGATCGTTGCCGGATCGCGTGACGGTATCCCTCGGGAGGGACTTCCTGGAGCACGACAAGGGGTACCGGGATCGCTTTCGCAGTTGGAGCGACGGCGGTGAGGAGACTCACGTCGTCGATGTTTCGCGCACCGAGGACAGGATTCTGAAGCTGACCGTGGACGTGGAACGCAGACTGGAGGCCTTGACCTCGCACGAGTGGAAGGGGAGCGTGCTGACGACGCCGCCCGCGGAGAACGGCTTCTACCCCGAAGGAACCGAAGTGCGGCTCCGGGCCGTGGCAACACCGCGCGCGAAGTTCATCGGCTGGAACGGGGACGTAGCCGGCCGGGACCCCACGACTTCGGTGGTGATGGACGACGGGAAGCTCGCGGAGGCGGTCTTCGCCATCGAGACCGCAGCGGAGCTCGAGAGCGGCGTGGCGACGCTTGTGTCATTGCAGTGGCGGGGGGATGACCTCGACTGGGCCGGCTACTACATGCGGATGCCTCCCGACGCGAGCGGGCTGGAGGTCCGATTCGACACCGAATCGGCGACGCCCGGTGCCGAAGCGGGCCTGTGGGTAACCGACCGGGAGATGTTCCCGAACTGGGTCCGTCATCAGGACGCCCACCGGGTCTTGCGTGATGGCGTCGCGACGCTCGGGGTCGATCGTCCGCCCGACTGGCGACCGACCGCTTGGTTCATCCTGATCAGGGCTGCCGAAGCGGACGGCTCTGGAACGCAGACGTTCGAGGGTACCCTCGTGGCGACGGTCACCCGCGGCGCGAACCCCAACCGGGCACCGCAAGCCGTGGGAGCGCTGGACGACCGGACCCTGACCGTCGGTGACCGGGCGTTGGTCCTCGACGTGAGGCCAGCATTCCTGGATCCGGACGGGGACCTGCTGACGTTCACGGCGGTCTCCTCGTCGCCGCGCGTCGCGGCCGTGGCCGTCTCCGCGGATACGGTGACCGTCACGCCCGTGCGCCCTGGCTCGGCGACCGTCGCGGTGACGGCGACCGATCCCGCCAGCGCGAGCGCGACGCAGCGGTTCTCGGTGGTCGTGGAGACCCGAGCAACATTCACCGACCATCCCATCAGACCCGGGACGACACCGATCAAGGCTGTCCACTTCATCGAGCTGCGGGAGCGGATCGAGGCGCTGCGCCTGCGCAACCGGCTGGCGGCGTTCCCATGGACCGACCCGACGCTCGTCGCGGGCGCCACGCCGGTCAGGCACGTCCACCTGACCGAGCTCCGGTCGGCCCTCGACGCGGTGTACGACGCGGCGAGGCGGTCGCGGCCCGTCTACACCGACACCCGGAACGCGGCGGGAGCGACCGCGATCAAGGCGGCGCACATCATGGAACTGCGGGCCGCGGTGCTGGAGGCAGAGTGACCTGCGACTCAGAGCAAGGGCGGGCGAGGTGCGTACGTTCGCTCGTTGAGTGCCAGTCGAGACGCGCCGGCAGTTGGCGTGCCCCTCCCACGCCGGGGCGGCAGCGACATGAAGCGGCTGCCGGTTGAGCCCTTCGGCCTGCTCGACGCTAAAGACGTGGTTGGAGCCTGACGGGCGGCCGATCCCCGAGCGACACCGGCGTAGTTCGGCCGGCCGGGGCACGGTCAGGTGCTGGACATGCTGCATGCTGGCACATGCTGCCATGCTGGTCAGCTTTCCGTCCTAGCATCCTGGAGCATCCTGGGTGTACTCATCCTGGCATCCTGGACTGACATGGACCCCTGTGGACTAGCCGCAATACTGTTCATTTGTTTTTTCGGTTAGTGTTTTCGCGCTATGCTCTCCCCGTGGTTCAGCCAAGGGGGGAGACGACGACACGAACGGTCAGCGCGGGGGGAGAACCGGCATGAGGGAATTCGACCCTTCCACCAAGGGCGTAGCGGGACGTCACCTTGCCAGCCTTCGCGATGATGTCCTGGCGCTTCACCAACTGCCGCGGCCAGAAATAGGGACTAGCGGAGGTCCAGAGATCACGCTGAAGTTCCCCGGCGTCACCGCCTACGCGAAATACTCGGTCCGGGACAATCTGTGGATCCTCTCGCTCCGGGAGCCTGGAGGAACCTACTGGGGAGGGATTCACCGCAAGCGGTATCCGACGCGTGCCGCCGTGGTCGCGCGAATATCAGAGGCGGTTGGTCGCGCGACGGATGATCGGCGCGCTGCTGCTGGTCGGCGGTCTGCTAGGGATGCTAGGGTCGCGGGGTGCCGAGGCCAACACGTTGCGGTTGCACGTGCCGACGCCCAACCCGGCGAACGACTGAGCGGCCGACTTTCTGGCCGAGGGGCGCAGCTGCCGGTCGATGGGCATCTGTGCCTCGTCGACGCTTTCGAGACACGGGAACCCATGAAGATACGGCAGCAGCTTGAGGAATGGAATCGACAATGCGAGAAAATCTGCCGAGCCTCTCACGCGGCGGATGATCCGTCCTGGAAGCCGGCAGGACCGAGGAGCGGGACGCCGAATTTCCAGTTGATTTACTCATCCGTTGAGACGTTCGAGACGCCGGGCGGCGTGATGTTCCTTGGTACGAATCCGGGTGGCGACCACACGCGCGCCGATGTTCACGATCCATGGCTCCCGTTCCGGCGTTCTGGTTGGTCATCCTACCTCGACGACGATTGGGGTAGTGGCCAACCCGGAGATTCGACCATGCAACGCGCCGTGCAATCGATCGCCTGCATGATTGCCGACGGCGACGAATCGGGCTTTGAGCTACTGCGCAGGAGCCCGGCCGGGAACTTCATTCCGTTCCGGTCGAAGAAGCCAGGGGATCTCCCGCTTGGCCTGCGAAAGGACGGGCTAGTGTTCGGCCGCAGGCTCATCGAGCTGGCACGACCGAGAATGCTGATCCTGCTTTCCAGCAACAAAAAGCTGTGGAGTCTGCTGATGGACTGGATGGGGCATCCGCCTGAACCGGATCGGGAGCACTATCTTGGTGCCAACCTCACGTTTCGCGAGGCGCACAGCGCCGCCGGCTGGCCGGGTGTCGTGTTTGCCCTTCCAGCCGTGAACAACGGGAAAGGATCCCGTAATCCTGAGGTTATCGATCTGCTGCGACAGCGCCTTGCCCACAAACCAATTGCTGCCGCAGTCAGTCGAATCCGGACTCGCTAGGCGATGCCGCCACCTTCCGGTCTAGCCACAGCCGCATCGCCGTGAACGCCTCCGCGATCGAGTGCCCGTGCTCTCGAAGCGCCGACGCGAACGCAGCCTGCCACGTCGGCTGCACGCTGTTCAGAATCTATCCCTGCGTCCACCAGGGGCTCCCGGCCCCGATACCCGCGATCCTTGGTGAGCAGGTCGGCGCCGGTGTCGGCCACGCGCCGCCAGAGCGGGAAGCCGCCGTAGCCCCGGTCGGCAAGCACCAGCATGCCCGTGGACAACCAGGGCAGCAGCGCCTCGACCTGCGCCTCCTCCGTTCCGTCATAGGCACCGGCTCGCCACGCGAACGCCGCGCGCGTCCCCACCTCGACCAGCGCCGTCAGGCGCACCTGGGGGAAAGCAGCTCGGCCACGCGACGCGACGGGCGCCCCGAACGCCTGCCGGTTCATCGCCTCGTCCGGCACGTTCAGCGTGGACCCGTCGAATGCCACTAGTGCCGTGCCACGATTAAACGTTGGGACTATCTGGAAGCTGGTCTCGAGCCGAGACAGCTTTCATGCCCCAGAAGAAGTACATCGTTCGACTCACCCCCGACGAACGCGAGGTCTGCCGGGAGACGATCCGGAAGCTCAACGGCAGCAGCGAGAGGGTCCGCCGAGCACAGATTCTGTTGAAGGCCGATGCGGACGGACCCGGGTGGACCGACCAGCAGATCGCCGACGCCTTCTCCTGCCGCACCAACACGGTCGAAAACGTTCGCCAACGATGCGTGCTGGAAGGGTTCGAGCGGGCGCTGGAGCGCAAACCGCGGGCGTCGCCCCCGGTTCCCAAACTGCTGGACGGCGAACAGGAGGCGCAGGTCATTGCCCTGCGTACGGGGCCGCCCCCGGAGGGCTACGCGAACTGGTCGTTGCGGCTGCTGGCGCGCCGGGTCGTGGAGTTGGCGATCGTCGAGTCGATCAGCCACGAAACGGTTCGGCGGACGCTGAAAAAAACAGGATGACGCAGCGGAAAGTCGAGTACTGGGTGATCCCACCGACGGCCAACGCGGAGTTCGCGGCGCACATGGAACAGGTCCTCGACGTGTATGCGCAACCGTACGACCCTGCATGGCCTGTCCTGTGCATGGACGAGCAGCCGGTGCAACTGGTCAAGGAGACGCGCCCGCCGATGGCCGCCACGCCGCATCGACCCCGCCGCGTCGACTACGAGTACGAACGGGCGGGCACGGCCTCGGTCTTCCTGTTCGCCGAGCCGCTGGCGGGCTGGCGGCAGGCGACGGCCCGGGCCCGGCGCACGAAGGCGGACTGGGCAGTGGAGGTGGCTGGCCTGCTGGAGGGCCGCTACGCCGAGTGCGAGAAGGTCATCCTGGTGTGCGACAACCTGAACACGCACACCAAGGGCGCCTTCTACGAAGTGTTCGAGCCGGCCCGGGCCCGGCAACTGGTTCGTCGCATCGAGTTCTGCTACACGCCGAAACACGGCAGCTGGCTGAACATCGCGGAGAACGAGCTCAGCGCCATGACGCGCCAATGCCTGGAGGGGCGTCGCATCGGGGACGTGTCGACGCTGCATGGCGAAGTGTCTGCGTGGTCTACCGACGTCAACAACACCCAACGCGGTGTCGACTGGCACATGAAGGTCGACGATGCGCGGTGCAAACTCAAGTCCGTCTACCCACAGATTTTGGTGTGACTCACCACTAGGCGCCGGCCGCGATACCACGCCCCGCGCGTCGACGTGTCCGCCACCGGTCCCACCCGCGCCGCGCGCAACGCCTCGAACGGCGCCGACCCCAAGCGCGTCCGCGCGCGCGAAATCGATGACTTCCCCGACACGCGCAGCGTCGCATCCGACGACACCCACTGCAGCCCCTCCATCAGGCAGCGCAGCACCTCCCGCGCTGACACCGACCGGAACAGCCCCAACGCCACCACGTAATACGCCCGCCTCGCGGACGGCCGAGATCGGGTACACCTGCGCAAGCACGCCAATGCTCAGATAGTCCGAGAGCCGCGGGCCGCCTGGCAGAACCGCTTGTGTTCGGGACACTCATCCCCCCGCATGACCTGATCGGCCGAAGAGAGCACGGCCCCAGTTCGCTTCGGCGGCATGGCCCCAGTTCTCGATTCAGGGGACGAGGCATCGCCGAGTTCGCGGATCGTCGGCCACGGACCGCCGTCAGGACGAACCTCGTCGAGCGATCTGCGAGAGTGCGCCGTGAAAGGCGCCATTCCTCAGCGGGTGCGAATCCCGCCCGGCAACTGTCGCTCCAGCCGGTAGCAATCGGATCGGACGATGGAGGTAACGACATCGGCTCTATGCCGAGTCCCGGATTATGCGGAGTCGGCTCGGCGGGCCGCGTCCCCGTCGGTGTCCGGATGGATCGGTGCTCCGCATAATCAGAGCGCTTCGAGGAAGTCGAGGAGTCGGTCGGTGGCCGTGAAGCGAAGCGGTTCAGGTGCAGGGTCGGCCACCCGCCGGAGTGCAGCCTCTTTCGTGGCCAAGTCGGCTTCGACGTACTGATGGGTCGTGGCTGTGTCCTCGTGGCCGAGCCAGAGGGCAATGACGGTGATGTCGACCCCGGACTGGAGCAGATGCATCGCGGTCGTGTGGCGCAGCGTGTGGGGCGAGATCCGCCGCGTCGCCAGCGATGGGTGACGCTCCGCGGCCTTTCGGCAGGCGACGCGCAGTTGATGTTCGACCCCCGAGCGCGACAGGGGCTTGCCCGCGCGGTTGGGAAACACGGGGGCGTCGGGGGTTCCATCGATTCGGGGGAGCCACCTCCGCAGTTGCGCCGCGGTGCTCTTCCAGAGCGGGACGACACGCTCCTTGCGTCCCTTGCCGTGCAGAAGCAGCGAGGACGCCCGGTCGAGGAGCACGTCGGCGACGTGCAGCCGGGTGATCTCGGAGACGCGGGCGCCGGTGTTGTAGAGGACGGCGAAGAGGACGGCGTCGCGCTGCCCGCTCCAGGTGGACCGGTCGGGCGCGTCGATGATCGCCGAGATCTCGTCGCGGGACAGGTAGCCGAGGACGGGCCGGTCGAAGCGCTTGGCGGGAATCGCGAGGACGCGTTGCGTGACGGGCAGGAGGGTCGGCTCGCGCAGCGAAGCGTAGCGCATGAAGGATCGGATGGCGGCGAGCCGGAGATTGCGCGTGCGTGCGGAATTGCCGCGCTCGCTCTCGAGGTGGTCGAGGAAGCTGAGGACCATGGGTGCATCGAGATCCGAGAGGGTCAGTGCCGAGGGCGTGCGTCCGGTGCGCTCTGCGACGTATCCGAGCAACAACGTGAAAGTGTCGCGGTAGCTGGCGATGGTGTGGGCGCTGGCGCCACG
>WTFV01000073.1 GCA_011523845.1 Acidobacteriota bacterium | reverse complement strand
CCGGCGGATCCGCCGGGCACGGGCATGGAGCCGGACTGCGCCTTCTACGTCGGCGAGCGGGCCCGCGGCTATCGGGAGGCGGCCATGGAAGGGGAGGCGGCGGCCGACGCGTTTCTGGAGCGAACCGCTCCCGATCTCGTCGTCGAGGTGGAGATCACGAGTGTCGACGAGGGCAAGATCGAGCGCTACGGCGATCTCGGCGTGCGCGAGCTGTGGCGGTTGCACGGCCGGAAGGGAACGCGGGACCTGCAGGTGGATTTCCTCGCGCTTCGACCCGGCATGCCGCCCCGCCCGCTGGCCGCTTCCGCTCTCCTCGGCGGTCTCACCGACAACGACGTTTGCGAGGCGGTGGACGGTGTCCGTTTCGGCATGACGCCCCAGGAGCGGATCGACGCGGTCACCCGCATCGTGCGTCGCCGGCAACGCGCCGGCGTGCGGGTGCGCGAGGCGGACGCGCCGTACGCCGCTCGCTCCGGTTGAACGAAGCCGCACGCCGCCGCCGCGAGCAGCACGGATCATGGACCAAGACGCGACGATGCTCACCGGGCCGCTGGGTTCCACCATTCACGTCCTGCGCGCCGATGCCGCCACGGTGACGGCGCTGGCGGCGATCGACTGGAACCGGTGGTTTCCGCGGGTCTGTCTCGATCCGGTTCGAGGCCTCATCACGCTGATGACGCCCTCACGACTGCACGAGAACCTGGCCGAGATCCTCGTGCACGTCGTCGATACCGCCGGGTCAGCCGTGACAGGCGCTTCGAAGGGACTGCTCTCCACCCGTCTTCGGGGGCCGGCAGAGCCGCCCGGCACGGGGATGGAGCCGGACTGCGCCTTCTACGTCGGCGAGCGCGCTCGGGGCTACCAGGCGGCGCTCCTCGAAGGCGAGGCGGCGGCGGACGCCTTCCTGGAGCGGACAGCACCCGATCTGGTGGTGGAGGTGGAGATCACCAGCGCCGACGAGGGCAAGATCCAGCGTTACGCCGAGCTGGGCGTGCGTGAGCTGTGGCGGCTGCATGGTCGCAAGGGGACCCGCGATCTGCGGGTCGACTTCCTCGCGCTTCGAGCCGGAACGGATCCGCGCCCGATTCCCGCCTCGGACATCCTCGGCGGTCTCACGTCCGACGACGTCTGCGAGGCGGTGGACGGCGTGCGGTTCAGCATGACCGCGCAGGAACGACTCGACGCAGTCGCTCGTGTCGTGCGCCGCCGGCAGCGCGCCAGCGTGCGGGTGCGCGAGGCGGAAGCCTCGTATTCCGTCGGTTCCGGTTGACGAGGGCTTCCCGCCTTTCGACCGTTCTCCGTCCGGTTCGCTCGTCGCGGTCAAGGGGCGCGCAGCACGAGGAACTCGTAGCCGTAGAACGCCGAGTACGCCCGCCAGACGTCGATCTCCCGCTGACACTCGTCCGCCAGTTCCCGCGCGTCCGGATCGTCCCGGTGGCGCTTGCGAAAGGCGGTCACGTTCTCCTGCAGGGGGCGGTAGTAGTCGTCCCACCACGCCGAGGCGGGGAGCGGAAAGTGGCCCACCGTGCGGTATCCGCACCCAGCGGCGGCTTCCAGGAGCGCGGACGTGGCGCGGATAGCCGGGTACTCCCGGTCCCAGAAGGCCTTGCACTCGGCGGGCGGATTCGGTTTCCGCCAGCTCGCTTCGGTCAGGGCGACGTGCCCGCCGGGCGCGAGCAGCCGGCGCCAGTCGCGGAGGCCGGTTTCGAAACCCATGTTGTAGATGGCGCCCTCGGACCAGAGCAGGTCGAAGGAGCCGTCCGCGAAGTCGAGTCGCCGCATGTCGGCCACGCGGGCCTCCAGCCGATCCGCGATGCCGAGACGCCCGGCTTCGCGGTTCAGGAGGTCGACGAAGGGCGGGTGGTTGTCGACGGCGACGATGCGCGCCGGCGAGTTCCGCGCCAGCACCAGCGTCTGGCAGCCCGTGCCGCAACCGACGTCGAGCACGCGGGTCCGCGGCCCGACGCCGGGCACGAGCGCGAGCGCTCGCAACGTGCTCGCCGTATCTCCCGGCCCCTGCCGGGGCAGCCCGCTGAACAGCTCGAAGAACAGCGTCGTCATTCGATCCGGAGCCATGACCGCTTCCGCCGCCGATCCGTCGGATCAGCTACCGGGCGAGACGTCCGCGACAGGAACCATTCCACCCTACTTCAGGCCGTGGCGGGCCTTGAACGCCGGCCACTCACGCTTCAGTTGGAGAAACGCGTCCAGGTTCTCGCACAACAGGAACGGATTGGTCCGCTTCTCGATCGCCAGGGTCGAGCTGGGCCGCACGCCGTAGTCGTGCCCCGGCCAGACGGTGGCGTCGTCGGGGAACGTATCGAGGACGCGCCGCAGGCTGTCCCACTCGGTCGCGGCGTCCTCGTCGGTCCGCGTGCCGCCCACCTTGCCGACGAACACGAGATCGCCGGTGAAGAGCAGCCGGTGCGTCGGCTCGTACAGGACCAGGTGGTCCGCGGCGTGGCCCGGCACGTGCAGGCATTCGAGCGCCAGCGCGCCAATCGCCAGCCGCGCCCCGTCTTCGAGCCGGATATCGGGGTCGACCGGGCAGGCAGGATGGGCGGCCACCGCGGAGCCGGTCAGGCGCACCGCCTCGGCGTTCCCCTCCGTGTGGTCCGGATGGCCGTGGGTGTTGACCACGTGGGTCACCGACAGTCCCTGCGCCGCGGCCCGCTCGGCCAGCACGGCCGGCGAATACGAGGGGTCGATCAGGACGGCGACCTGCGCGTCGCGGTCGCCGAGGAGGTAGCCGAAGTTCCGGTCGCCGCCGGTGCGAATCTGTTCAAAAGCAAGCTGCACGATTGTATATTTTATGATCCGCGCGGACCCGCGGGTACGGCGCCGGGTCACGCCGCAAGAGCGCGTCGTCCGGGCGTGGAGGCACGCGGGGTTCCGATCGCGGAGAGCTTTGGGCGCCAGGTGCAATCACGAAGAAAGGGAAGCGTGAACCATGCGTAAGTGTCTCCTTGTCATCGCCGTGGTGGTCGCGTCCGGTCTGTTCTCCGGACCGGCCCTGCTGGAGCAGGTGTCGGGTCCGTACGAGGCGGTCGACGGCTGGCTGCAGCCGTTTGCGGAGGACGGATATGCGTTCGGGTCGCCGACGGGCGTCTTCGCGGAGTCGCCCGACCGCGTCTTCGTCGTGCAGCGCGGCGAGATCCGCCTGCCGGACCCGGTGCCGGACGGCTTCAACGGCTACGTCGGCTCCATCGGCCTGAACGCGCTCGAGGCGGGCGAGAACCGCGTCTGGCGCAACTCCATCTTCGTGGTCGACGGCGACGGCAACCTGGTCGACGCCTGGACACAGTGGGACGAGATGTTCGAGGGTGGCGCCGGCCCGCACAAGATCAAGATCAACCCGTTCGATGCGGATCGCAAGGTGTGGGTGGTCGACGAGACCAACCACCAGGTGCACGCGTTCTCGAACGACGGTTCCGAGATTGTGATGTCGCTCGGCGCGGGCGGAGCCGGTGACGGCGAGACGCATTTCAACCGGCCGCAGGACGTGGCGTTCCTCGAGGACGGCTCGATCTTCGTCGCCGATTCCGACAACTCGCGCGTCGTGAAGCTCGACGCGGAGGGCAACTTCGTCACCTCGTGGGGCGTGCAGGGCAACGGCCGCGGCGAGTTCGACGCCGTGCACGCGGTGGCCACCGACAGCATCGGCCGCATCTACGTCGCCGACCGCAACAACGACCGGGTGCAGGTGTTCAACGAGACGACGCGCTCGGTGTGGTACCACCCGAACATCTCGCCGATCGCCACGTGGGTCGGCTTCGAGTTCCCGAACGACATCTACGCCACCGGCTACGAGGTCTGGATCGCCGACAACATGCCGACCCGGATGGTCAAGCTCGACTGGAACGGGAACCCCCTGTACGAGTTCGGCGCGGCGGGCGAGGGGCCGGGTCAGTTCCGCGAGCTGCACCAGTTCTCGGTCGACGCCGAGCGCAACTTCTACGGCGTGGACAATGTTCTGGGCCGGGTGCAGAAGTTCGTTCCGGCGGAAGGGGCAGGCTTCACCGAGCTGATGGGGCGGCCCGACCCGGCGCTGCGTTAGGAGGCCGACGCCGGCCGGGACGCCGTCCGTCCGCCAGGCGAGGTGTGATTCTCGGGGAAGGGCCTGCTCGCTGGACACCGCGGGCAGGCCCCGCTTCCGTCCCGGCGATCGAGCGGACGGTGGTTACACGCATGAGCAAGGACTTGCACGACACCGGGATGGCGATCCGCCGGCGCGTGCTCGGCGACGACTACGTCGACCGCGCCGTCGCCGGGGCGGACGCGTTCAACGAGGAGTTCCAGCAACTCGTGACGGAGTACTGCTGGGGCAGGGTCTGGGGGAGATCCACCCTGACCGACCGGGAGCGCAGCCTGATCAACCTCGGCATGATCTCGGCCCTGAACCGGAGCGCCGAGTTCAAGACCCACGTCCGCGGCGCCGTGCGCAACGGCTGCACGGCGGCCGAGATCCGCGACACGCTGCTGCAGGTGGCTGTCTACTGCGGCATCCCGGCCGGGGTCGAGGCGTTCCGCCTGGCGCGCGAGGTGCTGGAGGCGGAAGGCGTCGCGATCGAATGAATCCGCGCCCTGGCAGGTTGCGGCCCGTCGCCGGCGCCCTCCCGGACGGCATCGGCCGGACGCTCCGTGCACCGCGCTACTGCGGTACGTAGGCGGGAGCGGGCCCGGCGAACTGGACCGACTCGTTTCCGGACGGGGCGGCGCCGAACATGCGGGCGGGCCGCTCGTCCACGGTCGGTGGCGAGCCGCTCGTCAGCACCAGCCATTCGGAGACCGCGCCCGCGTCCAGCGGTCCCATCCGCAGTTCCTCCACATCGTCCACCGCTTCACCGAACGCGCTCTGCTCCAGTCCGCGCCACTCCACGCGCACCGAAGTATCGCCCTTGTTGGTGAGCCGGTAGCGGTACTCGTAGGCGTCCGCCGTCCGCTCGACCTCCGACTCGAAGATCACGTTGACGTAGTACCACAGCTCGTACTCGACGTCGAACGCACGGGTCCCGCGCGAGGTCACGAGCGGCTCCCAGGTCTCGGCCGGCTGCGCCGTCGCCGAGAGTCCGAGCGCCGACAGGCCCAGCGCGGCGAACGCGAGCACGACGACGCGGCGACGCGTGCGGTTGGCGGAGACGATGCGCCGGCCACGCGATGCGCGATGAACGGACATGAGTTCCATTCTACCAGCGGTGATGCGGGAGACGCCCGCGAATTTCGGCGATTCGCCCTCCGCTCCGCGCGCGGCTACACGGGTCCGCAGTCGATCGACGGGCTGCTTTCCCACAACGAGTTCGTCGACGTCTCGGTGGAGCTCTTCGTGCGGCACCGGGCGGAACCCTGGGTGCGCCTCGGCGCGTTCGACATCGACAGGCGACTGCCGGCGTCGGCGCCGGCCGGTTGAAGTGCCGCCCTCCTCGGGTTGCGCCTGCTCCCCGGTTTCGCCGGCCTTCGCCGGGACGGGCCGGGGCAGCCTCGCGCTGCCTGCGGCCTTCCCGCGGCGGGAGTACAATGAAACGGAACCCCCGGGAGAACGGACATGGCACACGTCCACATCGATCTCTACGATGCGTTCCGCGCGGCGGGGGTTTCCGAAACACAGGCGAAAGCAGCGGCCGCCGCCGTTCCCACGGCGCAGGAGATCGCAACGAAGCGGGATCTCGCAGAGCTGTCCGGCGGCCTCGCGGAGCGGTTCGCCGGCGTCGAGAAACAGATCGCGGGTCTGCGGTCGGAGATGTACCGCGCGCTCTGGCTCCAGGCGGGCGCCATCGTCACCCCCGTCGTGGCCCTGGTCAAGCTGCTGCCCTGACGTGGCCGCCCTCGCGGCCTGCCAGCGCCGCCAGACCCGTCGCCAGGGCGCCGTGTTCGGCCCCGGCCCCCACCGCCCCAGGTGTCTTCGCCGCAGAACTGACTCCGTTGCGTTCTGCGGCGCAGACTCCTAGACTTACTTCTTCCCCAGGGTATCTCTGGATGGAGTCTGGTTGTCGACGCCGTGCGTGTGTGCGCCCCGTTCGGCTGGTTGCGGTCCTGGCGTTCGGATGGCTCGGTCTCGGGCCTCCGCCGGCGCCGGCCGCGCAGCCGCCGGATGCGGTTCTGGTCGTTCCCTTCGCCAACCTGAGCCGGCAGGCAGCCGATGCGTGGATCGGCCGCGGGATTGCAGAGACTGTGTCGAGCGACCTGCGCAGCCGGGGCGTGCGCGTGGTCGGCGATGACGCGTGGAGACACGACGCGCTCGATGGCCGAGGCGGGAACGACGAGGCCATCGCCGCCGGCCGCCGGCTCGGTGCGCAGCGGTTGGTGGCCGGGGGCTACCAGCGTGTCGGCGATCTGTTGCGCATCACCGCGCGGCTCGTCGACGTGGCGACCGGCGAGGTGCGCGGCAGCACCAGGATCGATGCGTCCATGACGGATCTGTTCGACGCGCAGGACCGCATCGTTCCGGCGCTGGCCGACGCGCTCGCCCCGCTTCGTCCACCGGTCGACATGGCCGGGGCCCGGTCGTTGTCGGAACCCGACGGCGGGTGGGTGGAGTCCGCGCCCGGCCCCGCCGGGCCGGTGGACCCCGCTCGGGATGGTCGTGGCCGCGGACCGTTCGGCACCGGCGGCGTCCGACCCGGAAACCCCGCCTTCGGCGAAACAGCCGTGACCGGAATGCTCGAGTTGGAGGACGTGGTAGAGGGTGCGATCCCCGGCAACGGCAACGGCAACGGTCTCGGCGCCCGAGGCGCCGACGGTAACGGGATCGGCGCGGGCGCGACCGGTGACGGCGCCCCCGCGCAACGGCGGACGGACAGCATGCCCGATCCGCGGAGTGGGCGCGGCGGCGGGTTCGCCGCGGCGCCGATTGCACGCAAGCGCGTCACCATCCGCCGCGCGGCGCAGCCTCCCGACCTCGACGGCCTGCTCGACGACGCGGTGTGGGAGACGGCGACGTACATCGACGACTTCGTCCAGATCGCGCCGGTGGAAGGCGCTCCCGGGACCGAGGAGACCGAGGTCTGGATGGCGTACGACCGCGACAACCTCTACTTCGCGTTCCACGTCCACTACACCGATCCGGGCATGATCCGGGCCAACCGGGCCGACCGGGACGAGATCGGCGGCGACGACCGCATGTCGGTGCTGTTCGATCCGTTCCTCGACCAGCAGCGGGCGTACCAGCTCAGCGTCAACGGCTACGGCGTCCAGAGCGACGAGCTGGTCAACGCCGACGGCAGCCGGGGCGCGTCGCGCAGCCGGTCGCCGCAGCAGTCGCGATCGAGCGGCGGCGGCCGCGGCGGGCGGTCGGGGGGCGGCGGCGGCAGCGGGCTGAGCAACTCGGGGCAGTTCGGGGTCCGCGGCGACCGTTCGTGGGACGCGCTGTACGAGACGCGCGGCCGGATGGTCGAGGACGGCTGGACGGCCGAGATGGCGATTCCGTTCAAGAGCCTCCGCTATCCCGCGCTCGCCGGCGAGGGCGGACGGCGTTGGGGCTTCCAGATCACCCGCGTGATCCGCGGCAAGTCCGAGGCGCAGTCGTGGTCGCCGATCTCGCGCGGGGTGGCGGGGCAGTTGACGCAGTTCGGGATTCTGGAGGGGCTCTCCGATCTGTCGCAGAGCCGCAACCTGGAGATCCTGCCGGAGTTGACCGGCGCGCGACTCGGCGCGCTCGACACGTCGAGCGGAGCGTTCGACAACCACGATCCCTTCGGCGACCTGGGGGTGAGCGTCAAGTACGGGATTACGCCGAACCTGACCGCGGACATGACCTACAACCCCGACTTCTCGCAGATCGAGTCGGACCAGCCGCAGATCGAGACCAACCAGCGCTTCGCGCTCTTCTACCCCGAGCAGCGCCCGTTCTTCCTCGAAGGCCAGGAGATCTTCCAGACCGCCACGCCGCTGACGCTGCTGCACACCCGGACCATCGTCGACCCGCGCTTCGGCGGCAAGCTGACCGGCAAGGTCGGCCGGACGACGCTGGGCGTCATCGTCGCCGACGACGAGGCGGCCGGCCGCCTGGACGACAGCGGCGACCCGCGCTTCGGGACCACCGCCCAGACCTTCGTCGGGCGGGCGCGCTACGACCTCTACTCCGAGTCGTACGTCGGCGCCATCATGACGGCGCGCGAGTTCGGCCACGACTACAACCGCGTGGGCGGCGTCGACGCGCGCTTCCGGCTCGGCCGCACGCACCGCTTCAGCTTCATGGGCGTCGGCTCGGAGACGCAGAGCACGGAGTACGGCTATCTGCGGGGACCGGCGTTCGAGGCCGACTTCACGCGGCAGGGTCGGAACCTGAGCTACGGGGCCGCCTACGGCAGCGTCGATCCGGAGTTCTGGACGGAGACCGGTTTCCTGCCCCGCTGGAACCTGCGGCAGGCGACCGCCAACGTGGGCTACCGCTGGTGGCCGGAGTCGACCCTCATCACCTGGGGGCCCACGGTCAACTACCTGCGCCTCTACGACCACGCCGGGGTGCTGCAGGACGAGCAGATCCAGGGCATGGCCAGCTTCCAGTTCCGGCACAACATTTCGGTGACCGCCAACGTCAACCGCGATCTCGAGCGCTTCGAGGAGGTCGACTTCCGGAAGGGCGGGTACGGCTTCTACGGCGTGATCAGCTCGCGGCTCATGTCGATCGTCGGCGGCCTCAACCGGGGCGACGGCGTTCTCTACAGCTACGACGGCTTCACGAACCCGCTGACCGCCAGCCCCTACCAGCGCGCGATCCTCGGCGAGTCGACGACCGGCAACTTCCTGATCAGCGGCCGGCCGTCGTCGCGGTGGCGATCGGACGTGACCGGCATCTTCAGCCGGCTCGTCGATCCGACCAGCGCGTTCGAGGTGGTCAACGTGAAGATATTCCGCACGCGCACCACCTACCAGTTCACCGACCGCCTGCTCCTGCGCTACATCCTGGAGCACAACACCTTCGGCAGGACGCTCGGGAACAACCTCCTGATGACGTACCGCATCAACGCGGGGACGGTGGCGTTCCTCGGCTACGACGACCGCTACCGGCAGGGCCGGCGCATCGACGAGATCCTGTTCCCGACCGCGGCCCTGCAGCGGACGAACCGGGCGGTGTTCGGGAAGCTCTCGTATCTGTTCCGGTACTAGGAGTCTGCCCGGTGGAGAATGGGTGCCGGCGCAGACGACGCTGAACCAACGGAGCTCCGGTCCGGAGGCTCCCCAGGGAGGAGACGGAAGATGAAACCAGTAGCTGTCCTCGGCATGTCGGCGTTGTTGCTGCTCGGCGGCGCCGCGGCGGCGTCCGCCCAGCTTACGGCGGCGAGCGAAGGACCCGTCGTCTACGGGCACCACCACCTGATCGTGACCGACGCGGCCGCCCACAAGCGGTTCTGGGCCGACACACTCGGCGGGGTGCCGACGCCGTTCGGACAGTCGGAGATCTACAAGTTCGCGAACGTGCTGGTCTTCGCGCGCGAGGGCGAGCCGACTGGAGGCACCAAGGGGACGACGGTCAACCACATCGGCTTCTGGGTCCCGAGCGTCCGCGCGGCCCTGGGCAAGGTACGGGCGGCCGGGTACCCGATCGTCACCCGGCAGGAGCTGCCGCCGGCGGTCTCGGTGATCGACCAGATGGCCTACCTCGCGGACCAGGACACCTACATCGCCTACGTGATGGGGCCGGACGACGTGAAGGTCGAGCTGGTCGAGAACCGGACCCAGGCAGAGCCGATCGCGCTGCACCACATCCATTTCGACGCGAACGACGTCGACGCGATGAAGGCCTGGTACGTGGACATGTTCGGCGCGGCGCCGGGGATGCGCGGCTCGTTCCAGGCGGCCGACCTGCCCGGCGTCAACCTGACCTACTCGCCCAACTCGGCCGAGCTGGCCGGCACGCAGGGGCGCAGCCTCGACCACATCGGCTTCGAGGTGGACGGCCTCGAGGCGTTCTGCCGGGAGCTCGAGGCCAAGGGCATCGAGTTCGACCGTCCGTACCAGGAGATCGAGGCGCTCGGCCTCGCGATTGCCTTCTTCACCGATCCGTGGGGCACCTACATCGAGCTCACCGAGGGGCTGGACGAGTACTGATGCCACCAGGAGCCCCCGCGGGGTCTCACGACGGACTCCCGAGCCGCGCGCGGCTCCGCCTGGCAGCCCTGCTGCTGCTGGCGGCGCTCGCGCCGGCCGCCGCCGCCCAGCGGCCCGTCCACGTCGACCCGTTCGTGCTGAGCCAGTACATCGGCGAGTACCGGTTGTCGGCGAACTACGTCCTGACGATCCTCGTGGAGGACGACCGGCTCTACGTGCGTGCGCCGAACCGCGGCACAAGGCTCCTGGTGCCTACGTCCGAGACCGAGTTCATCGAGGTGGAGTCGGGGTTGCGCATCACGTTCCGCATCCGGGCGGACACGCGACGCGTCGACCACCTGGTCTTCGAGCAGGCAGGGTACGGCCGGCGCGCGGACCGGATCTCGAACGCGGTGGGCGTCGATCCCGGCACCCGCCCCGCGCTGGAACTTCCCGCGGCGACGCTGGACCGTTACGTCGGGCTGTACGAGGAGCAACCCGGGTTCGCGATCGCGATCACGCGCGAGGGCGACCGGTTGCTGGCGCGGATGACGGAGCAGGAGGCGATCGCGATCTTCGCCGAGTCGGAGACCGACTTCTTCTATCGCGACCGCGACGCCCGCATCTCGTTCCGCGTGGAGGGCGACACCGTTCAGGCCCTCGTGTGGCGCCAGGGCGGGGCCGCCCTCGAGATGCGCCGGATGGATTGATACCCGCCGCTCGCCGCGACGTGGGGGACGGCTCAGCGAGCCGACCCGTCCAGAGCCCGGATCGCCGCGTCGCGCAGTTCCGTCCAGTGCAATGCCGCGACCGGCGTCATCCCCCGCACGATGACCGGGTCGGTATACGTGGGCGGTGTCAGCGAGCAGGCGCCGTAGGCTTGCGCGAGCGCCGAGCGCAGCTCCGTCAGGTGGACCGCCTTGATCGGCGTCTCGCCAATCCTGACTATCCGGTCCGTCCAATGGAAGCGGGGCAGCTCGCAGGCCGCGCGCACCGTGTCCACCAGTTGCCGGAGCTCCGTAATGTGGATCGCCCGTACGCCGGTCTCTCCCGGCGACAACGCGGCGTCGGTGAAGCTCCCGGTCCGATCCTGCCCGCAGGTGGTCCCGCGGAAGGACCCGATCGTGGCGACCCACCCCTGAAACGCCGCATCCGCCGGCGCACAGGTCTGCGTAAAGTGGATCCAGAATGCCCGCAACGACAGTTGCGTCAAACTCTGCGGCAGTGGTCCGGTCAACGGATTGGCGTAGAGCATCAGCGTGCGGAGGTTCGTCAGGTCTCCAAACGTCGCCGGGATCGGCCCGGCCAGTGCATTCTGACTGAGGTTCAGCCAGTCGAGGCTCGTCAGATTGCCGAGCCACGTCGGGATGGGTCCGGTCAGCGCATTACCGGAGAGATTCAGTTGACTAAGGGCCGGAGCAAAAATAACTTCCGTTTTTCGTCACATGGGTTCGATGGTG
>WTFV01000189.1:13124-71227 GCA_011523845.1 Acidobacteriota bacterium | reverse complement strand
GAACAACAATGGTCGGCAGCCTTCCGTACTCTGCGAGGTTCGGTCCCATGTCTCAGCAAGTGAAGCGTCTTGCCGTTCTCGCCGGGATGCTCGGCGTCGTGCTCCTCCCCGCCGCGCACCGTGCGGCGCACGCGTCGACCTCCGCAGGCCAGGCGGACTTCGCCACCCAGGTCGCCGAGTACGTCCGCGCGCAGGAGGCGCTTGCGGCGGACGACTTCGAAGGGGCGCAAACCGCGCTAGGCGATCTGATCGCGGTTGCGGACGACGTGATCGGACCGCTGGCGCGGGCGGCGGCGAGCGCGGCCGACATCGCCTCCATGCGGAGCGCGTTCAAGCCGTTGTCCGAGCTTCTCGCGGGGAGGGACCTGCCGTTCGGTTTCGCGCGGGCCTACTGTCCGATGTACGACGGCGGGTCGAACTGGGTCCAGATCGACGGCCCGGTCCGCAATCCCTACTACGGCTCCGAGATGCTCACCTGCGGCGTGGTCGACGCGGCGCCCGGCGCCCACATGGACCACAGCCCCCGGCACGGCGGGCGGGTATTCATGGCCCCCGACGGCTTCCACCATATCGAGGGCACCTATCCCGAGCCGGGCATCTTCCGACTCTACGCCACCGACAACTACCGCGAGCCGGTGGACGTGACGATGTGGATGGGGCGCGTCGTCCTCGAGGAGGACTACGACGCGGCGACCGACGAGTTCATCGAGGTCGAGGCGGCCTATCTGCTGCCCTCTCCCGATGGCGCGTATCTCGAAGCGGAGGTCGGCGACCGGCCGCTGCCGACCGACTTCATCGCCAAGATCCGGGTGGTCGAGGACTATCCCGAGGATCGGTTCGATTTCATCTTCACGGAACTGACCTCGGACGCGCCCGTCCTGACGGTGCCCGCGCCGACCGACGTGCCGGCGACGCTGCCGCTCGCCGAGCGCATTCGGCCGCGCATTCCGGAACGCACTCTCGACATCGTCGGGGGCATCGACTCCCGCAACGACGAGATCGCCCAGCTCATCGTGGAGGGGCGGTTCACGGAGATCTTCATCCCGGCCCTGCAGTCGAAGGAACTGGCGCTGGCGCTGGACCAGCGCGCCGAGTCGCTGTCGGTCGAAGGCCGCAACCAGGTGCGCATCGCGGTCCGCAGCCTCGTGCGGGCCGCCTGGCTTCTGGACTGGTACGGCGACCTCGGCAACAAGCAGCAGGTGAGCGAGGCGCACGACGTCTTCAACGAGGCCGTCGAGGGGATCAACCAGGCGTACGACGGCGCGGGAGCGCGCTAGCCGGCGGCGTTTCCTTGCCAGTCGCGCCACCGCCCAAGTGCGGATCATGCGGGCAGGAAACAACCTGGACCGAGCGTTTGTTTCAGGTCAGGGAGATTGAGCGATGACGACGCGATACGGTCGCTGGTGTCTGGGCGCCGCGGTGGCGCTCGTCGCGATGGGTGGTCAGACCGAGGAGACGGAGACCCACACGCCGATCGCCTCGCGGTGGAACTACAACGAGCACCTGTTTCCGATCTTTCGCGACAACTGCGGCTCCTGCCATCGCGACGGCGGGATCGGACCGATGTCGCTCGTGTCGTACCAGAGCGCGTACCCCTGGGCGCAGTCGATCCGCGAAGAGGTCCTGGGACTGCGCATGCCCCCCTGGAAGGCGGAGGACGGCTTCGGCGATTTCCGCAACGGGCATGCCCTGCCGGCGGCCGAGATGGACATGATCCTCGAGTGGTCGAGCGGCGGGTACCCGCAGGGTCCTCGGACGCTCCGCCCCGAGCCGCCGGGCGCCCCGGACGAATGGCCGCTGGGCCCTCCCGATCTGGAGATCGAGATGCCGGAGCCGTTCACGCTCGATACGGGCACGAACGAGCTGGTCCGCTACTTCGTGCTCCCGACCGGGACGACGGGAGAGCTCTTCGTGACCGGGGCGGACGTGATGCCGGGCGCGGGCGCGGTCGTCCGTGACGTAGCCCTCTATGTGGACGACACGGGAACGGCGCGGGCGCTCGACGCCGAGGACGACGGACCGGGGTTCGGAGAGGTGGAGGGACGGGACTTCCCCACCACCGCGCCGCTGGCGCTCTGGTCGCCGGGCCGGCAGAGCGTGCGGCAGGAAGACGCCGCCCGCCGTCTGCCGGCAGGCGCCGACATCGTGGCGCGGGTGCATTACAAGAAGACCTGGATCACCGAGTACCAGGAGTTCGTCGACCAGAGCCGCATCGGGCTCTACGTGGGCGACGAGAGCGACCGGGCGGTCGAGTCGATGCTTCTGTCGTCGCCGGAGCGCACCGGTGAGCTGACGCTGACCTTCAGTCGGGACGTGGCCGAGGACGTAAGCGCTCTCGCCATCCTGCCGGAGGTCTCGATTGAGACCAGGGACGTGCAGGTGGTGGCGGTGACGCCCACCGGAACCCGGGTGCCGATGCTCTTCCTGCGCGAACCGGACACGGCGTGGCCGACGCGCTACTGGTTCGACGCCCCTATCGACCTCCCCGCCGGCTCGACGATCGAGGTCAACGCGATCCTGCATCCGGGGGCCGACCATATGCCGGTTCGATCCCTGTTCGGCGCCGATTCGTCAGCACCGATCCGACTGGTCCTCGACTACGCGGCCGGCGCGGGCGCCGCGGCCGAATAGGGACTCCCGCAGGGTTGGTCGGGCGCCGACCGGAGCTGTCAGGCAACGCTTGGCGGGCCAGGAGTCTGCGCCGGCGGACGGAGCCGCCAAGCGGCGCCTGGTCGGTCAGGCCAGGCGCCGGCTGCCGATCTTTCAACCCGTGGCCCGCTTGGCCTGCGTCAACCCGTGGCCCGCTCGGCCTGCGGGGGCGTACCCTCCGGGAAGAACTCGTCGTGGACGGCGCGTACGGCCTCGTCCACGTGCGTGTCGGCAATCACGCAGGCAATCTTCATCTCCGAGGAGCTGATGCAGTCGATATTGATGCCCTCCCGGGCGAGCACCGCGAACATGCGGGCGGCCAGGCCGGGGGTCGACGCGAGGCGCGAGCCGACGATGGAGATCTTCGCGACGGCGCGGTCGACGGCTCCGGCAGTCGCCAGACCGCGCGACTTCCAGTCCTCGACCAGACGCGTCGCGCCCTCGACGTACTCGTCGTCGAGCACGCAGGTGATGCGCCCCAGGCCCTCGGCGGTCGCTCCCTGAATGATGAGCCGCACGTTGATCGACTGAGCCGCCAGGTCGCGAAAGACCTCCGCGGCCAGACCCGGACGGTCCGGCACGTCGATCAGGGTGACCTTGGCGATCTTCCGGTCGCTGCTGACCCCTACCACCGCCGCCTGTTCCATCACCATCTCGTCGCCTCCGCGGATCCAGGTGCCCTCGGCGTCGTGGAAGCTCGAGCGCACGTGGATCGGGATCCGGTAGGCCATGCACACCTCGGCCGCCCGCGGATGCAGGACCTTGGCGCCGCTCGACGCCATCTCGATCGCTTCCTCGTAGCTTATCTCCCGCCACCGCAGCGCATTCGGCACCGTCCGCGGGTCGCCCGACAGCACGCCGTCGACATCCGTGCAGATTTCACAGACGTCGGCGCCGAGGGCCGCCGCCACCGCCGCCCCGGTGATGTCGCTCCCGCCGCGACCCAGCGTCGTGACCTCGTCGTCGCGGGTGATGCCCTGGAAGCCGGTGATGATCACCACCCGCTCGCGGTCGAGCTCCTCCAGGATCCGCCGCGTCTCGATCGACTCGATGCGAGCGATGTTGAACGCGTCGTCGGTACGGATCCCGCACTGCGAGGCGGTCAGGGAGATGGCGGGGATACCCTTGTGCTGCAGGGCGAGGCCCAGCAGCGAGACGGATACCTGCTCGCCGGTCGCGAGCAGCAGGTCCATCTCGCGCCCTGACGGACTCTCCGACACCGCGTGGGCCAGGGCGACCAGCTCGTCGGTCGTCTTGCCCATGGCCGACAGGACGACGACGAGCCGGGGGCTCCGGCGGCGGGAGCGCGCCACCCGCTCCGCGATGGCGCGGATGCGTTCCGCGGTGGCGACCGAGGTCCCGCCGTACTTCTGGACGACGACCGGGACCGTGGCGGCGGGGGCCGTCATCGCTGCTCCTCGCCGGCGGCGGCCGCTTTCGGCGCGCCCGAGGCGGCCGCGAGCTGCGCCGTCAACTGATGGAGGAAGAGCCCGACGTCGGTCACGATGCCGGCGGTCTGGGAAGATCCGCGATCCGCGAGCTTGGTCACCACGGCCGGATTGATGTCGACGCAGACGACCCTGACGTGCGAAGGCAGCATGTTGCCCACCCCGATGCTGTGGAGCATCGTCGACAGCATGACGACCATGCTCACGTCGCGCAGCGCCTCGGCGTAGCGATCCTGCGCCGCGATCAGATCCATGATGGTGTCGCGCAGCGGTCCGTCGTCGCGGATGCTCCCCGCCAGCACGTAGTCGACCTCGTGCCGAATCGCTTCGTACATGATCCCCGAGCGCAGCAGTCCCTGATCGACGGCCGCGCGCAGGCCGCCGGCGCGGTTGACGGCGTTGATGGCCCGCATGTGGTTGCGGTGCCCCTCCTCGACCGCCGTCCCGGCGTTCAGGTCGATCCCGAGCGACGTGCCGAAGAGCGCGTGCTCGGCATCGTGCACCGCGAGCGCGTTGCCGGCCAGCAGCACGTCGACGAAGCCGCGGCGGACGAGGTCGCAGAAGTAGCTCACGCCGCCGCTGTGAACCACCACGGGACCGGCCACGAAGGCGATGCGTCCGCCGCCGCGCTTGACGTCCTCCATCATCGCCAGCACGCGGGCGACGCTGACCTCGACGCGCCGCTCGGTCGACACGTCGTTGACCATGAACGCGAAGCCCAGGCGGTCGCGCTCGCGGAACTCGGGCGAGACCCGGATGCCGCCGACGCCGCAGACGACCGCATCGCCCGCCGCCACGTCCCGCAGCTTGCGGCACGCGGCCCGGCCGTCCGTGATCACGATCACCGCATCCATGCGCTGGCGCTCGACCTCCAGCCACTGTCCGCCGTGCCGCACGTAGGTGCGGTGGTTGGTCGTCGAGTAGAAGTCGTCGGGCACGCATCCGGCCTGTTCGGACCGCTCGAGGACGGCGTCGCGCTCGGGAGTCGGATGACAGCCGAGCGGCATCAGATCCTCGAGCAGGTCGGCCAGGACGGTCTCGTCCGGCGCCGTCACCTTCAGCTTCAGATGCGAGTACTCGTCGTTGGTGCGACCGATGTCGAAGCGCAGGACGTCGAAGCGCGCCCGCCGCTCGATGACCCTGTCGAAGATGGCGTTCAGCAGGTTCGAGTCGACCAGGTGCCCTTCCGCCTCGACGATCTCGCTCCGCTCGGGTCTCGACATCGTCAACGGGATACCGCCTGGCGGGACTGCTGGCGCTCGGCCATGAAGGCCTCGAACTCCGCCAGCGAGCGGCCCAGGGCGGTCGGCGCGACCAGGGAAGGCGCCATGACGTCGGCCGTCTTGTAGCCGTTTCCGGTGATGCAGACCACCGTGCTCTCGTCGCGGGGAATGACCCCCTGCTCGATGAGCTTGCGGGTGACGGCCAGCGTGGTGCCGCCGGCCGGCTCGGTGAAGATGCCCTCGGTACGCGCGAGCAGCCCGATGGCCTCCACGATCTCCGTGTCCGTGGCCGCCGCGCCGCTGCCTCCCGACTCGCGCACCGTCCGCACCACGTGAAACCCGTCGGCGGGGTTGCCGATGGCAATCGACTTGGCGATCGTGTCCGGCCGCACCGGCTCCGGATAGTCGAGACCCTCGTCGAGCGCGTGAATGACGGGTGCGCAGCCGGCGGCCTGGGCGGCGTGAATGCGTGGCGGCTCGCCGTCCACCAGGCCGACATCGAGCAGGTCGCCGAAGCCGCGACCGATGCGCGGCAGCAGCGTCCCGCCCGCGACGGGGCAGACGAGATGCCGCGGGAAGCGCCAACCGAGCTGCTCGACGATCTCGAACCCGCAGGTCTTCGCCCCCTCGGCGTAATAGGCCCGCAGGTTGATGTTGGCGAACGCCCATCCGTAGCGCTCCCCCACCTGCGTGCACAGACGATTGACGTCGTCGTAGTTGCCGTCGATCGCGACCACGTGCGGTCCGCTGACGGCGGAGCCGAGAATCTTCCCCGGCTCGAGCGTGCGGGGGATGAAGACGTAGCAGTCCAGCCCCAGCCGCGCGGCGTGGGCGGCGACGCTGTTGGCGAGGTTGCCGGTCGACGCACAACCGAAGACGTCGAAACCGAGCTCGCAGGCGCGTGTCGCCGCGACCGACACCACGCGGTCCTTGTACGAGAGCGACGGGTGATTGACCGAATCGTCCTTCAGGTAGAGCTCGCGCATCCCCAGCTCGGCGGCCAGCCGGTCCGCGCGAACGAGCGGGGTCCATCCCGACGTCGCTCCGGTCCGGGGCTCGCCGTCGATGGGCAGGAACTCGCGGTAGCGCCAGAGATTCGCGGGCCGCGAGGCGATCAGCTCGCGCGAGACGGCGCGCCGGAGCGCATCCCGGTCGTAGGTGGCCTCGAGCGGCCCGAGGCACTGGTCGCAGACGTAGAGCGCCTCGGCCGGAAACGGTGTCCGGCACAGAGAGCATCGAAGACCGGTGAGGTGGCTCATGAGCAGCGTTCTCCGCGTGGCAGAATCGGCATCCAAATCGGGGGGCGCGCATGGAAATCGAACGTTTCGATTTCCGCCAGAGCGGCCTGCAGCACCCGGGAGCTGCAGGGCTCGAGCGTCACGACGAAGGGCAAGGCCGACTTGGGCCAGTCCGGCTCCTGCAGGACCGAGTCGATGTTCAGTCCGTGCCGGAGGAAGACGCCGGCCAGCGAGGCAATGATACCGGGCCGGTCCACGATGACGAAGCGCAGGTACTGCGACGCCTCGAAATCGGTCTCCACGCCCGCTTCCGCCGCGGGCCGCCGATACCGGGGGGCGGTGCTCCCCGTCCGCGCAATCGCCTCGAGGTCGGAGACGACCGCCACCGCGGTCGGATCGCCTCCCGCGCCGAAACCGCGAAACGCCGTCTCCCCGCCGTGCGGACCACCGACGACCACCACGTTCTGGCTGCCCTCGGCCCGCGCCAGCGGCGATGCGACAGGCACCAGCATCGGCTGCACGGAAGCCATGACGTCGGTACCCGCGCCGTCCAGCACCTCGGCCCGCGACACCTGGCGTATCGTGCAGCCGAGCCGCCGGGCGTACTGGAAATCCACCGGCTCGACCGGGCGGATCGAGCGCAACGGGATCGCGTCGACGGCGATGCGTCTTCCGAGGCCGACCGCCGAGAGTATCGCGAGCTTGGCCTGCGCGTCGCCGCCGTCGACGTCCGCGGTCGGATCCGCCTCGGCGTAGCCTCGATCCTGCGCCTCCCGCAGCGCGTCGTCGAACGACACCTGCCCGTCCTCCATGCGCGTCAACATGTAGTTGCAGGTGCCGTTCAGCACCCCGAGCACCCGCTGCAGCCGATCGCCGGCCAGTCCTTCCCGCACCCCGCGGATGATGGGAACGCCGCCGGCCACCGCGGCCTCGAACAGCAGGTGGAGTCTCCGATCGGCCGCGACCTGCATCAGCTCGGCCCCGGCGCGGGCCATGACCTGCTTGTTGGCCGTCACGACCGACTTGCCGGCCTCGAGCGCCCGCCGAATCCAGCTCGCCGCCGGCTCCAGCCCCCCGATGACCTCGACCACGACGTCGGCGTCCGATCGCAGGACGTCCTCGAAGTCGGACGTCCAGGCGACCGCGGGCGGCACCCAGTCGACGACCTTGCGCTCGACCTGCCGGTTGCAGACGTGCGACAGAACGAGCGGGTCCCGGTCGCCGTCGCTCAGGATGCGCGCGACGGACCGCCCCACCGTTCCGAATCCGACCAGGGCGATTCTGGGCACGGGATCTGCGGTTCAGAAAAAAAGCCATCACCCTGCTTGCGGATGATGGCCCCGGGATCACTACAATGTGGCCGGCCGCGTCATCCGCTCCCGGTGTCCGTTCCCCGCGGCGGGGTCCGGACGGGCATCGAGGATGGACGCGCGGTCGGCATGGCGTTGACGTTCCACATGACGGCCCGTTGGTCACGAAACAAACGATCTTTATACTCCTTCCTTCTGCGCCCGGTCAACCGGCGCCTGCTGCCGGTCCCGTCGCGCGGCACGGGACCGTGACGGACACAGGTGAGTCCTCGCATGTCCTCGAAGTGGAAGGACCTTCCCACCGAAGCCATCAACCCCGCCAGCCTGGCGATGGACCAGGCGTCTACGGAGGACATGATCGGCCTCATGCTGCGCGAGGATCGGAAGATCCTCACCGCGGTGGCGCGCGAGAAGGCCCGCATCGCGACCGCCTCGGACCTCATTACCGCGGCGCTGCAGAAGGGCGGGCGACTGTTCTTCGTCGGCGCGGGAACGAGCGGCCGCCTCGGCGTTCTCGAGGCGGCCGAGATGGGCCCGACGTTCGGCACGCCGGAACACCTGGTGCAGGCGATCATCGCCGGCGGGAGGGCCGCCTTTTTCCGATCGCAGGCGGGGATCGAGGACAATTTCGAGGAGGGCGCGCGGGCCGTCGCCCGCCTGCATCCGACGCGGAAAGACGTGCTCGTCGGCATATCGGCGAGCGGGATGACGCAGTTCGTCCGCGGCGCCCTGACCCGTGCGCGCCGCAACGGCGTCAAGATCATCTTCGTGACCTGCTGGCCGGGCACCGAGCTGCAGACGTTCGTCGACATCGTCATTTCTCCCGCGGTGGGACCGGAGGTCATCGCCGGCTCCACCCGCCTCAAGGCCGGCACGGCAACCAAGATGGTGCTCAACATGCTGACCACGGTGGCGATGGTGCACTTGGGCAAGACCTACGGGAACCTGATGGTCGACGTCGACGCCGGCTCCGAGAAGGCGCGCGATCGCGCGCGGCGTATCATCACGACGGTGACCGGTCTCGACCACGAGGAGGCGGGCGACCTGCTGAAACAGGCGCGCTGGAACGTGAAGGCCGCCATCGTCATGGCCCACGCGAACGTCAGCCACCCCGAGGCGCTGGCGCGCCTGAAGCAGGCGAACGATTCGGTGCGCGCCGCCATCGGCGGGGAGCTCGACGGCCGGTTGCGCAACGCGATCGACCCGCGATGACGCATGCTGGTCGACCTGACGGTCGTCGCCGCGTACCTCGGGCTGGCGGTCTGGGGCGGACGCCGGGTCGCGCGGGGCCGCTCGTCCCTGCGCGACTACTATCTGACCGGCCGGCGCGTGCCGTGGTGGGCCGTCATGGGCTCGATCGTCGCGACGGAGACGAGCACGGTCACCGTCATCAGCGTTCCCGGCTACGCCTTCGGCGGCGATCTGACGTTCCTGCAACTCGCGCTGGGGTATCTCGTCGGCCGCGTGCTGGTTGCCGTCGTCCTGCTGCCCGCCTACTTCAGCCGCGATCTCCTCTCCGCGTACCAGTTGCTCGCGGCGCGCGTCGGGCGTGCGTTCGGCCAGTGCGCGGCGGCGGTCTTCCTGCTGACCCGCAACGTCGCCGACGGGCTGCGCCTGTTCGCGACGGCGCTCGTGCTGGCCGCCATGCTGGCGACGGCCGCCGATGCCGTCGGGCTCGCCGGCCTGCCCCAGACGACGGTCGTGGTCGTAGCCGTCCTGCTCATCGCCGCGGTCACGCTCGCCTACACGTGGCTCGGGGGCATGACCGCGGTCGTCTGGATGGACGTGATCCAGTTGGCCGTCTATCTGTGCGGCGCGCTGGTCGCCGTCGCGGTGCTGCTCGCCGGCCTGCCGGGCGGAGGACGGGAAGCGGTGGCGGCGGCGGCGGCCGCGGGCAAGCTCGTCATGTTCGACTTCGCCTGGGATCCGACGCGCGACTACACGTTCTGGGCCGGCGTGTTCGGCGGCGCGGTCTTCATCGCGTCCACGCACGGCACCGATCAGATGTTCGTGCAACGTTACCTGTGCAGCCGCTCCCTGGCCGACGCGCGCCTGGCGCTCATCACGAGCGGCGTCTTCGTCGTCCTGCAGTTCGGCCTGTTCCTGGGGATCGGCGTGCTGCTCTGGGCCTTCTACGGCGCCGGCGATCCCGAGGCGCTCGCCTCGATTACGACGGGCGGCGCGGTACAGACGGATCGCGTCTTTCCCCTCTTCCTGATGACCCAGCTTCCGCCGGGACTCCGCGGGCTGGTCCTGGCCGCGGTCGTGGCGGCCGCGATGTCGACGCTGTCGTCGTCGCTGAACTCTTCCGCCGCATCGACCATCGGCGACTTCTACCTCGGCGCGCCCGGCCGCGCGCCGTCCGAGACCCGCGCGCTCCGGGCATCGCGCTGGGCGACCGGCGCGTGGGCGGCCGTGCAGGTGACGGTGGCGATCGCGGCCATCGGCATCTCGCAGCGGATCATCGACGACGTGCTCACGGTGCAGTTCTTCAGCGGCGGCCTGATGCTCGGCGTCTTCCTCCTCAGCGTGCTCATGGTCCGGCCGACAGCCGCAACCGGGCTCGCCGGGCTCGCCGGCGGTCTGGCCACCATCGTGGCCGTGAGCCTGCTGAGCGATCTGTCGTGGCAGTGGTACGTCCTCGTCGGCTCGGCCGCCACCGTCGGCGCCGGCTGCGCCGCCGACCGTATCCGGCGCCTGTCGGGAAGCGGAGCCTCGGGATGAGCGGCTTCGCCGCTGCGGCGCGGATCCTGGACGAGGCGGTCGGCGCCCGGGTCTGTCCCGCCGCGGTGGCCGAGGCGGGAAGCAGCTCCGGACGCCACTGGCGGCATGCGGCGGGCCGGCTCACGTTCGAGGCCGACAGTCCGCCCGCGACTTCCGAGACGATCTTCGACCTGGCATCGCTGACCAAGGTCATCTCGACCACGACGCTGGCGATGCACCACGTCGACGCCGGTCTCACGCCGCTCGAGTTGCCGGTCGCGGCGGCGCTGCGCACCTGGCGCGGGGCGGAGCGGGAGATGGTGACGGTGCGCGACCTGCTGGAGCATGCCTCCGGCCTGACCGCCCACCTGCCCTTCTACCGGGATCACGAGGGGCGCACGGACTTCAGGAACGTCAGGGCGGAGTTCGAGACCGCCATCGGCCAGCTTCCGCTGGAGTACGCGCCGCGCACCCGCTCGATCTACAGCGACCTCGGCTTCATTCTGCTAGGCTTCATCCTGGCGGACCGGCACCCTGCGCAGGCGAGCCTGGAAGCGCAGTTCCGCGCCGTCGCCGGGCGGCGCGGCTGGGGGCGGATCGGGTTCTGCCCGCCGCGGACGTGGCGGGCGCGCACGGCGCCGACGGAGCGCGATCCCTGGCGCAGGCGGACGCTCGTCGGCGAGGTGCACGACGAGAACGCCGCGGTGCTCGGCGGCGCGGCGGGCCACGCGGGGCTCTTCGGCGGCGTCGGCCCCGTCGGCCGGTTCGCCCGTGACGTGCTCGCCAATCTCGCCGGCGACGGGCCGCTCGCGTCGTCCGCCACGTTCGAGGTCTTCCGCACCCGAACCACCGTGCCCGACAGCTCTCGCGCGCTCGGCTGGGACACCATGCTGCCGACCTCGTCGTGCGGGACCCGCCTGTCGCCCGCCGCGATCGGGCACACGGGCTTCACCGGCACCTCGCTCTGGATCGACCCGGCCGCCGATCGCTACATCGTCCTCCTCACCAACCGGGTTCACCCCTCCCGCGCCAACCAGCGGATTCTCGCGGTGCGCCCCGCATTCCACGACGCGGTGATGACGGCCGGTTGAACGATGGCGCTCACCTCCCTCGACTGGCTGGTGCTCGGGCTCACCCTTGCGGCCCCCGTCGCAATCGGCGTCGTCTACGGCCGCCGCTCCGGACGCAGCCTTTCGCAGTTCTTTCTCTCGGGCCGCGATCTGCCCTGGTGGCTGGCGGGAACCTCCATGGTGGCGACCACCTTCGCCGCGGACACGCCCCTGGCGGTCACCGGCATCGTCGCGGCGAGCGGCGTGGCGGGCAACTGGCTCTGGTGGAACGCCGCACTCGGCAGCATGCTCACCGTCGTCTTCTTCGCCCGGCTGTGGCGCCGCGCCGGGATTCTCACCGACGTGGAGTTCGTCGAGCTGCGCTACACCGGACGGACCGCGCGCGTGCTCCGCGCCGTGCGCGCGCTCTATCTGGGACTACCGGTCAACTGCCTCGTGATCGGCTGGGTGAACCTGGCGCTCGCCAAGGTGCTGTCCGTCGCGCTCGGCTGGGAGCGCCTGACCGGGGTGCTCGTGGGGCTGGCCGCGACCGGGGGCTACTCGGCCCTGGCCGGCCTCCGCGGCGTGGTCGCGGCCGACCTCGTGCAGTTCGCCGTCGCCATGGCGGGCGCCGGCGCCCTGGCGTGGTACGCGCTCGCCGCGCCCGGGGTCGGCGGCATCGACGGCCTGCTCGCCGCGCTGCCGGACTCGACGTTCCGCCTGTGGCCGGCCGTCGGCTCGACCGACGGCACGCTTGCCGGCGCGCCGGCGATGCTGGCGCTGCCGGTCGCGTCGTTCATCGCCTACCTGGGGGTCCAGTGGTGGGCGAGCTGGTATCCGGGGCAGGAGCCGGGCGGCGGCGGCTACGTCGCGCAGCGGATGATGTCGGCTCGCGGAGAACGCGACGCGCTCCTGGCGACGCTCTGGTTCACGGTGGCGCACTACTGCCTGCGTCCCTGGCCGTGGGTGCTGGTCGCCCTCGCGGCGCTCGTCCTCTACCCGGATCTGACGGATCGCGAGGCGGGCTACGTGCTGGTCCTGCGCGACCACCTGCCGCCGGGGTGGCGCGGCCTTCTCGTCGGGGCATTTTTCGCCGCGTACATGTCCACCGTCTCCACGCAGCTCAACTGGGGAACGTCCTATCTGGTCAACGACGTGTACAAGCGCTTCGTGCGGCCGGACGCGACCGAGGCGCACCTCGTGCGCGTCTCGCGGCTGACCACCATCCTCGTCATGGCGGCGAGCGGGGTGCTGACCCTCCATCTCGATTCCGTGCAGCAGGCCTGGGAATTCGTGCTCGAGTCGGGCGCAGGGGTCGGGCTGGTGCTGATCCTGCGCTGGTACTGGTGGCGGGTGACGGCGGTCTCGGAGCTGGCCGCGCTGGCCGCGGCCGCCGCCGGCTTCCTGTTCGTGCGCTTCTTCACCGGCATTCCGTTTCCGGAATCGCTGCTCTATCTCGTGCCGTGGACGACGGCGTGCTGGATCGCGGCGACGCTGGCCACGCCGGCCGATCCGCTCGCCCACCTGGTACGGTTCTACCGCCGCACGCGGCCCGGGGGACCCGGTTGGCGAGCCGTCGCCGCGGCCGCCGGGGAGCCGCCGCCCGCCCGGCTGGCTCCCGATCTCCGGCGCTGGGGAGCCGGGACGGTGGCCGTCTACCTGACGCTGGCCGCCACCCACGCCGCGCTGTTTCGATCGGCCGGCGAGGCCCTGCTGCTCGCCTGCGCCGCGGCCCTGGCCGCATGGCTCGCGGGGAGCCTGATCCGCCGGCCCTCTACGGACGCCTGACGGTGCTCATCGCGGGCCGTCGCCGAGACGCTGCCGCAACCCGCCCATGCCGCCCCCGAGCTCCCTGCCCGCGGGACCGCCGAAGGCACCCGGCAGGCCCGCCGGTCCCGGCTCGGCCGTCGCCGCGGACGCCGGGCCCTCGTTGACGAAGACCCATTCGCTGTACTTCGACTTCCCGTTGTAGAGAGCTATCGAGGTCTCTTCGCTGCGGCTCACGACCCCGGCGATGTTGCCGTCGGCGCCGCCCGGCGTGCGCTCGTCGCGGTCGCCGAAGGGCCGGACTCCCTGCATGACGCCCTGCCCTGCCGTTCTCCCGCCGTCCTGCCGCCGGCGCGGCTCGTCCCCCGTTTCTTCGGCCGCGTCGTCCGATCCGCCGGCGGCGCCCGGACCGGAGAGCGCGGCGAGGTCCGACTGCAGGACGAGCCGGAACTCCCCCTCGGCGGTCATCGGATCGCGGTAGACCCGGCGCAGGAAGCGTCCTTCGACAAGCGTCTCGAGGTCGGGCGGATAGGCCCCGGGGGTCCGGCGCTGGTAGAGCATGACGGCCCGCGCATACTGCTCCCCGCGGAAGATCAGCTCCGCCTCGCGCTCGCGCTGCGCGGCGTGATGCCAGACGGGGAGCGCCATCGACAGCATCAGGCTCATGATGGCGAGGGCGACGAGCAGCGCCGCCATCGCGAAGCCCCGCTCTCCGCACGCGCGCCGTCGCATCGTCACGTTCCTACCAGTCGGCATGGGCCGTCCCGTCGAGGGCGATCCCCTCGGATCCGCTCTTGACGTCGTAGACCCCCTGGACGAACGGTTCCGCCGGGTCCGGTTCCGCGGGCACGACCACCCACGTGTCGGATGAGCGCGTCATCGGATCCTCGGGAATCGAGCGCAGATAACCGGCGCTCACCAACGCGCCGAGATCAGACGGGTACTCGCCGAGATCGGCGTAGTGCTGATCGATGGCGTCGCGCATGCGGAAGAGATCCTCCTTCAGCACCGCCTCCCGCGAGCGCGTGACCGCATTTCCGTAGCCGACGAGAGCGAGCGTCGACAGCACCGTGATGAGCGAGATCACGATGGTCAGCTCGATGAGCGTCCAGCCCCGCGCGCCCCGCCGGCGCCGCATCGCCTCACCAGTCCCGGTAGCGCGTGCCGTCGAGCGCCGTGCCCCGGGACGTCGTATACACGTCGTACACATTGTCTCCACCCCAGCGCGTCGCGTCCGGATCGTCCTCGTACGACCGCAGGCCCCAGTCGGTGCTCTTCGTCATCGGATCGATGGGAATCCGCCGCAGGAAGCGCAGGATGCTCCCCTCGTTCTCGTCGACCGGCTCGACCCCCTCCACCAGCGTCTCGAGGCTCGGTGGATAGCCCTGGTTCCGGGGATCGATGTCGGTCCCCCCGATGATCCCCAGGTCCACCGCATCCTTGTAGCGGTCGATCGCCGTACGCATCTCGCGCAGCGCCCGGCGCAGCTCCATCTCCCGTTGCCGCTGCATCGCCACCTGTGCGAGCGGCGCGACGGCCGACGCCAGGATGAGCAGGATCGTGCTCACGACGAGGAGCTCGATGAAGGAATAGCCGCGCGCACTAGGGCTCGTCATCACCATGCCAATAGTACGTGGAAAGCCCCAGACTCAGCACTTCCCCGATCTCCGTCTCGTCTCCCCGACTGAGGACGATCTCCTCGATGATGACGAATTCGGGCGCGGTCTCGAGGGCGTGGATGAACCGCCGGATGTCGCGGTACGCGCCGCTCAGCACCATCGACACGCGGAGGCGCGCCAGACGGCTGTCCTCGTCCCGCTCGGGCGCCGAGGCGCGGCGTTCCATCAACAGGTCGTGGGCCTCGGCGAGGGCGGCGAGTCGAGCGAACGTGAGAGAGCGCGCGCCGGCCAGATTGCGCGGCAGGATCTCCTGGCGAAACGTGCGCAGCTCCGCCTCCGCCCGGTCCCTGCCGTCGGCCTCCCGGCGGGTGACCTCGAAGCGTTGCCGCGCGGCTTCCAGGTTGGCCGCCGCCGCCGTCGCGCGCCGGTCCGCGGTCTCCACCCTGAGGGTCCACGGGTAGACCGCCAAGCCGTACAGACCCGCATCCACCCCCACGCCGATCGCCACCAGCGCGACCAGGACGCGCTTCTCGGCGATCACGCGCCGGATGAAGGCCAGGGTCCGGGTCATCCATCCCCCGCGGGCTCGTCGCCGCCGGCCCCGGTCCCGTCGAGCCGCACCAGGCGCCCCCGCAACTGCGCCCGGTACATCCCGTCGTCGTCGAGCTCGCCCTGCCGGGCCAGCACGTCCGCGAAGGCGCCCGTCGCCTCGAGTCGTCGGATGAACTCCTCGATCGCGGCCACGGTGCGCCCGATCACGGCGAGATCGACGCTCGTTCCCTCGTCGTCCGCGTCCGGACGCACGGCGGTGAGCATCACGTCCGGCGGCAGCGTGTCCTCGATGACGTTGAAGAACGCGGTCCAGGAGAACAGCCGCTGCTCGACGAGTCGATTGACCTCCTCGGCGGCGATGCCGAGCGACGCCAGCGCGTCCGGCGGCACCTCGCGGCGGAGCTGGACCGTGCGGGTGGAAATGGCGGTGGCCTCCCGCTCCGCGGCCGCGGCCTGTACCGTCAGCGCACGGTGCGTGCGGGACAGATCGACGAGCCGCACGGCGCACAGCGCCAGCACGGCGAGCACGGCGAGCCCGAGGCCCGCCAGCACGAGGTGCGCGGCGCGGTCGTTGTAGAACGGACGCGTCGCCAGGTTCATTCTCGGCCCTCACGCTCGCGCCGCGCCGGATTCCCGCAGCAGCACCCCGATGGGCGCAGCGAGGCCGTCGAGCGCATGGGAATCCGACGCCGCCGGCTCCGCGAGCAGCGGGCGCAGTCGTCCGGCGATCGGTTCGACGGCAATCCCGAGCCGGTCCTCGACCGCCTGGCGGACGGCGCCCGCTCCAGCCGGCAGCGCGCCGCCGCCGGCGACCAGCGCGCTCGAGATGCCGGCGCCCCCGAGGCGATCCTCGTAGTACATCACGGTCTGGTGCACGAGGTCCCCCAACGACTCGCCGTCGGCGGCAACCGTCCGGAAGAGAAGCGGATGCCGGCCCCGCAGGACGGCCAGCGTACTGGAACCGGGTTCAACGTGCACCAGCAGCCAGTCCGTTCCGTCCTCGCCCGCGCCGCGGGCCAGCGCCGCGTCGATCAGACCGAAACCCAGCAGATCGACCAGCCCGGCATGCGTGCCGGCGGCCGTGCAGACCTGCTCGTACTCCTCGACCACCGCCCGTTGCGCGAGGAGCACGACGAACTCCTGCTCGCCATCCGCCGTCAGTCGACCCGGACTCCAGTCCACCTGCGCCTCGTCCACGCTGAACGGGATGGTCTTGCGGACCTGCCAGCGAATCATCCCGTCCAGGTCCGCCGCCCGTGCGGGCACGTTGGCGAAGCGCACCATCGACACCTTGGCCGCGCCGTCCGGAAGGAGAAGCGCGATGCGCCGCGGCCGGCGCGGAAGCTCGTCCAGCACGCCGTCGACCGCGCGCGCCACCGCGGGCGCGTCCGCGAGGTTGCGACCCTGCACGGCCGGCGTCACGGCGCCCTCCGGCAACGCCGCGAGCGCGTGCCCGCGAACCGTTGTTCCCCGCCGGCTCGATTCCACCTGTACCGCCGCCACCCGCTCCGGCGCGATCGACACGGCCGCGGCGGGACCCGGCGTCGTGAACAGCGAACGCAGCAACTCGTATGGCGTGTCAGGCAACGAAGGTGACCTTGTTGATTTCGTGCAGCGTCGTCCGTCCCTCCAGCACCCGCTCGACGGCCGACTCGCGCAGGAAGCGCATCCCGCCGTCCCGAGCCGCCTGCTTGATCTCCGACGTGGGCCGCCGCCCCAGGATCAGCTCCCGGATGTGGTCGCTCAGATCGAGCAGCTCGCAGATCGCGGTCCGGCCGCGATAGCCGGTGCCGCCGCATTCGATGCAGCCGCCTCCCTCGTAGAAGGTGTGTCCGGCCGCGCTGCGAAGGTCGATCTTCGCCTCGCGCAGCTCCTCTTCCGGGATCGTCACCGGATGCCGGCACTCCTGGCAGATCGTGCGGACCAGGCGTTGCGCCAGCACGCAGTTGAGGGCGGAGACGAACTGATACGCCTCGACGCCCATGTTCAGGAACCGCCCCAGCACGTCGATCACGTTGTTCGCGTGCACCGTCGTGAACACCAGGTGCCCCGTCAGCGCGGACTGGATCGCGATCTGCGCCGTCTCGGGGTCGCGGATCTCCCCCACCATGATCTTGTCCGGGTCGTGCCGCAGGATCGACCGCAGGCCGCGGGCGAACGTCAGCCCCTTGCGCTCGTTGATGGGTATCTGCGTGATCCCCTTGAGCTGATACTCGACCGGGTCCTCGATGGTCACGATCTTGTCTTCCGACGAGGCGATCTCCGCCAGCGCGGCGTACAGCGTGGTGGTCTTGCCGCTCCCGGTGGGCCCGGTCACCAGCACCATGCCGTAGGGTTCCGCGATGGCGCGGCGGAAGCGCTTCAGCTCGTCGCCGGGAAAGCCGAGAATGTCGAGCCGCAGCTCCCGGAACTGCTCGCTGATCGATTCCTTGTCCAGAATGCGGATGACCGCGTCCTCGCCATGGATGCTCGGCATGATCGACACCCGGAAGTCGATGGTCTTGCCGGGCATTCGCAGCTTGAACCGCCCGTCCTGCGGCACTCTCTTCTCGGCGATGTCGAGCTCCGCCATCACCTTGATGCGCGACAGCACGGCGCTGTGGAACTGCTTGTCGATGGGTCGCATCGCCGCCTGCAGCACGCCGTCGATGCGGTACTTCACGTGCAGGGCATCGTCCTGCGTCTCGACGTGGATGTCGCTGGCGCGCCGCTGGATCGCCGTGTAGATCATCGAGTCGACCAGCTTTATCACCGGGCTGATGTCGCTGGTCAGGCGTTCGACGGTAAGACTCTCCTCGGCCGCGTCCTCCTCTCGGAGAAGCTGCAACTGGAAGCTCTCGGTGGCCTCGTCGAGCACGCGCTGCGAGCTCTCGCTCCGGGTGAGGATCGACTCGATGGCCGAGGGTGTCCCGACGGTCACGGTCACCGCCGACCCGAGCAGCAGCGCCAGCTCGTCGATCAGCGGCAGGTCGGTCGGATCCGACACGATGATCTCGAGCGCATCCCCGGTGCGCCGCCGGGGAACGAAACGATAGCGCAGCATCAGGTCGGCGGGTATCGACCGCAGCAGATCCTGATCGACGTAGTAGCGCTCCATGTCGACGTACTCGAGCCGGTACCGCGCGGCGAGGTCCCTCGCGCGGGCGACCTCCGCCGCAGCGTCGACGGCCGCGGCCGGTCCGCCCGCGGCGGTGTCCCGCTCCATGCCGGCAGGTGCGGCCGATGGCGCGCGATCGGCGGTCATGAGGCGATGGCTCCGAGTTGCAGCAACGGCCAGTACAACGCCAGGAGCAACCCGGCGATCACGATGCCCATGATCACCAGGAGCAGCGGCTCGATGAGCGTCATGAAACGCCCGAGCGTCGTCTCGATCTCCTCGTCGAAGAAGTCGGCCGCCGCGTTCAGCATGTCCTGCAGCGCGCCGGTCGACTCCCCCACCTCCACCATCTTCACCGCCACCGGCGGGAAGAACCCGCAGGCCTGCATCGACGCCGACAGGCTCTTGCCTTCCCGCACCTCGCGCGCGATGGTCTCGAGGTGGCGCGAGACGAAACGGTTGCCGACCGAGCGCGCGGTGACGTCGAGGGCGTTCACGAGCGGAATGCCCCCGCCGAGCAGGGTGGCCAGCGTCCGCGCCAACTGCGACGTGGAGAAGCGTGCGGCCACGTCCCCGGCGAACGGCAGCCGGAGCAGCAGGCGGTCGAGCTGGGCGCCGCGGCCCGGCTGACGTCCCCAGGTCCAGACGGCGCCGGCCAGGGCGCCGGCCAGCAGCAGGATCAGCCAGAAGAACTCGGTGATCGCGCCGGAGACGCGAGTCAGCAGCCGCGTGGCGAACGGCAACGTCGCGCCCATCGAGTCGTAGAAGCTGGTGAACTCGGGAACGACGCGCACCACGATGATGGCGACCACGATGCCGGACAACGCCAGCAGGATGGCGGGATAGATCAGCGCCGACAGGGTCCGCCGCCGCACGCCGCTGATGACCCTCGCGTAGCTGACGTAGCGCCGGAGCGTCTCCTCCAGGTTGCCGCTCTTCTCGCCGGCCAGGATCGAGGCGGTATAGACCCCGGGAAAGAGATCGCCGTGGCTGTCGAACGCGTCCGACAGGGCCGCCCCGCCCCGCACCTGGTCGTGGACGTCGTCGAGGGCGGCCTTGAGAACCGGTTGGTCGGTCCGCTGTCGAAGGATGTCGAGCGATTGCAGGAGCGGCATGCCGGCCTTGAGCAGCGTGGCCAGCTCCTGGTTGAAGACCGTGAACTCCCGTACGCCGGGCCGTCGCTTCCACTGAAACGAGACGCCGGACCACGCGAATCCGCCTCGCCTCCGGGCCGACAGGAGAAAGAGCCCCTCCTTCTCCAGCTCCTGCCGCAGGCTTGCCTCGCTGTCCGCGACGCGGACGCGCTCCAGGATCTCTCCGGAGTCGGTCCCCAGGCGGCAGCGAAACTCCATCGGCGCATCGTCAGGCGCCGCCGCCCCACCCGGTCTGCGACAGCAGCACCTGCAGGACGCGGCGTACGAACCTGCGGGTTTCGGGATACGGTGGGACCCCGCCGTGCTCCCGGACGGTCGCTTCGCCGGCATGGTACGCCGCCAGTGCGTCCAGGGCGAAGAGCGGGCCGAACTCGTCGAGCAGCCCCCGCAGGTGGCGGGTGCCCGCTTCGATGTTCGCTTCGGGATCCATCGGATCGGCAACCCCGTAACGCCTGGCGGTAGCCGGCATCAACTGCATCAGTCCCATTGCGCCGGCGGTCGAGACCGCGTCGGTCCGGTAGCTGGACTCCACCTCGATGACCGCATGCACGAGACGCGCGTCGACGCCGTGACGATCCGCCGCAAGCTGCACCAGTCGCGCGTAGGGGCGTTCCGACAACGCCGACGGCAGGGAAGGAGGCCCGGCATCCCTGAACCAGCCCGCCAACCCGCCGCGCACGTCCTCGGCGTGCGAGGCCAGACCCGCCCACGCGACCCGCCCGGGTTCCAGAATCGGGACCTGACGCGGGTCGAGGAAGGCGTTGGAATGGAGACGGAACGCCGGCAGCACCGACGCTCCGCGGTCACCCGGCTCGAGAATGGCCGTCAACTGCCGCCGCGCATCGTTCACGCCTCCGATGGCGATGAATGCAACCGGCGCCCAGGCGAGCATCAGCATCGCCACTCCGCAACACAGAACCGCTCCCCATTTCAGCACCATGGTTCCAGCCTGCCGATCCGGCCGCACTCTGAATCGACCCGCCCGTTCGCCTGCAGCGGGGCTGCGACCGGATACCAGCCGCCGTCTCGATTACAGCGGCTCGAAGTACGTGTAGAAGACGCGCACGCCCAGCTCCCGGGTGTCCTGGGCCGCGCTGTCGATTTCAGCGGGCGTAAAGGTCCGATCCACCCGCAGCTCCAGTTCCACGAAGTCTTCCGCTCCCAGATCGGCCGCGGAGATTTCCTCCACCAGACGAATCGTCTCGTTCGAATCCACGTCGAGCTCCCGCAGGACGCGATCGCCGAGCACGAGCGACAGTCGTTGCGCGGAGTCGAACAGGTCCGAACGGCCTTCGAACTCCAGGACGAACCGCGAGTCCCGGTTCGGGTTCCTGAACGAGAGCACGGCGCGGCCGGTCATCCAGCGCCACTGCCGTCGTCCGTCGCCGGCGAACTCCGGCGGGTGCCACCCCTCTCCATAGGTGATGAAGCTGCTCTCGTGCTGCGGCTCGAGACGAATGCTCGCCACGTGGTATGCGAATTGGCCGATGTCGGACCCGGCGAGCGGGATACGCGCCCCGTCGACCGCGGAATAGAGGCCCACCGCGATGAGCGACTCCCCGATGTAGGGATACATGGGAATCGTCACGCGCCGCTCGTACTCGATGGACTGGCCCGGCCGCCATTGCGACGCCGGCACGGGCGGATCGTGATCCTCGGTCCACAACAACTCCTGCCGGTCGTCCAGGAAGTGCACGAAGACCCGGTGGTCCGCCGTCAGTTCGTCCGCGAGATCGGTCGCCACGTCGAAGCGCAATTGCAGGGTCAGGGGAGCACCGAGCGGCACCGCCACCCGATCGACGCCCAGCGTGACGGTCGCGACGGGAACCGGATCCTCGGCACACGCGAACGAGCCCAGCAGCCAACCCGCAACCGCTACGGGCCCCCACGTCGACGAACGCAGCTTGTACATCTTGTCACATGCTAGCCTGTTGCGGGTCTCTCCGGCAATGTGCTAGGCTGCCGGCCGTTCCTTCGCCGCCAGCGGGCGGCGCACCCTGGAGAATCTGATTCACGAATGACGCTCGAAGCGCTCGGCATGGTCGAAACCAAGGGCCTGGTCGGGTCCATCGAAGCCGCCGACGCCATGGTCAAGGCGGCGAACGTCCTGCTTGTCGGCAAGGAGTACATCGGCGCAGGCTACGTGACGGTAATGGTGCGCGGCGACGTCGGCGCGGTCAAGGCGGCGACCGATGCCGGCGCGGCGGCGGCCCGGCGCGTCGGAGAGCTGGTTTCGGTGCACGTGATTCCGCGCCCCCATCACGAGGTCGAGAAGATCCTGCCTGCGGCCGCGGATGCGGGCCGGGAGTCCGCGTCGTAGAACGGCGCGGCCTGTTCCACATCGGCAGGCGACGCCTGCTCCGCCATGGGTGACTCCGTTCCTCCGTCCGAACCGGATCAACGCTCCGTCGCGGAAGCACGCCGGCTGGCGTTGCGCGCGCACGACGCCCAGTCGGCGCTTGCCGGGCTCGGCCAGGAGCGGATCGATCGGATCGTCGCGGCCATGGCGGAAACGGCCGCGCGACACGCCGACGAACTCGCCGCCGCCGCCGTCGCGGAGACGGGATTCGGCGTGCACGCGGACAAGGTTCGCAAGAACCTCTTCGCCGCCCGTACCGTGTACGAGTTCATCCGGCCGATGAAGACGGTCGGCGTGCTGCGGCGCCTCGACGACCGCGGGGTCGTGGAAATCGCCGAGCCGTTCGGCGTGGTCGCCGCGATCGTGCCATCGACCAACCCGACCTCCACCGCGATCTACAAGCTGCTGATCGCGATGAAGGCGCGTTGCGCCATCGTGCTCAGCCCGCACCCGGCGGCGGTCGACTGCATCGACCGGACCGTGCAGTTGCTCGAGGGCGCGGCGCGGCGCGCAGGCGCTCCGACCGGTGCGATCGCCTGCATGACGTCGGTGAGCCTGGCGGGCACGCAGGCCCTGATGCGCCACCCGAGGGTGGCCGTGATACTCGCGACAGGCGGCATGGGCCTCGTGCGCGCCGCCTATTCGGCCGGCAAGCCGGCCTACGGGGTCGGTCCCGGCAACGCGCCGGCCTACATCGAGCACTCCGCGGACGTCACCAAGGCCGTGGGGGACGTTCTCACCGGCAAGACCTTCGACAACGGCCTGCTCTGCTCGTCGGAGAACTCCGTGGTGGTCGATGCGGCGGTCGCGGAGGAGGTTCGTCGCGAGTTCGAGGCGCAGGGCGGACACGTCCTGAGCCGCGCCGCCGTGGATGCGCTCGGCGCAGCCCTGATCACCCCGCAACGGCTCCCGCATCCGGACTTCGTGGGGCGCAGCGCGCTGGAGATCGCCGGGCGGGCCGGTCTGCAGGTTCCGGATGGGACGCGCGCGCTCATCGCCCCGCTCGAGGGGGTCGGCCGCGACCATCCCCTGTCGATAGAGAAGCTCTGCCCCGTTCTCTCCCTCTACGTCGTGGAAGACTGGCGGGAGGGCTGCGAGCGGTGCCGGCAGATCCTGCAGTACGGCGGGATGGGGCACACCATGTCGGTCCACTCCCGCGACGAGTCGGTCATTCTGGAGTTCGCCTTGCGGAAACCGGCATTCCGCATCGTCGTGAACACGCCGGCCACGCTCGGCTCCATCGGCATGACGACGGGACTCGATCCGTCGATGACGCTCGGCTGCGGCGGCCACGGCGGCAACGTCACCTCGGACAACATCTCGCCCCGGCACCTGCTCAACGTGAAGCGGCTGGCCTACGAGACGCGCACCGCGAACGCGGCCGCCGCGGACCTGGGCGCGCCGGCGGGTCGAGACGCGACCGCATCCGACGGAGGGGCCGAAGGCCTGCCGGCCGGCCTCGACGGACGCCTCGTGGCCGACCGCGTCGCGGCGCTGCTGGACGACCGGGAGTCGCGCGCGCCCGACACGTCGCCTCGCGACGCCGAAGCCCGCCGGCCGGTTTCCGGCGACGCCTCCCCGGTTTCGTTCGTCTGCGAGGAAGACGTTCGCGCCGCCCTCCGCGAGTCGCGAAGCATCGTGATCGGCGAACGCACGATCGTCACCCCCGCGGCGCGCGACCTCGGCGAGTCGCGCGGGATCTTCGTGCAACGCTGAGCCACGCCGCGACTCCGCCGGCGGGAGGCGCCGCCGAGCCGACGCCTCACCCGGAAACGCGCAGCCGTACCAGCGTCCAGACCGCCGACACGAAGTCGACCCAGGAGATCTTCTTGCCTTCGGCGAAGCTGCGCCCCTTGTAGCTGATCGGCACCTCGTGAATGGTGACGCCTTTCTTCAGCAGCTTGGCGGTGACCTCGGGCTCGACGTCGAACCGCCTGGACGTGATCCGGAGCTCCTGGAACAGACTTCTCCGAACCAGCTTGTAGCACGTCTCCATGTCGGTCAGCGCCGATCCATAGAGGAGATTCGTCAAGCCGGTCAGCAGCCGGTTCCCGATCACCTGGCGCAGGAACATCTCCGGCGACCCGCGGTGGAAGCGGGAACCGTAGACGGCGGCCGCCCCCCGGTCGTGCGCCGCCGCCAGCAGGCGGACGTAGTCGGCGGGGTCGTACTCCAGGTCGGCGTCCTGGACGATCACGTATTCGCGGGTCGCCCTGGCAGCCCCGGTCACCACCGCGGCCCCCTTGCCTCGATTCACGGGGTGCCGCAGGAGCGCGATCCTGCCGCGGGACGCCTCGGTGCGCGCATGGAGGATTTCGCGCGTACCGTCGGTGGACCCGTCGTCGACCAGGATGATCTCCGCATCGACCGCGGTCGCTTCAACGCGATCGAGAACGTCCAGCACCGTCGCGCGTTCGTTGAAGACCGGAATGATGATGGAGAGCTGCATGCACCCGGCGTCGCGCACGCATTATAGGCGACCGGATCGACGCCTCGGTTCCTTCACCGCCGACCACGTCCGGCCAGCGCAGAAACTGCCAGGGCCGCCGGCAATCCGCAGATGAATGAAGGGCGGCGGGCGTTGGATCGAGCTTTGCATGCATGACGTTCGCATGCTCGGGAAGCTGCGGTCCGCCGCCATCGTCGGCGTCGAGGCGTCGCTCGTCGACGTCGAAATCGACGTAGCGGGTGGTCTTCCGGCCTTCACCGTGGTGGGTCTGCCGGACTCGACGGTGAAGGAGAGCCGCGATCGGGTCCGCAGCGCCATCGGGCACGCCGGCTTCGACTTCCCCCAGCGCCGAATCACCGTCAACCTGGCGCCGGCCGACGTGCGCAAGAGCGGAGCCTCCTACGATCTCCCGATCGCACTCGGGCTGCTCTCGGCGGTCGGCGTCCTGCCGGCGAGCCTGTTCGACGACCTGCTCGTCGTCGGCGCACTGTCGCTGGACGGCCGGGTGCAACCGGTGCGGGGCGTCCTCCCGGTCGCACTGCTGGCCGCCCGCCACGGCTACCGGCTGGTGCTGCCTGCGGCCAATCTGCGCGAGGGCCGCATCGTCGAGCGGCTCGCACTGCGCCCGGCGGCGGCGCTGGCGCAGGTCGTGGAGGACCTGACCGCCGGGACCGCGATCGCGGACCCCCCGCCGGCGGATCAGGCGCCCGGATCCGTGGACGCCGAGCTGGACCTCGCCGACGTGCGAGGCCAGCAGACAGCCCGGCGCGCGCTCGAGATCGCCGCCGCCGGCCGCCACAATCTGCTGCTGGTCGGCCCTCCCGGCGCCGGCAAGACGCTGCTCGCCCGGCGGCTCCCGGGCATCCTCCCGCCGCCGACGTTCGACGAGGCGGTCGCCTCGACGGCCATCCATTCCGTGGCCGGCCTGCTCGAGCCGGCCGCGGGCCTGCTCGCGGCGCGCCCCTTCCGCGCTCCGCACCACAGCGCCTCGGACGCCGCGCTCATCGGCGGCGGACGCGACCCGCGACCCGGAGAGGTCAGCCTGGCCCACAACGGGGTCCTGTTTCTCGACGAGATCGTGGAATTCCACCGCCGCGCACTCGAGGCGCTGCGGGAGCCCCTGGAGGACGGCGTCGTCCGGATCGCGCGCGCGCTGCGCACGGTGCAGTTTCCATCGCGCTTTCTGCTGGTCGGCGCCATGAACCCGTGTGCGTGCGGCTACGCGGGCGAGTCTTCCGAGCGCTGCCGCTGCAGCCGGGTGGACGTCGATCGTTACCGCGACCGGCTGTCGGGACCCCTGCGCGACCGGATCGATCTGACGGTCCGGGTCGAGCGCGTTCCGTTTCCGCTTCTCGCCGGCGACGCCCCCGCCGAGGGCTCCGCGGCGGTTCGCGAGCGGGTGCGCCGCGCGCGGCGGCGCCAGGCCGCCCGCTACCATGGCGAGACGTGCGGCACGAACGCCGATCTCGCGGGGCCGCGACTCCGGGAACACTGCCGGCTCGACGTGCGGAGCCTGGCCCTCGTCGAGCGCGCGATGCAGCGGCTCGGACTCACCGGACGCGGGTTCGACCGCATCCGCCGCGTGGCGCGCACCATCGCCGATCTCGACGACGCCCCGAACATCGGGAGATCGCACGTTGCGGAAGCGATCCAGTATCGCGTGCTACACTAGGCGGGTCCGGCACGGATCATCCCAGGACTCGGCAGGCTGCCCCGGGGCCAGCCGTGTCTTTTCCGGAAGCCAGGGAGTGCTGCTTTCATGATTCGACGGCGCTACGCGTTCATCGTCGCCGAGCGGGCAACCGGCACAATCCACCGCTTCACGGTATCGGTCGGTCTCGCCCTGCTGATCACGACCGTCGCGGTCGGCGCCCCTCTCGGCTGGGTGCTGCAGGCCGGCTGGGACGCCCACGCCGAGATCCTGCGCCTGCGGTTGAGCAACGCCCGCCTCGAGATCGAGAACTCGGGCTATCGCGCAACCGCGACGAACCTGATACGCAACATCACGTCGCTGCAGGCGGTCCTCGACGACTTGGCGGCGCGTACTCCGCTCGACGTGATCAGGGTGCGCTCCACGGTCGAGCGCCTGCCGGCGAGGTTGGCCGCATCCCTGCGTCCGAACGCCTCGATTCCGGTCGCCAACCAGACTTTCGGCGACCTCAGCGACCTGCTCGATTCGCTCGGCCGGGAGCTGCAGGTCGTGCGGCGCGGCGTGGCGTTGCGTGAAGCCCTCGCGGATGCCACCCCGACGCTGTGGCCGGTCGATGGCTGGGTATCGGCAGGATACGGCTATCGCCGCGATCCCTTCACCGGAGCCCGCGATCATCACCCCGCGATCGACATTTCCACGCGACCCGGGGAGCCCGTCCATGCGACGGCCACCGGGCTCGTCGCCTCGGCGAAGCGCAACGGCGCCTACGGCAACCTCGTCGAGATCAGTCACGGGTTCGGCCTGATCACGCGCTACGGCCACCTGGCGACGTTCGCCGTGCGACCGGGCGACACCGTGCAGCGCGGCGACCTCATCGGCTACGCCGGCGCGACGGGCCGCGCGACCGGCAACCACGTCCACTACGAAATCTGGGTGAACGGACGGACGGTCAACCCGTTGCGGCTGATCAGCCCGGCGGACGCGCTGGCCGCGAACTAGACGGCGCACGGCGGCACGAGAATGCTGGACACCTTTCTGGCCAAGGTCTTCGGCACCCAGAACCAGCGCGACCTCAAGCGAGTCCAGCCCCTTGTCGCCGCCATCGGAGAGCGGGAGGACTCCGTCCGTGCGCTCTCGGACGATGATCTCCGCGCCCGGACGGCGGCGCTTCGCCAGCGGCACGACCAGGGCGCCGGGCTGGACGACCTTCTGATCGACGCCTTCGGGGTGGTTCGCGAGGCGGGGCGCCGCATGCTCGGGATGCGGCACTTCGACGTCCAGCTCATCGGCGGCATCATGCTGCACCGGGGCAAGATTGCCGAGATGAAGACCGGCGAGGGCAAGACCCTGGTGGCCACCCTCGCGGCCTACCTCAACGCGCTGGCCGGCGAGGGCGTGCACGTCGTCACCGTCAACGACTATCTGGCGCGTCGCGACGCCGACTGGATGGGCCGGATCTACCGCTTCCTCGGAATGACGGTCGGCGTGATCCAGCACGACCTGCGCGATGCGGAGCGCCACGCCGCCTACCGTTGCGACATCACCTACGGGACCAACAACGAGTTCGGTTTCGACTACCTGCGCGACAACATGAAGTTCGACGTCGCGCAGTTCGTGCAGCGCGGCCACCACTTCGCAATCGTGGACGAGGTCGACAGCATCCTGATCGACGAGGCGCGCACGCCGCTGATCATCTCCGGACCGGCGCAGCAGTCGACGGAGCTCTACTACGAGGTGGACCGGATCATCCCGCGCCTGAAGCCCGGCGCCGTCACCCAGGGCAACGTGCCGGCCGAGCGCCGGGCGGAGCTGGAGGACACCGGCGACTTCCTCAAGGACGAGAAGCACAAGACGGTCTCGCTGACCGAGAGCGGCATGGCCATCTGCGAGAAGCTGCTCAAGCACCGCCTCCAGCCCGGCGGCCTGTACGACCCGGCCAACATGCCGCTGCTGCACCACATCAACCAGGCGTTGCGCGCCCACAGCCTGTTCGAGCGCGACGTCGACTACATGGTCAAGGACGGCCAGGTGGTCATCGTCGACGAGTTCACGGGCCGGCTCATGCCGGGCCGGCGCTGGAGCGACGGGCTGCACCAGGCCGTCGAGGCGAAGGAGAAGGTCAGGATCGAGCGCGAGAACCAGACGCTGGCCACGGTCACCTTCCAGAACTACTTCCGGAAGTACGACAAGCTCGCCGGCATGACCGGAACGGCCGAGACCGAGGCCACCGAGTTCGCGAAGATCTACGAGCTCGACGTCTTCTCGGTCCCGACCAACCGCGAGCTCATCCGCATCGAGGAGCCCGACCTCGTCTACCGTACCGAGAGGGAGAAGTACGCCGCCATCGTCGATGACATCATCGAGCAACAGGAAGAGGGGCGGCCCGTCCTGGTGGGCACCGTGTCCATCGAGAAGTCCGAGCGCCTGTCCGGCCTGCTGAAGCGCCGCGGCGTCAAGCACGTGGTCCTGAACGCGAAGTATCACGACAAGGAGGCCGAGATCGTCGCGCAGGCGGGACGCTCCGGCGCCGTGACCATCGCCACGAACATGGCCGGTCGCGGGACCGACATCCTGCTCGGCGGCAATCCCGAGCACATGGCGCGCCGCCAGGCGCTGGCCGACGAGGTGGCCGAGCGCCTTCCCGAGGGCGAGGCGAAGTTCGTCGACGACGAGGAGTACGTCTATTTCGTGCACGACGGCTTCCATCGTGTCCCGCGCGCCGAATGGGAGCGGCTCGACACGAGGTACAGAGCACAGACCGACTCGGATCACGAAGCCGTGGTGGACGCCGGCGGGCTGCACATCATCGGGACCGAGCGGCACGAGGCGCGGCGTATCGACAACCAGCTCCGGGGACGCGCCGGGCGGCAGGGAGACCCCGGTTCCTCGCGCTTCTACCTCTCTCTCGAGGACGACCTGATGCGCATCTTCGGGTCGGACCGCATCCAGGGGCTCATGGATCGCCTGGGCATGGAAGAGGGCGTGCCGATCGAGCACGGGATGGTGACCAAGGCCATCGAACGGGCCCAGAAGCAGGTGGAGGCGCAGAACTTCTCCGTCCGCAAGCACCTGCTCGAGTACGACGACGTGATGAACAAGCAGCGCGAGAACGTCTACGCGCTGCGGCGGGAGCTGCTCGAAGGGACGATCTCCATGGAGGAGGACGAGGAGATCGACACGCACGAATACGTCCTGACGCTGGCCGAGGGCGCGATCGACGAAGCCGTCCAGTCGTTCTGCGGCCGCGACGTCGATCCCGACGAGTGGGACCTGACCGCCCTCCGGCAGAACGTGCAGGAGCTCTTCGGCCTGGATCCCGAGGCGCTCGACGTGCTCGACTTCGACGACAAGAGCCCCGATGAAATGCACGACGCGCTCTGGTCGCTGGCCCGAACCAGCTACGAGGAGCGAACGTCCGCGCTGGACGGGATCGTGCTGCGGCGCGTGGAGCGCGATCTGATGCTCCAGGTGGTCGACTCGCAGTGGAAGGACCACCTCTACGGCCTCGACCACCTCAAGGAGGGAATCGGCCTCCGCGGGTACGGCCAGCGCAACCCGCTCGTCGAGTACAAGCGGGAGAGCTTCACGATGTTCCAGGCGATGAAGCAGCGGATCGACGAAGAGACGCTGCGCTATCTCTGGCGCCTGCGGCCCGTGGTGCGGGACGCCGAAGGCAACGGCGACCGGCAGGCCCCGGTTCCGGCCCGACAGGCGGCGCCGCTCTCGTTCAACGACCCGGGCCGGCGGGCGTCGACCTTCCCGGCCGGCGGAGCGGCTCCCCGGCCGGCCCGTACCGGGGGCGACGATGCCGCCGTCAAGACGGTACGCCGGGACATGCCCAAGGTCGGACGCAACCAGCCGTGTCCGTGCGGCAGCGGCAAGAAGTACAAGAAGTGCCACGGGGCGTGACCGGCGGGTGCATCATGACAGTCAAGACCGAGACGACCACCGAGCGACTGACCAGCGCCACGGTCGAGACCGCGTTGACGTTCGACGACGTCCTGCTCCGCCCGCGCCACTCGGACACGCTGCCCCGCGAGGTCGACGTCAGCACGCGTCTGACGCGGCGCATTCCGCTGAACCTGCCCCTCCTCAGCGCGGCCATGGACACGGTGACCGAGTCGCGGATGGCGATCGCGATGGCCCAGCTCGGCGGCATCGGCATCGTCCACAAGAACCTCGACATCCAGGCGCAGGCATCGGAGGTCGACCGGGTCAAGCGCTCGGAGAGCGGCATGATCGTCAATCCGATCACCCTCTCGCCGGAGGCGCGGGTCTGCCAAGCGCTCGAGTTGATGAGGAAGTACCGCATCTCGGGCGTGCCGATCACCTCCGACGGCCGCAACGAGGGGCGGCTGGTCGGGATACTCACGAACCGCGACCTGCGGTTCCACGGGGACGTCCAGCGCCCCATCTCGGAGGTGATGACCCGCGAGAAGCTCATCACCGTGCCGGTGGGCACGACGCTGGTCCAGGCGAAGGACATCCTCCACCAGCACCGCGTCGAGAAGCTCCTCGTCGTGGATCAGCAGTTCAATCTGCGCGGTCTCATCACGGTCAAGGACATCCAGAAGGCAATCAAGTACCCCAACGCGTGCAAGGACTCGCTCGGCCGCCTGCGGGTCGGCGCGGCCGTCGGCATCGCGGCGGACGCGCTCGAGCGGGCGGAGGCGCTCGTCGCCGCCAACGTCGACGTGCTCGTCCTCGACAGCGCGCACGGCCACTCGCAGAACGTCATCGACGCGGCGGCCCGATTGCGGCAGGCGTTCCCGTCGGTCGATCTCGTCGCCGGCAACATCGCGACCGCGGGCGGCGTGCGGGCGCTGGCCGAGGCGGGAGTCGATGCCGTCAAGGTCGGCATCGGGTCGGGCTCCATCTGCACGACCCGGATCATCGCCGGCATCGGCGTCCCGATGGTCACCGCGGTCGCCGAATGCGCTTCCGCGGCGGCCGAGTACGACATTCCCGTCATCGCCGACGGGGGGATCCGCTACTCCGGCGACATCACCAAGGCCCTCGCGGTCGGCGCCAGCGCGGTCATGATGGGCAGCCTGTTCGCCGGCACGGACGAGAGCCCGGGCGAGCTCATCCTCTACCAGGGCCGCAGCTTCAAGGACTATCGCGGGATGGGCTCGATCGGGGCGATGCGAAGCGGCAGCACGGATCGCTACTTCCAGGAGGAGTTCGAGCTCACCGGACCCGACGACAGCCAGCAGAAGCTCGTGCCCGAGGGCATAGAGGGACGCGTCCCCTACAAGGGCAGCGTCGCGACGATGATCCAGCAGTTGGAGGGCGGATTGCGCGCCGGAATGGGGTACTGCGGGGCGTCGAGCCTGACGGCGCTCAGACGCGAGGCGGAGCTGGTCCGCATCACGCCGGCCGGCGTGCGGGAGAGCCACGTCCACGACGTGGTGATCACCAAGGAGGCGCCGAACTACCAGAGCGAGTAGCCCGGTCCCGGCGCCGCGCCATCCGGACGCCGCCGCAGGCTCGCCGGCTCCGGCGGGGAGATCACGCCGGGCAGCTCCTGTTGTTTGAACTCGGCGGGTCACATCTGCCGCGGGCTGGGCGACTCCCCGGGGGAGCTCACCGGCAATCGGACCGGACTTGCCCCAGCGCCGCGGACCGGCGACGGGAGACGTCCGCGGCGGCGGCGGCCGGCGGCCGTCGCGACGCCGCGATCGTGGCGCTGGCGTTCTACGCGGGAACTGCGCCGCTCCGAGATCGCCGCCTTGGTCTGGGGCGACATCACGCCAACGGCGCGCGCCGGGCAGCTGCGGGTCCGCGTCCCGCTCGTCGAAGACGAACGCCGACGGCTGCCGCGAGGACCTGCGCCTGCTCGCCGGGCACTTCGCCCGCGCCGTCGAGGACCCAGGCATGCTCGCCGACGACATCGAGCGCGACGTCGCCGCGGACGGCGATCGCGAAGACGACCCGCACACCGGTGCCATCGTTCCCCTGCTGGACGCCGTCGACGACATACTCGCACCTGTCGACCCTTGCCTGCGCTGGTAGGGTTCATGGCCGGGTTCGTTCGCGGATCTCGCGATTCCGGCCCCGATCCTCTGGATCCGGCCGGTCGGGAGCCGCTTGATGCCCTCCGCCGCCAGGTCCTCGGGCAGCGGCCAGGCGCGCCTGGTCTAGGCCTCCATCAGCGAGAACACCCGCCGCGCCTACGCCGGGGCGCTCAGCCGCCTCGACGCCTGGCTCGACGGCCGCGAGCTCGCGGCCCCACCTCGCCGAGCTGCACGACGACGGCCGCTCGCCAGCGAGCGCGGCAATGGCGGTCGCCGCCGCGAACCTTCCGCGCGAAGCTGGCCGGGCGGCCCGCGCCCACCGGCGAGCGGACCGCCCGGGTCCTCGCCGGCTACCGGCGGAGTGCAGGAGATCGGGGACGCGGGCAGGCACGGCCGTTCGACATGGCCGACCTGGCCGCGGTTGTTCGCCACCTGCAGCCGGCCGCGACGTCGCGGACGCGGCCTCGAGTCCGACCAGCTCGCCAACGAGCGCGGACGTCTCGACGCCGTGATCGCCGGCCTGCTGTTCATGGCCGGGATGCGGCGCAGCGAGGTCAGCGCGCTGCGCTGGGCCGACGTCGCCGACGCGGCCGAGGGCGACGGCATGCGCGTCACCGTGCGTGCGCCGCAGTCGCGTTGACCCACTGACGTGATGCTCACCGGAAAACTGGAAGACGCCGCGCAATGGTGGCACACTACGCCGCCGGGGCGACCGTAGAACGCGGCGCCGTCGCGCGTTATCTGTGACGAGCGCGACCGAGGTGAAGAGCCTCGTTTGTGGGAGAATTGTGTCCTGATGTTCGACACGCACGCTGTCGCCCGTTCGCTGACCGCGGCCGACTTCACGCCGGCCCAGGCCGACGCCCTCACCGACGCCATCCGCTCGGCGGCCGAGCAGGGCGACCACGTCACCTCGGACCAGTTCAAGGCCGGCCAGGCCGAGTTGCGGGCCGAGATCGCGAACCTCGACACGCGTTTGTCGACGCAGATCTCCGAGGTGCGCACCGAAGTTGCGAACCTCGACACGCGCTTGTCGACGCAGATGAGCCGCATCGAAGCGGAGCTGAAGTCCGACATGAAGTTGCTCAAGTTCGGGTACGGGCCGGTCGTCCTGGGACTCTTGATCAAGCTGGTGTTCTTCCCGTAACCGGGGTGCGATTCGCGCCCTTTCCGATCGGGGCCCCGGATTCGCCTCCTTCGGTCCAGTTCTCGCGGGCGTGCTGAAGTCTCCGGCGCTCGCCTCTCGGCTGGCCGGTTCCGGCCGCAGGGATGGCCCGCTGTCCGGACCCTGCACGTCCGCGACGGCACCCCTGCAGCGCCATCATCTCCACGGCGAGCGCCGCGGCCCGTCGCCACGATCGGTCGGACAACTACCCGAAGAAGCGCGCGACCGCGCCGTCCTCGACGTTGACGGCGCTGGCGTAGCGGGCGACCCATCTGCGGGCTGCGCCACCCGCCGGCCTGCTGGATGGCGGTGGTGCTGGCCCCGCGGCGCACGAGCTCGGAGGCCATGCCGCGCCGCCCGCTGTGGCTAGTTTGGCTAGTTAGCGTAGGATTTCGCCCCCTCCCGCAAACAACCCGCTCACGGCCTCTCGACGGTAATCTCCCGTTGGTCTCCGCCCCGGTCCGCGATGCGCACCCGCACGGCCGGCTCGGGCGCGCTTCGCAGCCGGTCCGCCCACTCGATGGCGACGATGGCCTCGCCGTCCAGCATCTCGTCCAGCAGCGGCTCGAGGTCCGCGACATCGTCGCCGCCCAGGCGGTACAGGTCGACGTGGTGTACGAGCCGGCGTCCCGAGTACTCCTGCATCAGCACGAACGTCGGGCTGCTGACGTCGTCGGGGCAGCCGCCCGCCCCGTCCACGAGCCCGCGCACGAAGGCGGTCTTGCCGGCACCGAGCTCGCCGTACAGGAGCACGGCCGCGGGCGCCTCGTCCAGCGCAGCGGCGAGCTCGCGGGCGATCCGGAGCGTGTCCGCCTCGGAGCGGCTGATCTCGGTCGTCGTCATCGGTCGCGGCCTCCGCCCGCGAGCTCCACCACCGCCGGCCCGAGCCGGCGGGCGATGTCCCGCGCCAGCAGACCGGTTTCGCCAGTCTCCCGCACCGCGAGGTCGCCCGCCAGGCCGTGGAGATGGACTGCGAGCGCCACCGCCGCCCCCACGTCCCGCACCTGCGCCAGCCAGGCGGCCACCACACCGGTCAGCACGTCGCCGCTGCCGCCCTTGGCCATGCCCGGATTGCCGGTGGTGTTGATCCATACCGCGCCATCCGGGGCGGCGATGACCGTGCGTGCGCCCTTCAGGACCACGTGAACGCCGTGGTCCGCCGCGAACCGATGCGCCACGCCGACGCGGTCCCGCTGCACGTCGGCGACCCCGGTGGCCGCGAGCCGCGCCATCTCGCCCGGATGCGGCGTGATCACGACCGGTGCGTCCGGGTGGCCGCGGAGACGCTCGGGCTGTTCCGCGCAGGCGGTCAGCGCATCCGCGTCGAGCACGAGCGGGCCGCGTGCCGGCCGGTCGAGCAGCGCCTGCACGATCGTCCGGCAGCCGCGGCCGGTGCCGAGCCCCGGTCCCGCCGCCATCACGTCCCACGGACCGGCCAGCAGGGCATCCAGTCCGTTCCCTGTCGCCACCCCGTTCTCATCCGGCAGTCCGAGGGTCATGTACTCCGGCTCCCGGGCGACCACGTCCAGGCACGACGCCGGCGTGGCCACTGTCACCAGGCCCGCCCCCGCGCGCAGGGCGCCGAGTCCGGCCAGACACGCCGCGCCGGTCTTCCCGCGCGAACCCGCGACGATTGCGACGCGGCCGTAGTCGCCCTTGTGCGACTCCGGATGACGGCTCGGTATGGACGACCGCATTTCCCCCGCCGCAAGCAGGCCGATGCGGGGAGCGTCCAGCTTCGCGATGACCGCGGCGGGAATGCCGATGTCCGCCACGACCACCTGACCGGCCGGCTCCGGTCGCAAGGCGAGGGCCAGCTTCGGAGCGCCGAGCGTGACCGTCAGCACCGGCCGGAGGCAGGGATCGGCGCGGCGCGACAGGTCGCTCAGGATCCCCGACGGCAGGTCGATTGACACGACGGTTCCGGTCATGGCGTTGACGTCGTCGGCCACCGTCGCCAGCAACCCGGTCAGCGGGCGTTTCTGGCCCGTGCCCAGGATCGCGTCGACGACGAGGCGGGCGTCGAGCCGCGGCCGACAGCGGCGCCAGTCGTCCTCGCCGGTCACCTCCACGATGGGGATTCCCGCCTGCCGCGCGCGCTCCAGGTTCGTGCGCGCATCGCCCGCCACGTCGCCGGCCGTGCCGAACAGGACCCCGAGGACGTCCCGGTCCCGCTCCCCGAGCAACCGTGCGACCACCCACCCGTCGCCGCCGTTGTTCCCCCGACCGCAGAGGACGGCCGCCGCCCCGGGGCGGCCGGCGAGGTGCGCTTCGATGGCCGCAACGACCTGTTCACCGGCGCGCTCCATCAGCCGCAGCGACGGTACGCCATGGTCTTCGATGGTGCGCCGCTCGGCTTCGCGCATCTGCGCCGGCGTCAGTACGCGCATCAGGGGATCCTATCCGGTGCGCGCCCGCGGGCGTGGGGACGCCGGACGAGAGCCGCCCCCGGGCGCGGCGGAGACCACCGCTTCAGGATCGGCCCGCCCGAATCGCACTATCGCCGCCCCCGGGCGCGGCTGAGCACCACCCCGGACAGGAGATAATCTCGGTGCTGCGCGACGTGTCACCACGGACTCTCGACGGTTGCCGTCGACGCGCGGCGACGGAGAACCGACCATGCAGATAGCCATCGACGTCAACGGACGCCTCGGCGACGCGGAGAGCGCCAGCGTCCCGGTGCTGGATCGTGGATTCCTTTTCGGCGAAGGGGTCTACGAAACGCTGCGCACCTACAATCAGCGGCCGTTCCTGCTCGACCGCCACCTCGCCCGGCTGCGGGCGTCGGCGGAACGCATCGCGCTGGAGCCGCCGCTCGACGACCCGACCTTCACCGCCCGCATCCTGGCCACGATGCAGGCCGTCGACGGACCCGGCGAGCGCAGCATACGCCTGCTGCTGACCCGCGGCGCCGGCGAACTCGGCTATGGCCTCGCCAACTGCCCCCCGCCGACCGTCGTCGTCATCGTGCGGCCGCATGCGGAAACGCCCGCCGGCGTCGTGGCGACCGGCATCGGCATCGTGCAGTCGTCGGTACTGCGCAATCACCCGCAGTCTCTCCATCCCCGGATCAAGTCGAACAACCTGCTCAACAACGCTCTCGCGATGCAGGAGGCGCTGCGCGCCGGGGCCGCCGAGGCCCTCATGTGCAACCACCGCGGCGAGCTGGCCGAGTGCGCGCAGTCGAACTTCTTCCTGGTGCGCGACGGCGCCGCCCTGACGCCGCCCGTCGAGGCGGGAATCCTGGAGGGCGTCACGCGCAACTTCGTCTTCGAGGTGGGGGCGTCGGCGGGCATTCCGGTGCGGGAAGAGACGCTCCTGCCCGCCGACCTCGCCACCGCCGACGAGCTCTTCGTGACCAGCACGACCCGCGAGGTGCTCGCGGTCACCCGCGTCGATCGGCGCCCCGTCGGCGACGGTCGGCCGGGACCGGTGACACGGGCGCTCTCCGAGGCGTTCCGGCGCCTGGCGCGGCAGCGCTGCACGTCCTGATCGGCGGGCGGACCCGGGGGCGGTCTTGTCCGCGCGCGCCTCGCCCTTGGACGCAGGCGAGACGGACGCCTGCCCCGACCGGCAGCCCCGCGATGCGGGCGCTCCGACGAGGCCGCGCCGGCTGCCTGGGCTGCCGGCTACCCCGAGACGGGCAACTCGACCGTGTGGAACGCCTCCAGCGTGTCGATGGCCTCGACGGGCTGCCGGCTACCCCGAGACGGGCAACTCGGCCGTGTGGAACGCCTCCAGCGTGTCGATGGCCTCGACGGGCTGCCGGTCGACGTCCCACCGGAACTGGCGCAGCACGATACGGTCCGGCAGGAAGTCGGCGATGGTGAACCCGTGGTCCTCGATCGGCGCCACCGACTCCTCCATGTCGAGGTGCTCGGGCGGCGTCGCGCCGACGCCGCGCACCACGGACGGAAAGCCCCGCACCGACGTGCCGATGGGACCGCTGAGCACCGCCGTGACCGGCCGCGCGTTGAGGTTCAGCGCGCCGGCCCGGTGCATCCGGCCCATGCCGATCGCGTGCAGGTCGCCGCTCACCACCAGCGGCACGCGCTCCCGCTGGCCGGCGATCGCCGCGACCAGCCGGTCGTGCTGCCGCAGCCAGCCCTCCTGCCAGTAGCCCTTGGCGATGGCGGTGGTCAGCTCGCCGGTGTCGCGGTCGAGCACGTCCGGGTACCACTCGCCCCACTTGCCGGCGCTCCACCCGAAGGGGTTCGACGGCGCGTGGACCAGGTGCCGCGTGTCCGTCGCCGCGGTGCGCTCCAGCAGCCAGCGCTCGACCTGCCGGTCGATGAAGACCGCGTTCGGTCCCGAGAGACTCACCGTCCGCCGCACGTCGTAGAGCAGGATCTCGGTCAGGTTGCCGTAGCGCAGCGTGCCGAAGCTCTCCGAGAGGTCGCCGCGGTCGCTCGTTCCGGACCACGGCAGGCCGGCGGGGCGCCGGGCGTCGGGCAGGAACTCGGGATAGTAGAGCTGCTGCGTGGCGCGGGCGAGCTGGAGCTGGAACCACGGGATCGGGAAATTGGCGATCTCGTCGGTGACCGCGTCGTTCTCCCAGTGGTCGTGGTCGTCCTGCAGGAAGCAGATCGGCGTCGAGCGGAAGTCCGTCCCGTATACCGGCACGATCTGCGGGCCCGCCGCCGCCTTCATCGCCGCCTCGTTGCTCGCGCCGAACACCGACGCCGAGAAGTCGAAGTTCGACTGCCGCCCGCTCGGGCTGAGCTGGCCGGCGTTCTCCCCCTGCCAGGTGTGCAGATCCCAGTAGATGTGATCGCCGTTGGCGATTGCCGCGTCAGGCGCGAACGACAGCGCCCGGCGCAGGAGACGGTTGCGGATGGCGGTCGGCAGGAAGCCGCTCCGGTCACCGATCCCCGCGTACGTGCCGCCCGGGCCGCCGGCGCAGGTGAAGAACAGCATCCGCAGCCGCTCGGGCCGCGCGTCCGGCGCCGGGAACGTCGACAGCGGCCACGGCTCGCACAGCGCCGCCCCGTCTGCGCCCGTGAGAGACAGCTCGTAGCGGCGCGCCGGGTCGAGGCCGGTCGCGTAGAACTGCCAGTACTCCCCCACCGTGTCGTTCATCCGGCCCGTGACGCCGGTGCTGCCGACCCGCAGCGTCGGGGCGCCCGACAGCGGGCCGTCGAACGACGCCTTCAGCAGAATGCGCGAGTCGCTGACCGCCGGCAGCAGGTGACGCACGCGGCCGGCGTCCCAGCCGCCCTGGGCCGGCGGCGGCGCGCCCTGCTCGGCCAGCAGTTCGAGCGGCAGTCGCCCGAAGACGGAGGCGCCCAGGGCGCCGGCGCTCCCGGCGAGGAATCTCCGACGATCGACGGGCCTTCGTGTGGTCATGCTCTCCCTCCGAGGCGAAGCCGGACTAGCTGCGACGGCTCCATTGTAGTGCGTCGCCTTCTCCCTGCTCCCGCCGACGATTCCCGGGCTACAATAGGATCTCTCCGGGAGACATCCACCCGTTCGTGACAGCCGCCGTTCCTGGACCAGGGAGGTTGCTCATGACCCTTCGATACCTGCAGCCCGCCGGCGCCGCCGCGTTGGCGATTGCCCTCGTCGCGTTCCTGCCGGGCGGCAGCGCCGGACAGGACGCTTCGCCCCTTACGCCCGACGGTCACCCGGATCTGCAGGGCGTGTGGAACTTCTCGACCGCCACGCCGATGGAGCGGCCGGAGGATCTGGCCGGCCAGGAGACCCTGACCGCCGAGGAAGCGGCCGCATGGGAGCAGCAGCTCGCCGAGCAGCGCGCGGCCAACGAGTCGGAGCGCGAGGACGCCCCGCTGGGGGCGCGTCTCGGCTACTCGGTCCGCATCTGGTTCGAGCACGGGCATACCCTGTCCGAGCAGCGGACCTCGCTGGTGATCGATCCGCCGAACGGACGCATCCCGGCGGTGCGGCCGGAGGTGGCGGCGCGGGCCGAGCTGCGCAGCATCCTCCGCGGGCGGCACGCACACGGCCCGGAGGATCGCGGGGCCTCGGAACGCTGTCTGCTCGGTTTCAACTCCGGACCGCCGATGACCCCGAGCGCCTACAACAACAACGTGCAGATCTTCCAGACCGCCGACCACGTGGTCATCCTCAACGAGATGGTGCACAACGCGCGCATCGTTCCGCTCGACGGCCGCCCGCACCTGCCGGCGCATCTGCGACAGTGGGTCGGCAACTCCCGGGCGAGCTGGGACGACGACACGCTGGTTGTCGAGACCCGGAATTTCCTCGGGGAGACCTCGCTGCGCGGATCGAGCGCCAACCTGCACCTGGTCGAGCGTTTCCGCCGCGCCGGCCCCGACACGCTGGTCTACGAGTTCACGGTCAACGATCCGACGAGCTGGACGGGTCCCTGGACGGCCCAGGTGCTGATGACGCGCACGGACGAGCCGCTCTACGAGTACGCGTGCCACGAGGGCAACTACTCGATGCCCAGCTCGCTCTCGGGCGCGCGGGCCATGGAGGCGCGCGAGGCCGCGGCCGGCGACCAGCAGTGAGCAGGACCACGGCAACCACGGCTCCGGCGGCGAAGACCGGCGCGGTCCGGGAACATCGGATCGATGCCGAAACGGTGCGCTCGGCAGGGAACTGACGGGCGCCGAGCGAACAAGTAGGCTCGAAACCATGCGTGATACGACGCATGCCGCGGTCGAGGAACTCCGGGCGGCCGACGCCGACGACAAGCTTGCAGCCGCCGTGGTGCGTGTCATGGATGCCGCGGTTCAGGAGACAGCCGCCACGAAATCCGACCTCAACGACCTGGAAGTGCGCATCCTTCGGCACCTGTGGATCGTCGCAGGCGCGATCGTCGCCCTCGTGAAGCTGCTGCCGTAGCCCTCTCGCGCCGGGTTCGCAGGCTGCTGGACTGACGTCTGACCTACAGCGAGGCACGACCTTGGGCCGCGCCGTCAGGCACGCGACCCAGGCGTCTTCCAGCGTGTCCGGCAACTGGCCGAAAAGCTGCGAGATCCGTTCGAGACGCTGCGACAGAAGCTGACGCACGCGGTCTTCGACCGAGTTGGCGTAGCGCATGTTGTAGACGTCCACTTCCGAGCGGATCTGTCCGATGCGCTGAATCCTCCCCTTGCGCTGCTCCAGCCGGGACGGATTCCAGGGCAGCCCGCGGCTCGGATGCCGTGCTCGGCGGACCGGGCAGCCGCTGGCGCAACGCCCAGGCTTCGCTCGACCGCGTCGGGACCGCGACTCCGCCGGCGCGCGCGGTGCGCCTCGTCCAGGATCACGCACTCGAACCGCATGCGCGCCAGCAGTTTCTCCGCCGCGTGGTACGCCTCTTCGAGAAACTCGCCGACGGCCCGGTTCGTGTTGTCGGTCAGGCACTCGATTCTCGCACCCTCCAGACGGGGTTTCAGGAAGCTCGCGTCGGGCGGCCGGCGACGGGAGGAGTGGCGTTCGATCAATGGTGCTGTCGTCGGTGGGCCGAGACCCGGCCCGGCGAGGGGCGGCGGCGTGCTTCAGACCGCCGCGGCTTTCAGCAATCTCAGGGTGAACCTCTCGTCTTCCTCGATCAGCTCCGGCTCGGTGCCGTTGTGCTGCCGCATGCCGCGCATGATCTTCCGCGGTATGCCCATCCCCATGTGCTCGAGGTACCCGTAGTCACGCATCACGTCCTTCAGCAGCTCGTTGCGAGCGCTACGGCATCCACTCCGCATGCGGTCCGGCGTTATTCCGTTCGCCAGGCGGCCCGGCGACACGACCTCGAGCCGATCCGAGTAGATGCAGAGCTCGATATCCGTTCCCGACAGCAGGTAGTCGCGATGCACGATCGCGTTGACAATCGCCTCGCGAACCGCCTCTTCGGGATAGTCCCATCGCGCCTGCCGCCGTACCCCGTCCTCCAGCGTCACCGTTTCGATATTGCGTCTGATGAAGTCCACCGCCTGTTCCACGAGACCCGGCTCGATCACCGCGGCGCCGACGCCCTTCAGACGGACGATCGGCCCGCGCAATGTGCGGCGCTCCCTGGCGTCGTAGTCCTTTTCCCGCCCGAAATACGCGGCCGCATCGATCTTGGCCTGCGGGAGATACCGGCTGGGATTCCTGCCGAATAGCAGCAGCCCGGCGACGGTCGCCGGCCGCCGATCTCCGTCGTCGAGAAGCTCGGTGTTGACGAGGAGCGAGGACCATTCGGTTTCCCGCGCGGCCCGCCACTCCTGTTCCCGAAGGTCGACGAGCGACATCCAACGCGTCTCGTCTTCGTTCCTGGCCCACGCCGCCGTCTCCCTTCGCCAGTCGTCCGACGGCGTCGATGCGGGCGGGTGCTGTTGCCGGATCTGCCCGAAGTAGTCTTCGAGGCGGCGGCGATCCAGATCCGCGATCGACGTGCCCGACACGGGTCGAAGCTCCGGACGGAAGGCGCCGCGCTGCTGGAATAGGCGCGCCAACTCCTCCGGGCTCGCCTCGCGGCTCACACTGCCCACTCGAATGCAGTAGGTCCGTCGCTGGTTGTGCCAGACATGGTGCACGCTCCATCCACGTTCCACGTGGACCGCCGCCACGTCCCGGTTCGGCTCTACGTCGCGGAAGATCTCGAAGTACGGGATGATCTCGGGGCGCACCTTGTCCCGGCAGGCCTGCATCACCCATTCCTCGAGGCGCTGGTACGTGTGCGCCCTTCGATCGTCGCTCTGTTCGCTGGCAGGCGAATCAGTCCTCGTCAGCCCACGCACGCTCCCGTCATCGTCGATGCCGAGCAGGACGCATCCACCTTGCAGGTTGGCGAACGCGACGAGCTCCTTCGCCAATTGACGGTTCTCGATCACGTCGCTCTTGAACTCGACGCCGGAATTCTCGCCGTTCGCGATCAGCTCGCGAAGCTCCGTCGTTGTCACCGCCACCTCAGAAGCCGTACTTGCGCCGCCGCCGCTCGAACGCGTCCTCGCCACCCTCGAGCAGCTCCTGGATCAACTCCCTCACGGGCCGCGCGTCGATGGAACCCATGTGCTCCGGGACGGCTCTCGCGTTCCCCGACTCCGCTTCGCCCGAAGCGCTGAGACCGAGAATGAGTTCAGCATCTCCCAGAACCGGAATGTTCGCGTTGTGGGTGGCGAACAGGAACTGACGGCGACGTTTCTCCTCACGCATGCGGGGAACGACGCCTTCCGTGATGAAACGGTTGTCCAGATCGTCCTCGGGCTGATCGACGACGAGCGGCGCGGCGGACTCGAGCAACAGGAGCAACAGCACGGCGGTCGCCTTCTGCCCGGTCGAGAGATGAGCGAGCGCCTGCCAACTCGCCGGCGCGCCCGCAGCCGCCGTATTGAGTTCGATCTTCGTTGTGGATGGAAGATCGAGTTCCTCGAGCCGCATCAGGACCGCACGTGACGTTTGCGCCAAGCGCTCCGCCTGCGCCCCGACGATGCCGAAATCCTCGGTGAGAGCGTCGGCGCCCGTGCGACAAGCCTGCACGAACGCACCGAGCGACAGGCTGTCCGCTCGCCGCAACGTGTTGATCGCCTCGGACAAGCGCCCGCCGACTTCGTCGCGGAGGAGTTGAAACAACGACTCGCGGTTCCCGGCGAACTCCACCCGCACGCGGACACGGCCCTCCAGTTCGCGGGTAACACGCTTCCCGGCGCGCTCGAGCGCCCGAAACTCGCCCGCCTTCACATCCTCCCATTCAACCAGCAGGCCCCTTCGCCGCTCCTCCTGATCCGCTTCTGTTCGCGCCAACACGGATTGCCGGTCCTTGAGGGGGCGCAACTCCTCGATTCGACGCCGGAGCCGAATGAACTCCTCGCCGTCGATGCGGGACTTCTGGAGCTCCCGGAGCTTCTTCTCGTACGTGGACTGTACCGCGGCCCGGCGCGCTTCGAACTGTTCGCGAACGCCCTCCATGCCCTGGTCGGCTCGCCCCAACGCCGCATTCAGGGCCTCCTGTACTCCTTCGAGGTCCTGGTTCAACCTTTCCAGCACTCGATCGGCCCCTGCGAGGATTTCCTTGCCGGGAAGATCCTCGAGCGCGCGGGGCGACAGGAAGACCCTGTCTATCGGCAGCGCCTGCCGCAATTCCTCCAGACACGAGCGGAACGGCCGCAGACGTTCCGGTACGGTGTCGAGGACTCGCTCCTCCCGCACCAGCAGACTCTGTTCCCTGAGATCCTCTTCGAGGCCCGCGTCCTGGTATCGCTTCAGCGTCTCTTCCAGCCCCGGCAAAGCAGCCAGCCGCTCATCGATCCTGGCGTGCTCCTCGCGGGCGGCGAGTATACGGCTGCGTGACCGCTCCAGTTCCTGGCGCAGTTCCTGTTTCCGCGCGCTCACGGAATCGTCTCGCTCCACGAATCGCTCGAGCAGCCGGGTCAGTTTCTCCGGACTCCCGGTGAGCTCCGAGATCTCGTGCTGACCGTAGATCTCCACGCCGGGAAAGACATCCGTCGCCGTCACGCTCAGCACTTCCCCCGTCTGCTCATCGCGGACCACGGGAGGATTGGGTATCGTGCGCTCGATCCGGTAGTCGCGAGGACTCGGCCGATGACAGCGCACGAGAAGCGACACCTTGGTACCGCTTCGGAGCACGTTGCGGACGATGCCGGAGTGAATCGCCCGGGCGTCCTCGCCGAGCGGCTCCATCCCGAGCACGAGTCGAAGACTCTCGATCACCGTTGACTTGCCCGCGCCCCGGCCTCCGACAAGCACGTTCAGATTCGGATTGAAACGCACTGTCGTTTCGTCCAGGAACCCTCCCTGCCACGCCATCGCGACCAGCTCGGCATGTTCCTCTATCGACGGATCGGTGTGCAGTCGAATTCGCGACCCGGGGTCGAGGAACGCCTGTCGCAAGCCTTCGATGCCGACCTCGGACATCTTCACCCAGCAAGTGGCCGACGGCTCGGACAGGTCATCCGGAGACTTCACGTCGGCGGCGTTCACGACCGCGACGGCCAGATTCGATTCCGGCGCATTTTGCCGGCGGTAGTCCGGGTTCCTGTTCTCGACGATCTCTCTTGTGTCTGCCGGGAGATCGTGGACCGAGCCGGGAATCTGAATCGCGTAGAGGTTGTCGTCCTTCCAGGCGCGGACCCTGGCCTGGCCGTGGAGCGCCTTGAACAGCCCTTTGCTGTTCGTCACGTGCGCCGCGATCGAGATACCTCCCTGATCGCGCACGCAGGCGAGCAGATCCGAGAACGGCTTGTCGCAGACGTCACTGGACGTCGTGGTCGAGCGAAGACCGTACTCTCCAAGACAACGGTTCAGTCGTTCCTCAGTGAAATCCGGAGGATAGAGGCAGAGTACGTGTATGCCCTCGGTCGAGGCCAACTCGAAACCCGGAAATACGTGGACCGCTCGCTCTTGCGCAGCGGCCCGAATCGCCGCTATCCCGCCAACGTGATTGTGATCCGTCACGGCCAACACGGTGATCCCGAGCTCTTTGGCCCTGTCGATCATCACCTGGGCGTATTCCGCCTCGTTTGCCACCGACGGCTGGCCACGGTACGTCCCCGAGTAGTGGCGCGGATTGACCTGCAGCGCGCACTTGCGGAATTCGGCGCCCGCTGGCTGGCGCAACGCGATCACAATTGAGTCGCCCTTGCTCACGCGCCTTCTCCTGGGACCTTCGACAGCCGCGAGACGGGAAACTGCGTCTCGATGAAGCTCGCGTCAGCGTGGACCGCGTGCCCCCCGGCGGCGGAGCGGACCGGCGCGCCGGCATCGAGAGGAGCGGCAAGACTCAATGCCCGCCCTTTCCGGCGCCGGATGGGCTGCGGCGGACGGCGGCCGCGCGGCGACGACTCGGTGTCCGCGCGCGGCGTTCTTCCGGCGCCATAAGCCGGAACGTGTCGGACGGCGGTTCGCACCGGACGGTCGTGGCGCTGACGGGATTCTCGGTGAGCGCGAATCGCACGGCCTTGCGCCAGCACCGGCCCCGGCCGTGCAGCGCGTGCCCCGTCGCGGCGGCGGTCATGGTGAACAGCCACCACCGCTCCTCCGGCGCGAGACCGAGCCAGTTCCTGATCGCGGTCGGGATCAACGTCGGGTCGGCGTCCTCGACCGCCCAGGCGAGCAGCGTCAGTTCCTTGCCAAGGAGCCGTGCCAGCGGGTTGCTCCCGGTCTTCCAGCGTCCCGCCGGAAATCACGATAGCGATTATCGTTCAGGAGTCACGTGTCACCCGATGACGCACGAATCCTCCCAAGGTTCCAGTCAGTCTACACCTTCCCGAGTGCGTGGTCACCGGTCTCACTCGGCGCACGCCGTGGAGGCGGGAGGTCCCGGCGGGCGACGAGTCGCCGTAGTCCGCCCGCTCGTCGTCGCACTCGACGGTGTGACGGTGACGATCGAGATCGCTGACTTGGATCAGCGGGCACCGCCGGCTGTCCGTCTGCCGGACGGCATGCGGTCGCGGCCCGGCGCTCGGCTGCTATACTGCCGTCACTGGCGTCCGATGCTGGCTGGACTGTGCAACGGTCCGAACGGCGGCGGAGCGCGGTACGCTCTGGCGCTTATCGGTACGGTCGTCGGGCTGGTTGTGGCTACGGGTCTGGCGGCAACTGCCGGGCCGGCGCTGGCGCAGCGGCGTGCCGCTCTCCTCCCGTCGGCAGAAGCACCGGACACCGTCACGTTCAACCGGGACATCGCACCGCTCTTCTTCGAGCACTGCTCCACCTGTCACCGGCCCGGTACCGCCGCGCCGTTCAGCCTCCTGACCTACGAGGATGCGCGGCCGTGGGCCCGCGCCATCAGGCAGGCGACTTCGACCCGATCCATGCCGCCCTGGAAGCCGGAGCCCGGATACGGCGGTCCGTTCCTCGGCGACCGCCGTCTGAGCGACGCCCAGATCGATCTGATCGCGAGATGGGTCGACGCCGGGGCGCCCGCGGGAGATCCCGCCGATCGCCCGCCGATGCCGGAAGGGCTCGGCGGCTGGCGGCTCGGCGAGCCGGACCTGGTCATCGAAATGCCCGAGCCGTTCCTGCTGCGGGCCGACGGGGACGATGTCTTCCGCAAGTTCGCGATCCCGATCCCGATCAGTGAGACGCGCTTCGTGGAGGGGCTCGAGTTCCAACCGGCGGTCCGGGATACCGGCTCTGCGCCGGCATCGAACCCCCGGGTCATCCACCACGCCAACATGCGGCTCGATCCGACACCGGCCTCCCGAACGCTCGACGCGCGGGACCCCGAACCCGGGTTCGACGACGTCACGCCGTTCGACGCGCAGTTTCCCCTCGGCCACCTGCTCGGGTGGACGCCCGGGCAGGACCGGCCGCTGGTCGCCGAGGGGATGGCCTGGCGCCTGGACGCGGGCACCGACATGCTCCTCGAGCTGCACCTGATGCCGAGCGGGCAACCGGAGGTCGTGCAGTCCCGCATCGGGCTCTACTTCACCGACGAGCCCCCGACGAAGATCCCGTTCACGATCAGGCTGGGCAAGCAGGACCTCGACATCCCGCCCGGAGCGACCGATTACCGCAGCCGGGATCGGTACGTTCTCCCGGTCGACGTCGTGGTGCACGGCATTCATCCGCACGCGCACTACCTGGCCAGGGAGGTGAGGGCGCGGGCGACGCTGCCCGACGGGACGAGCCGGTGGCTCCTCTACATCCGGGACTGGGACGCCTCCTGGCAGGACTACTACTTCTACGCCGAGCCGTTCCGGCTTCCCCGGGGCACCGAGCTGGAGATGGAATTCCGGTTCGACAACTCGGCCGGCAACCGGCGCAACCCGCACTTTCCTCCGCGGCGGGTCACCTGGGGCCCGCGCTCGTCGAACACGATGGGCGACCTGTCGATTCAGGTCCTCGCGCACAGCGCCTCCGACCGCGAAATCCTCGCCGGCGACCGGCGGCCGATCGAGATGGCGGAGGACATCGTGGGGTTCGAGATGATCCTCGAAGCCGAGCCCGACCAGGTGACGGTGCACGACGACGTGGCGCGCCTCTACCTGCTGTTCGGGGAAGCCGAGGAGGCCCTCGCCCACTTCCGGGAGTCGGCGCGCCTGGAGCCCGAGTCTCCCGCCGCGCAGTACAACGTGGGAACGACGCTGCTGCAGCTCGGAGAGCTCGACGAGGCCGTCGCCTTCTTCGAGCGTGCGCTCAGGCTCGATCCCGAATATGCGCCGGTGCACAACAACCTCGGCGCGGCGCTGCGATCACAGGGAAAGCTGGAGGAAGCAATCCGGCGCTTCCGCCAGGCGGTCCGGGCCCGGCCCGATGACGAGGACGCGCTCTACAACCTCGCGAGCACGCTGACGTTGCGGGGCGAGTTCACCGAGGCGATCGCGCTCTACCGGCAGGTGCTCGCGTTGCTGCCCGATGCGCCGGAGCCGTTCGCCGAGCTCGGGTGGCTCCTCGCGACCCAGCCGGATCCCACGCCTGAGGACGTGCAGCAGGCGGTCGGCCTTGCCGAGCACGCGGCGCAGCTCACCGGCCGCCGGGACGCACGTGTCCTCAACACGCTCGCGGCGGCCTACGCCGCGGCGGGCCGATTCGACGAGGCGGCAGCGACGGCTCGCGCGGCTCTCGCCCTGCTGCGCGACAGCGGAAGCGAGCTCGCCGCCGCGATCCGGCAATTGCTGGACCTGTACACGGAAGGCCGCCGGTACCGGCGGCCACGCTGACCTCGACGCTATCTGGCCGTCGGATTGACCGGCAGGCCCCGCCTGAGGCTCGCCGCGCGCTCGGTCTCGCCCTGCCGTTCAAGCGCATCGGCCAGACCGGTCAGGGCGGCCGTGGAGGTCGCGTCGAGCGTGAGCGCCTCAGCGAAATGTCCGGCTGCCATGTCCCAGTTGGCCGACTGGAGCTCGAGGAATCCGAGGTTCACATACGTCACCGCATCCCGCGGGTTGGCGCGAACCGATGCCCGGAACGAACGCCGGGCCCGGTCCATCCGGCCGAGGCTGCCGTAGGCGGCGCCGAGCAGGTTGTGCGTCCGGGCGTCGTTCGGGTCGCGGGCGGCGGCCCGCTCGCCGAGCGCCGCCGCTTCCGTGTACTCCTGGTGCAGGAAGTGGAGAGCAGCCGCGTGGTAGAGCGTTTCGGAACTCTCGGGATCGACGCGTTCCATCAGCCGGACGATCGGCTCCAGGCTCGCGGCGTCGCCCAGGTCGACGAACAGCGACGCGAGCTGCTCCCGTGCGGCCGCGCCGGAGGGATCGAGGGACACGGCTTCCCTCGCCGCGGCCACCGCGTCATCGAAGGCTCCCTGCAAGGCGAGCACGCGTGACAGCTCCAGTCGCAGCGAAGCGCTGGCGGGGTGTTGCGACGCGAGTTGCTCGAGCAGCCGGGTGGCGTCCTGTTCGCGTCGACTCCGTCCCGCCGCTTCGACGAGGCCCGCCAGTGCTTCCCGGTCGGACGGGGCCAACCGGACGGCCCTCGCCAGGTCGTCGTAGGCGGTGGCGAAGGCCGCCGCGTTCAGTTGCATCAAGCCCCGGTTGCGCCACTCTCGCGGAGTCGCCGACTCCACGACCGACCGGATGGCTTCAGGTGGAGCGATCCGATCCGAGAGCGCGCGGAGCGTGCGGGCGTTCTCGTTCGTCGAGCGGCTGCCTTCATGGAGACCGCGCGGGGCGGAGAACTCCAGCGAGTTGTGGTCGTCGGTCTGGACCGGGGCACGGGCGCTGTACTGCTGCAGGGACCCTCCGCTTCCGACGAAGAGCGAGAGCACGCTGAACGCGTCCCGGACGCCGACGGCAGCGAGCGCGGCGCCGACGCCGGGGCGTTCCCACGCGGTGGCCATCTCGCGCAGCCGGGGCTCGAGCGGGTCCACGCTGCCGATCAGGAGCACGTCACCGTCGCCCACGAGCCACATGGCGCCTTCCGGGAACACCGACAGGAAGGTCCGGGTAATCGAGCGCAGGTCCTCGTCGCGGATGCCGTACGTATGCGCCCACTGGCACAGGATTCCCCCGGGCTGCAGCCGGTCCCGCGCCGCCTGAAAGAACTCGCGCGTGAAGAGCGTCGCGACCCCGGCCATCCAGGGATTCGACGGCTCGGAGATGATGACGTCGTAGCGCTGCGACGACAGCAGCAGATGGGAGCGGCCGTCGGTCAGGATCAAGCGGGTGCGCGGGTCCTCGAGGGCCGCGTCGTTCTCGGCCTCGAACCAGGCGGACGCCTCGACGACCTGCGGCGAGATCTCCAGCATGTCGGCCCGCCGGATGGGGTGTCGCAGGGCCGCGCCGAGCGTGACGCCGCTGCCCAGCCCGATGATGCCGACGTCCTGCGGATCGGGATGCAGCAGGAGCGGCAGATGGGCCAACAGGCTCTGGGTCAGCATGTCGGTGGCGTTCGAGGCGTCGACCTTGCCGTCGATAGCGAGCGCCAGGCTGCCGGCGGTCCGGCGCACGGAGACGGTGCCGGCCGCTCCCTCCTCGTAGTACAGCACCTCGCCCGCTTCCAGAATCGCTTGCAGGTCCTGGGTCGGCGCGTCGGGCACGTTCCAGTACGCCCCGCCCGAGAGCAATGCACGATTCCAGTCCGGCAGCGCCGCGGCAGCGCCGAAGCTCGCCAGCGCGCAGGCCGCCATGGCGACCCGCGCTCTACGGCCGACGTCGGCCGCCAGCAGCAGGAGGCTCCCGCCGGCGATGCCCAGGGCGCTCGCTGCGAGGATGGTCTGTCGCAGGCCCAGGAACGGGATGAGCACGAAGCTGCCCAGCAACGCGCCGGCGATCGCGCCGACGGTGTTCACGGCGTACACCATGCCGGCATCGAAAGCGACCGTCTCTTCCCGCCGGGCCGCCACCGCGACAGCCAGTGGGAACGCCGCGCCGAGCGCGATGGTCATCGGCAACAGCAGTCCGGCCGCGAGGGCGACCTTCACGGCCATCACCGACGCGAACAGCGCGTCGGGCTCGGCCGCCGCACGCGCCATGGCGAGCGACAGCGGTACGATGAGCCGCAACGCGGAGAATGCCGCCAGCGCGGCCAGAATCAAGGTCATGCCGAGCCAGACGATCCGATATCGCCGCCACCGCGCCAGCCGCGCGCCTGTTGCGGCGCCGCAGGCCAGGCCGCCGATGAACGTGGTCAGCACGGCGCTGAACGCGTAGGTCGTCGGTCCGATGACGAGAGCGAGGATGCGTGTCCAGGCGACCTGGTAGGTGAGGGCGACGAAACCGGACAAGCCGAGCGCCGACGCGGCCAGCCACGTTCTTCCGACGAGAGGTGACGGGTCGGCTTGCCGGCCGGCAACCGCCCTGCCGGCTCCATGACCCGCCCGGGCGGGTCGCCGTTGTCGTCGACGACCGACCTGCCGGTCCGCAGCCGGTGGGACGGTGGACGCCGTCGCCGGCAACGTGCGACCTGGCGCCACGGCGTACCGGGCCAATCCCAGCGCCCCTGCGCCGGCGGCCACGTTTACCGCCACGCCGACCAGCGTGGCGCCTCGAAGCCCGAGCCAGGGCAACAGGACGAATCCGGTGAGGCCCGCGCCGAGGGCCGCACCCAGGGTGTTCAGCGCATAGAGTGCGCCCGTTTCGGTCCCCGCGTCCTCGGCCCGGCCGGCGAACCACCGCACGGCCAGCGGAAACGTCGCCCCCATCGCCGCGGTCGGCGCCAGCAGCACCGTCAGGCTCGAGAGCAGCCGGCTCAGGCCGAACAACGTGCCCCCGTCGCCGTCGGCGTACGCGGCAGCGAGCAAAGGTTGGAGTCCGGCGAGAGCCGCGGGGACGAGCAGCGCGCACGCCGCGATCGCGCATTCGAGCAGCGCATAGAGACGCAAGGCCTGCTGGCGCGTCAGTCTGAACGCGAACCGGCCACCCAGCGCCGCGCCGCCGGCCAGCCCGCCCATGAACGCCGCCAGCACGGTCCCGATGGCGGCGACCGTGTGCCCGGTGTGAAGCACCAGCAGTCGCGACCAGACCACCTCGTAGACGAGAGCTGCCGCACCCGACAGGAAATAGATGATGAGAAAGAGGTGGCGCGCTCGTGGATGCCCCATGAGCTGCTGAGCCTTGATGAGCGCTCGTCGAGGCCGCTCGGTGAGTCCCCGACACGATACCACAGCCCTTCTGCCTGACCCGCGGTCAGCCGAACCCAACCGAATCCCGTTGCGTTTTCTCCGGATCCGCGAGTAGGATGCTTGGACGGCTGTCGTCACGAGCCCGGGGTGGAAGCGCGCAGGCGTCGATGTTCCGGAGCGGCGACGAGGCGCCTGTGGGAATTCAGGCCTCACGGCTTGCCACCCGGGCCGCAGCCCGGTTCCTGCCGGGAAGCTGGCCGACGGTGTCGCCGTCGCGGCGGCGAGCGGTCGGGAATGTGCCGTCTTTCTCCCGGTTCACGACGCCCCGCCGCGTCCTCGCGGCGCGTTCCCGGCGAAGGGCCCGGTCTCCGGACAACCCTCCCGGCGCCGCGCATCGACCCGTTTTCCCGCCGTCACGTGTTGTCCCGCTCCAGCTCCCTCGCATCGGCACGGACGTTCCGAACCCGCAACCTCGCGAGCTGCTCTCTGGCCGCAATCCGGTAAGCAGACGCCGGCGCAATTCTCGGCCGCACGACGCGCAGTACGCCACACGGTACGGTTTGGAGGTGTTCAGATGCTGCATCGCAAGTTTCGGGCAGGTCCGACAGGTCCGGCGATCTGTCTCGGGCTGACGCTGTTCCTCGTCGGCCCATCGGACGCTGGCGCGCAGGTGGTCAACGCGTCCGGCATCGAGGGAATCGTGACGGACGCGACCGGCGGCGTGCTGCCCGGCGTGACGGCGACGCTCGAGAGCCCGCAGTTGATCGTGCCGCAGGTAGTTCGGATAACGGATGGCGAGGGGGCCTATCGGTTCACCGATCTGGGCATCGGGACGTACACGATCACGTTCGCGCTGCCCGGCTTCTCGACGGTCATCCGCGAAGGGGTCCGGCTGACGGATCGGTTCACGGCGCGGATAGACGTGGAGCTGGAGCTCTCGACCGTCCAGGAGACCATCACCGTGAGCGGCCAGAGCCCCGTCGTCGACGTGACGAGCGCGGCCACCGTGCAGACCCTGACGCGGGAGGTGATCGAGTCGGTTCCCAACTCGGGCAGCCAGTTCGAGCTGATGGCGATGGCGCCCGGCATGCGCGTCGGCCGGATCGACGTCGGCGGCAGCACGATGGCCAACTACCAGTCCGCGGTGGCCTATGGCCAACGCGGGCAGATCACGCCGACCCTCGACGGAATCAACACGCGGCAGTACACGTCCTCGATGGGCTCCTACTACGACTACGCGTCCCTCGACGAGGTCACCATCACGGCCGTCGGCAACACCGCGGAGGTCGCGACGGCCGGCATGAACTTCGCCGCCATCATCAAGTCCGGCACCAACCAGTTCCACGGACGCTACTTCGGCGCGTACCAGAACCGGCGGATGCAGTCCGACAACCTCGACGCGGCGCTGATGGAGCGGGGCGTCACGCAGGGCAGCTCGTTCAAGGACTACAGCGACATCTCCGGATCGCTGGGAGGCCCCATCTGGAGGAACCGGATCTGGTTCTACGGCGACTACAAGCGCCAGCGCAAGGCGCAGAACGAGGTCAACTTCGCGCTCGACGGCGGACCGGACGGCATCTATCTGACGCCGGACGACACGACCGAGGACGGGCGCGGGGACGGCCGGCGAGAGCTCAACAGCCAGACCGTCAAGACCACGTTCCAGCTTTCGCAGGGCTACCGGATGGACGCGTTCTACCACCGCAGCGGCAAGGTCATGCCGGAACGGTTCGGCACCCAGTTCCGGCCGCTCGAGACGACGAACGACTACCTCTTCAACCCGCAGACCGGCAAGATCGAGCTCAACGGCACGCCCAGCAACCGGCTCGTGTACACCCTCACGCTGGGCCGCCACTACTACCTCGCCGACTATCAGCCGCGGGCCGGCGTCGACACCCCCACCCGCTTCGATCGCGTCTCCGGGCTGTACACCGGCTCGGCGGCCCGGGCCGACCGGCGCCCCCGCAACCGGTGGCAATACTTGGGCAGCGTCACCTACTATCCGGGAGGCGCCCACGCGATCAAGACCGGCGTCCAGATCTATCGCGAGACGCACGGCACGGGGCAGGCGAGCCACGCCGGCGGCAACTTCATCCTGGAGTACGAGGGCGCGACCCTGTTCGATACCGGGATGGTGGGGAATCCGTACCGGGTCAGGCTGTTCAACTACCCCCTGGACCCCACCAACCGGGTGGACGTGAACTCCGCGTACGTCACGGACGAATGGCGCGTGACCAGGCGGTTGACCGCGAACATCGGCCTGCGGTTCGACCACTACGCCTCGTACGTGCCGGAGCAGCTCAAGGGTTCCGACGACTTCGGGCTCTTCTTCAGCGGGCACGTCGACCGGCTGGACGTGGTGGACTGGAAGGGCCTGGCGCCGCGCATAGGGCTCGCCTACGACCTCCGCGGAGACGGAAGGACCGTGATTCGGGGCGCGTACAACTACTTCCAGCAGTCGCTCGGCGACAGCTTCGCCTCGACGTACAACCTCAACGCGATCGCCTCGGCGACGTACGTCTGGCGGGACTCGATTCCCGACAACACCTACACGCCGGGAGAAGTGGACCTCAGCCTCAACGGCCCCGACTTCGTCAGCATCACCGGGGCCGCCAACTCCATCCTGCCGAACGATCCGCGATACGGCCGCGAGCTGTACCAGTCGAACACGCAGGAGCTGTCGTTCGGCGTTCAGCACGAGCTGATGCCCTCGGTGGCGGCTCGCGCGGTGTACGTCTACAAGCGCGAGGCGGGCCTGTTCGACACGCGGGGCTCGACGGCCTCCGGGACGCAGGGCGGCCCGAACATCCTGCGCCCCCCCAGCGCGTATACCATCCCGGTGAGCCGCCGGGATCCGGGGCCTGACGGAGTGCTGGACACCTCCGACGACACGGGCAACATGATCCACTTCGCCGACTACGGCGACGAGTATCGGGGCGCCGAGTTCGTGGGCAACCAGCGGATCAACTATCCCGAGCCGGACTTCTACCACAGCTACGAGTTCACGCTGGAGAGGCGGTTGCGCGACGGGTGGCAGGGTCTGGTCTCGTTCATCGGCACGCAGAACCACCGCTGGCTCCCGAACGCCGCCCTGACCGATTTCGTCCCCCCGCAGGTCGCCCTCAACGGGCTCGACGAGTCCTGGGAGTGGGGCATGAAGGCGCACGGCAGCTACATGTTCCCGGGCGACATCCAGCTCGGCGTGTTCTACCAGGCCCTGAGCGGCTTCCCGCTGCAGAGGACCGTGCGGTTCCTGCGGAACGACCCCGACGGGCTGTTCCACTTCCGCAACCAGGGCACGCAGACGATCCGGGTGGAGCCGTACGGCGCGTCGAAGCTCACCGCCCAGCACGTCTGGAACGTCCGCCTGTCGAAGTTCCTGGACATGGGCCCGGGCCGGTTTCAGATGGCGGTCGAGGTGTTCAACCTGCTCAACGCCAACGACATCCTGCGCGTCTCGCAGGTCTCGGGCCCGTCGTTCGGCAACGTGCTGGAGAACATCCCGCCGCGGATCGCGCGGATCAGCGCGACCTACGAGTTCTAGGAGCCTGCCGGGAGCTTGCGCCGTGGAACGCAACCGCGTGCGTTCTGCGGCGCGAGCTCCCGGGGCGGTGGGGCCGGGGCGCCCGGACGGCCGGCGCTACCGGCCGGGCAGGAGCGCATCGGCGAGCCCGCCGATGCTGCCGCCGACGAGGAAGCCGCGGCCGTACGGCGAGTGGCGGTAGCTGCCGAACCACCTCAGCAGGCCGCCGTTCGGCAACCGCATGCCGTAGTCCCCGCGCGCGTTCACCGCGAAGGGGTTCCCGAGCTTCTCGGACAGGTGGTGGCGGTATACCTCCTCCCGCCACAGCGCGCCGGTGCCTGACGCGCCGTCCCCCCAACTCGGCGACAGCGACAGCGACAGCCCTTCGCGGCGCCGGCCGCCTACCGTCAGCGTCAACCCGGCCCCGCGCTCGCCGTAGCCGGCCGCCGAGTGCACGGCCAGCGTCCGGGCCTGCACGGCGAGCCGCACGATGCCGCCCGTCAGCCCGAGCCCGAAGGCCACCTCCATGCCGGTGCCGGTCTGGCCCGCGCCGCCGTCGCGCCGCAGGTGCGCCTCGCCGAACGGCTGCAAGGCCAAGGCTCCCAGTCGCAGCGGCCGCGACACCTCCGCGCCGACCCGCTGCTGATTGACCGCCGCCGCGAGCCCGTCGACCGACTCGCGGCCCTCGCCGGTCCGCAGCTCCGCCCAGGCGGCGTCGGTCCGCAACCCGAACTCGGCGCCGCCGCCCGCCGAGCCCAGCTCCCGCCGCAACTCGACGAGGCCCAGGCGCAGGCCGAGCCCGCTCGTACCCACGAGGCCGGTCGCCTCCCGCAGGTTCTCGGCTTCGCCTTCGCCCCAACCGCCGCCGGCCATCGTCCACACCGACGTGGCCCCGTCCGACCACTGTGCGTAGGGGTGCAGCGCCGTCAGCTTCGTCGTCAGGCGCCCGCGCGATGCGCCCGCCTGCCAGTCGCTCCCGCCGACGCTGCGCGACACCGCCACGCCCGCCAGCCAGCGCGAGGTCAGCCGCGCGTCGACGCCCACCCAGCCGGTGCGCACGTCGCCGTCGTAGCGGGCGTCGTAGCGGAACACCGCCGGCGCGCCGTGGAACGTCTGGACGTCGCCCTGACCCCAGACGCGCCAGCGCCGGCCCGGTCGCCGCTCGTCGCCATCCTCGTCGCCGCCCAGCGCCAGCTCGAACTCCGTGCCGCGCAGCAGCGCGTCCGGACCGCCGCCGAATCCCCCGAGGCCGTACAGGCCCCCGGTCGAGCCCGGCGGCACGCCCGTCGCCAGGGGGCCTCCGGGCGGAGGCCCTGCCAGGGCCGGTCCTCCCGGCGTCGGCCCGCCGAATCCGCCTGCAGGATGGGCGCCGAGCCCCGGCCCGGCGACCGCCGGCCCGAACGGGGAGCCGCCAGGGCCATGCGCAAACGAGCCGGACCACGCGGCGCTCGACAGCCAGCCCGTGACCATCTGCTCGGCCGCCTGACGGGCCGCCGCCTTCCCCAACGGCACGGCGCGGCCCATCACCGTCAGCCGCGACGCCTCGCTGCCGCCCGCTTCCACCCGCCGACCGAGCGTCATCCGCGCGCTCGACAGGTGCGACCGGGCCATCGCCGCCAGCGTGTGCCCCAGCACGGCTCGCACCAGACGGTCGTCCACCCCCGCGGTGAACGCCTGCGTTGCCGTCAGGCCGCCGGAATCCTCCGCCGTCACCGTCACCAGCGCCGACCCGTACGTCACCGGCGTCAGCGTCAGCACCGCCCCGGCGACACGCACCGTCGCCACGTCGGTGTCGGACGACGCCGCGCGGTAGGTCAGCGCGTCCCCGTCGACGTCCTCGAAAAACGGCGTCAGCTCCACGTCCACCGAGCCGCCGCCCTCGTCGAGCGCCTGGTCCGGGATGGCGCCGACGGCGACCGGCGCATCGTTGACCGACAGCACGGTCACCTCCACCGTCGCGCCGGCCGTTTCGCCGTCGGGGTCCGTGACCACGTAGGTGAACCGGTCCGCGCCGTGGTAGTTCGCCTCCGGCGTGTAGGTCACGCTCCCGCCGGGCACGATGCGCGTGGTCCCGTGCGCCGGCGCCGATACCGACTCGACGCGCAGGCTGTCGCCGTCCGGGTCGGTATCGTTCGCGAGCAGGTCCACCGTCACCGCCTCGTCCTCCCGCGTCTCGGCCGCGTCGTCCTCCGCCTCCGGCCGTTCGTTGACGTTGGTCACCGTGACCACCACCCGCGCCGCGGCCTCCGCGCCGTGCGGGTCCCGCGCACGGACCGTCAGCTCGTACCGGTTCGGCTCCGTCTCGAAGTCCTCGCCCGGGCCGACATACTGCACGACGCCATCCCGCGTTCCTGTCCTGAAGCGCCCCCGGTCGCCGGCCGACACGTCGTAGGTCAACTCGTCGCCATCGGGATCCTCCGCCGTCACCGCGCCGAGATGGATCGACTGCCGGCTGCCGTCCAGGTTCTCCGCCAGCTCGAATCGGTAGACCGACTCCGCGAACGCCGGCGCCTCGTTGACCACCTCCACGGTGACGGTGGCCGAAACCGTGTCCTCGCCGGCGGAAACCCGGACGCTGATCGTCACGCGCCCCGGCTCGGCGGGCGCCGTCCAGCGTGCGGTCGACCGGTCAATGGGGCCGGCGAAGCGGCCCGCCGGCGCGCGCCAGCGGTAGGTCAGAGGGTCGCCGTCCGGGTCCAACGCCGTCGCGGTCAGGCGCACCTCGCCGCCCCGCGCCACGGAGCACGGGTCGCACGACGCGGTTGCCGTCAGCCGTTCGTCGGCGTTGGTCACCGTGACCACCACCCGCGCCGCGGCCTCCGCACCGTGCGGGTCCCGCGCACGGACCGTCAGCTCGTACCGGCTCGGCTCCGTCTCGAAGTCCTCGCCCGGGCCGACATACTCCAGGACGCCATCCCGCGACCCTATCCTGAAGTGCTCCCGGTCGCCGGCCGACACCTCGTAGGCCAACTCGTCGCCATCGGGATCCTCCGCCGTCACCGGGCCGAGATGGACCGCCTGCCGGCTGCCGTCCAGGTTCTCGACCAGCTCGAAACGATAGACCGACTCCTCGAACGCCGGCCGTTCGTTGACGTTGGTCACCGTGACCACCACCCGCGCCGCGGCCTCCGCGCCGTGCGGGTCCCGCGCACGGACCGTCAGCTCGTACCGGTTCGGCTCCGTCTCGAAGTCCTCGCCCGGGCCGACATACTCCAGGACGCCATCCCG
>WTFV01000189.1:1935-13024 GCA_011523845.1 Acidobacteriota bacterium | reverse complement strand
AGTCCTCGCCCGGGCCGACATACTCCAGGACGCCATCCCGCGACCCTATCCTGAAATGCTCCCGGTCGCCGGCCGACAGGTCGTAGGTCAACTCGTCGCCATCGGGATCCTCCGCCCTCACCAGGCCGAGATGGACCGGCTGCCGGCTGCCGTCCAGGTTCTCCGCCAGCTCGAAACGGTAGACCGACTCCGCGAACGCCGGCGCCCCGTTGACCACTCCGTTGACCACCTCCACGGTGACGGTGGCCGCAACCGTGTCCTCGCCGTCGGAGACCCGGACGCTGATCGTCACGCGCCCCGTCTCGGCGGGCGCCGTCCAGCGCGCGGTCGACCGGTCGGTGGGGCCGGCGAAGCGGCCCGCCGGCGCGCTCCAGGCGTAGGTCAGCCGGTCGCCGTCGGGGTCGGACGCCGACGCCGTCAACTCGACCTCGCCGCGCGGGCCCGTCACGCACGGCTCGCATGCTGCCGTCACCGTGGGCGGCCGGTTGGTCACGACCGGGGTATCGTCGTTATCGGTCACAGTAACGTCGAGGGGGCGAAAGGGAAGCGCGTCGTCGGGCTCGCGGCGAAACGAGATGGTCGCGGCGCCGTCGCCGACACGGGTGTTCTCGACGGCCGTCAGTCTCACTTGTTGCGCCGTCCGCTCGGTGCCCACTTGCCACGTCAACGTCGGCGTCTCGACCGCTACTACCGCCGGGTCGCTGCTGCTCACGTGTATCCGGACGGTCCCTTCGCCCTGCCCCCTGTACGTTGCGATATTCCTTGTGAATTCCTGCCCCTCCGGGACTGTCAACGGAATCGCTTCGTCGTCGATAGCGTATACCGTCGTATCCGGATACGTCAGTCCTTCGTAATCCGCGCCGCTGACGGCATACGAGATTTTCGTCGATCGATGAACGGTGTTCAGGACCGAATCATCCACCCCGATGATGAGCACGTGCTTTCGGTCCTCCCAGTCGTCAGGGCCGAACGTGACGGTTGGCCCCACTGTCGCCACGCTCGCGTCCTCCACAGTCAGCGTCACCGTGACGTCGCCAGTGGGTTCGGTCGTGATCCAGATGGGATTGGCCAGTTGGCCGCCGTTCTCGCCTACCGAAACTGTACTGTTGCCGACCCTGAAGCGTCTTCGTTCGTTGTCCGTGTGGAAAAGCCGTACGTTCCTCCTGACGCTACCGTAGTTGGCGCCGCTGGCCGTCAGGTCGAGGCGCGTTTCCCGCGTGTCAAGCAGCGAGCCGATGGGGGAGTTGTCCACGTCGTCGTCCACGGGAGTGACCGTGACCGTTTGCGGCTCGTTCCAGTTCGATTGCGTAAAGCTCAGGCTCGACGGGTCTACCGTCGCCAGGTCGTCGTTCCTGCTGGATACTGCCACCGTGACGTCTCCGGTCGGCTGGCTGGAAAGCGCTACGGTGAAGGAGTCGGTTGTGTCGGGTTCGCGCACGCTGATTACGGTCTTCGAGAGAGTGAGCCCCTGCGCATAGACGCTGGCGGGGCAGAGGACCGCCGCGACCAGGAGCACCATCGCCTCGATCGAGTGCTGCCGGCGTGCCGGTGAGCAGGCACAGAGCTGGGGCCCGCTCGCCTCGCTGCGCAGCCTTGACGGTGACCGGTACGCCGCTGTACTCTCTCTCCTCTCGCCTTTCTTCGCCTTTCTCGCCTTTGTTTCGGCCCGTTTTCCCAAAACTCGCTTCTCTCTCGCTCTCGCCTCGCTCAAAGCTCTCAAAACTCGCTCGCTCCCTTCTCCCTCCGGGCCGGGAAGTTCTTTCCGCATCGAAAACCCGTACGACATGCGAGATCGTCTGGCGGTGCACCCGGTGCACCCCAGACTGGTGAGGACTCGGGCTGCACGTGCGAGTCAGGGTTTCCATCTGCACTTCACACCCACCTACGCCTCCCACCACGCCTGCTTGTCCCCACCAGATCCACATATTCCGCAGGCGCTGCATCGCGCGTGCCTATTCTCTCAACGAATTCATGTTGATAGCATGTACACATGGTGTGTTTTGTGTGTGTTCTGGCCCCAGGTCGGTCGCCTCGGAACCGATCGTCCGTTTTCGGGGTGGTCAACGATGTCCGGGAAGCATTCCATGGCCTGTGCATCGCGACCGGGCCGCAGGTTCTGGAGGCGATGATGGAGGCGGACCGCGAAGTGCTGTGTGGCCCGAAGGGGCGCCGTCAGGTCGAGCGGCCCGCGTGGCGCGGCGGCAGTATCGACAGTCAGGTGACGCTCGGCGACGGCAGGTCGAGCTGCCACGGCTCCGGGTGCGAGGCGCCGAGGGCGAAGCCCCGCTGGCGAGCTTCCAATGGGCGGCGGCCACCGACCCGCTGGACGAGCACACGCTGGCCGCGGTCGCCCGCCGGGTGTGGACTCGCCGGTACGCGAGCACGTTGGACCCGGTACCGTCCGAGGTGACCGAGCGGGCGACGTCGAGCAGCGCGGTGTCGCGGCGGTTCGTGACGCTGTCGACAGGCGCCTCCAGGCGTTCCTCGACCGGCCGTTGGGCGAGCTGTCTGTGGCGCAACCCCTGACGGATTCCGTGTAGTCTTGCGTACGTCCCGGCCAACGAAGTACGAGGTGCCAGGGTTGGACTGCGCGTCAGCGTCACCTGGTTGCCTTGTCCCCCAGGTTGCAGGAACGGGGCACGGCCCGTTGGTCTTCGGGGCGGGAGGTTTCGATGCCTGGAACGAAGCCGGGAGGCAGGCGCGCCGCTGCCTTCGAGCGGCAATGCAACTCGCGGGAGCAGCTTCGCCTTTCGGTCGCCGGCGTGCTGCTCGCCGGCGCACTGGTCTTCACCGCTCCGGTCTTCGCTCAGAGCCGCCCGGCCGGGCCCGAGCGTTTCGAGGGGCGCATCGCGAACACGGGCACCTTCGGCAACGCCGGCAGCAATTTCTTCAGCATCCAGGTCGACGAGTACACGAGCGACGAGGAGTTCATCGAGTTCCTGGAGATCCTGGCCGGCGGTGGTCCCCGACGGCTGGAGGATGCGTTCCAGAGGTCACGGAAGGGGCGGATCGTCATCGACAGCCTGGGCTACGACATCGCGCTCGCCCGCTCCGCGCCGACCCGGAGCGGGCGCGTGGTCCGGGTGTTCACCGTGCGCCACCTCGGCTTCGACGAGTCCGTGCTCCAGACCCGGAGTCGTGAATACCCCTTCGGGATGATCGAGCTGCAGCTCGATCACAACGGCAGAGGCGAGGGCGTGCTGGTGGTGGCGGCCCGGCTTCAACTGGACCCGGACGGAAGACTCACGGTGGAGACGTTCAGGGAGACGTTCGGCACGCCGGCATTTCGGCTGCTGAACGTGGAGGCGCGGTAACCGCCGCCTCCACGAGGACCCTGGCCGCCGGCGAGCCTGGACCGTGGGAGTCTCGCGCCAGCGAAACTCCCACAAGACCTCGAATCGCGCGCGGGCGGAATCCGGCAGACAATCCGTCAGCCCGTGCCGTTCCAGCCCAAGGCGGCCTTGCCGTCTCGTTCTGCCGTTCAGATCCCCGCCAGCGGACTCGGGGGCGCGTCGAGATCGAGCGGGCTGCGGCTGTTGGCGATCCGCTCGACGGGAACGCCGAGCTTGTCCAGCACGGTGACCAGCAGCGACGCGGCCGGCTCGTGCTCGTACCGCAGGTGACGCCCGCCCTTGAAGTGGAACTGCTCGCGCGATCCGATCAGCATCAGCGGCAGATTCTGCGAGTCGTGGGTGTTGCCGTCCGCCATGCCGGCCCCGTACAGGAGCAGCGTGTGGTCCAGCAGCGACCCGTCGCCGTCGGCGGTCCGGCGCAGCTTCTCCACGTAGGACGCGAACAGCGAGACGTGATACGCGTGCAGCTTCGCGAGCAGCGCCTTCTTCTCGGGATCGTCCTGGTGATGCGACAGCGGATGGTGGGCCTCCGCGATGCCGATCTGCGGGTACGTCCGCCCGCTGTACTCGCGGCCCAGCATGAACGTCACGACCCGGGTCAGATCGCACTGGTAGGCCAGCACCTGCAAATCGCACATCAGCGCGCAGTACTCCTCGTAGTCCGCCGGGATCCCGCCGGGCTGCTCCACCAGCGGCAGGTCCATCTCGCTCTGCGCCTCGGCGTTCTGGATGCGCCGCTCCACGTCGCGCACCGCCGTCAGGTACTCGTCGAGCCGGGAGCGGTCGCCGGAGCCGAGCTCCTGCTCCAGATCCGACAGCGACTCCAGCAGCGAGTCGAGAATGCTGCGGCTCCGCCGCAGGCGCACCTTGCGCTCGGCCGGATCGGTCGTCCCGCTGTCGCCGAACAGCCGCTCGAACACCACGCGGGGGTTGTCCTCGGCCGGCGCCTGCGTCGTGGGACTGGTCCACGAGAGCGAGTTGATGAAGGCGCACGTGGTGTTGTCGCACGTGCCGACGAGGTCGAGGCGGTCGAGTGCGAGCTCCAGCGAGGCCAACTGCGTGTGCCGGCCGAACTGCCGGGCCGCGATCTGATCGATCGACGTGCCCGCCTCGATTCCCTGGGCGGTCCGCCTGCCGACCACGCCGGTCAGAAACCTCGTGGCCGCCGTCGTATGGGTACCGCCGCGGTTCTGCACGCCGTCCAGCCCCGAGAACACGAGCATGCGATCCTTGAAGGGCGCGAGCGGTTGGAGCACCGGCGACAGGTCGAGCGGACCCTCGGCGGGCGGCGTCCAACTGGGCATGATCATCCCGTTGGGCACGTAGACCACGCCGAGGCGCCGGGCGGGCGCCGCCGGCGTCTTCGCGAACGCGGTGAGGGCCGGCGCCATCGCATCCAGCAGCGGCAACGCCACCGCAGCGCCTGTACCGCGCAGGAACGTACGCCGCGGCAACGCCGTCTTCGTGATCATCATGGTCGGGCTCTCCGCTTCGATGGAACCGCTCTCCGCGCCGGTTGAACAAGGGTCCGCACGGCGGCCGGCATCCCTCAGGGGTTGGCCGCGATCGCCGACCGCGCCGGTGAAGGATCCAGGGCCGCGCGCCGCAGCTTGAACGCCGGGCTCCGGGCGATGCCCAGAACGATATCGGACAGACGATAGTCGCTCGCCGCAGCTTCGCGCACGATACCACGCACCGCCGGGCGATCGGTGTACTCCAGCCGGCGGCCCAGCGCATACGCCAGCAGCTTCTCGGTCATCGCTTCGACGAACTGACGCTGCCGGCCCACCAGGTACGCGCGGAGTCCGGCCGGGCCCCGAAACCGCGCGCCATCGGGCAGGACGGCCGAGCTGTCCACGGGCGTTCCGTCCTCGGCGTCCCGCCAGCCCCCCACGGCATCGAAGTTCTCCAGCGCGAACCCCAACGGGTCCATCGGCGCGTGACAGATGGCGCACGCGGGGCTCTCGCGGTGCCGTTCCAGCCGCTCGCGCACCGACGCGGGCCGCCCATCCTCGCCGCGGTCCGGAAGGCCCGGCACGTCTGCCGGCGGCGACGGCGGCGGCGTGCCCAGGAGGCTCTCGAGCACCCAGCGGCCTCGCAGCACCGGAGAGGTTCGATTCGGATACGACGTGACCGTCAGAAAGCTCCCCTGGCCCAGCACCCCCCCGCGCGGCTCGTCCTCGCCGAACGTGACGCGCCGGAAGTGGCTGCCGTACACGTCGGGGACGCCGTAGTGCCGCGCCAGCCGCTCGTTCATGAACGTGTAGTTCGCGCGCAGGAGGTCCACCACGCTCCGGTCCTCCCGGAACACGCTTTCCACGAACAACCGCGTCTCGCGCTCGAACGCCTCGCGCAGGTTCTCGTCGAAGCCGGGAAAGGCGTTCAGGTCGGGGGCCGCGCTCGGCAGATTGCGCAACGTCAGCCACTGGCCGACGAAGTTGTCGACGAGAGCCCGCGAGCGGTCGTCGGCCAGCATGCGCCGCACGTGCCGATCGAGCGTGCCCGGATCCCCGAGTTCCCCGCGAGCCGCCGCGCCGAGCAGCTCGGCGTCGGGAATGCTGCTCCACAGGAAGAACGAGAGACGCGACGCGAGCTCCGGATCGCTGACGGCATACACGGTGCCCGGAGCGATGTCGACGGGCTCCCTTTCGATGCGGAACAGGAACTTCGGGTCGGCCAGGAGCCGCTCGAGCGCGAACTGGACGCCGTCATCGAAGGTGCCGCCGCGACGGCCCTCCCCGTAGAACCGCAGGAGCGTCCGCACCTCGCGTTCGGTCGCGGGCCGCCGATACGCCTCGCCGGCGAGCGCGGTGAGAATCCGCTCCGCGCAGGGTTCCTCCTCGCGCAGCTCGGTCGGCTGGCAGACGAAGATCTTGCGACGGCTCGGGGTATCCCCGGGACCCAGCACCTCGTACGGGCCGCGGATGGCGACGGTGTGCACCCACGGATTGCTCTCGAGCGACTCGTCGCGCTCGGGGTATGCCGGCGGGTGGGGAACGCCGTCCTCGACCTCGGTCGGGCGCCCGAGGAACGAAACGGTCACGAGCCGCGAGCCGGCCTTCGCCGGGAAGCGCACTTCGAGGCCGGCGTCGGCGTTCCGGCCGTACTGCTCCCACGCCGGACTCCCGAAAATGTCGCCGACGAATCCGGCCGGCGGGGCCCCGCCGGTCTCTTCGCCGCCGACGACCGCAGAGAGAATCCGCTCGCCATCCACCCGGATCTCCACCTCGTGCGGCGAACCGAGCCCGATGACGACGTCGAAGAGCTGGCGATACAACCGGACATCGACGACGTACTCGCCATCGACCGGAAACCGATGGCGGATGGCGGCGCCTCCCCGCGAGCCGAACGGCAGGTCCTCCCCCAGGTACTCGTCCTGGTCCAGCCAGACCCGGTATTCCTCGATGGCGGGAGCCCCCGGCGGAAGCCCCACCGCCAGCCGGCTCAGCCTCCGCGCCGCCGACAGATACCGGTCCAGCAGGGTCGGCGAAACCGACAGCATGCTGGCGATGTTGTCGAAGCCATGTTCGTCCGCGCTGTCGGCCGGCAGCAGCGACGTGACGTCGACGTCCAGGGCCAGCAGATCGCGAATCGCGTTCCGGTACTCGGCGCGATTGAGCCGGTGGACGCTGTCGGTCCGGCCCGGGTCGGGATCGAGGGCCGCCGCGCGGTCGAGCTCCGTTTCGAGCCACGCGAGCACGTCCTCCACGACCGGCGTGTCTGGCCGCGGCCGGCCCGGCGGCGGCATCGCGCCGCTCCGGAGCTTGCCGATGACCTTCTCCCAGACCTCCGCGCCCTCGGCGACGTGGACCGCATCCAGCGCCTCGAACGACAGGTCGGCCGTCCGCAGCCTGTCGTTGTGGCAACCGACGCAGTAGCGGTTCAGCACCGGACGCAGCGGAGAGGGTTCCGCCGGTGCGGCCTGCGGCCGTGAAGACGACGTCTGGCCGGCGGACAGCGGGGACAGAAGAACGAACCACGCCGCCGCCATCAGCCCGCCAACGGAGCGCAAGCGTGACATGTGTTTCGCCTCCCTGCAGCCGGTCGCCTGGATTGTAGCATTGCCGACCGACCGTGGTAGACTCGGCATGCTGTCGGGTTTGCTGGCCCCGTGCGCGTCGAGTCGCTGTAGAGGGAGGGCACGAACATGCGCATCTCGACGAGACGGCTCCACGCCCCCAACGCCTTCGCAAGCGCGATGCACGCCGGGCGGTCGATCGCGCTGCTGGTCCTCGTCGCGACACTGGGAGCGAGCGCCGCCACCGGTGCGAGCGCGGCCGACGTGCAGTTGATTCAGGCGGTCAAGAACGGCGATGCGATCGCCGTCCGCGACCTCCTCGGCCGCGAAGCCGACGTGAATGCGCGGCAGGGCGACGGCGCTACCCCCCTCCACTGGGCTGCTCACCTGAATGACCTCGAAGCCGCGGATCTGCTGATCCGCGCCGGAGCGGCCGTAGACGCTGCGAACGATCTGGGCGTCACACCGCTCTGGGTCGCGACGACGACGGGCAGCGCGGCAATGGTCGCGAAGCTGCTCGCGGCGCGCGCCGACCCGGACATCGCGCCGGAGACCGGCGGCACGCCACTCATGATCGCCGCCCGCCAGGGCAACGTCGCCGCGCTACGGTCGCTGCTCGGCCACGGCGCCGACGTGAACGCGAGGGAAGGCGCACAGGGACAGACCGCGCTCATGTGGGCCGTCGCGCGGCAGCGCCCGGAGGTCGTGCGCGTCCTGCTGGAAGCCGGCGCGGACCTGCACGCCCGAACGAAGTCGTCACGCCGGCACGTCCTGTTGTGCTGCCAGAAGAGCCTCGGCAAGACCGAGGGCGCCGTGTGGATCGAGCAGGGCGGCTTCACGCCGCTGCTGTTCGCCGCGCGGCACGGGGACGCGGCCTCGGCCGAGCTCCTGGTGGCCGCCGGCGCGCCCGTCGACGACACCGCCGCGGCCGGCACCACCCCGCTGGTCGTCGCGGCCCAGCACGGGTTCCACGAGGTCGCCGCGGCGCTGCTGGAGATGGGCGCCGACCCCGACGCCGCCGGCGCCGGACAGGCCGCCCTGCACTGGGCGGCGTTGCGCGGCGATCGCGAGATGGCGGAGATACTCCTGGCCCACGGCGCCGATCCGGACGTGCGGCTCACGCGGGGGTCGTTCCTCAAGCACGACCGGGGTGCGTTCGCCTTCGACAAGTTCCTGATCGGCGCGACGCCGTTCGTGCTGGCCGCCCGGCGATCCGATACCGAGATCCTGCGTCTCCTGGAGGCCGGCGGCGCCGACACGTCGCTGCCGCTGCAGGATGGCCGCACGGCGGTCATGGTGGCGGCAGGTGGGGAAAACACGGGGCTTCGTCGACTCAGGATCGCGGAGGGGCAGATCCTCGAAACGGTCCGGACGGCGCTCGATCTCGGCGTGGATGCGAACGCCGCCAGCCTGTCCGGCGACACGGCCCTGCATGTCGCGGCGAACAGCAAGTTCGACAACGTCATTCGCCTCCTCGCCGAGCGCGGCGCGTTCGTGAACGCGCGGAACCGGATGGGACAGACGCCGCTGGCCGTCGCGCTCGCGCCGCCCGAGGCGCCCGACGGCTCGGCCATCGGCGGCGCCGCCCTCGGGCGCTATCGCGAGGTCTACGCCGCCTGGGTGACCAGCCGGGGACAGACGCCCACGGCGAACCTGCTCCGCTCCCTGGGAGGGACGGAGTAGCCGGGCGAGCCCGCCACTCACCAAGCCTCTCCGGTACGTAGCACCCGCTCATCCGCTATGTAGCGCCTCGGCGAGCTGGCGCTCGAGCTTCGCGCAGTTCGTCCGCTACCAGCACCCGCTCATCCGCTACGTAGCACCCGCTCATTTGCTTCCACTCAAGGTCCCTCCTCGCGCGGGGGACGGACGATCGGCCCCCGGGTGACCGATCCGGGCCCAGAAAAAACATGCAAAAAACATCATAGCTACATGCAATCGACATGAGCGATTCAAGAGAATCCACATGGCCGATCCGGTGCCCCACGTCAGCCTCGAGACGTTGGGCCCGGTATCAGCCTCGATCGGCGGCGCGTCATGACAGCAGGATGCGACCGTACGTTCCACGGAATGCGACACTCGCCTCTCCCCCGGCCGCGGGGGAGAGGGAGAGCAGCCGCGTATGTCGCGGCCGGCGCGCTCACACTGGGCGGCGGTCTGCCCGCATCGGCGCAGACTTCCATCTGGGATGCCGACGCCAACTATTCCCTGACCACGCGCTACGCATCGACCACGAAGTACGCGCTCGAGGACTTCCTGTCCGGTGAGTCCGATCCGGAGACCGGCGTCGGCTTCACCTTCGCCCTCGACTCCTGCGATGCGACCCACGGGGACTACTACGATTCGGTAACGGTCGGCGCAACCGGCACCGCTGACGCGGGGAAGCTGGTGGTGACCGCCAACTCCAAAGGGCACGTGCACGCCACCGAGGAGCGCACCACGTGCAGCGTGACGGCAGCGCAGGGGGTGCTGTCCGAAGACCAGACGTTCGAGCTGTACATCCCGTCTCCGCGTGCACCGTCTCCGATGGACGACCTCGTCGTGCAGGGAACGAGCTTCACCACGGTCACGGTTCGGGTCGGGAGCGATAGCCACTCCTTCCTGCGGCTGGGCATTCGGCAAGGGGCGGCCGGCGCCTATACCTACTATCTGGTGCGGAACGTCGGACCGACCACCGACCTGACGTTCACCGGGCTGACGCCGGGCACGACCTACACCATCGAAGCGGCGCGGATGAACCGGCAGGGTTTTCATCTCTGGGGCGGAAGTGACGACACGGCGGCGGGCGTGCTGGCTCCGGCCACGACTCCCGCTGCCGCGTGGAGGACCAGGCTGCGCAGCGGCGGCGTGGGAAAGGCCACGTCACCGGTCTCTGCGACGACCGCGCTCCTTCCGGTGGCGACGTTGCACCTGTCGCCCACTTCCATCTCGGAGAACGGCGGCGTCGCCACGGTGACGGCGACGCTGGACAAGGCATCGGACTCGGCCACGACGATCACGGTGTCGGCGACCCCGGTGACGCCCGCGGTCGCCGGGGACATCGTGCTGTCGGCCAACACGACGCTGTCGATCGCCGCGGGGGACGTCACCAGCACGGGCGAGGTCACCATCACCGGCGTGGACAACGCGATGGATGCGGCCGACAAGACGGTGACGGTATCCGGCGGGGCGACCAATTCCACAGGTGTCACGGGTCCCGCCGATGTCTCGCTGACCATCCTCGATGACGATGACACGCCGCCGCCGAACACCCCGCCCACGGTCTCCGCGGCCTGCGACCCCTGCACGGTGCCTCCGGGCGGCGAGGTGCGCCTGACCGCGACTGCCGAGGACCCCGACGGGGACCCGCTGACCTATGCGTGGACCGCCGGCGAGGGCAGCTTCCGCGGAGCCACCGACCGCGAGACGGCCCGCTGGACCGCGCCCGGAGACACCGGACGAGTCACCATCCGCGTGCAGGTCTCCGACGGCCGCGGCGGCTCCGCATCCGACACCGTCGACGTCCGGGTCCGCGATCCGAACACCCCGCCCACCGTCTCGGCCGCGTGCGACCCCTGCACGGTGCCTCCGGGCGGCGAGGTGCGCCTGACCGCGACCGCCGAGGACCCCGACGGCGACCCGCTGACATACAGGTGGACCGCCGGCGAGGGCAGCTTCCACGGAGAGACCGACGGCGAGACGGCCCGCTGGACCGCACCCGACGACACCGGACCGGTCACCA
>WTFV01000189.1:0-1835 GCA_011523845.1 Acidobacteriota bacterium | reverse complement strand
CCGGACCGGTCACCATCCGCGTGCAGGTCTCCGACGGCCGCGGCGGCTCCGCATCCGACACCGTCGACGTCGAGGTCCACGAGTTGCCGAACACCCCGCCCACGGTCTCGGCGGCCTGCGACCCCTGCACGGTCCATCCGGGCGACGAGGTACGGCTGACCGCGACCGCCGAGGACCCCGACGGCGACCCGCTGACCTATGCGTGGACCGCCGGCGAGGGCAGCTTCCGCGGGGACACCGACCGCGAGACGGCTCGCTGGACCGCACCCGACGACACCGGACCGGTCACCATCCGCGTGCAGGTCTCCGACGGCCGCGGCGGCTCCGCATCCGACACCGTCGACGTCGAGGTCCGCGATCCGAACACCCCGCCCACCGTCTCGGCGACCTGCGACCCCTGCATGGTGCCGCCGCGCGGCGAGGTGCGCCTGACCGCGAACGCCGAGGACCCGGACGGAGACCCGCTGACCTATGCCTGGACCGCCGGCGAGGGCAGCTTCCGCGGGGACACCGACCGCGAGACGGCCCGCTGGACCGCGCCCGACGACACCGGACCGGTCACCGTCCGCGTGCAGGTCTCCGACGGCCGCGGCGGCTCGGCGTCCGCCGATGTGGAAGTCGAGGTCACCAACCGGCCTCCGGTGTTCGAGGAGTCAATCTACTTCTTCGAGCTGCAGGAGAACCTGGACGGCCGCCGCAACCCGATCGAGCTGGGCCGGGTGACGGCGGAGGATCCGGACGGAGACGAGTTGACCTACGAGATGACGTCGGGCGACCGGGAACGGTTCGCGATCGGGGCACCCGACGGCGTCGTGCGCTACATCGGTCCGGGAGAGGACTTCGAGTCGGAGCCGAACCGGTACGAGCTGTTGGCGCGCGCCGGCGACGGCCACGGCGCGGAGGCGCGGGCGCGGGTGATCGTGACGGTGATCGACGTGAACGAACCGCCGGAGGCGCGTGACGACGAGGCGACGACGTGGGAGGATCAGGCCGTGACGGTCGACGTGCTGGCGAACGATACGGACCCGGACGGGGACCGCCTGCGCGTCGAGAGGGTCGGGACGGCGAGTCACGGAGAGACGGCAGTCACGGCGGGCGGGGTGCTGTACACGCCGTTCGCCGACTATCACGGCATCGATTCGTTCACCTACGTCGCCTCGGACGGAGCGGGCGGGACGGCGACGGCGGCGGTGCGGGTGACGGTGCTGCCGAAGAACGACGGGCCGCTGGCGATCGGGACCATTCCCGACCAGTTCCTCGACGAGGGCGGCCCCGAGGGGACGGTGGATCTGACCCCGTTCTTCGACGACGTCGACGGGGACGCGCTGACTTACCACGCCCGGTCGTCGGACACGGACGTCGTGACGGTGACGGTCGCCGGAGCGGTGCTGACGCTGGCTCCGGTGGTGTACGGGTCGACGTCGGTGACGGTGACGGCGAAGGATCCCGGAGGCCTGACCGCCACGCAGACCTTCGCGGTGGGGGTGAGCGACTGGCCGGTTCGGGTCGTGCTCTGGAACACGCTGGCCGCGATGGCGCGCTCGCACCTGGCCAGTGCGCGGATGACGCTGAGCCGGCGTGTGACCTCGGACGCAGGCGAAGGGTCTCGGCTGACGGTGCTGGGGCGCTCGGTACCACTCGGCCGGTCGGAGGCGCGGGCGGCGCTGAAGAGGATGCTGGCGGGCTGGGCGTCGAACGCCGGGGAGCACGGGGGACGGATCGGGAATCCGGGCTTGGCGATGACCGGCGGCGGCTTCGGCGCGCCGCGCGTCGGGAGGGCCTTGCCGGGCGGGATGCGGCCTGGGACGGCCGGTGTCATGACGGGCTTCGGGGGC
>WTFV01000254.1:3739-71678 GCA_011523845.1 Acidobacteriota bacterium | reverse complement strand
GGCACACACTGCGTCCGCTGTGCGGGCAAAGCCCACGACAACAGCTTGTACTGCGCGCCCGACTCGAGGGGAGGGGCAGGGTGCAGATTCACGTTCGATAGCGAAGGACGCTTCCGGTCGTGCAGGACATACGGAAACTGCTGATTGACCCCCAGTATCCCTGCGCTGTGTGTCCAAGGAAGCCGCTCCAAGTAGCGGCTTCCTCATCGGTACCGGCAACTCGTGCCTGCGTGGCGCTCCGTGGTGTGATCTGATGATGACAGTCGCTTGGTACAGGATCTTCAAGGTGGCCGAGTGGGTGCTCGTCCTGGCTTTTCTCTCGGTGCCGGTTTTGCGCATCACGGGGTGGATCGAGAGCCAGGAACGAGCGGTTGGCCCTGTACTGGATCGGAGTCCTGTTCCCGAACTAATCCAGCCTGGGACGACCCTTGATTCGGCGGCTTTCCAGGCAAACGGCGGGAAGAACGTCATTCTGTTTGCCAGTACGACCTGTCCTTTTAGCAACGCTGATGTCGAATTCTATCGGAGCTTGGGCGACTGGGCGACGAGGGTTCCGAGCGACGAATTCATCGTTGTGTCAGACGAATCGCCGGCCACCGTTCGGCGTTGGCTGAATGCCCATGGCATCAAGAGTACTCGCGTCGTAAGTACCGATGGCGCGGATCTGTACTCGCTGGGTGTCATCGCGACTCCGACGGTAGCAACGATGAACGAAGGTGGAAGGGTCACCGGAATCATCGTTGGCGAACTTACGCGATCCCAAGAAGACTCGTTCCTCGAGATGCTGTCAGGCGGCCGTGGCGGACCCATGAACAACTATCTGGATCCCCCGGTGATGAACAACGAGATGTTCGAGCACGTGATTGATGATAGCGACAAAGTGATATTGGACATTCGCAACCGGGCCGATTATCGCAGCGGCAACAATTCGCAGGCGATCAACATTCCTGCCGATGAGTTGGGTATTCGAGGTCCGGTCGAAATAGGGGCGGACAGGATGGTGTTCGTGGATTGTCGTGTCGGACACTTGGGGCATTGCCGGGAAGCGGCACGCTGGATGGTCCTGGACGGCTTTCGTGACGTTGTCGTGGTGGTTCCGTGACCGGTCTCTTTCGCGGGGCTCGCGGCGTGGCGCGAATCGTCCGGCGATGGCCGGCGTTCGCGCTGGGCGCCGCCCTCTCGCTGACGCTTGGGGTCGGTGTCAGTGGCGCCGTCTTCGGCTTTGTTCAGTCCGTGTTCACGCCGCCGTTGCGGGGAGAGCACGCGCGAGATCTCCAGCGGTTGGTGCGGGTGCCCGCCATCAAGACGTATGAGGCCTACCGCAGTATGGTCGAGCGCCTGCGTACGCTCGACATCGGCGTGTACTACCGTGGTAGCGCCGGCATTGGCCGGGGGGCTTTCGCTGCGCCGTTGCAACTGGAGTGCATCAGCCATACGTACCTGCATCTACTGGAGGTTCGCCCGGCGATTGGCCGCACGTTCGAGGCGCGCGAAGACGTCGAAGGTGGGCCGCCGTTGCTGTTGCTCGAGTACCGCTTCTGGATGCGACATTTCGAGGGAGATCCGGCAGTCGTGGGGAGCATCGTTGATGTGAACGCGCGTCGGTACATGGTCGTCGGCGTCGCGCCACTTGACTTCGGCGGTGTGGAATCGCCCGGTGCCGACGCATGGACCTTGTTGGCGGCGTCCCCGAGAGAGTGCCTTGGTCTGGACGACTGGCGGCAGACGCACTCACTGGCCGTGGTAGGCCGGATTCGCGAGCCGTTCACCTTGGCGCAGGCGGCCGGCGAGATGGAGTCGCAGCGTTCGGCCCTGGCGGAGTTGAACGGACCATTGTTTCCCATGGGAACCGGCGCTCCGGTCCTCCCGCTGTACGGTCCCGGCCGGAGCGCGTGGTCCCCGGAGCGGAGAATCCTCCGCTGGGTCGGCGCGGGCGCCGCTGCGGCGTTGCTGCTCGTCTGCGCGAACGTATCGGTTCTGATGCTGCTCGGTGTCGCGCGGCGCACGGACGAGATGGCCGTTCGCCTGCGACTGGGCGCCCGTCGCCGACAGGTTCTCGCACAGGTCCTCGGCGAGGCGCTGGCGCTGGGGGCGGTCTGTGCTGCGCCGGCAGTGGTGGTGGCGGCGTGGACCGCCACCTTGATGGAGGCGTTAGCCCCGGTGGGGTCGGTCGGTGAGTTCCTGGGGCTACGCGGCTTTGGAATGGTTGCGGCGATCGCGCTAGGCGCCGGTCTGGGCAGCGGGGTCATGCCCGCTCTGGCCGCCGCCCGGACCCGTGTCGATACGGCACGGCCCGGTGGCGTCGAGGCGCTGACGAAACGGCGGTCCCTGGCGCGTGCTGCCCTGCTCGCTGCGCAGGTGGCGGTCGCCTTCGTGTTGGTGATGATGGCCGGTCTGTTCGCGCGGAGCAGTGCAGCGGCAGGACGTGACGTCGGCTACGATCTCGAACACCTCATCGTGGCGTCGCTGGACCTGGAGCGGACGAGTTTCGGTGCTTCCCGGGCGCAATCGGTGTTCGACCTGCTGCTGCGGCGGGCGCAACGACAGCCTGCGGTTCGTTCGGCAGCTCTTGGTTCGCAGCCGTTGATGGGATTCAGCCGCGAGTACCAAGCCCTCCAACTGCCGGGCTCTGACGACGGCATGGCCGTACCGGTTGCCTACGTAACGCCGTCGTATTTCAGGACTCTCGGCACTCGCCTCGTGCGCGGGCGAGGATTCGAATCCGAGGACGTCGCGGGCGCCGGACCGGTGATGATCGTCAGCGAAGGGCTTGCGCAACGACTGTGGCCGAGTGGCGAAGCGCTCGGGTCGTGTGCGTTCGTCGGGTTTCCGAATCCGGTCTGCACGGAAGTCGTCGGTGTCAGCGAGTCGCGGCGGGCCGATACCATCACGGAAGTGGACGACGAGATCTTCCTTCCGCTTTCACACGACGTCGTGCCGCGCGTTCTGTTCGTGCGAACCCACGGGTCGGCGGACGCTTCCATCGGGTCTGTTGCGACCGCGTTGCGAGGGGCGTTGCCGGATCTTCCCTTCCTCGACGTGCGCCTCGTTGCAGATCTGATCGACGATCAGACTCGGGCGGTGCGTTTGGCCGCGACGATGAGCAATCTGTTCGGCGCCATCGCCGTCGTCCTGGCGAGCATCGGGATCTACGGCGCAATGGCGGTGTCGATGCGCCAGCGCCGATTCGAGTTGGGGATCCGGCTGGCGGTGGGCGCTGGCCGCGGGGCTGTGACGTGGCTGCTCCTGCGCCGCAGCCTGGCCATCCTGGGCGCGGGATGGATCGTCGGCGGCGCGGCCATCGCTATTGTTGCTCCGGCTCTCACCGTCCTGTTGTTCGGGGTGGCGCCACTTGACACGGCGTCATTCCTCTGGGCCGCCGGCATAGTTGGGACCAGCGTGGCGATCGGCGCCGTGCCGCCCGCGATTCGCGCTGCGGGGCTGGATCCCGCCCGGGCATTGCGCGGTTGACGCACGGCGCGCGGCCAGCGGCCAGCGGACGCGTTGGCCCCGAACATGGAGGCGGGAATGCGGACTGCAGAACAATGCGGTGGGTCGTCACGCGGCGTCGCGGGCGTGCTGTGGATCCTCGTGCTGGCGTGCGGCGCTTGTAGCGGATCCGAGACCGATTCGCCGAGGAACGATCAGTCCGAGGCGGAGACCTGGGGGACCTCCGACATGGAGTTTCGCAGGATCGCTCGGGTGCGACCGCGGCCCGAGTATCCGGCTGTGGCTGTCGATAGTGGCAAGACGGGCGTGGCCGTGGCCGAGGTTGTAACGACCAGCGACGGAAGTATGGGCCGGGTGGATATTCTCCAGGCTCCTGACGAACACACTGGCGATGCGGTGGCGAGAGCGCTCGCGAATTGGGAAGTGCAGCCGCCGGTCGACGACGACGGGCACGCGGTTGGCGTTCGGTCGAAGCTGTACTTCTACTTCGTCATCGAGGATGGCGAGGGATTCGTACGCTCACCGGAGGAAATGCTGGGAGAATCCGGGTCCATGTCGTCGGCTGCCCGTCGGTCCGGCGGGTGACCGGTGCCGCGTCACGGTCGGCGATCGCACGGCCGCAGCATTACGTGATGCGTTCCACCTCGAACGCCGCGATGTTGCGCGTCTCCCGGCTGAATTCCACCCCGATCAGCCGGATCGGCTGTCCCGCCCCGCGATACTTGTCCGCGTAGCCGCGTACCTGCAACTGCGCCAGGGCTGCGCCCTTCGAGGCCTGCTCCATCACCTTGAACTCGAACAGATAGACCCGGCCGGCGAACCGCACGGCCATGTCGAGACGCCCATGGCTGCTGCTCTCCTCGACCACGAGGTCCAGTCCGAGCGCGGCAAAGTGCGAGTAGAACACGCTGGCGTAGTAGCCCTCGTAGCGGGCGACGTCGTTCCGGGTATGCCACTCGTAGGGAATGCCGGCGAACAGCGACTTCAGCCAGGCCTCCAGGCCGTCCATGTCGTCCGCCCGCAGGAGTTCCAGCAACTGGAGACCGTTCTCCTCCCGCCGCGGTTCGGGCAGCAGACGGTCCAGCAAGCTGTCGTTCAGGCTCTGCCGCACTTCCCGGTTCGGATACCCCAACCGGTACAGGGTCCGACCCCCTTGCCGCTCGGCATCTCGAATCGTCAGGTAACCGCTCTGGAACAGCAGCGCCTCGGTGGCGACGGCGCCCACGTCGAACGCGTCGAGCCGGGCGTCTCCGGTGCGCAGGTTCTCCAGCGCCGTCGAAGCCACGCCGCGCCGGGTCAGGGTCTCCACCAGGAAAGCCGGTGCGCCGGCTCGGTACCAGTGCGCCTCGAACCGGCGGGTGCGGAACAAGTGAAGGATGTCGTAGGGGTTGTATACGCGCTCGTCTCCCAGCCAGTTGTAGCCGTTGTACCAGTCACGGATCTCGCCGCGGTCCAGCCCCGGCAGCTCCGCCGCGAACACGGCGTCCATGTCCGCCTCCGTGTAGCCGCAGAGCGCCGAATAGTCCGAATCGAGAGTGATGTCGGTGAGGTTGTTCAGATCGGAGAACAGGCTCGATTTGGAGAACTTGCTCACACCGGTGAGGAAGGTGAACTCCACTTGCGCGTCGCAGGCCTCGATGGTCCCGTACAGTCCGCGCAGGTCGTCACGGTTGGCCTTCGCGACGTCCGGATCGTCCAGGGTGTCCAGAATGGGCTTGTCATATTCGTCCACCAGGACCGCCACGCGGCGGCCGGCCTGCTCGCACAGCGCCTGGATCAGCCGCCGAAACCGCACCGGTGCGCTTCCGGTGCTGCCGGAACCTATGCCCGCCCGCTTTCCGATGTCCTCCATTTGCGCGGTCGCGTGTTCCTCCAGAAACCCCGGTTTGCGGAAGTTGCCGCCGCTGAAGTCGAGCCGTACCACCGGATGACACGTCGACCAGTCCCAGCCGCCGTGGACGTCCAATCCCCGGAACAGCGGTTCGCTGCCCTCGAACAGCTCCTTCAGCGTGTCGACGAGCAGGCTCTTGCCGAAGCGCCGCGGGCGGGAGAGGAAGTAGTGCGTGCCTTCATCGATCAGTCGTGCGATGTAGGCGGTCTTGTCGACGTAGTAGCAGTCGTCCTCGCGGATCCTGCGGAAGGTCTGGATGCCGATGGGCAGCTTGCGCCTGATCACGAGAAAATACTACCTCTGCCCGCCAGCTCCCCTGCGCCTCGCGGCGGCGGCTACCGGCGCGAGGATCGGCGACGCGCGTGCCTCGGTCCCGACAGGGTTGTGCGGGTGCGGCACATCGCCCACCGCGCGGCGGCCCGCGTGGCCGTCAGCGCCGGCGCAGCATCTGCTTCGCGATCGTCTGGAGCTGCAGATTCGACGTGCCCTCGTAGATCTGGCCGATCTTGGCGTCGCGGTACAGCTTCTCCACCGGGTAGTCCTTCGTGTAGCCGGCGCCGCCGAAGAGCTGCACGGCCAGCGAGCTGACCCGCTCGGCCACCTGCGAGCTGAACAGCTTGGCCATGGCGCCCGCGGTCAGGAACGGCTCGCCGGCGTCGCGCAGCCGGGCCGCGTTGTACGTCTGCAGGCGCGCCGCCTCGAGCTCGGTCGCGGCCTGGGCGAGCTGGAACTGCACCGCCTGGAAGTCGGCGATCGGCTTGCCGAACTGCTCGCGTTCCTGCACGTAGGCCAGGGTGTGGTCGAGCGCGCCCTGGGCGAGGCCTACCATCTGCGCCGCGATCCCGATGCGCCCCTCGTTGAGGGTCTCGATGGCCACCTTGTAGCCGCGGCCGACCTCGCCGAGAACGTTGGCTGCGGGGACGCGGCACGCGTCGAGCAGCAGCTCGCAGGTGCTGCTGGCGCGGATGCCGAGCTTGTCCTCCTTCCTGCCGACGGCGAAGCCCTCGAAGTCGCGCTCGACGAGGAAAGCCGTGATGCCGCGGTGGCCCGCCCCCGGATCGACGGTGGCGAACACGAGGAAGAAGTCGGCCTCGGCCGCGTTGGTGATCCACAGCTTGCGGCCGGTCAGCAGCCAGTCGCCGCCGTCCCGCGTCGCGCGCGTCGTCAGCGAGAACGCGTCGCTGCCGGACGCCGCCTCCGACAGCGCGTAGGCGCCCACCGAGCGGGAGGCCAGCGCGGGGAGCAGCCGGCTCTGCTGCGGCTCCGACCCCCAGCGCAGCAGCGCGTTGATGACCAGCGTGTTCTGCACGTCGCAGACGACGGCGACGGCGGGATCCACGCGGGCCAGCTCTTCCACGGCGAGAACCGACAGGAAGAAGTGCCCGCCGGCGCCGCCCCAGCGTTCCGGGATCTCGATGCCCATGACCCCGAGCGCGAAGAGCTGATCGATGAGCGCGCGGGGGATGCGTGCCTCGTCGTCCATCCGGCGCGCGACGGGCGCGATCTCGGCTTCGGCGAACGCCCGGACGCTGGCGCGCAGCAGGCGCTCGTCCTCGGAGAGCCGGGTGAGCGGCGAGGCGGCGTCGGCCGCGTCTCGCGCATCGGGTACGGCGGTGCGCATGGGGCGCGATGGTATCATTGGAGCAACGCGCCAGCCTGCGAGGCCACCATGAATACACGCTGGATCGCCGCCTTCCTGAGCATCGGACTGCTGCTGATGGTGTCCGGGTCCGCCGCACCGCAGCGCCAACCGTCTTCCGCGCCCCCGCCCCCGGCCCAGCCGGGCGGAGCCCAGGAGACCGGCGCCGGAGAGTCGGTGGAGCTGCAGGGCGGGGTGACCGTCTTCCGCAGCGGCATCAACTACGTCCGCGTCGACGCCTTCGTGACCGACGAGGACGGCAACCCGGTGTTCGACCTCACGCAGGACGACTTCGAGGTGTACGAGGACGGCGTCCTGCAGACCGTGGACTCGTTCCAGGTGGTCCAGGTCGACCGGACGCCGGAGCTGTCGGGCGAGCCGCTGACCAGCGTCGGCGTCACGCGGTCGGATCAGGAGCTGGCCGCGTCGCGGCCCGACATCCGGGTGTTCGTCATCTTTCTCGACGACTACCACGTGCGGGACGGCAACAGCATCCGGGCCCGGCGCATGCTCGTCGACTTCATCGAGAACGACCTGCTGCCGACCGATCTCGTCGGGGTGATGTATCCCCTGATGCCGGTGACCGAGGTGCGCCTGACCCGCGATCACGACGCGGTGATCAACGCCGTCAGGCAGTTCGAGGGGGTCAAGTACGAGTACGAGGTGCGCAACCTGTACGAGGCGCGCTACAACATGTACCCGACGGAGATCGTCGAGCGGATCCGCAACGAGGTGTCGCTGTCGGCGCTGCGCGGGCTGATGACGATGCTGGGCGGGCTCCGCGAGGGGCGCAAGTCGGTGCTGCTCGTGAGCGAGGGCTACACGTACTACGTGCCGCCGCAGTTGCGGAGCCAGGTCGCCGACCTGCGGGCCGACCCGCGCATCAATCCCACCGTGCTCGATCCCTTCGCCGGCGACACGCCCTTCGAGGAGACGATGTCGTTCTTCGAGGGGAGCGCGATGATGCAGGATCTGCGGCGCGTGATCCGGACCGCCAGCCGCTTCAACGCATCGGTCTACACCGTGGATCCGCGTGGCCTCGCCGCCTTCGAGTTCGATCTCGACCAGCCGCAGATCAGCTATCGCACCGATCAGCGGACGCTGCGGGACACCCAGGACACGCTGCGCGTCCTCGCCGAGGAGACGGGCGGGCGGGCGATCGTCAATCAGAACGATCTGCGCCCCGGCCTGCAGCAGATGCTGGACGACGCGAGCGGCTACTACCTGCTCGGTTACAACTCGACCGCCGCGCCGACCGACGGCGAGTTCCACGAGATCGAGGTGCGCCTGAAGCGCCCGGGTCTGCGCGTGCGCGCCCGCGAGGGCTACTGGGCGGTCACCGTGCGCGACGTCGAGCGGTCGCTCACGACCCGCGCCCACGAGCCCCCCAAGGCCGTGGACGTCGCGCTTTCTGCGCTGGCCGAGCCGCGCCGCGGTCGGCTGGTGCGGACCTGGGTGGGCACCTCCCGCGCGGAGAACGGTCGCACCCGGGTGACCTTCGCCTGGGAGCCGACCGAGTCGCGAGGGCGGCGCGACGCGGCGTCGCGCGTTCTCGTGACCGCCATGGGCGATACCGGCGGCGCCTACTTCCGGGGCCGCGTGCCGGAGCAGGCGCGTTCCGCCGGCCGCCGATCGAGCCGTCGCCGGAGCCGGCGGGAGGTTGCCGCGCCGCCCCCGATGACGCGCGTGGAGTTCGAGGCCGACCCGGGCACCATGCAGATGAACCTGGCCATCGAAGGAGAGGCCGGCGAGGTGCTCGATCGCGACCGTGACCAGATTGTCATACCGGACTTCACCGCGCCCGACCTCGTCATGAGCACGCCCTACTTCGTCCGCGCGCGCAACGCGCTCGAGTTGAACGCGCTGGTCTCCGACTGGGACGCGCCGCCCACCGTGTCGCGCAACTTCCGGCGGACCGACCGGCTGCTGCTGCGGTTCGATGTCTATGCGCCGGGCGACGCGGCGCCCGAGATGGAGGCGAATCTCCTGAATCGCGGCGGCGATGCGATGTTCCCGCTCGAAGTGCGCGCCGCCGAGGACGGGGGCGCGTCCCGCCAGGTGGAGCTGGCCCCGTCGTTCCTGGCGCCCGGCGAATACATCATCGAGATCCGGGCGACGCTGGGTGACGGCGAAGCGAGCGAGATGGTGGCGTTTCGCCTCGGCGCCTGACCCGTCCCATGTCCGTGGCGAGCAAGTCGGCGACCGGCGGGACCGGCGCGGCCGCGACGGCTGCCGGTCCGGCGCGCGACACCCGCCCGCTGTACGACGCGGGGGATCTGGCGGATCTCGACTACGCCCGCGATCTGGCCGATCCCGGGGCGTTCCCCTACACGCGCGGCATCCACGGGTCGGGCTACGGCGGCAAGCTGTGGACGATGCGCCAGTTCTCCGGATACGGCACGCCGGAGGAGACCAACCGGCGCTACCGCGAGCTGCTGGCGGCGGGCGGCACGGGACTGAGCGTCGCCTTCGATCTGCCCACGCTCATGGGGCGCGACCCGGACGATCCCCTGTCGCAGGGAGAGGTGGGCAAGTGCGGCGTCAGCGTGGCGGCCCTGCCCGACATGGAGCGGTTGCTCGACGGGATCGCGCTCGACCGGGTGACCACCTCGATGACGATCAACGCCCCGGCGGCGATGATCTTCGCCATGTACCTGGTGGTGGCCGAGCGGCAGGGCGCCGACTGGTCGCGGCTCTCGGGCACCCTCCAGAACGACATCCTGAAGGAGTACATCGCCCAGAAGGAGTACATCTACCCGCCCCGGCCGTCGATGCGGCTCGTCACCGACGTGTTCGCGTTCTGCGCCGATCGCGTCCCGCGCTGGAACACCATCTCGGTCAGCGGCTATCACATCCGGGAGGCGGGCGCGACCGCGGTGCAGGAGCTGGCGTTCACGCTCCGCGACGGCATCGAGTACGTCCAGTACGGCGTCGACGCCGGCCTCGCCGTCGACCGGTTCGCGCCGCGGATCTCGTTCTTCTTCAATGCCCACAACCGCTTCTTCGAGGAGATCGCCAAGTACCGGGCCGCCCGCAGGCTGTGGGCGCACGTCATGCGCGAGCGCTTCGGCGCCGCGGACGAGCGCTCCTGGAAGCTGCGCTTCCATGCCCAGACCGCCGGCGTGTCGCTGACCGCGCAGCAGCCGTACAACAACGTCGTGCGGACCGCTGTGCAGGCGCTGGCGGCGGTGCTCGGGGGCGCGAACTCGCTGCACGCCAACGCCCTCGACGAGGCGCTGGGGCTGCCCACCCGCGAGGCGGCGCTGCTGGCGCTTCGCACGCAGCAGGTGATCGCGCACGAGAGCCGCGTGCCGGCGGCGGTGGATCCGCTCGGCGGGGCGTACTTCGTCGAATCGCTGACCCGCGAGCTCGAAGACGGCGCACGCGACACCATCGACCGGATCGATGCGCTGGGCGGGATGGTGCCGGCCATCGAGGCGGGCTACCCGCAGGGGGAGATTGCCGACAGCGCGTACCGGACGCAGCAGGCGGTCGAGACGGGCGAGCAGACCGTCGTCGGCGTCAATCGGTACGTCGACGCGGCGCCCCCCGCGGTCGAGACCCTGTACATCGACGAGACCGCCGCCCGGCGGCAGTCCGAGCGGCTGGCGCGTACCCGGCAGACGCGCGACGAGGGGCGGGTCGACCGCACCCTCGATGCGCTGCGGCGCGCCGCGGCCGGCACGGACAATCTCATGCCGCCGCTCATCGAAGCGGTGCGGGCGCACGCGACGCTGGGCGAGATGTGCTCGGCGCTCCGCGACGTCTGGGGCGAGTACGAGGAGGCGCCGTCCGTCTGATGCGCAAGATCCGCGTCGTCATCGCGAAACCGGGGCTCGACGGCCACGATCGGGGGGCCAAGGTGATTGCCCGCTCCCTGCGGGACGCCGGGATGGAGGTCATCTACACCGGCCTCCGGCAGACGCCGGAGCAGATCGTGGAGGCTGCGCTGCAGGAGGATGCCGACGCGATCGGGGTGTCGATCCTCTCCGGTGCTCACAACCACGTATGCCCCCGCGTGATGACGCTGCTGGCGGAGAAGGGCGCGGACGACGTGCTGGTGGTCGTCGGCGGCATCATTCCGGACGCCGACATCCCGCGCCTGAACGAGATCGGGATCGAGGGAGTCTTCCAGCCGGGCACGTCGATGCAGTCCATCGTGGACTTCATCACGACGCACGTGCGGGCCGGCGCGCGCCAGTCTCCGCCCGCTTCTTGACGGTCGCCGGCCCCGCCGATAGGCTGCGACGAGCATGTCCCACACGCTGCTGCTGGCCGACGACAGCACCACCGTCCAACGCGTGGTGGAGTTGACGTTCGCGAACGAGGACATAGACGTCGTGGCCGTCGGCGACGGAGAGGGAGCCATCGCGGCCATCGAGCGCGAGGCGCCCGACATCGTGCTGGCCGACGTCGGCATGCCGGGCAAGAACGGCTACGACGTGGCCGCGTTCCTGCGCAGCGACCCGGCGCGGGCGGGGATTCCGGTCGTTCTGCTGACCGGGGCGTTCGAGCCGCTCGACGAGGAACGGTGCGACGCGATCGGCAGCCGCGAGGTGCTCGTCAAGCCGTTCGAGCCGCGCGAGGTGGTCGGAAGGGTCCGCAAGCTCCTGGATCTGCCGGCGGCAGGGACGCCGGACGTGGCGCCGGCCATCGTGAAGGTCGCACCGGACGTGGCGCCGGCCGTCGTGGAGGCCGCGCCGGACTTGGCGGACGCCGCCGTAGAGGCCGCACCGGACGTGGCGCCGGCCGTCGTGAAGGCCGCGCCGGGGCAGGACGTGGCGGACGCCGCCGTGGAGGCCGCGCCGGGGCCGGACGTGGCGCCGGTCGTGGTGGACGCCACGCCGGCCCGGGACGTGGCCGCGGCGGTGGTGGACGGCGCGCCGGCCCGGGACGCGGCTGCGACCGTGGTGGAGGCCGCACCGGCTGCGGAGGAAGGACAGGCGTCCGATTCGGACGCTCCCGCTACGCCGGCAACGGAGAAGGCTCGGACGTCCGAGGCCGACCTGCCGGACGAAGTCGCGGGAGAAGCGAAGGCGGCGAGCGAAGCCGTCGTTCCCGCAGCGCCCGCGACGGCGGAGGAAGCCGTCGTTCCCGAAGCGCCCGCGAAGGGCGAGACGGAGGCGCCGGCGGGGATTCCGGCAGGCGCCGCCGGCGACGCGTCCAAGGAGTCGCCGGCCAAGGAGACGGCGCCCGCGGCGGCCGCGCCGGACCCGCCGTCCCGCGCCGGAGGCTCGGTGCTGGCGCAGTCGTTCGTGACCTTCCTGGCCGTCGAGCGGGGCGCCGACCCGCCGGTGCTCGCCGCGGACGCCGCCGCCGCGAAGCCCCCGGTCGCGGTTACCGACGCGATGCTGGACGATCTCGCGCGGCGGGTCGTCGAGCGACTGACCGAGACGGTCCTGCAGAATGCGGTCGCCGAGGTCGTCTCGCGCATCTCGGAGCGGCTCGCGCGCGAGGAGATCACACGCGTCGCACCCGGCGGCGAGTGACGCGGTCCCGTCCTGCCGCCCCGGTCCGCCCGCCCGGCATCTCCGCGGCTCCTGATACGATCCCGGTCCCATGCGAGAGTTGACGAAGGTGTTCGAGCACGCCGCGGTCGATCCGCGGTGGTACGCCTACTGGGAAGAGATCGGGGCGTTTCGGGCCGCGCCGGATTCGGGGCGGCCGCCGTTCAGCATGGTTCTCCCGCCGCCCAACGTCACCGGCTGGCTGCACATCGGCCATGCCCTCAACCAGACGCTGCCCGACGTCGTCGCCCGCTGGAAGCGGATGAGCGGCTACGACGTGCTCTGGCTGCCCGGCACGGACCACGCAGGCATCGCCACGCAGAACGTGGTCGAGAAGCAGTTGGCGGCGGAAGGGAAGTCGCGCCACGACCTCGGCCGCGACGCGTTCGAGGCGCGGGTCTGGGAATGGGTGGCGAAGAGCCGCGGGACCATCACGAGCCAGATGCGCAAGCTCGGATCGTCGGTCGACTGGTCGCGCGAGCGGTTCACTCTCGACGACAGCCTCTCGCGCGCCGTGCGCCGCGTCTTCGTCACGCTCTACGAGGACGACCTGATCTACCGGGCGAAGTATCTGGTGAGCTGGTGCCCGCGCTGCCGCACGGCGCTGTCGGACCTGGAGGTGGTGCATGCTCCGGCCCGCGGCAAGCTCTACCACATCCGATACCCCTTCGCCGAGGGCGACGGCGCGATGACCGTGGCGACGACGCGGCCGGAGACGATGCTGGGCGATACCGCCGTGGCGGTGCATCCGGGCGACGAGCGCTACGCGGCGGCGATCGGACGGTCGTTGACCCTCCCCGTCATCGGTCGCGCCCTGCCCGTCATCGCCGACGACTTCGTCGACCCGGCGTTCGGCACCGGCGCCGTCAAGGTCACCCCGGCTCACGATCCGAACGATTTCGCGATGGGCGAGCGTCACCGGCTGGAGCAGGTGTCGGTCATCGACGAGGACGGGCGGATGACGCCGGAGGCCGGGCCGTACGCGGGGCAGGACCGCTTCGCGGCGCGAACCGCGCTCGTCGCGCAGCTCGAGGCCGACGGCCTGCTCGCGGGGGTCGAGGATCACGAGCATGCCGTCGGGCAGTGCGAGCGTTGTGCGACGGTGGTGGAGCCGCTGCTGTCGACCCAGTGGTTCGTCCGCATCGGGCCGCTCGCGGAGCGGGCGCTGCAGGCGGTGGCGGACGGCGATACCCGTTTCGTGCCCGACAACTGGACCCGCACCTACGACGAGTGGATGACGAACATCCACGACTGGTGCATCTCGCGGCAGTTGTGGTGGGGACACCGCATTCCGGCCTGGTACTGCGAGGCGTGCGGCGAGTTGCTCGTGACCGAGAGCGAGCCGGACGCCTGCGGCTGCGGCGGTACGCTGCGCCAGGACACCGACGTGCTCGACACCTGGTTCAGTTCCGGGCTGTGGCCCTTCAGCACGATGGGCTGGCCGGACGAGACCGCCGACCTGGCGCGCTACTACCCGACGACCCTCCTCATCACCGCCCACGACATCATCTTCTTCTGGGTCGCGCGCATGATGATGCTCGGCCTGCGGTTCAAGCAGGACGTGCCGTTCCGGTCGGTGTACGTGACGTCGCTGGTCCGCGACGCCCACGGCCGGAAGATGAGCAAGTCGAAGGGGAACGTCGTCGACCCGCTCGAGGTGATGGGCGAGATCGGGGCCGACGCGTTCCGCTTCACGCTGGCCGCGCTGGCGTCGCCCGGCATGGACATCTCGCTCTCCGAGGGGCGCCTGCGCGCCTACCGGCAGTTCATCAACAAGATCTGGAACGCCTCGCGCTTCGTGCTGCTGCACGTGCCGGAGACGCTCTCGGAGAGGGCGGGCCCGCCGCCGCCGGATACGCTGGACGTGATCCATCGCTGGATGCTGCACCGCGTCAGCGAGCTGGCCGCCGAGATCGATGACGCCTTTCGGCGTTACCGGTTCGACGTGGCCGCGGACAGGCTGTACCACGTCTTCTGGCACGAGTACGCCGACTGGTACATCGAGCTCGTCAAACCGGAGCTGCAGGCGGGCGGCGCGGAGCGCGACCGCGCTGCGGCGGTGCTCCTGGAGGTGCACGATCGCCTGCTGCGCATGCTGCATCCGTTCATCCCGTTCGTGACCGAGGAGGTCTGGCAGGCGCTGCCGCCGCCGGCCGACGACGCCGCGCGAGCCGCTGCGCGCGGACGGACCATCACGCTGGCGGCGTTTCCGGAGCGGGTGGCCGGCTGGACGGACGAGGACGCGGTGGCGACGATGGCGCTGCTGCAGGACGTGGTGACGGCCGTGCGCACCGTGCGCTCCGAGTGGGGGGTCCCGCCGGCGCAGAAGATCGACGTGCTGGCCCACGGGTTGGACCCGGCCACCGCGAGCATGCTGCGGCCGCACCTGAGTCACGTCAGGCGGCTCGCCGGGTTGGCCGCCTTCGACGTCGCCGACGAGGCGCCGCGCGCCGATCCGGATACGGTCCGCCGCGTGGTGCGCGGGTTCGAGCTGCACGTGCCGCTGGCCGGGATCGTGGACCGGACGAAGGAAGCCGACCGGGTGGCGCGGGAGCTGGCCAAGCTGACGAAGCAGCGCGGCGGGCTGCAGGCGCGGCTGGAGAACCCGGCGTTCCTCGAGCGCGCGGATCCGGACGTCGTTCGCGACACGCGCGATCAGGAGGCGGAGGTCGGGCGCCGGCAGGAGAAGCTGGAGCGCATCCTCGCGGAGCTCGCGTCATGAACGCCGCGGCCCTTGCGCCGCTCGACGCCGCCGACTATCGGGACATCGTGCGCCGCGCTCTCGCGGAGGACCTCCGGGACGGCGACGTGACCTCGGCCGCGACGGTGCCCGGAGACCAGCGCGGCCGCGGCGAGTTGCGCGCGAAGCAGGCGTGCGTGCTGGCCGGGATCGAGGTCGCCGCCGAGGTGTTCCGGCAGCGGGATCCGGAGGCCGTCGTCAGCGTGCGGCGCCGGGACGGCGAATCGTGCGTCGCCGGCGAGGTGATTGCCGCGGTCGAGGGCCTCGCCGTCGCGCTGCTGAGCGCCGAGCGGACCGCCTTGAACTTTCTCCAGCGCCTGTCCGGGATCGCCACCGGCGCGCGCCGCTACGTTGCCGCGGCGGCGGGCCGGACGACGATACTCGACACCCGCAAGACGACTCCTGCGCTGCGCACCCTCGAGAAGTACGCCGCCCGGGCCGGCGGCGTGACCAACCACCGGTTCGGACTCGGCGACGGCCTGCTGATAAAGGACAACCACGTGCGCCTGGCCGGATCGGTCGCCGCGGCGGTGGCGCGCGCGCGCGCCGCCGGGTGCGACATGCCGGTGGAGGTCGAGGCGCAGAGCCTCGCGGAGGTCGACGAGGCGCTGGCCGCGGGGGCCGACGTCGTGCTGATCGACAACCTGTCGAACGAGCAGACCGGCGAGGCGATCGCCCGTTGCCGGGGCCGGGCCCGCACCGAGGTCTCCGGCGGGGTCACGCTGGAGCGACTGCCGGCGCTGGCCGCTCTGGGTCCGACGTACGTGTCGGTCGGTGCGCTCACGCATTCGGCGGCGGCCGTCGACATCAGCTTCGAGATGGCGCCTGCGTCATGACCGCGACCCACGCCGCGTTGCCCTCGGACCTGGCATCGGCGCTGGCCGCTCGCCCCGAGCTGGGCGGGACCGTCGTGCGCTACTTCCCGGAGCTGGCGTCGACGAACGACACGGCCGCGGCGCTGGCCGCGGCCGGAGCCGGGGACGGGACCGTCGTGCTGGCCGGCCGCCAGACCGCCGGCCGCGGCCGGCGCGGCAGGGAATGGGACTCGCCGCCGGGTGCGGGCCTGTACATGTCGGTCCTTCTGCGGGGACGCCAGTCGCCGGTGGTTACCTTGCTGGCGGGCGTCGCGGTGGCCGAGGCCGTGCAGGAGACGGCGAGCGTGGCGGCGGAGCTCAAGTGGCCGAACGACGTCGTCGCGGCGCCCACGGCGGCCGCCGCGGCGCTGCCGTTGTCGCCGCGGCGCAAGATCGCGGGGATTCTGACCGAGGCGCTGCCCGCCGAGAGCGCTGGGGACGTCGCCGTGGTGGTCGGGATCGGTGTCAACGTGCGGACCCGCGCGTTTCCTGCCGCGCTGGTCGGACGCGCGGTGGCGATAGAGTCGCTCGCGGGCCGGCGCGTGGACGGCGCGGTGCTCTGCGCCGACCTGTTGGTGCGCTTGCGTCGCTGGCGCCGGCGGATGGCCGGCGAGGGAGAGGGCCTCGTGGTTGCGCGCTGGCGTGCGCTGTCGCCGAGCAGTCGCGGCGCGGCGGTGGCGTGGGAGGCGGCAGGCATCGCCCGCCGCGGAGTGACCGCCGGCGTCGACGACGACGGCGCCCTGCTGGTGTCGTGCGACGGGGGGACCGAGCGGATCGTGGGAGGAGTCGTGCGGTGGGAGCCGTGAGGTGTCCGTCGGCCGAGCCTTCCGTCGCCGTTCGAAGGCGTCGCGACGCTCGCCACGGGCTCCCGGACAGCCGGGGTCTGACGAATGCTGCTTGCGATTGACGTCGGCAACACCAACGTCGTCTTCGGGCTCTTTGCCGGCGCGTCGCTGGAGCGCCGCTGGCGGCTCGCCACCCTGCCCGATCGCACGGCGGACGAGCTGTGGGTGCTGGTCAGCCGCCTGTTCGCCGAGCACGCCGTCGATCCGGCACGAATCGACGGCGTCGTGATGTCGTCGGTCGTGCCGACCCTTACGCGGGCCGTTGCCGACATGATCGCCCGCGGACTCGGACAGGAAGCGCTGCGGGTCGACGCCCGCAACGCCGGTCTGCCGATCGGCTACGAGAACCCCGCCGAGGTGGGCGCGGACCGCCTCGTGAACGGGGTGGCGGCGGTGCGGATGTACGGGGGCTCGGGGCGCCCGATCGTGATCGTCGACTTCGGGACGGCCACCACGTTCGACGTGATCTCGGCGGCCGGCGAGTACCGCGGGGGCGTGATCTGTCCGGGCGTCGAGATCTCGGCCGACGCGCTGTATCAACGGGCCGCGCAACTGCCGCGGGTCGAGGTCCGCAAGCCGGCCGTGGTCATCGGGCGCAGCACCGTGGCGTCGATGCAGTCCGGACTCTTCCATGGCTACGTCGCCATGGTGGAAGGCATGATCCACCGCCTGCGCGCCGAGATCGAGGGCGGCGCCCGACCGGTGTGCATCGGGACCGGCGGACTGGCCGAGGACATCGCGGCGGAGACAGCGGTGATCGAGCACGTGGAGCCGGATTTGACGCTGGCCGGTCTCCGCTTCGTCTGGGAGCGCATCGCAAGAGGCGGTTCCGGTGGCTGATCGGCGGCCAGCCGATTGCCGCCGGACGCTCGATTCGTGATGCGGACCGGGCGCATGGATCCAGGCGAACTGTGTCGCGAGGTCGAGTCGTACCTCTGCCGCAAGAACGACGGCCACCTCATCCGGATCGTCGGTCCGGCCTTCGAGATGGTCTGCGAGTGGGCGGCGGCGGGCATTCCGCTCGGCGTCGTCGAGCGCGCGATCGATCAGCGGTACGCGCGCTATTACGCCAAGGGGCCGAAGCGGCGTCCCCTCCGCATCGAGTACTGCGAGGCCGACGTGCTCGACCTGTTCGAAGAGTGGAAGCGGGCGGTTGGAGTCGGCGCGGCGGCCCGCGCGGCCGAGGAAGCCACCGCCGGGTCGCAGGTCGAGAAGGCCGCCGGGGCGGGACGAGTGCGCGGGTCGCGCGGTCGCCGCTCCCTGGCCGCGCATCTCGACGAGCTCGCTGCCCGTCTGTCCGCCTGGAGCCCGCCGGCCGGCGGGGCGGCGCTCGGGAGCCTGCAGCAGGAATCGATCGCCGCCGTCGAGGCCGCGCGCGCCGGCGGCAGGACGCTGCGAGGCGAGGCGCGCCGGCGGGTGACCGAGCAGTTGGCCGAGCTGGATGGCCGGTTCCCGATCGCCGCGCGGGCCGACGCGGGGGATGCCGTGCTGCGCGGGTTGCGGGCCGAGGCGCAGGGATCGCTGGAGCCGTTTCGGAGCCGGATGCCCGCGGCCGCGTTCGCGAGCGCGCTCGAGGCCGCGACCGACCGGCTGCTCGCCGAGCACTTCAGGCTGCCGCGCCTGACGTTCGACTGACGCCGCCGGTTCCCGGGAGTCCGTTGCCCCCCGTCGGCGGGCGTAGTACGCTGCAACGAAGATGCCGTCGTGGACCGACTTCCTCTGCTCGGTCACCACGTGCGGCATCCGGCCGAGGCAACGCTGCAACGAAGATGCCGTCGTGGACCGACTTCCTCTCTCCCGCCATCGTGATCGGCGTGGTGATATACCTCTGGCGCGACACGAACAACCGGATCGGAGCTCTCGCAGCCTCGGTCGCCCAGCTCGCGGGCACGGTCGCCGACGTCGATCGTCGGCTTGCAACCCTCGAAGGGCGCATCACCGGGTGGCAGGACCGCAGGCACTCGCCGGCTCCCGGCGAGTAGCGTCCGCCTGCCGTTTACATCCGCGGCGGCGCCTCGCAACCCCTGCAGGGCGCATCACGGGTTGGCAGGACCGCAGGCACTCGCCCGCTTCGAGCGAGTAGCTCTCACGGCTACATGCGCGGCGGCACGCTGCAGCCCATCAGCGCCAGCGCGCGCGTCAACTGGAGGCGGCAGTACAGGACGGTCGCGGCGCGCCAGAGCCTGGTCGGCTCGTCCTCTTCGGCCACGACCGGGCTGCGGTGGTAGAACGTGTTGAACATCTGCGCGAGGCCGAACGCGTACTTGGCGAGCACGGACAGCTCCAGGGCGCGGATCGACTGGTCGGCGACTTCATCGAGTCGCGCCGCTTCGAGCAGCAGGGCCCAGACGGCGGTCCCGTCGCTGCCGGCCGCCAGCGGCTCGGCCGGCAGCGCGGCGAGCGCGGCGACGAGCGCCTCGTCGTTCAGGCCGTCGCGGTCGTACAGCTTGCGCAGGATGTTCGCCGCCCGCACCGCGGCGTACTGCACGTAGGGTCCGCTCTCGCCCTCGAAGCTCAGCGCCTCGTCGATGTCGAACGCGATGAGCTTGCCGCGCGAGTACTTGATCATGAAGTAGCGGATGGCGGCCGTGGCGATGGCCGTGGCGATGGCGTCGGCCTCGGCGCCTTCCGCCGCCAGGTCGGCGTGCCGCGCGAGCACCTCGCGGCGGGCCGCCCCGGTCAGCCGGTCCAGGAGGTCGTCGGCCTTCACGCCGAGTCCCTTGCGGCCGGACACCTCGACGAAGGGCCGATCGCCCTGTGGATCGAGGTCGTGACCGAGGGCGCGCGCCGTCGCCGGCGACAACGCCACCATCTCGTAGGACACGTGCACGGAACGCTCCGCCTCCGCGGCGCGGCCGACGGCGGTGAGCGCCTGCTTCAGGAGTTGCTGCAGGTAGGCTTGGCGCGTGTCGATTACGTTGTAGACGGCGTCCGCCTCTCCGAACCCGTGATCGTGTGCAGCGCGCTCGCCGGCGTCGGAGGTGGTCGACCACAGCGGGTGGCCGGAGCGTTGCGCCCCTTGCGGGCGATAGTGGAAGTCGCGCTGCAGGACCCCGAGCTTCCAGAACTGGTACGCGATGTCCTTGCCGACGTAGGTGACGGTCCCGTTCGAGCGCACGATCACCTTCGATTTCGACTTCGGCCCCCCCTCGCCCGCGTCCGCGCCGCCCTCGGGAGGCGCATCGCCGTCGAGCGGCATGACCCAGCAGCCGGCCTGGTGGCCGGTCGTCTCGAGCCGCACCGCGCCGGCTTCCTTGAGCACGTCGAACGCGCGGGACCAGAAGCGCAGGCGCAGGATGTCGCCCTCCCAGGTCAGCAGGTCGTACTCGACGTTCATCCGCGCCATCGTGGCGAGGTGGCAACGGACGATGCGATCGGCCACCAGCCGTCCGAACCGCGCCGCGGGGTCGGCGCCGGCCTCGAGGTCGTGCAGTGTGCCGGCCCGCAACCCGAGCCGGTCCGGATCCGCCTCGTACCAGGCGGTGACCCGCGCATAGAGATCCCAGCAGTAGTAGTCGAAGCGGGGCCGTTCCGCGAGGGCGGCGACCTCCTCCAGCGACAGTTGCTCCAGGTGCCGGAAGCCGACGACGACGTCCGCCACCTGGACGCCGGTGTCGTCGATGTAGTTCTGGACCTCGACCGGCACGCCGAGGAATCGCAGCAGGCGCACGAGGGTGTCGCCGAGCGCGGCGTTGCGCAGGTGGCCGACGTGTGCGGCCTTGTTGGGGTTGATCGCGGTGTGCTCGACGATGGCCTTGCGGATGCCCCGGTCGGCCTGCGGTCGGGGCGCCGGCCCGGCGAGCGCCTCGCGGGCGAAGCGCGTGCGGTCGAGGAAGATGTTGACGTAGCCGTTGGGGGCCGGCTCGACCCGTGTGACGCCCTCGATGGGGCCGAGGGCAGCGACGATCTCGGCCGCGATCGCCCGCGGGGCCTTGCGCAGCACGCGCGCCAGCTCGAACGCCACGGTGACGCCGAGATCGCCCAGCGAGCGGTCCGGCGGGTACTGGATCGCGACGTCCGGAAGCCGGTCGGATTCGAGCCCGTACAGCTCCACCAGCACGTCGCGGACGCGCGACCGCACGGCCGCGTGCATCCCCAGAATCATCGCCCGTGCTCCCGGGCGCCGGGTGACCCCGGCAGCGGCGCGCGCGGGCGCCACCTGTCATGGTAGGCCGCGAGCGCCAGCGCCCGCGCGTGGTCGGCCGGCGTGTTGACGTTGAAGAAGAGCGTGCCGTCCGGATCGAACGGTTCGATTTCGTCTGCGCCCAGCTCGTGTCGCCGCATCGCGTCCACCGCCGCCCCCAGCCGCAGCGCCCCGGCCGCGATCCGGCGCTCGATGAGCGGGACGCACCCTGCCCGGTAGCACGCGCAGAGGGGCTGATAGCCGTCGCGCGTGCGCGGGACCGCCACGTCCACCGCTCCCCCGGCATGCAGCAGGTGCGCGAGGAACGTCGTGTCCAGGAACGGCATGTCGCCGGCGACCACCAGCGTTCGCGACGACGGCGAGGCGCCGAGGGCCGCGTGCACGCCGCCGAGAGGACCGGCGCCGGCCAGCACGTCCGGATGCACGGGCACGCCGAGTCCTGCGTACGTTTCGCGGTCGTTCGCCACGATGAGCACCTGATCGACCACCGTTCCGAGCGCCGCCAGCAGGCGGTCGACGATGCGCCGGTCGCCGAGGGGAAGCAGCAGCTTGGGTCTGCCGCCGAACCGGCGAGCCCGGCCGCCGGCGAGAATGGCCGCCGTCGACATCGCCGACCGAACCTTACCAGATCCGTGCGGTGGTCCGTCCGGCGGCGGCCGGGACGCGGGATCCGTTGACACTGTTCGGGGGCTCGGCTACCGTGAGGGAGTAGAAGTCGCGTCCAGGGGACCGATCATGTCGATCAGGCAGGCCCGTCGTCGGATTGGACTCCTGCTCCGGTGGAGCGCCGCCGGCTGGATGCTGATGCTGCTGGCCGCGGCGTGGTCCGGCGCACAGGAGGAGCCGCGTGGGCGACCGGTGGTCTACGCGATGGAGGTCGAGGCGCTCATTCATCCCGTGTCGGCCGAGTACATCGGCCAGACCCTGGACGAGGCCGATCTGGCCGGCGCGGACCTGGTCGTCCTGATGCTGCGGACGCCCGGCGGACTGGTCGATTCGACGCGCGAGATCAACACGCGCATCATCGAGTCGGAGACCCCGGTCGTCGTCTACGTCGGCCCGAGCGGCACCCGCGCCGCGTCGGCCGGCTTCCTGATCACGATCGCCGCGGACGTGGCGGTGATGGCGCCGGGCACGCACATCGGCGCCGCGCACCCGGTATCCGGCACCGGTTCGGAGATGGACGAGACCGCGGCGGAGAAGGCGGCCTCCGACGTGGCGGCCTACGCGCGGTCGATCGCGAGCCAGCGGCAGCGCAACGTCGAGCTGGCCGAGAAGGCGGTCACCGAGAGCCTGTCGTTCACCGAACGCGAGGCGGTCGACGCCGACCCGCCGCTCATCGACCTGATTGCCGCGGATCTCGACGACCTGCTCGATCAGCTCGACGGCCGGGAAGTGCGTCGCTGGGACGGCAGCCTGGAAGTGCTGCGGACGGCGGACGCCGCGATAGAGACCGTCGAGATGAGCTGGCGGCAGCGATTGCTGAGCGCGATCGCGCACCCGCAGATCGCCGTTCTCCTCTTCAGCCTCGGGAGCCTCGGGCTCACCATCGAGCTGTGGAATCCGGGGGCCGCGGTGCCCGGCATCGTCGGCGCGATCTGCCTGCTGCTCGCCTTCTTCGCGTTCCAGATCCTGCCGATCAACTACGTCGGCCTGTTGCTGATCCTGTTCGGCATGGTGCTGCTGGTCATCGAGATGTTCACGCCGACCTACGGTCTGCTGGCCGTCAGCGGCCTGGCGAGCATGGTCTTCGGCGCGGTGATGCTGTTCGATTCCCCCGTGCCGGAAATGCAGCTCGGCTGGACGTTCATCCTCTTCACGGTGCTGGTGCTCGGTCTCGGCACGGCGGCGCTCGCCCGGCTGGGGCTCAAGGCGCATCAGGTCCGCGCGGTGACCGGGGTGGACGGCATGATCGAGCAGGAGGGGCTGGCGCTCGACCCCATTCCCGCCGGCGGTCGGGGCCGCGTCTCGACGCGGGGTGAAATCTGGACGGCTTCGGCCGGGCCGGGGGGCGACATCGGCGGCGGCGATCGGGTGCGGGTGGTCGCCGTCGACGGCATGGTGCTCACCGTGCGGCGCGTGCCGCCGCCGTCAGAGGAAGGATCGGAGTCATGAACATCGGCCCGGAGCTCGTGGTCCTGCTCGTCGTCCTGCTGTACGTGGCGAACTCCATCAAGATCCTCAACGAGTACGAGCGGGCGGTGATCTTCCGGCTCGGGAAGCTGTATCCACGCCCCAAGGGCCCGGGCGTCATCCTGGTGTTCGCGCCGATCGATCGAATGGTCCGCGTCAGCCTGCGCACCATCGTGATGGACGTGCCGCCGCAGGACGTCATCACCAAGGACAACGTCTCGGTCAAGGTGAACGCGGTGGTCTACTTCCGGGTCATGGATCCGCAACGGTCCGTGGTCGAGGTGGAGAACTTCCACTACGCGACGTCGCAGCTCGCGCAGACGACGCTGCGGAGCGTGCTCGGTCAGGTCGAGCTGGACGGCCTGCTGTCCGAGCGCGAGCAACTGAACCAGCAGTTGCAGCAGATCCTCGATCAGCATACCGACCCATGGGGCGTGAAGGTCTCCTCGGTCGAGGTCAAGCACGTCGACCTGCCGGTCGACATGCAGCGCGCGATGGCCGCGCAGGCGGAGGCCGAGCGCGAGAAGCGTGCTAAGATCATCCACGCCGAGGGCGAGTTCATCGCCTCGGAGAAGCTGTCGCAGGCGGCGGAAGTCATCGGCAGGGAGCCGCTGGCGGCGGTGTTGCGCTATCTGCAGACCTTGACGGAGATTGCCGGCGAGAAGAACTCGACCATCGTCTTTCCGCTGCCCATCGACCTCGTGAGCACGCTGACCGGCAAACGCAACGACTGAGCGTGGCTTCAAGATCCTCGGACGGGAACGGTCTCGGCTCCAAGCACGTCGTGTTTCTGGCGCTGGCGAGCGCCGGGCTGGGCGTGGTCACCTTTCTGCTCGGTGTGATGGTCGGCCGCGGCGTGTCGGTCGTCGACCTGCTCGTCGGGCAACGGACCGCCGGCGCGAGCGGAGAGGAATTGCTGGTGATCGACGAGCAGCCGCTCGTCGCCAGCACGCCGCGGCGGGAGCCGTCGATAGCGGCCGACGGCGTCGACCTCTCCTACTTCCAGCGTCTCGACGACGACATGGGGCCGGAGCTCGACGCCCGGCTGCGGGAGCAGGCGGTGGCGCCGGCCCGGACCGCGGCCCCCGCTGGCTCGACCGCGGGCGGTGCGGCCGCCCCGTCGGGCGGCCGGGCCACGCCGTCCGACGGCTACGCGATCCAGGTCACGACGCTGCGCGAAGGCGCCGCGGCCGAGCGCATGGCGCAGGGACTCGTCGAGAAGGGCTATCCCGCGTTCGTTGCCGCCCCGCCGCCCGATGTCCCGGTCCCGGTGTTCCGCGTGCGGGTCGGTACCTACGCGGATCGCGAGGAGGCCGAGCGGGTCCTGCGGCGACTGGAGGGCGAAGAGTCGTTCAAGCCCTGGATCACGCGCTAGGATCGCCAGGCGCGTGTGCGCCGTCGGGAGCTTCGTACGTGCCGCCTCTGCTGCTCGCTGCACTTTCCGGCTTGCTGCTGTTCCTGAGCTTTCCGACCCTGGGACACCCGGCTGCGGCGTGGCTGGCCCTGGTGCCGCTGCTGGTCGCGGTGGCCAGGTCGACCGCGTGGCAGGCATTGCGGCTCGGCGCGGTCGCCGGGCTCGTGCACTTCGCGGGCACGCTGTACTGGATTCCCGCCGTGATGGTCGACTACGGCGGGCTGCCGGCGCCGGCAGCGTGGTTCGTGCACGTGCTGTTTCTTGCGTTCCTGGCGTCGTTTCCCGCGGTCTTCGCGGCCGCCACGGCGGATCTCGTCTCCCGCTTCGGGGCGCGCGGGTTGCTCCTCGCGCCCGCCGTGTGGGTGGCGAGCGAGCTGGGGCGAATGTACCTGTTCACCGGATTTCCCTGGGCGTTGATCGGCTACAGCCAGGTGCCCTTTCCCGCGGTCGCCCAGGCGGCGAGCATCGTCGGGGTGCTCGGGGTATCGGCGCTGGTGGTGCTGGTGAACGGCACGGTCGCCTGCGCGGTGGTGGCCGGGCCCCGGGCAGCCCGCACGCCCCTCGTCGTGACCGCGGTCCTGGTCGCGGGCACCGTCGCGTTCGGGGCCTGGCGCCTGCAGGACGGGGCGCTGCTGCGGGCGGGGTCTCCCCTGCGGGTGGCTGCGCTGCAGGGCAACGTGCGGCAGGACGAGAAGTGGCGTCCGTCGCGGAGCGACGCCATCCTGGAGACCTATCTCGAGCAGACGCGGCAGGCGGTCGCCGCCGGCGCCGGACTGGTCGTCTGGCCGGAGTCCGCGACCCCGTTCGCCCTCGACGGGGACGGGCGGGGGGAGCTGGTGCGCGCCGTGGCGCGGGAGACCCGCGCGCACCTCCTGGTCGGCACGACGGAAGTGGTGCGGGACGCCGGCACGCGGTACTACAACGCGGCCTACCTGATCGAACCCGGGAGGGGCTCGACGTCCGGCGTGTACCGCAAGCAGCACCTGGTGCCGTTCGGGGAGTACGTGCCGTTGCGGTGGGCGCTGTTCTTCGCATCGCCGCTGGTGGAGACGGTGGCCGATTTCTCCGCCGGCACGGAGCCTCGCCTGCTCCCGGTCGGCGGCAGTCCGGTCGGGACCGCCATCTGCTACGAGATCATCTATCCCGGCCTGGTACGGGAGCTGGTGCTCCGTGGCAGCGAGCTGCTGGCGACCGTCACGAACGATGCCTGGTACGGGCGGTCGGCGGCGCCGCATCAGCACTTTCAGCAGGCGACGATGCGGGCCATCGAGCAGGGCCGCTTTCTCGTCCGCGCGGCCAACACCGGCATCAGCGGCGTGATCGATCCGTACGGGCGGGTGCTGGCGCGGTCGGGACTGTTCGAGCCGGCGGTCGTGGTCGAGGACGTCCGGCTCCTCGAGGAGCTGACGTTCTACGGGCGGGTCGGCGACGCGCCGGCCTACGCGGTCGCCGCGGTCGCCGCCATCGCGCTCGGATACCGGCGCCGCCGCCGGTACGGTGGTTGACGTCGGGGGCGCCGACTTCGTGTTCGACGTCGGCGGTTGCGGTTTCCCGGTGCGGGGACGGAGGCAGACTCGTGGCGATAGCCCTGGACGAACACGTTCGCCGGTATCAGGACCTGGTCAAGCGCACCGCCGACTTGCGGAGCTATCTTTGACCCTGCCGCTGTCGAAGCGGAGATGGCGAGGCTGGAGCGGCAGGCCGCCGCGCCGGACTTCTGGAGCGATCAGGCCGGCGCCCAGCGCGTGCTGCAACGGCGCCGCAGGCTGCAGGAGGACTTCGATCTCGCCGAGTCGCTGCGCCGCAGGACCGACGACCTGGCCGTGCTGTTCGAATGGGCCGAGCAGGGCGAGGACGTGGCCGGCGACGTGGAGGCGGGCCTGGCCGAGCTGCGCGAGGAGGTCGAAGGCGCCGAGGTTCGCAAGATGCTCGGCGGCGAGCACGATCAGTGCAACGCGATCGTCTCGATTCATCCGGGCGCCGGCGGGACCGAGTCGCAGGACTGGGCGGAGATGCTGTTGCGCATGTACCTCCGCTGGGCCGAGCGCCGCGGCTTCTCCCGCGAGGTGATCGACAGTCAGCCCGGTGACGAAGCCGGCGTCAAGAGCGCCACGGTCACCGTCGACGGCGACTATGCCTACGGCCTGCTCCTGGCCGAGGCGGGCATTCACCGCCTCGTGCGCATTTCTCCGTTCGATCAGGCGGCCCGGCGGCATACCTCGTTCGCCTCCGTGTTCGTCTGGCCGGAGCTGCCCGACGACGTCGAGATCGACATCGAGGAGAAGGACCTGCGGATCGACACCTACCGGTCGAGCGGCGCCGGGGGCCAGCACGTCAACGTCACCGATTCGGCCGTGCGCATCACGCACCTGCCGACCGGCATCGTCGTCTCCTGCCAGAACGAGCGTTCGCAGCACCGCAACCGGGACGCCGCGATGGCGGTGCTCCGCGCCCGGCTGTACGACCGCCGGATCAAGGAGCAGCAGGATCGGCTGGAGGAGATCGGAGGCGAGAAGAAGGACATCGCCTTCGGCAGCCAGATCCGCAGTTACGTGCTGCATCCGTACCGGATGGTCAAGGATCACCGCACCCGGGTCGAGGAAGGCAACGTCGACCGGGTCCTCGACGGCGACCTCGACGCCTTCATCAAGGCGTACCTGATGCAGAAGGTGTCGGGCGCGCTCCGCGACCCGCAGGCCGCCGGCGGGGAGTAGGGTCTCAGCGGAAGAAGGCCGTGCCCGGCTCCGTGCCGGCGATGAACGTCTCCTGGATGGAGCCCCGCGTCCCGGGCGCGGTCCGCTGGCCGGTTTCCGGATCGACGGACACGAAGACGATGTTCGAGGGCGGATCGAACTCGGGCTGCGTCTCGCCGCGACCGGCCACGTACGCCTTCATGAAGTCGATCCAGATGGGCAGCGCCACGCGGGCGCCTTCCTCCCGGTTGCCGATCGTCTTTTTCTCGTCGTGCCCCACCCAGACGCCGAGCGTGATGTCCGGATCGAATCCCACGAACCAGGCGTCGGTGAAATCGTCCACGGTTCCGGTCTTGCCGCCGACCGGCCAGTTCAGTTGCAGGGCCCGCCGGCCCGTCCCCCGCTGCACGACACCGCGCATGAGGCTGGCCATGATGTAGGCGGTGTCGGGCCGCAGCGCGTCACGCGACTGCGGGCGGTTCTCCTCCAGCAGGTCCCCGTTGCGATCGATCACCCGTTCGATCAGGAAGGGCAGCATGCGTCTGCCCTGATTGGGAAACACCGAGTAGGCGCTGGTCACCTCCATCAGCGTCGCCTCGGCCGAGCCGAGGGCGACGGAGAGGTACGGCGGGATCGGCGAGCTGAAGCCGACGCGGCGCGCGAAGTCGACGACCACTTCGGGGCCGACTTCGTTCATGATCCACACCGCCGGCACGTTGCGTGACGTCTCCAGCGCGTGGCGAAGGGTGACCGGTCCCTTGTACTCGTAGTCGTAGTTGTTCGGACGGTACCTGGGCTGGCCCGGACCCACCTCGAAGCTGACCGGCTCGTCCCGGAGAATGCTGGCCGTCGTGTGGCCCTGATCGACCGCGGCCGCGTACAGGACGCCCTTGAACAGCGAGCCGAGTTGCCGGAATGCCTGCGTCGCGCGGTTGAACCGGCTGCGTTCGAAGTCGTAGCCGCCCACCATGGCGAGCACGTGTCCGGTCCGGTTCTCGATCGCGATCAGCGAGCCCTCGACCTCGGGCTCCTGGTCGAGCGTGGCGGTACCGCGGCCGCCCCCGTCCGGAAGGGTCGTCAGCGTCACGTCGATCAGGTCGCCCACCTCCGCGAGGTCGCCGGGCGAGGACTTCCGGGTCCAGGCGAAGCCGTCGGCATCGATGTCCGCGGCATGCGGTCCGACCCGCACCTGAATCGTGTCCGCCGTCGTTCCCGTGACCACCGCCGGCACCATGTCGCCCTCTGCGATGGGGAGCCGCCACCGGAAGTGCTCGAAGGCGTCGATCGACTCGACGGCGTCGGCGCCGGTCAGCACGTTGCGCCGCGCGCCGCGGAAGCCGTGGCGCTTGTCGACGACGCGCAGTCCGTCGGAGACCGCCTTGTTCGCGGCGCGTTGCAGGTCGATGTCGAGCGTGGAGCGGACGACGAGGCCATCCTCGTAGAGCCGCTGCGCGCCGTAGCCGGCTTCGAGGTGCTGGCGGATCTCCTCCAGGAAGTAGGGGGCGATGGAGTTGGCCCGTTGCCGGCGCGGGGCGAGCACGATCGGCTTGGCAAGCTCGGCGGCTGCGACCGCCTCGGTGATGTAGCCTTCCTCGGCCATTCGCCCGAGCGCGTAGTTGCGCCGCTCCGTGGCGCGCTCCATGTTGACGAGCGGACTCCAGCGCGCCGGCGACTGCAGGATGCCCGCGATCAGGGCGGCCTCGCCGAGCTCGAGGTCCCTGGTGGACTTGCCGAAGTAGAGTTGCGATGCCGCCTCGACGCCGTGCGCGGCGTGCCGTGCGGTGCCGAGCCATATCTGGTTGGCGTAGAGGGCCAGTATCTCCCGCTTCGTGTAGCGCTTCTCGATGAGGAACGTGTAGTAGACCTCCCAGGCCTTGCGCCGCCACGTCCTCTGGAGCCCGAGGCTCTCGCCGGCGACCTCGATGTTGCGCGCGAGCTGCATCGTCAGCGTGCTCGCGCCGGCGGCCGTGAGATCGCCGGCCGCCACGTTCCGAATCACCGTCCGGATGCCGGCCGGGATGCTGATGCCCTGATGGTCGAAGAACGAGGCGTCCTCGGCCGCGATGATGGCGTTGCGGAGCACCTCGGGGATGTCGTCGTAGCCGATGATGTCCCTGCGCTCGGTCGCGAACTCCCCGATCAACTCGCCGCCGCGCGCGTACACGCGGGTGATGGTGTCGGGCGCGTAGTCGTCGAGCGCCTCGATTTCCGGCAGGTCCGGCGCATAGGCGAACAGCACGCCGGTCACGATGCCGAACAGGGCGGCGCAGGCGAAGACGCTCAGGATGACCGCCGAGCGGACGTAGCGGTTCGGTGCGGGAGCCACGCGAATCTCCTCGTTGTTGACACGGGGGGCATGCCGAAGGGAAATCTGGCCGCCAGCCCGTGGAGCGACCGATGGACATGCGGGTCACGGTCCGGGATCGGCATTTGGATGCTGGCCGAAAACACTATAGCACGGGCGCCGGGCGGCCCGATCCGCGGCGCGGACGCGCTCGGACTTGACAGGATGTAGCTAAGATTATATGTTTGCATTGTTGTATGGTCGGCGTTGGAGCACGGCATCGCGCGCGGTGATCCCCGGGACGGGAAGTCGCCGCCGGGCACGAAGGAAGAGCAGGAAATGAGCAAGATTATCGGGATCGACCTGGGCACCACGAACTCGGTCGTCGCCGTCATCGAGGGCGGCGAGCCGACGGTCATCGCCAATCCGGAGGGCAGTCGGCTGACGCCGTCGGTGGTCGCGTTCGCCAAGTCCGACGAGCGGCTCGTGGGGCAGGTCGCCAAGCGGCAGGCGGTCACCAACCCCGAGAACACCGTCTTCTCGATCAAGCGGTTCATGGGGCGCCGTCACGACGAAGTGAACGAAGAGATGGCGATGGTGCCCTACGAGGTGCTGCGCGCGAAGAACGGCGACGCGCGCGTCAGGGCGGGCGGCAAGGAGCTGTCCCCGCCCGAGCTGTCGGCGATGGTGCTTCAGAAGCTGAAGCAGGCGGCCGAGGAGTACCTGGGCCAGTCCGTCACCAAGGCGGTCATCACCGTGCCCGCCTACTTCAACGACTCGCAGCGCCAGGCCACCAAGGACGCCGGCCAGATCGCCGGCCTCGAGGTGCTGCGGATCGTCAACGAGCCGACCGCGGCCGCGCTCGCGTACGGCCTCGACAAGAAGACCGACGAGACCATTGCGGTGTACGACTTCGGCGGCGGCACCTTCGACATCTCGATCCTCGAAGTGGGCGAAGGCGTGGTCGAGGTCAAGGCGACCAACGGCGACACGCACCTCGGCGGCGACAACCTGGATCAGGAGGTCATCGACTGGATCGTCGGCGAGTTCAAGCGCGACGAGGGCATCGACCTCAGCCGCGACCCGATGGCGCTCCAGCGCCTGAAGGAGGCGGCCGAGAAGGCCAAGATGGAGCTGTCGACGGTGGTGGAGACCGAGATCAACCTGCCGTTCATCACCGCCGACGCGTCCGGTCCGAAGCACCTCCAGAAGAAGCTGACGCGAGCCACGTTCGAGCAGCTCGTCGAAGGGCTGCTGCAGCGGACGGTGGAGCCGGTCAAGCGCGCGCTGCGCGACGCCGGACTTCAGCCCTCGCAGATCGACGAGGTGGTGCTGGTCGGCGGATCGACGCGGGTGCCGCGGGTGCAGGCGATCGTGAAGGAGCTGTTCGGCAGGGAGCCCCATCGCGGCGTGAACCCGGACGAGGTGGTGGCCATAGGCGCGGCGGTGCAGGCGGGGGTGCTGGCCGGCGAGGTGAAGGACCTGCTGCTGCTCGACGTGACGCCGCTGTCGCTCGGCATCGAGACCCTCGGGGGGGTCATGACGTCGCTGATTCAGCGCAACACCACCATTCCCACCAAGAAGAGCGAGACCTTCTCGACCGCCGCGGACAACCAGCCCAGCGTGGAGGTGCACGTCCTGCAGGGCGAGCGATCGATGGCGAGGGACAACCGGACGCTCGGCAAGTTCCATCTGGACGGCATTCCGCCGGCGCCGCGCGGGGTGCCGCAGATCGAGGTGACCTTCGACATCGACGCGAACGGCATCGTCAACGTGTCGGCCAAGGACCTGGGCACCGGCAAGCAGCAGCAGATCACGATCACGGCGTCGAGCGGCCTCGGCAAGGACGAGGTCGACAGGATGATGCAGGAGGCCGAGGCGCACGCCGACGAGGACAAGGCGCGCAAGGAGGAGGTCGAGACGCGGAACCGGGCCGACCAGGCGGCCTATGCGGCCGAGCGGATGCTGAAGGACGCCGGCGACAAGCTGTCGGAGCAGGAGCGGAAGCCGGTGGAGGAAGCCGTCGCGGAACTGAAGAAGGCCGCCGAGGGGGGCGACGGCGGCGCGATCGAGCAGGCGCTCGAGAAGTTGAACGCGGCCCAGCAGACGGCGGCCCAGGCCCTCTACGCCAGGACTGCGCAGGCAGCCTCCGGCGCGGGTGGCGGACCGGAGGCGGGCGCGGGTCCGGGCCCCGGCGGCGGTCCGGACCCCGGTGCGGGTCCGGGTCCCGGCCCCGGCTCGGGCGGCCCCGCGGCGGGCAGCGCCGGCGAGGTCATCGATGCGGAGGTCGTCGAGGACGGGAAGGCGTAGTCCGGGGTGACGATCGAGGTGGCGCGCCGTGGCCCAGGTGGACTTCTACGTCATTCTCGGCGTTGAGCGCTCCGCGACGCGCGACGAGGTGAGCAAGGCCTACCGGCGCCTCGCGCGCCGCTATCACCCGGGCATCAACCCGGGCGACGACGAGGCCCAGGCGTTCTTCACGATGGTGACCGAGGCCTACGAGACGCTGCGGGATCCGGCCCGGCGCCGCGAGTACGACGCGCACGGCGCCCGCGAGGACAGCCCCCGGCCCGCCGCGATCGAGTTCCAGGGATTCGATTTCTCGCCCGGCGGCAGCGGATCCGGGACCTCGGCGACGTTCGAGGAGCTGTTCGGCGATGCGTTCACCTTGCCGGCCGCCCGCGGCGGCTCCGCGGCGGGCCAGCCCGAGCGGGGCGGCGACCTGTTCGGGGAGATCGCGCTCTCGTTCGAGGAGGCGGTGCGCGGGACCGAACGCAGGCTGACCGTGACGCGGCTCGACGTCTGCGGAGAATGCGGCGGCGCCGGCCGGCGCCGCGCCGCCGAGTCGCGCTGCATCGGTTGCCACGGCTCCGGCACCACGCGCCGCCGGCGCGGGCACATGGTGTTCGCGATGCGCTGCACCGCGTGCGACGGCACGGGCCGCCTCCGGTTCCGGTCCTGCGACGCGTGCCGCGAACGCGGCGTCGCCACGCGCGACGAGGAGATCGCCATCAGCGTTCCGGCCGGCGTGAACGACGGATCGCGGCTCAGAATCGAGGCCAAGGGAAACGCCGGGCTGCGGGGCGGCCAGCCGGGCGATCTCTACATCGTGGCGCGGGTCGGACGACACAGGATCCTGCGGCGCGAGGGCCGGGACCTGCATCTCGATCTGCCGATCGCCATTCACGAGGCCGCGCTCGGGGCGACGGTGGAGGTGCCGACGCTCGACGGCAGCGCACGCCTGCGCGTGCCGCCGGGGACGCACTCCGGCCAGCGCTTCCGCTTGCGCGGGCAAGGCGTTCCCGCGCCGCGCGGCGACGGCGCGCGCGGGGATCTCGTCGTGGCCGTGGCCGTCGTGCTGCCCCCGGTCGCCGACGAGCGGTCGAAGGCGCTGCTGCGGGAGTTCGGCCGGATCAACGCAACCGATGTCCGCAAGGGCCTTTTCGAAGACTGACGCCGATGGCCAAGCAGACGGGCGCGGGACCCTACATGATCAGCGTGGTCGCCCAGCGCTACAAGATCCATCCGCAGACCTTGCGGCTGTACGAACGCGAGGGGCTGCTGAAGCCGTCGCGCACGGACGGCAACACGCGCCTCTACGGCGAGGAGGACATCGAACGGCTGGAGACCATCCTCTCGCTGACCCGCGACCTCGGCGTGAATCTCGCAGGCGTCGAGATCATCCTCAACATGCGCGAGAAGATGGCCCGGATGCAGCACGAGGTCAACGAGTTCATGCACTACGTCAAGCAGGAGCTCAGCCGCGGCGTGGGCGACTGGGAACAGCGCCTCGGGACCGCGCTCGTCAAGTCGCCCGCGGGCGATCCCGTGCGGCCGGCGTCGGCCGAGCCGCCGGTGACGACGGCGCGAAGCGAGGCGGCCCGCGAGACGCCCGTCCGCCGCCCGCGCGACCGGTGAGGTCGCTCGGCCGCCGGCGGTTCGTGGCGCAACCCCGCGGGCTGCTAAGCTTGTCCCGTGGCGGCGGGGAGAGAGGCGCGCGCGCAGGCGGAGTGCCCGGAATGCCGCGGCACGGGCTGGCGCGAGCGCGCCGTGGACGGAACGCGCCGGGCGGAACGCTGCGACTGCTGGCGCGCCGGCGTCGCCGAGCGGATGCTGGCCCGGGCGCGCATTCCGGCCCGCTACGCGAAGTGCGACTTCTCGACGTTCATCGCCTACGAGAACGAGAAGCTCCAGCGCGCCTTCCGGAAGGCGCGGGAATTCGCCGCCGCGTTCCCTGTCGTCGACAAGGGACTCCTGTTCATCGGTCCGCCCGGCATCGGCAAGACGCACCTCGCCGTGTCGGTACTGCGCGAGGTCGTGCTCATGGGCCTGCGCGGCGTCTACTACGACACCCGCTCGCTGCTGAGCACCATCCGGAGCACCTACAACCCGGTCACCCGGGCGTCGGAGGCGGAGATCCTCGACGAGGTCATGAACGCCGAGCTGCTCGTGCTGGACGATCTGGGGGCCGAGCGCGTGACGGACTGGGTCGAGGAAACGATGCATCTCGTCGTCAACACGCGTTACAACGAGAAGCGTCCCACGGTCTTCACGACCAACTACGAGGATCTGTCCGACGTCGGGAATCTCGACTCGCTGTTCGTCCGCGTGGGCTACCGTCTTCATTCGCGGCTGCGCGAGATGTGCGAGTTTCTCGAGTACGACGGGCCCGACTACCGCGACTTCGAGCACCCGCCGACCGCGGAGTTCCTGTACCAGAAATGGAAAATGGGACAGGGCCGTCCCGCCGGACCGTCCGCGTCGCCGGTCGGGCGCCTGCCGCAGCGGACATCGGGGCGGGCCCGCGCACGGTTGCCCGAGGGGCCGCTCGACGTGGGCTGGGCCGGCGGCAAGGCGGGCACCTGATCCGCTGCGCGCCCGCCGGTAGGAGTCTCGAGGAGCGATGAGCGGCGTGCTGCCGGACAACGGGGGCGGGGACGGAACCACGTCGGGCGCCGGGGCGCTCGGCCTCTACGTCCACGTGCCGTTCTGCGCCGCGATCTGCGGCTACTGCAACTTCAATCGCGGGCTCCTCGACGAGGACCTCAAGCCGCGCTACGTGGCCGCGTTGACGCGCGAGATCGACCGGAGCGGCGACGGCAGCCGCGTCGACTCCATCTTCTTCGGCGGCGGCACGCCGTCGCTGCTGGCGGTGGGCGAGGTGGCGCGCGTGCTGGATGCCTGTCGCGACGCCTTCGACGTCGCCCCCGACGCCGAGATCACGCTCGAGATGAATCCGGAGTCGTGTCGCCCGGCCGCCGTGACCGCGCTGCTCGAGGCCGGGATCAATCGCATCAGCCTCGGCGTGCAGTCGTTCGACGACGGGGAGCTCGCCCGCCTGGGCCGGGCGCATACGGCGGCGCGGGCGCGCGACGCGTTCGCCGCCGTCCGCGAAGCCGGCTGCGGGAACGTGAGCCTCGACCTGATGTTGTGGCTGCCGGCACAGAGCCGCGCCGCGTGCGCGGGGTCGGTCGACGCCCTGGTGGCGCTGGCCCCCGACCATGCCTCGCTGTACATGCTGGAACTCTACCCGAACGCGCCGTTGCGGGAAGAGGCGGCGCGGCGGGGCTGGTCGCAGGCGCCCGACGAGGACGCGGCGGCAATGTACCTGGATGCCCTTTCCAGGACCGATGCGGCCGGCTACCATCAGTACGAGATCTCCAACGTCGCGCGGCCGGGCCGGCAGTCTCGTCACAACCTGAAGTACTGGCAGGATGGCGAGTGGCTCGGGTTCGGGTGCGGCGCCCATTCGACCCGGGACGGCATCCGCCGGCAGAACGTCTCCGAGACGGTGCGCTACGTGGGTGCGGTCGAACAGGGCGCGCCGGTCACCGAGACGGACCGCCGCCTGTCGGCTGAGGAGCGCCTGGGAGACGCCCTGTTCACGGGACTGCGGCTCGCCGAGGGCATCGACCTCGGCGCGTTCGAGCGGCGCTACGGCGTCGACGTCGGAGCGCGCTACGGGCCGGACGTGCGTCGCTTCGCCGCCGCGGGCTGGATGATCGAGGCCGCCGGCCGGTGGCGCCTCACCCGCGCCGGCATGCTGGTTTCGAACGAGATTCTGAGGACTTTCGTCTAGCGCGGGCGGTACGGTAAAGTATCCGCTCTTTTCCGGGCATCGGGGATCCAAGGAGGACAGGAACATGCGTTGGTTTCGCAAGGAGCGGTCGATGCGGCGGATCTTTCTGGGGGGCGCGTTCGCGGCAACCCTGGCCGCAGGCGTGATGCTGGGAACGTTGATCCCCTCGCAGCAGGTCGAGGCCCAGCCGCAAGTGAACTTCAGCGGCGACGCCGCCGTCATGCTGCACTTCGTCAAGCCGGGGTCGACGGCGGCCTATGAAGGCGTCATGACCCGGCTCGGCGAAGCGCTGGCGAGGAGCGAGAACACGGCGACCAACCGGCAGACGCAGGCGGCCGGCTGGAAGGTCTACCGGGCCGGCCTCGACATCACGGGCCAGGGGAACGTGATGTACGCCTGGGTCATCGACCCGGTGATGGGCGGCGCCAACTACGCGGCGGCGACGATCATGAACGAGGTGTTCCCGGGGGAGATTCAGCAGCTCTACGAGACCTACAACGGTTCCTTCACGGACGCCGCGCTCAAGCAGTTGCCGATCAATCTCACGCTGGTTCGCGACTTCTAGGCTCCGACCGCGTCGCGGGCGGGAGTCGGCTGACGGCGACGTTTCCGGGGAACCGAAGAGCGCCGCGGGCGCTCGGTGCGGCCGGGCCCTTGGGCTCGGCCGCCTTCCGTATTGTGGGCAGGGCCTCGGGGCCGGCCGCTGTTCGTCTGAAGCCGGTGACGCTCCTGAATCTGTCGACAATCGATACGGGTCGTCCGGCCGCCCGGCCGTTCGTTCAGCCCTGCCGGTCGCGGCGACCGTTGCTTCGAGGTGCTGTGGAGCGATGTGTCCGATGAACACCGGCTGGTCGGGCCGGGGCGGGTCGACCCTTGCAGTGTGGCCGACTGCCGTGGCGATGCTGGTGGGGGTCGCCGTCGGCATGGCGTCGCCACGTCCCTTCGAGCTTGCTCGTGCGGCGCAGCCGCCGGCGCAGGGCGCGGCGGTCCCCTTGCCGTTTCCCGGCGCGCAGCCGCCTTCCAGCGTCGAGAGCCCGCCGGCGGATGACGCCGCGGCGGGCGGCGGCCCCGCGGCCGAGGACCAGCCGCCGGTCGCCACCCTCACGTTCGACGCCCCGGCGGCCATGTTCCTCAACTTCGTCCGGCCGGCGAGCGCCAACGCCTTCGAGGCGTTGACGAGGCGCCTGGTGCAGGCCCTCGCCGCGAGCGAGGATCCCGAGCGCCAGGCGCAGGCCGCCGGTTGGACGCTGTACCGGGTGCAGGAGACGGGCACCAACAACAACACGGTGTTCGTCTGGTTTCTCGACCCCGCGGTGCCGAATGCGAACTACGCCGTTCCGCAACTCCTCAACGAGATGTTCCCCGCCGAGGTGCAGCAGCTCTACGAGGGCTACAACCAGTCCTTCGGCGTGGGGCAGTTGACGCTGAACCTCGAGCCGGTGGTGCTGCTGGACGAGTAGTCGCCCCGCCGGCCGTGCGCGCGGGCCGACCGGGATGCCGGCGTCCGTGCCGGAGACGGCGGTTCGGATTGCCGTCAGAACGCCACGTCGAGTCCGGCGTAGGCCCGCCCGAGGCGGCGGTGCCGGGCGTCGCCCCGGAAGGCGAGCAGCCGGTAGTCGACCCGCGCGCGAACCGGCCCGGCCAGGCGGACGTAGGCGCCGCCGCCGGCGCCGACCGCGAGGCCCGTCCGGGTGTGCGCCTCGCGACGTTCACGGTACGCCCCGCCTCCCACCGAGGCGTAGACCTGGATGCGGCGGCCGGTTCGGAGCGGCGTGCGGACCATCAGATTGAGGAGACCCGTCTGCAGCGCGGGGGCGCCCGCGACCGGATCCGCGGGCATGCCGGCATACTCGAACTCCAGGCCGAACGGCTCCAGCGGCAGGCCGAGCGCGGCGCCGACGGCCGTGCGAGGCGCGTTCGCGGCGCGTCCGGCGAAGACGGTCAGGTCCGCGAACGCCCGGTCGGGGCAGACGCCGGGAAGCGCCACCAGCAGCGCCGCGGTCAGTGCGCGTCCGATGCGGGCGCAATCGTGCATCGCTTTCCATTATCGGCGGTCGGGCCCGGCGCGCGGGAGCCGGGTGCGGGAGGCGGCCCCGGCCGCGTGGTAGAGTCTCGACGCCATGGACTTCCGGCCCACCGACGCGGAAGAGGTGACACGGCAGGCGGTGCGCGAGTTCGCCGAGCGGGAGATCGCGCCGCACGTCATGCAGTGGGACGAGGCGCAGGCGTTTCCCGCCGAGCTGCTGGCGCAGCTCGCGAGTCTCGGGCTGCTCGGCATCCAGCTTCCGTCCCGCTACGGCGGCGCCGGGCTCTCCGCGGTCGAGTACTGCATCTGCATCGAGGAGCTCGCGCGGGTCGATCCGACGATCGGGCTGACGGTTGCCGCCCACAACGGACTGGCCGCCGCGCACCTGGCGATGTTCGGGTCCGAGGCGCAGAAGGAGCGCTGGCTCGCGCCGCTGGCGCGCGGGGAGTTCCTGGGGGCCTGGGCGCTCACCGAGCCCGACGCGGGCAGCGACGCGGGCAATCTGCGGACGCGCGCTCGCCTCGACGGCGACGGCTGGGTCCTGGACGGCACCAAGACGTTCACCACCCACGCCGGCCTCGCCGGCCTGACCGTGGTGATCGCGGTCACGGATCCGTCCGCGCGCCGGCACGGGATCTCCGCGTTCATCGTCGAGCGCGGCGCGCCCGGGTTGTCGGCCGGCCGCAAGGAGAACAAGCTCGGGATGCGCGCGAGCACGACCGCGGACACGCGGCTGGACGGGTGCCGCGTGCCGGCGGATCATCTGCTGGGTCGCGAGGGGCACGGATTCATCGACGCCATGGCGGTCCTGGACGCCGGGCGCATCGGCATTGCCGCGCTTGCCGTCGGACTGGCGCAGGGGGCCTTCGACGCGGCCCGCCGGCACGCCGCCGAGCGGACACAGTTCGGCCGCCCGCTGGCGAGCTTCCAGGCGACGCAGTGGAAGCTGGCGGACATGGCCACCGGGATCGACGCGGCGAGGCTGCTGACGTACCGCGCGGCGTACCTGAAGGACCGGGGCCGCCCGACGACGCGCGAGTCGTCGATGGCGAAGCTGTACGCCAGCGAGGTCGCGGTCCGCGCAGCCGGCGAGTGCGTGCAGATTCATGGCGGCTACGGCTTCGTGAAGGACTACCCGGCCGAGAAGCTGTATCGCGACGTCAAGCTGCTGACCATCGGCGAGGGCACGAGCGAGATCCAGCGGCTGGTGATCGCGCGGCAGTACCTGGGTTGATGCCGCCGGAGGACCTCGCCCCGATGGATCTCGCGGATCGCGTGCTGGCCGGCGATTTCCGGGCCGTCGCGCGCGCGATCTCGGTGGTGGAGCGGGAAGACCCGGCGTCGGCCGCGCTGGTGGGCCGGCTGTTCCCGCGGACGGGACGCGCGCTGGTCGTCGGGCTGACCGGGGCGCCCGGGGTCGGCAAGAGCACGCTGGTCGACCGGCTGGCGGCCACCCTCCGCCGGGAGCGCCTGCAGGTCGGGGTGCTGGCCGTCGATCCGACCAGCCCGTTCAGCGGCGGCGCCATTCTCGGCGATCGCATCCGGATGCAGCGCCACACGGGCGACGACGGCGTCTTCGTGCGCAGCATGGCGACCCGCGGGCAGCTCGGCGGCCTGGCGCGGGCGACCGACGACGCACGAATCGTGCTGGACGCGGCAGGGACGGACGTCGTGCTGATCGAGACGGTCGGCGTCGGCCAGGGAGAGGTCGACGTCAGCCGGACCGCCGACGTGTCGGTGGTGGTCGTGGCGCCGGGCGGCGGCGACGACGTGCAGGCGATCAAGGCCGGCATCATGGAGATCGCCGACGTGTTCGTGGTCAACAAGGCGGATCGCGACGGGGCGGCGCGGACGGTCGCGGAGATCGAGGGGATGCTTTCCCTGCGCGAGCGCGGCCCGGACGAATGGCGCCCGCCGGTGGTCAGGACCTGCGCGTCGACCGGGGACGGAATCGAGGACGTGCTGGCCTCCGTGCGGCGGTTCGCCGGACACGGCGCAGCGGGGGACGACCGGGCCCGCCGGCGCGCGCGGGCGCGTCTGGAATCGATTCTGATCCGCCGCATCGTCGAGCGCATCGGCGCGCGGCACGGCCTGGACGACGCGATAGACGCCGTCGTGGCCCGCGAGGTCGATCCGTACACGGCGGCCGGCGGGCTGCTGCGACGGTTCGCGCAGGAGGCGCTGGACTGATGAAGGCGGTGCTGGATCACATCGGGATCGCGGTGGACGACCTCGACGCGGCGCTCGCGTTCTATACCGGCGCTCTCGGACTCGAGGTCGACGCGACCGAGGACGTCCCGTCGCAGGGCGTGCGGGCGCATTTCGTGCGCGTCGGATCCGCCGCCCTCGAGCTGCTGGAAGCGACGTCGGAAGAGTCGCCGATCCGGCGCTTCGTGTCCCGCCGGGGGGCCGGAATACACCACATCACGCTGCGGGTCGACGACATCGAGGCGGCGCTGGCGCGCCTCAGGGAGCGCGGCGTCAGGCTGGTCGACGAGACGCCTCGTCGAGGGGCGGAAGGGGCGCTGGTGGCGTTCGTGCATCCCTCCAGCGCGCACGGCGTCCTCGTCGAGCTCAAGCAGGAGAGGATCGAGCAGACGCGCCATGCACGCTGACGAACGCATACGCATCGGCATCATCGGCGGGAGCGGGCTCTACGACATGGACGAGCTCACCGATCGCGGGGAGCGCGAGGTCGCTACGCCGTTCGGCGCTCCGTCGGCGCCCTACGTCGTCGGCACCCTCGCCGGCCGGCGCGTCGCCTTCCTCGCACGCCACGGCGTCGGACACCGCATCCTGCCGTCGGAGCTCAACTTCCGGGCGAACATCTTCGGCATGAAGAAGCTCGGCGTCGAGTGGCTCGTTTCCGCGAGCGCGGTCGGCAGCCTGCAGGAACGCTACCGGCCGCAGGACATCGTCGTTCCGGACCAGTTCGTCGACCGCACGCGGGGTCGCAGCGGCACGTTCTTCGGGCGCGGCATAGCGGCCCACGTCTCGCTGGCGCACCCCGTCTGCGCGGCCCTCGGCCGGCTCGCGGGGGACGCGGCGAGCCGCGTCGGTGCGACCGTGCACCGCGGGGGCACCTACGTCTGCATGGAGGGACCGCAGTTCTCGACGCTCGCCGAGTCGCGTCTGTACCGCTCCTGGAACATGGACGTAATCGGCATGACCAACCTGCAGGAGGCGAAGCTGGCGCGCGAGGCGGAGATCTGCTTCACGACCCTGGCCCTGGTTACCGACTACGACTGCTGGCACCCCGATCACGACCAGGTCACCGTCGAGATGGTCGTCGAGACCCTGCGGGCGAACGCCGTGACGGCGCAGAAGACGCTCGCCGAGCTGGTGTCGCACCTGCCCGTGGAGCGCGGGTGCGAATGCGGCACCGCGCTGGCGACCGCGATCATCACGCGGCCCGAGGCGATCCCGCGGCAGATCCGGGACGAGCTGGCGCCGATAATCGGCAGGTACGTGTCATGACGCAGCCGGTGCTGACGGTCGGATCCGTCGCCTTCGACTCGATCCGCACGCCGTTCGGAGAGGTGTCCCGCGTGGTGGGCGGCGCGGCGACGTTCTTCAGCGTCGCCGCATCGTTCTTCAGCGACGTGCGGCTGGTGGCGGTGATCGGCGAGGACTTCGGCGAACGCCACATGCAGGTTTTCGGCGGCCGCCGGATCGACCTCGAAGGGCTGCAGCGGGTGCCGGGCGACACGTTCCGCTGGAAGGGGGAGTACAAGCTCGACCTGAACACGCGCGAGACGATCTACACCCGCCTGAACGTCTTCGAGGACTTCTCGCCGTGCGTTCCCGAGCGCTTCCGGTCCACCCCGATCGTGTTCCTCGCCAACATCCACCCGGCCCTGCAGATGGAGGTGCTCGACCAGATCGAGGCGCCCCGGTTCGTTGCCCTCGACACGATGAACTACTGGATCGACGGCACGCCGGCCGAGCTCGCTCGGGTGCTGCGGCGCGTGGACGCGGTGGTCATCAACGACGAGGAGGCGCGCCAGTTGAGCGGCAGGGCGAACCTCGCCAGGGCGGCGCGCGAGATCCGTGCCATGGGGCCGGACCGGGTGATCATCAAGCGCGGAGAGCACGGCGTCCTGATGACGCGCGGCGACGACTTCTTCGCGGCGCCGGGGCTGCCGCTCGAGGAGGTGTGCGACCCGACGGGGGCGGGCGACACGTTCGCGGGCGGGTTCATCGGCTACCTCGCCGCGGCCGGCGACCTGTCGGACGAGGCCGTCACGCGCGCGGCGATCTGCGGCAGCGCCATGGCGTCGCTCGCCGTGGAGGACTTCGGCCTCGGCCGCCTGCTGAGCCTGACCGACGACGACATCCGCAGGCGGTTCGATGCCTTCCGGCGCCTGACCCACTTCGATGCCCTCGACTACTAGGACCAGGCGCTTGCTGCTGGCGCTGCTGGTCGGCGGCGTCCTGCTCTGGAGCACCGCGCTGGCGGCGGCGCCGTATGCGCTGGGCCTGCAGACCGACCGCGGGGCGCTGATCGCGGCTACCGCGGTCTACGCCGCCGGGAGCGTCGTGTGCCACCAGCGGGCGGATCGGTCCTTCCATGCGTGGGGTGTGAAGCTCCCGGTCTGCGGGCGGTGCGCCGGGCTGTACGCAGGCGCGCTGCTCGGTCTGCTCGCCGCGGTCCCGTGGGTCCGCGCGCGCCCGACGCGCACGATCGTCGCGGCGGCGGCCGTCCCCACCGGGGCGACCCTGCTGCTCGAGCTGGCCGGCGTCGTCGATCCCGGCAATCCGGGGCGCGCGGCGGCGGCCGTGCCGCTCGGAGCGGCCGTCTGCTGGCTCGTGGTCGGCGCGATCCGCGGGAAGGTACACTAGAGGCCATGCCCGATCGTCCGCAAGCGACCGAGCCGAGCCGGGTCGCCGCCATCTGCGCCGTCGCCTGGGCCCTGCCCGGCGCCGGTCACCTCTGGCTGGGCCGTTCCTCCAAGGGAATCGTGTTTCTCGTGGCGTTGCCGCTGATGTTCGCGATCGGGCTGGGTCTCGACGGCGAACTGTTCGCCATCGATCCGTCGCAGCCCCTGGTGGCGCTCGCCGGGCTCGCCGATCTCGGGATCGGGGCGCCGTATCTGCTGGCGCTCGCCCTGGGGGCGGGGAGCGGCGACGTGGCGGCCGGCACCTACGAGTACGGCAACACGTTTCTCATCGTCTCGGGTCTGCTGAACACGCTGGTCGTGCTGGACGCGTTCGACATCGCCCAGGGGCGCAAGTAGGCGAGCGATGGCCAGCCATTTCCTCCTGATGGTGCTCTTCGCCGGATTCGTGTCGCTCGTCTTCGCAGTGCTGATGCGGGACGAGCCGGCCGAGCAGGCGCGCTTCGGGGGCGTGCTGTTCGCCGGATTCCTGCTCGCGGCGACCGTGCTGGCCTGGATCATGTACCCGTTTCCGCTATGAACGTTCGCGCGCGCCGGCGCCCGGCTCGATCGCTCCGGCTGCTCTACGCGTGGGGACCGGTCGCCGCCCTGATGGCCGCCATCTTCCTCCTGTCCGGGTCTTCCTCGCCGCCCCGGCTCCCGGTGCCGGTTCCGGACGTCGTCGCGCACGCGATCGCGTACGCCGTCCTCGGGACGGCGATGCTGCGGGCCGTCGCCGTCGCGGACTGGTCCCGGATCACCGCCGGCGCCGCGTTGCTGGCCTTCGTGCTGACGGTGTCCTACGGGTTGACGGACGAAGTCCACCAGTCGTTCGTGCCGGGCCGGACTCCCGAGCTGCGGGACCTGGCGGCGAACGCCCTGGGCGCCGCGGCCGGCGTCGCGCTCGGCTGGGCGTGGAGTATAGTTCTTGCCGTTCGAGCCAGCCGCCATGCCGGATGAGAACCTGACCATCGAGCGGGAAGGTGCGGTGGCCGTGCTGACGGTCACGCGGCCGGCGGTGCTCAACGCCCTGAACAACGACACGATCACCGCGCTGGAGGCCGCGGTGAGCCGTCTGGCGGCCGCCGGCGACGTGCGCGTGGTGGTGCTGACCGGGGCCGGCGACAAGGCGTTCATCGCGGGCGCCGACATCGGCGAGCTCGCGAAGCTGAACCCCGTCACCGCCGCGGCGCTGGCGGCCCGCGGCCACGAGTTGTGCCGCGCCATGGAGCGGATGGGCAAGCCCGTGCTCGCGGCCATCAACGGCTATGCGCTGGGCGGCGGCTGCGAGCTGGCCCTGGCCTGCACGCTGCGCGTCGCGGCCGACACCGCGCAGCTCGGCCAGCCCGAGATCGGGCTCGGGCTGCTGCCCGGCTACGGCGGTACGCAGCGGCTGCCGCGGCTGGTCGGGGCCGGACGCGCGCTGGAGATGATGCTGACGGGCGCGCCCATCGACGCGCAGGAGGCGTACCGCATCGGGCTCGTGAACCAGGTCGTGCCGCAGGCCGAGCTGATGCCGCGGACGCTGGAGCTCGCGCAGCGGATCGCCGCGCAGGCCCCGGTCGCCGTCCGCTGCATACTGGCCGCGGTCCGGGAAGGGCTCGGCATGACGCTGCCCGACGGCTGCGCCCACGAGGCGGGCCTGTTCGGGCTGGCCGCCGCGACGAACGACTGGCGTGAAGGGACGCAGGCCTTTCTCGAGAAGCGCCGGCCCCGCTTTACCGGCTCATGAGAGACACCCCGGTCATCGAGGGGGCGACCGACGCATCGAGCCTGCGGGTCGGCCTCGTCGTGTCCGCGTACCACCGCGCGGTGACCGGCGCGCTGTGCGACGGCGCCCTGGAGGCGCTCCGCGCCGCCGGCGCGCGCGGGACGGGGACGGAAGGGGCCGGCTCGGTGACGATCATCGAGGTGCCGGGCGCGTTCGAGATCCCGCTGGCCGCGCGCCGCGCCGCCGAATCGGGGACGTTCGATGCGGTCGTCTGCCTCGGGTGCATCGTCCGGGGCGAGACGCCGCACTTCGACTACCTGGCGTCGGCCGTCGCGCACGCGATCGCCGCGGCGTCGCAGGCCACGGGCGTGCCGATGACGTTCGGCGTCCTGACCACCAACTCGCTGGACGAGGCCGTCGCCCGCGCGGGCGACGGGCCGTCGAACAAGGGGCGCGAAGCCGCGCTGGCCGCCGTGCAACTGGCCAACGTCATCGGCTCGCTGCCGGGGCCGCCCCGGGCCCGGGCGTGACCATCTCGCGTGGACGACGCCTGTCCGGGGAGCGGCCGCGCCTGGTGAAGCGCGTCGAGCGGCACGCGTCGGAGAGTTCTTCCGCCCCTCCCGGGCATCAGGAGTCGCCTTCTGCCTCCCAACCACCCGAAACCCGCCGGGACAGCCCCCGGGAGAGCCGTCGGGTTCGCGACGCGCCCGGGCGGGGAGCCGCCGGACGCGAGTCGCGGTCAGGCGGATCGCAGGAGGGCCGTCAGGCGCGCGAGACCACGCTTCAGTCGTTGCAGCGGGTTCTCGGCACGCCGGAAGGCGTGTTCGGCGCAAGGGAGACCAGAACCGACAGCGCGCGCGAACGCCATCGGGCGCGCGAGACCGCGCTTCAGTTGCTCTATCAGTGGGATGTCGGACGCATCGGGGCGGACGAGCTCGACGATGCGCTCGAACTGTTCTGGACGATGCATCCGGCTCCGGCGCCCCGTCGGGATCTGGCGCTCGGTCTCGCACGCGGCGCCGTGAGCGCGCTGCCGGAGATCGATCGGCTGATCGCGCGGCACACCGACAATTGGCGCTCGGAGCGTTTGGCCGTCGTCGATCGGCTCATCATGCGTCTGGCCGTGTACGAGTTGCTGTTCGAGAAAACGCCGTCGGCGGTCGTCATCAACGAAGCGCTGGAGCTGGCCAAGACGTTCAGCGGCGAGCGCGCGGTCGGCTTCGTCAACGGCGTGCTCGACGCCGTGCGGCGCGCGCTGGTGGAGCAGGATCGGAGCGGTACGCTCGGCGCGCAACGCATTGCGAAGCCGGTGGGCGGCGCGACATGAACGTGGGCGGGCAGGCGGGAACGCACGGTGAGTCCGGGCCGCGGACAAGCGACGCCCGGGCGTGGGCCAGCGTGCGTGCGGCCCTCGAGAACGCCAAGGACCTCTGGAGGACCACAAAAGGTCTCGCGAAGGAGACCGGACTGGACCGCAAGCAGGTGGAGGACCTTCTGGTCCGCCATGGGTCCGAGATCGTTCGGCGAGAAGGGAAGAGCGGGCAGAGTCGATATGCGTCGAAGGAGCGCGTCGACGAGGAGCGGCAAGGGCATGCCGGCCGGCGTACGGTCACGGAGGGCGCGGCGCGGAGACCGATCGACGACGAGGAAGCGCGGACCAGAGTGCGCAGGGTGCTCAGGAAGGCGCGGATGAATCCGGAGTTTCCGCTCGGCCGGAGATCCGTCAGCGGCATTCTGAAAGCAACCAGATTGCGCCGGGATCTGAGTGCCGAACAACGCCGGGATTATCTGGAAGCTCTCCTTGACGGGCAGTCGGACATCGAACGAATCGAACCGAAGAAGGACGGAGAGATCCTGTATGCGCTGAAGGAACGTGACGGCGAGGCGCGCCTGGACGAGCGCGACCGGAGGCGCGCGAACCACGAGGCGCTGCGGGCGCTGGGAGTCGAGCCGTACCCCGCCCGTTTCGACCCGTCCGACAGTGTGTCGGCGATTGTCGACAGGCACGGAGAGCGCTCCGGGGAGGCGTTGGAGGACGAGCGTCCGAGGACGATCACGGCCGGCCGCGTCGTGGCGATCCGCAGCTTCGGGAAGGCGAGCTTCCTGGTGCTCTCGGATGGGAAGTCCCGGTTGCAGGCCTACGTCCGGGAGGACTCTCTCGAGAACGCCCGCCACTTCGACCTGTTCAGGCTGCTCGACGTCGGCGACCTCGTCGGGGTCGGGGGCCGCATCTTTCGCACGCGGACCGACGAGCTCAGCGTTTGGGCCGACCGCCTGGAGTTCCTCGCCAAGTCCTTCGAGCCGCTGCCGGAGCAGTGGTACGACACCGACGTCGAGACCCGTTACCGCCAGCGCTATCTCGACCTGATCGTCAACCCCGCGTCCCGGCGGGTCTTCGAGATCCGCAGCCGCGTCATCCGCGCCATCCGACGTTTCCTGGACGCGCGCGGCTACCTGGAGGTCGAGACGCCGATGATGCAGCCGCTGGCCGGCGGCGCGCTCGCGCGGCCGTTCGTCACGCACCACAACGCGCTCGACCTGCCGCTGTACCTGCGCGTGGCGCCGGAGCTCTACCTGAAGCGGCTCACGGTCGGCGGGATGGAGCGGGTCTACGAGATCAACCGGAACTTCCGGAACGAGGGCATCTCGACGCGGCACAACCCCGAGTTCACGATGCTCGAGTTCTACGAGGCCTACAGCGACTACGAGAAGCTGATGGCGCTGACCGAGGAGCTGCTGGGCATCGTGGCCGATGAGGTGCTCGGAGCTCGGGAGTGCACGTACGCCGGGACGACCATCTCCCTGCCGGCGAAGTTCGACAGGAAGTCGTTGCGCAAGGAGGTGTGCAAGGCCGTCGCCGGGAGTCTGGGCCGCCACGTGACCGAGGGCGACCTCAGGGACCTCGCGGCGGTGACGCAACTGGCGCGGGAGCTCGACATCGATGTCGCGCCCAACGCCGGGCCCGGCAAGATCACGTTCACGCTGTTCGAGGCGCTCTGCGAGGACAGCCTCGTGCAGCCGACCTTCGTGCACGACTTCCCGACCGAGGTCTCGCCGCTGTCGAAGCAATGCTCCGGCGACGCGGATACCGTCGAGCGCTTCGAGCTGTACATCGCCGGGATGGAGATCGCCAACGGGTTCAGCGAGTTGAACGATCCGGCCGAGCAGCGCCGGCGATTCGAGGCCCAGAGACAGGCCCGGCGCGCCGGTGACGCCGAGGCGCACGCGATGGACGAGGACTACATCCGCGCCCTCGAACACGGGCTGCCGCCGACCGGCGGCGAGGGCATCGGCATCGATCGGCTGGTCATGCTGCTGACCGACAGCCGGTCCATCCGGGACGTGATCCTGTTTCCGCTGCTGCGGCCGCAGTCCGGGTCCCAGGAGTCTGCGCCGTAGAACGGCGTAGACTTCCAGTCAGGCCGGTTGGGCGGCAATCGGAGCCGCGGGCGACGATTGTCGGGCTGGCGACGCAACGCACCGTATCGATGAGCCTGCCCTTCGAGCTGTACGTCTCGGTCCGGTATCTCGTGGCGCGCCGCAAGCAGGCGTCCATGGCGAGCACGTCGCTCATCTCCGTGCTGGGCGTGACGGTCGGCGTCACCGCCCTGATCGTCGCCCTCGCCCTGATGACCGGGATGCAGCAGGAGCTGCGGGATCGGATATTCGGCGCCCAGGCTCACGTGTACGTCTGGAAGGTGCTGGACGGCGGCTTCGAGGACTACGAGGCCGAGGCGCGCCGGCTGACGACGGTGCCGGGCGTGCTGGCCGCCGCCCCGGCGATCCCCGGCCGAGGGCTCGCCAGGACCCGCGCCGGCGACGTCTTCGTCAACGTGAAGGGGATCGATCCGGTCCTGGAGGCGACGGTCACCGATCTCGCGGCGGCGGTGCGGCGGGGCAGCCTGGCGGACCTGGCCGCGTACGACGGACCGGCGCTGGGGGGCATCGTGATCGGGGAGGAGGTCGCCAGGCGGTTGGGCGCCTTCGTGGGCGACGAGATCACCCTGATCACCCCGAGCGGCACGCTGTCGCCGATGGGGGTGCTCCCCCGCCCCCGGCGCCTGGAGGTGGTGGGGGTCTTCCGTCTCGGGTTGTTCGAGTACGACACCGGTTACGGCTTCGTGACCCTGGACACGGCCGGGCGACTGTTCCGCGAGGACCGCGTCCAGACGATGCAGCTCCGCGTCGAGGACCCGTACGCGGCGCGCGCCGTGGCCGGCGCAATCCCGGAGCGGCTCGGCGCGAGCTACGTCACCGACGACTGGTCGAGCGTCAACTCGACGCTCTTCGAGGCGCTCTTCCTGGAGAAGATGGCGTTGACGGTGGCCATCGGACTGATCGTGCTGGTGGCGACCCTGAACATCGTCTCGTCGCTCATCATGCTCGTCATGGAGAAGAGCCGGGACATCGCCATTCTCAAGACCATGGGCGCCGGCGCCGGCGTGGTGCGCCGCATCTTCGTGCTGCAGGGCGCGATTATCGGACTGGCCGGGACCACGGCCGGCGCCCTCGCCGGCTACGTCATCTGCACGGTCATGGATCGCTACCAGTTGCTGCGGCTGCCGGCGGACGTCTACCACATCGCCTACGTGCCGTTCATCATCGAGCCGCTCGACTTCTGGCTCGTGCTCTTCGCGGCGAACCTCGTCTGCCTGCTCGTGACCCTGCATCCGTCCCGCCACGCGGCCCGCATCGATCCGGCCGAGGCGCTGCGGTACCAGTAGCGATTGCGCCGGGGTCCAGCCATGCCGTTTCTCGACGTGCAGGGATTGTCGAAGTCGTACCGCATGGGCGGACGCGCGCTGTCCGTGCTGCGCGACCTCGACCTGGCGGTCGCAGCGGGAGAGATGGTCGCGATCGTGGGGGCGTCGGGAGTGGGGAAGAGCACGCTGCTGCACGTTCTCGGCGGGCTCGACCGCGCCCAGGCGGGGCGCATCCACGCCGGCGGGGTGGAGTTGACGGCCCTCGACGACGAGGCGCTGGTCGCCTTCAGGAACCGCCGCGTCGGTTTCGTCTTCCAGCTCCACCACCTGCTGCCGGAGTTCTCGGCGCTCGAGAACGTCGAGATGCCGATGCGCATCGCCCGGCAGCCGGGAGCCGAGGCCCGCGAACGGGCGGCGGCGCTCCTGCGCGAGGTCGGCCTCGGGGACCGGCTCGACCACCGGCCCGGCATGCTGTCGGGCGGCGAGCAGCAGCGGGTGGCGGTGGCGCGCGCCCTGGTGATGCGGCCGGCGCTGCTCCTCGCCGACGAGCCGACCGGCGATCTCGACGAGACGACCGGTTCCGCCATCCACGATCTGCTGCGCGACATGCACCGCGCCTACGGACTGACGTCGCTGGTGGCGACGCACAACGAGCGGCTCGCCGCCGCCTGCGACCGGGTGCTGCGGCTGGCCGGCGGGCGGCTGGCCGCCGCGTGACGCGGCCCGCCGCCGCAGTGCGCGCCGGTCGATACCTTATAATCGGTCCATCGGGGCGCCGGCCACCAGGCGTCGGAGCAGTCGACATGTTCGAGCGATACACCGAACGGGCGCGGCGTGTCTTGTTCTTCGCGCGCTACGAGGCGAGTCAGCTCGGGAGCATCTCGATCGAGACCGAGCATCTGCTGCTCGGACTGATCCGCGAGGGCAAGGGGCTGACGAGCCGCATCTTCGCACGCTCGCGGCTGTCCCTCGAGAACATCCGCAAGGAGATCGAGGGCCGCACCGTTTTCCGCGAGAAGGTGTCCACGTCGGTCGAGATCCCGTTCAGCGCCGAGACCAAGCGCGTGTTGCAGTTCGCCTCCGAGGAGGCGGACCGGCTGCTGCACAACTACATCGGGACCGAGCACCTCCTGCTCGGCATACTGCGCGAGGAGCGCTCCGTGGCGTCGACCATCCTCTCCGAGAAGGGGATGCGGCTGAACGCGGTCCGCGAGGACATCGTGCAGCTCCTGAACGAGAAGACCACGGTGACGCGCGTCAAGGAGACGCCGCTGCTGGCCGAGTTCAGCCGCGACCTGTCGGAAGCCGCGCTCAAGAACCGCCTCGATCCGCTCGTGGGCCGCGCCGTGGAGCTCGAGCGCGTGCAGCAGGTGCTGTGTCGTCGCACGAAGAACAACGCCGTGCTCATCGGCGAGCCCGGGGTGGGCAAGACCGCCATCGTCGAGGGGCTGGCGCAGCGCATCGCATTCGGCGACGTGCCGCACTTCCTGGCCGACAAGCGGCTCCTGGCCCTGGACATCCCGCTGATCGTGGCGGGCACGAAGTACCGCGGGCAGTTCGAGGAACGCCTCAAGGCGATCATGAAGGAGCTGACCGAGAACCCGAACATCATCGTGTTCATCGACGAGCTGCACACGCTGGTGGGCGCCGGCTCGGCCGAGGGCTCGCTCGACGCGGCCAACATCCTCAAGCCGGCCCTGTCGCGCGGCGAAATCCGCTGCATCGGGGCCACGACGCCGGCCGAGTACCGGAAGTACATCGAGAAGGACCGGTCCCTGGAACGCCGGTTCCAGGCGGTCAGAGTCGATCCTCCCACCGAGACCGAGGCGCTCGAGATCCTGGGCCGCATCAAGGAGCGCTACGAGAGCTACCACCGCGTGGCGTACGCGCGGGACGCGATGGAGGCCGCGGTCTTCCAGTCGAACCGCTACATCACCGACCGGTTCCTGCCCGACAAGGCGATCGACCTCATCGACGAGGCGGGAGCGCGCGCCAAGCTTCGCGCCGCCGGCTACAGCGAGGAATTCAGCGAGATCAACAGGAACATCCGCGTCGCCGTCGAGCAGATGGAGAGCGCGACGGCGCAGAAGGACTACGAGCGGGCGCAGTTCTTCCGCGAGCAGGAGGTGCTGGCGCGGGAGAGCCTGCAGGTGGTGCGCGAGAAGTTCGACGTCCAGACGGGCGGGCAGCCCGTGGAGGTGGGCCGGCAGGACATCGACGAGGTCGTGTCGAAGTGGACCGGCGTGCCGCTGACCACGATCAACCAGGACGAGAGCGCCAAGCTGCTGCGGATGGAGGACGAGCTGCATCGGCGGGTGATCAGCCAGGAGCGGGCGATCTCGGCGCTGGCGCGCGCCATCCGGCGCTCGCGCGCCGGACTGAAATCGCCGCACCGGCCGGTCGGCAGTTTCGTGTTCCTGGGACCGACCGGCGTCGGCAAGACGGAGCTGGCGCGGGCCCTGGCCGGCTTCCTGTTCGGGAGCGACACCGCGCTCGTGCGGTTCGACATGTCCGAGTACATGGAGAAGCACTCGGTCTCGAAGCTGATCGGGTCGCCGCCCGGCTACGTGGGTCACGACGAGGGAGGGCAGCTCACCGAGAAGGTCAAGCGCCACCCCTACTCGGTCGTCCTGCTCGACGAGATCGAGAAGGCGCACCCGGACCTGTTCAACATCCTGCTGCAGGTGTTCGAGGACGGCCATCTCACCGACGGGCTGGGCAACCGCGTCGACTTCAAGAACACGATCGTCATCATGACGTCGAACATCGGGGCGCGCCACATCCAGAAGAAGGCGTCGGTCGGCTTCCAGTCGTCGAGCGCCACCGAGATCCAGCGCAGCGTGACGGATCTGGTGCTCGGCGAGGTCAAGCGGACGTTCAACCCCGAGTTCGTGAACCGCGTCGACGAGATCATCGTGTTCGAGGCGCTGACCGACGACGATCTCCGCGAGATCCTGCGGATGCTCGTGCGGCAGCTCAACGAGAATCTCGCCAGCCGCGATCTGCGCATCACGCTGACGCCGGACGTCATCGACTGGATCATCGATCTGACGTGCAAGGATCGCTCCTACGGCGCGCGTCCGCTGCGGCGGGCGATCCAGCGCCACGTCGAGGACCCGCTGTCCGAGGAGTTGATCAGCGGGCGTCTCGAGTCCGGCGAGGTCGAGGTCTATCTGGATGCCGGGGTGCTCGCCTACCGCGCGGTGGGCCGGCAGGTGGAGGGGCGGTGCCTCGTCTAGGAGCTTGCGCCGCGGAACGCAGCGCAGCGGAGTTCTGCGGCGCAAGGTCATGGAGCCGGGGGGGATGGGCCGAGACGCCGAGCCAGCGAGGCGTTTCGGGGCGCTAGCGGCCCGTACCGACCGAATCCGGGTTCGCAACGTCCAAAGATCCCGTAAAATGAAGCGAGGGTTCGTTTGTCACGTGGCGCGTGCCAGCGATGGCCGGATCGGCGGGTCGCGGCGGTGGCCGCCGGCGTTCCCGCGGGTGAACATCGATGCAGGTGAAACAGGCGACGAGACGTGCGAAGGCGGTCGGAGGGCGCGTCGGAGCGGTGACCGCGGCGTTCGCGGCGGTCCTGGCGACGGGCGCCGCACCCGCGGCAGGACAGCCGTCCATCTTCGGCGCGCCGCAGCAGCAGGCGCCGTCCATCTTCGGCGGGGCGCCGGAGCCGCCGCGTCCCGCGTTGCCGCCTCCGGATTCGCCGACGCTGCTCCAGAACATCGCCATCCAGTTCCCGACGCAGGGCAACGTGGCGGGCGTCGACTACAACACGTACCTGTACTACATCCAGGTCAAGGACCACGTCAGCCTGCCGTCCCAGCAGAAGTGGGCGCCCTACACGGACGAGACCGTGGAGATCGTCCTCGACGACTACCAGCGCCTGTGGGACACCGGTTTCCTGAACGATCTCTGGGTCGAGGTGATCGATACCCCCTTCGAGAACGGTGTGCCGGCCAAGACCGTCATCTTCAACATGGAAGAGCGCGAGCGGGTGAAGATCGTCACCTACGAGGGCTCGGAGGTGCTGAAAACCGACGACATCCTGCAGAACCTGGAGCAGCAGGGCGTCACGCTGCGGATGGACTCGTTCATCGATCCCGAGACGATCCGGCGCGTCAAGGCGATCATCCGCCAGGGGTTCCAGGCCGAGGGGTACATGTTCGCCGAGGTGGACCACGTCATCGAGGAGCTGCCCGGCGGGCCGAAGCTGGTGCGGTTGACGTTCAACATGACGGAGGGACCCAAGGTCCAGGTCCACGAGATCGACTTCATCGGCAACGAGGCGATGAGCGATCGCCGCCTGCGCGGCAAGATGAAGAAGATCAAGCAGCGCTGGTGGCTCTCGTGGATGACCGGGCGGGGCACCTACAAGCCCGAGGAGTACGAGGAGGACGCCGTTGCGATCGAGGCGTACTACCGCGACGAGGGCTACATCACCGCGCAGGTCGGCCAGCCGGAGCTGGAGTACCTGGAGCTGTCGGAAGACGGCGAGACCCGCGGGTTGCGGCTCCGGATCCCGGTCGACGAAGGGGAGCGATACCGGATCGGGGAGGTGGACTTCGCCGGCAACGAGATCCTCCTCGAGAGAGGCCTGCAGAGGATCTTCGAGGACATCGAGCCCGGGGATTACTACAGCGAGGGAGACGTCCGCAAGGGCTTCGACGATGCCCGCGAGCTGTACGGCTCGCTCGGCTACTACGAGATGACGCTCGCCCCGGAGCTCGAGCCCCGGACCGAGGAGGGGGAAGCCGCGCGAGTCGCCGATGCCGAGCGCGAGGCGAACGGCAACGGCGAGGCGAACGGCAACGGCAACGGTGACGGCTATGTGAACGGCGGCGGGAATGGCGAGGAGAACGGATTCGGCGTCGTCGCGCCGCGTCCGCTCCGCATCGAAGGCGACCCGGTCGTCGACGTCACGATCCGCGTGCAGGAAGGCGAGCAGTACTTCATCAACCGGATCGAGTTCGCCGGCAACCAGACCACCCACGACGAGGTGATTCGCCGCGAGCTGCAGGTCGCCGAGAACGCGGTGCTCAACACCGAGGCGCTCAAGCACAGCGTCCGGCGGCTCAATCAGCTCGGCTTCTTCGAGCCGCTCGAGGAACAGGGCGTGAGCATCGAGAAGGTCGAGTCGGTCGAGAACGAGGTGGACCTCACCTTCGATCTCACCGAGACCAACCTCAACCAGTTGACGTTCGGCGCCGGCTACTCGCAGTTCGACGGCGTGTTCGGCCAGGTCTCGTTCCAGACGTCGAACTTCATGGGGCGCGGCGAGACGTTCGGGGTCTCCGTGCAGCGGGGGCAGTGGGCCAACAACTCGCAGGTGTCGTTCACGCGGCCCTACAACTTCGGACGCCCGATCTCGCTGGGCACGCAGGTCTTCTCGCGAGAGATCGACTGGTTCAGCTTCCGGGAGAAGACGGTCGGCGGATCCACCACTTTCGGCGTGCCCCTCAGGCTCTTCACGCGGCTGTTCCTCACCTACAGCCTGGAGAACTCGCAGGCGAGCGTCAGCGAGTACTTCGGGCGCAACGTCGACGCGTCGTATCTCGCCGCGTACAATCCGTTCTTCGCGGACGCCCTGCTGCTCGGGAGCGACGGCCAGCGGACGGTCAGCAAGATCACGCCACAGCTCCGGCACAACACGGTCGATCACCCGATCTTTCCGAGTCAGGGCAAGAGCCTGTCCCTGTCGCTGGAGCTCGCCGGGGCGGGAGGCAACACCCGGTTCGTGAAACCGATCCTCGAAGCCACGGTGTACCGGCCGCACACGAGCCGGACGATCTTCGGGGCGCGGGTGCAGTACCGCCACCTGCAGGCCGGCAATCCCGAGATGATCCCGGTCTTCGAGCGGCTCTGGCTCGGCGGCGAGTACTCGATTCGCGGCTTCGACATCCGCCGCGTCGGCCCGACGCTGTCCGACGTCAACCCCGAGGTCCCGGACAATTCGTTTCAGGGGCTGATCGTCATGGGCGGCAACAAGAGCGTGCTCTTCAACGTCGAGTACCAGTTCGTGCTCGGCGGCCCCGTGCGGCTCGTGACGTTCTACGACGCCGGTCAGGTGCAGGACTTCGGTCGCGAGTTCACCATGAACGATTTCCGGACGTCCACCGGCGTCGAGCTGCGCTTCTTCATGCCGATGCTGAACGTGCCGTTCCGCTTGATCTACTACTACAACCCGCAGGTGGAAGGCATCTTCAACGATCGCTATCAGCCGCAGGAACGACACGGATTCCGGTTCGCGATGGGCACGACGTTCTGACGACGCGACCCGGTCCGGGCGCTGGGTGACCAAACATTTCGGCGGCGCGGGCAGGGGACCGCGCCGCCCCGCGAGGATTGACCGATGAGACTTGCTGTCCTGACGACCTTGATCGCCGTTGCGCTGTCCGGACCGACCGCCGCGCCCGTGGCCGCGCAGGCGCCGTCCTCGCTGCCGTTCCCGGCGGGTACGCGGTACGCCTTCGTGGATCTCCAGCGCATCGTGGCCGAGTCCGTGCATGGTCAGAACGCCAACGCGCAGGTGCAGCAACTGCTCGATCGGAAGCGGACGGAGATCGAGGCGCGGCAGGCCACCCTGCAGACCCAGATCGACACCAAGAACCAGAGTCTGCTGCAGATGCAGCAGCGTCTGGCCCAGGGCGAGACGGTCATGAGCCTCGAGGCTCGTCAGAGCCTGTCCCGCGACATCAACCGGTTGCAGGTCGACATTCAGCGCGACACGGAGGACGCGCAGGCCGAGATGCAGCGCGTCACGCAGGATGCCGACGCGGAGGTGACGGAGCTGCAACAGCGCCTCCAGGTGGAGCTGGACTCGAGGCTCGGACCCGCGCTCAGCGCGGTGGCGACCGCGCGCGGCGTCGACTTCATCCTGAATTCGGCGGGGCTGGTCTGGGCGAACCCCGCGCTCGACCTCACGCAGGTGGTCATCAACGACCTGAACGGCCGCTGACGGCACGCCGCCGGTCGTCGCCCGGTCGGCCGAGGCCGCCGGGTGGACGGCGCGGATGAGGCCCTTGTAGACTGGCGCTCGCGGTCACAGCGTACGCACGTGCCTCTCGACATACCAGTCGTTCTCGACCGTCTCCGTCATCGCTATCCGTCCCTGCTCGTCGACAGCGTCGTCGAGCACGAGCCGGGTCGCCGCGTGCGCGCGGTGAAGAACGTCACCGTCAACGAGGAGTACTTCCAGGGACACTTCCCGGGCAACCCCTTGATGCCCGGCGTCATGATGATCGAGACGTTGATGCAGGTGGCCACCCTGCTCCTGCTCGGTCTGGAGAGCGACGTCCCGACGGGGTGGGCGGCCCTGCGCGGGGTCAACAACGCGAAGTTCCGCAAGCAGGTGTTTCCCGGAGACCGGCTCTGTCTCGAGGTGACCCTTCGCAGCCGGGACGAAGGGGAAGCCGTGCTGCGGGGCGTGGCGACCGTGGACGGCCAGACGGTGGCGGAGGCGGAGCTGCTCGTCGGCATCGAGCAGTCGGCGTATGTCGACAAGACCGCCAAGGTCCACGAGGATGCCGTAATCGGTCCCGAGACCGTCGTGGGACCCAACGCGATCGTCGGGGCCGGGGTCCGCATGGGACGCGGCTGCCGCGTCGGCGCTTCGGCCATCGTGGACGGCGACACCGAGCTGGGCGACGAGTGCGAGATCTTTCCCTTCGCCTCGGTGGGGCTCATTCCGCAGGACCTCAAGTACGAGGGCGAGGAGACACGGCTCGTCATCGGCCACCGGAACGTGATCCGGGAGTTCGTCACCATCCATCGCGGAACGCGCGGCGGGGGCGGCCTGACGCTGGTCGGCAACGACAACGTGTTCATGGCCTACGCGCACGTGGCGCACGACTGTATCGTCGGCAACAAGACGATCTTCGGCAACGGGGCCACCCTGGGCGGGCATGTGATGGTGGAGGACGAGGCGACGATCAGCGCCTTCTCCGGCGTCCACCAGTTCTGCCGCGTCGGCCGCCAGGCGTTCATCGGCGGCTACAGCGTGGTCACCATGGACGCGCTGCCCTACGGCAAGACCGTCGGCAACCGGGCCCGGCTGTACGGCGTCAACACGATCGGGCTGCAGCGCCGCGGCGCCTCGCCCCAGACCATCGCCCAGTTGAAGCGGGCCTATCGCTACCTGCTGCAGTCCAAGCTCAATACGACGCGGGCGCTTGCGCGCATCGACACCGACCCGAGTCTGGACGGTCACGAGGTGCGCTACCTGGTCGAGTTCATTCGCACCTCCAGACGGGGCGTCAACCTGCGTCGACCGGCCAGACGCGTCGAGCCGGTCGTGGTCGAGGACTAGCCAACACATCGAGCCGTCCATGCGTATCGGCTTGATTGCGGGCAACGGCCGGTTTCCCTTCCTGGCTCTCGATGCCGCCCGGAGTCTCGGGCACGACGTCACGGTGATCGCGATCCGCGAGGAGACGAGTCCGGCGATGGAAGCGGCGGCCGCGGAGGGCCGCCCGGCCGATTTCCACTGGATCTCGCTGGGCCAGCTCGGCCGTTGCATCGATATTCTCAAGCGATCCAACGTCACCCGGGCGCTCATGGCGGGCCAGGTCAAGCACACGCGCATCTTTTCGGGCGTCGTGCCGGATCTGACCCTGCTGTCGGTGCTTCGCCGGCTGACGACGCGCAACACCGACGCGCTCATCTCGGCGGTGGCCGACGTGCTCGGCTCGCACGGGATACAGCTCGTCGACTCGACTGCGTTTCTGGAGCCGCTTCTCGCGCGGGCGGGCACGCTCACCGAGCGCGCGCCGAACGAGGAGGAGCGCGGCGATCTCGATTTCGGATACGGAATGGCCGATGCGATTGCCGGCCTCGACATCGGCCAGACGATTGCCGTGCGGCAGTGCGCGGTAGTGGCCGTCGAGGCGATGGAAGGCACCGACGAGGTGATCGCGCGAGCCGGACGGCTGGCCGGGCCCGGGGTCTGCGTCATCAAGGTCGCCAAGCCCGATCAGGACATGCGCTTCGACGTGCCGGTCATCGGCGTCCCGACGATCGACGCGCTCAGCGCGGCGGGGGCCACGGTCCTGTCGGTCGACGCCGGGCGGACCGTCGTGCTCGACGGGGACCGCGTGTTCGAGGCGGCGAACGCCGCCGGCGTGGCCGTCGTCGGCCGCGGCCCCGCTGCGTCAGGGGTTGCTGCGCCATGATGCAGCCCGCCTTTCGCGCAGCGGTGGTGGGGGTCGGCCACCTCGGGCGCCACCACGCGCGCATTCTCGGCGCGGCCCCGGACGTCGATCTGTGCGGGGTGGCCGACCTCGATCCGGATCGGGCGCGGGCGGTGGCGGCGGACGTCGGCACCGTTGCCGTCCCGGACGTCCGGGAGATCGATCCGCCCGTCGACGGGGCGGTGGTCTCGGTGCCGACCAGGGATCACCTGCGCGTCGGGCTGCCGCTGCTCGAGGCCGGCGTGGCGGTCCTGGTCGAGAAGCCGATCGCCGCGTCCATCGCCGAGGCCGACCGTCTGATCGCCGCGGCGGCAGCGTCGGGAGCCACGCTGGCCGTGGGGCACACCGAACGGCACAATCCGGCAGTCACCGCGGCTCTGCCCCTGATCTCGGCGCCGCGCTTCATCGAGGTGCATCGGCTCGCGAGCTTTCAGCCGCGCAGCCTCGACATAGACGTCGTCTTCGACGTCATGATCCACGATCTCGACGTGGTGCTCTCCGTCGTCGGTTCGGAACCGGTCTCGATCGAGGCCGTGGGGGTGCCCGTGCTCAGCTCCCGCATCGACATCGCGAACGCCCGCCTGCGCTTCGCGAACGGCTGCATCGCGAATCTGACGGCCAGCCGCATCAGTCGGGACCGCGTCCGCAAGCTGCGGGTCTTTCAGCCCCATGCGCTCGTCTCGGTAGACTATGCCGAGCAGCAGGTCGAGACCTGGACGGTCAGGAAGGGGAGCGACGAGCAGGTCGCGATCGACGGGGGCCGCGTCGGCGTGGCGAACGCCGAGCCGCTCGAGCGCGAGCTGGACGATTTCGTGCGTGCCGTCCGGGGGCGGACGTCTCCGCGCGTGACCGGCGCCGACGGCCGGCGCGCTCTCGCCGTCGCGCAGCGGATTGCGGACGCCATGATGGGAAGCAGCGAGTCGGTAGCGCCCCTCGCAACCGCATGACCCGCAGATCCTGGTTCGAGGAGATCGGCGCCAGGCTGCAGGCCGGCGCCCCGCTCTCCGAGTCGGAGATCGCCGCGCTGTCCGGGACGCGCGACCTCGTGCGCCTGGGCGCCCTGGCGGATGAACGGCGCCGCACGCTGCGGGGCGACCGGGCCACCTTCGTGCGCGTGGCGGAAGTCCCGGCGGGCGGTGCCGGCAGCGCGGCCCTCCCCCGGCATGCGGGGGAGTTGCGTCTGACCGGGCGCCCCGCGTCGGCGAGCCTCGCGGTCGAAGCGGTCCGCGCCGCCGCGCGCGCCGCCGGCGACGTGCCGGTGAGCGGCTTCGCACTCGACGAGCTGGTGGACGTGTGCGGCCGGGATGCCGCGCGCTTCGACGATCTGGTTGCGGCGTTGCGGGCCGAGGGGCTGGCGTGCATCGTCGAGGCGCGCGTGGAGCGCACGACGGATCCTGCCTGGGTCGTGCGCGCGGCGGCCGCGGGGGTGCCGGTGGCGTGCTGGACGGTGGGGGATCCGGCCGCTTCCGGCGGGGCTGCGTTGCGACGTGTCGCCGGCTGGGGTAGCGACGTGCCGGTGCGGGTTTTCGCGCCGCTCCCGCGGGTGGTTGCCGGCAGGCCGTCGACGGGCTACGAGGATGTCCGACAGGTTGCGCTGGCGCGGCTGCTGGTCGACAATAGCCACTCGATTCAGGTGGACTGGCGACGCTACGGGCCGCAGTTGGCGCAGGTGGCCCTGACGTTCGGTGCGGACGACGTCGACGGCGTCTCCCCGAACGACGCGCGGGAGCACGGACCCCGTCGTGGGCCGCTCGAGGAAATCACGCGGAACATCCGCGCGGCGGGGCTGGTGCCGGTCGAGCGCGACGGCCGCTTCCAGACGCTGTGCACGCACGATCAATGAGTGCCATCCGTCTCGGAGTCGTCGAGTATCTCAACGCCAGACCGCTCGTCCACGGGCTGGATGCTCGTCCGGATCTCTTCTCGCTGCAGTACGACGTGCCGGCCCGTTGCGCCGCGCTGCTGCACGAGGGGGCGGTCGATCTCGCCCTGCTCCCGGCGATCGAGTACCTCCGGCGGCCCGGCTACCGGGTGCTGCCGGACATCGCGGTCGCGTCCACCGGGGCGGTGGCGTCGGTGGCGCTCTTCACGACGAGACCGACGACGGCCATCCGTTCCATCGCCATCGATTCGAGCTCGCGGACCGCGGTGGCGCTGCTGCGCGTCCTCTGCGCGCAGTGGTTCGACATCGAGCCGAAATTCGTCACCATGCATCCCGACCTGCAGGCGATGCTCAAGCGGTGCGACGCGGCGTTGCTGATCGGCGACATCGCCTTGTTCACCGAGCACGAGACGGTGGTCGACCTCGACAAGATCGACCTGGGCGAGGAATGGACCGCCATGACCGGCCTGCCGTTCGTCTGGGCCTTCTGGGCCGGCCGCGGCGACGCGGTGAAGCCGGAGCACGGGCAGGCGTTGCGCGCCGCGCGCGACGCAGGCGCGGCCGCGGTCGACGAGGTGGTGGCCGCGCATCCGCCCGGCGACGAGGAGCAGGCGGAGCTGGCGCGGGAGTATCTGCGGAACAACGTGCAGTTCGATCTGACCGAGGACGGGTGCGCCGGGGTGAAGCGGTTCTTCTCCGCTGCCGCCGACATCGGCATCGTCCCGCAGGAGGCCGCGTTGCGGTTCTTCGACGCATGACCGGACGCCGGCTCGACGGGGCCGTACGGCGCGCGCTGGACGGGGAGCGTCTCGACGCCGCCGACGCGCTCGTTCTGTACACGGATCTGCCGACGCACCGGCTCGGACAACTGGCCGACGCCGCGCGGGCCGTGCGGCACCCGGACGGCATCGTCACCTACATCATCGACCGCAACGTCAACTACACGAACGTGTGCGTGGCGCGCTGCAACTTCTGCGCGTTCTACCGCGAGGTGGGCGCAGCGGACGGCTACGTGCTGGGGTTCGACGAGATCTTCGCCAAGATCGACGAGACCATTGCGGTCGGCGGGGTGCAGCTCCTGTTGCAGGGCGGCCACAACCCCGATCTGCCGCTGGCGTGGTACGAGGACCTGTTCCGGGCGGTGAAGACTCGCTACCCGGACTTCAGGCTGCATGCGCTCTCGCCGCCGGAGGTGATCCACCTGTCGCGCCTGTCGCAGCTTCCGTCCCGCACCGTCATCGACCGGCTGGTGGCGGCGGGACTCGACAGCGTTCCCGGCGGCGGCGCCGAGATCCTGGTCGATCGCGTCCGGAAACGGTTGAACTGCTACGGCAAGGCCACGGCGACCGAGTGGATCGACGTGATGCGTCACGCCCACGAAGCCGGTCTCCGCACGACCGCGACGATGATGTACGGCACGGTCGAGCGCCTCGACGAGCGGATCGAGCACCTGTTGCGGCTGCGGGAGCTGCAGGACGAGACCGGCGGCTTCACCGCTTTCATCACCTGGAGCTTCCAGCCGTCGAACACCGAGCTGGGCGGGGTCGGCGCGACCGGCGTCGAGTACCTCCGGACTCTCGCGCTCGCCCGGCTGGTGCTGGACAACTTCGACAACCTCCAGGCCTCCTGGGTCACCCAGGGCGGCAAGGTCGGCCAGTTGAGTCTCGCCTACGGCGCCAACGACATGGGCAGCGTGATGATCGAGGAGAACGTCGTTCGCGCCGCCGGCGCCGCGTACTGCATGGACGAGGTGGAGATCGTTCGGAACATCGAGGACGCCGGGTTCGTGCCGAAACGGCGCGACATGCAGTATCGGGTGCTCGGCGACCCCATCTTCCGCGTGCGGCAGGTCCCGCGCATGACGGAGCTGGCCACCGCGCGCGAGGCGGGAGACACGTCCGTGCCGGCCGAGCTCGATCGCTATCCGGCCCGGAGTCTGGCCGGCAAGCGCCGGCAGTCCGTGGTGTGACCCCGCCGAGACGTATCCGGTACCGCGCCCGCTGGGTGGCGCCGATCACCGCTCCGCCCATCGAGCATGGGTGGGTCGAGGTGGCGGGCGGCGTCATTCGCGCGGTCGGCGCCGCCGCGGGTGATCGCCCGGATCCGGCGACCGCCGACGTCGACCTCGGACAAGCCTGCATCCTGCCCGGCCTGGTCAACGCCCATACCCACCTCGAGTTGTCCGCCGAGCGCGGCGCGGTTCCTCCCGCGGCCTCGATGCCGGCGTGGGCGGCGGCGCTGATGGGGCGCCTGGAATCCGGGCCTCCGGGCGCGCGGTCGGCGGCGATTCCCGCGGCGGTGGACGAGATGCGCCGTGCCGGAACGGCGCTGGTCGGCGATATCGCGAACACCCCGGACTCGGTCGCCGTACTGGAGGCGAGCGAGGTCGAGGCGGTGGTCTTTCGCGAGCTGCTCGGCTTCGACGTGGCGGCCGAGGGGGCGGCCGTACTGGCCGGGCAGCTCGCCGGACTCGCGTCCCGGCGCGCGGACGGGCGCGTGCGCCTCCGCGCCGCCGCCCATGCCCCGTACTCGGCCTCGCCGGCGCTGTTCCGGGCACTGGCCGCCCGGGTGCCCGGGCCGCGGTCGGTGCACCTGGCCGAATCGCGGGAGGAGTGCGAGTTCCTCCGTTCGGGGCGGGGAGCCTGGCGGGAGATCCTCGAGGCGCGCGGCCGCTGGGATCCGGCGTGGCGCCCGCCGGGGCTCGGCCCGGTGGACTACCTGGACGCGCTGGGATGGCTGCGGAGCGATACGCTGGTGGTTCACGGCGTGCAGCTCACGCCTGCCGAGATCCGCCGCGTGGCCGGCGCCGGCGCCACCGTCGTGACCTGTCCGCGCAGCAATGCTTGGACCGGCGCCGGTGTCCCGCCCGTCTCGGCGTTCTATGCGGCCGGAGCCGCGGTGGCGGTCGGCACCGACAGCCTCGCCAGCGCCCCCGATCTGAACGTCTTCGCCGAGCTGGCCCTGCTGCGCCGTCTGGCGCCCGAGGTTCCGGCGCGACGGATTCTCCGGAGCGCCGCGCTCGACGGCGCGCTCGCCCTCGGTCGGGGCCGCACGCACGGCGCCATCGAGCCGTCCCGCCGTGCGGCGCTGATCGCCGTCGAGACGCCGGAGACGGCGAAGGATGTGGAAGAATATCTGTTGACCGGGATCGAGCCGGAACAGATCGCCTGGCTTGATGGAGCACGGGATGGTCGCGCCGCGCCGGCCGGCGCCGGGGACTGACGGCGGTCGGATCCGTTCCGCGGCGGCGTTTGCAGGACAGACATGCTGTCTCGAATTCGCACCTACGCGACGTTCATTCGCTTCGGCCACACCGTCTTCGCCCTGCCGTTCGCCCTGACCGGCGCCCTGCTCGCCGGTCTGGAAGCCGAGCTCACGTGGGCTCGCGTCGGGTGGATCGTGCTGGCGATGTTCACGGCACGGACGGCCGCGATGGCGTTCAACCGGCTGGTCGATGCACGATTCGACGCGTTGAATCCGCGCACGCAGGGACGCGAGATCCCGCGCGGGCGCGTTTCGCGCCACGAGGCGGGGATCATCGTGATTCTGGCCGCGGCGGCGTTCGTGGCGGTCACCTGGCCGCTGGGTCCGGTCTGCTTCGCGCTGTCGCCGCTGGCGCTTGCCATCGTGTTCTGGTACTCGCTGGCCAAGCGGCATACGGCGTACACGCAGCTCTATCTCGGACTGGCCCTGGCCGTCGCACCGGTCGGCGGGTGGTTGGCGGCCGGCGGCGGCTGGAGCTGGACGCCCTGGCTGCTCGCGCTGGCCACCGCTGCCTGGGTCGCGGGCTTCGACATGATCTACGCCTGCGAGGACATCGATTTCGACCGTGGCCACGGCCTGCAATCGATTCCCGCCCGGTTCGGCGTCGAGCGGGCGTTGCGCCTCTCGCGGCTGCTCCACGTCGTGACCGTCGCCGCGCTGGCGGCGCTCTCCTGGGCCGCGTCCCTGGGACCGGTGTACCTCGGCGGCGTCGCGGGGGTCGCGCTGCTGCTGGCCTACGAGCAGTCGCTCGTCAGCGCCGCCGACCTGTCGCGCGTGAAGCAGGCGTTCGATCTGAACGGCTACGTGGGTATCCTGTATCTGGCCGCGACGGCGGCCGCCATCCATGTCGGATAAGCCGTCGCGCGTGGCGCTCGGGATCACCGGTGCGAGCGGCGCCCTGTACGCGGTGCGGACGCTGGCGGCTCTGCTGGCCGCGGGCGTGCGCGTGGACCTCGTGGTGTCGGACTTCGGGCGGCGGCTGCTGACCGACGAGCTGGGGCCGGACGCGGCGGCCGACCGCCTGGGCTCGTACCTGACGGCGCGCTACGGCGTGGCGATCGCCCCGGAGGCCTTCGTCCTCCATCGCAATCGGGACGTCGGCGCGGAAATTGCGAGCGGCACCTCGCCCTGTGAAGCGATGGTCATCGTGCCCTGCTCGATGAAGACCCTGGCCGGCGTGGCGCACGGGTTGTCGCGCAACCTGATCGAGCGGGCCGCGGACGTCGCGCTCAAGGAGCGGCGTCCGCTGATCGTCGTGCCGCGCGAGACGCCGATGAGCCTGCCGCAACTGCGCAACATGGTGTTGTGCGCGGAGGCGGGGGCGCAACTGCTGCCGGCGATGCCCGCCTTCTATCAGCGCCCGGCCACGCTCGACGACCTCGCCGACTTCATGGCCGGCAAGATCGTCTCGTGCCTCGGTCTCGATCAGGAGCTCTTTCCGGCGTGGACCGGGTGATCGACAAGACGCCGCATCGCATCGCCGCGATGTTCGACGCCATCGCGGGGCGCTACGACCTGCTCAACCATCTGTTGAGCGGCGGCCTCGACTGGTGGTGGCGGGCGCGCGCTGCCCGCGCGTTGCGTCTGACGGGCGACGAGCGGGTCCTCGACCTCTGCACGGGAACCGCGGATCTCGCCATCGCCCTGAGTCGCCGCGGCGGCGGCGCGGCGCGGGTCGTGGGAGTCGACTTCGCCGCCCGCATGCTCGACCAGGCCGCCGGCAAGCTCCGCGCGCGGGGCCTCTGCGGCCGGGTCAGCCTGGTGCGCGCCGACGCGATGCACGTGCCCCTGCCGGTTGCGTCGGTCGATGCCGCCACGATTGCCTTCGGCATTCGCAACGTGGAGGACCCGCGGCGCACGCTGGCCGAGCTGCACCGTGTCGTGCGGCCGGGAGGGCGCATCGCCATCCTGGAGTTCGGCATGCCGACGCTGCCCGGGCTCGGCCCTCTCTATCGATGGTACTTCCGTTGCGTGCTGCCGCGGGTCGGGCGCCTGATCTCGCGGCACGACAGCGCCTACGCCTACCTGCCGGCATCGGTCGGCGCCTTTCCGAGCGGCGCGGGGTTCCGGGAGCTGCTCGACGACGCCGGGTTCGTCGACACCGCGGCGGTACGGATGCTGCTGGGCGTCGTTTATCTGTATGCCGCGACGCGAGGGGGCCGTGACGGCGAGAGCGGACTATAATCGACTGGGCGCTTCATGATCTTCGACTTCGAGGACCGGTACTTCGGCACGCCGACCATCGAATCGGCGATGTCGTGGCGCGAGCAGGTCCTGCTGTCGGTGGTCGCCCACGTGGCCGTGATCCTGCTCGTGCTGTTCGCGCCGCAGTTGCCGTTCATGCAGGAGGCCGAGGCGCGGCGGCTGGCCCGGCTCGCCGAGCTCGCACAGTTGCAGGAGCAGACGCAACTCGCGCTGGCCCCCGACCAGAGCCGCACGTTCGTCTACATCGAGCCGCTGGTGGACATCGAGGCGGATGCGGCCCCGAATCCCGACGCGCCCCTGTCCGACCGCGACCGCATCGCGCAGTCGCCCACGATGGCCGAGGATCCTCTCAACAACCTGCCGAACGCCGACGGCAACTCGATGCGGTTCGTCGAGAGCGAGGATCCCGCCGAGGCCTTCGAGCCGGATCCGGCCGACGTCGACGCGGCGCTCGATCGGCAGGCGGAGGCGTCCGAATCCCGGTTCGAGGATGCGACCGGGGACGTGCCCGATGCGGAGACGGCGGACGCATCGCGAAGCGCGGAGGCGCCGGGGGAGGACGACGGCCGCCTGTCCGAGGACCTGGTCGAGCAGTTGCTGGCCGACGGTGCGCTCACCCTGCCCGGCGGCGGCGAGCCGGACCCGGACGATTTCGATCCGCGCGCCGAGCGTCAGGCCGACGGCCTGCTCGGGCGGGCCATGCGCAATCTCGACCGCTACACCCGGAACCAGACCTTCAGCAACCAGCGGGGACGGGTGAACCAGCAGGCGCCGTTCATCCAGTTCGACTCGAAGGGCGCGGACTTCGGCCCGTGGCTCCGCCGGTTCGTCGCACAGGTCTACCGGAACTGGTTCATGCCGTACGCGATCATGTCGATGCACGGCAACGTGGTGCTGACGTTCAACGTCCACCGCGACGGGTCGATCACGGACCTGAACGTCATGCGGCCGTCGCGGGTCAGGGCCTTCACCAACTCCGCGTTCAACGCCATCGCGACGTCGAACCCGACCTACCCGCTGCCGGACGACTACCCCGACGACACCTGTTTCTTCACGGTGACCTTCTACTTCAACGAGTCTCCGCCCGCCTGAGACAGGTCGCACGGGAGCGCACGCACATGCCCTCGCGCCTGCAGTTGATCGGCTGGGCCCTGTTCCTGGTCGGTCTGGTCGTCTGGGTCCTGTACCGGTGGTCGTGACGGCGCCGACCCGGCCCCGCCTGGTGGCCATCCTCGGGCCGACGGCGACCGGCAAGAGCGCCCTGGCCGTGGCGCTGGCGTTGCGCATCGGCGGCGAGGTGGTCAGTTGCGACTCGACCGCGGTGTACCGCGGCTTCGACATCGGGACCGACAAGCCGTCCCCGGCGGCGCGTAGCGGCGTGCCGCATCACCTCATCGACGTCGCGGCGCCCACCGAACGCTACTCGGCGGCGCGCTACGCGCGTGAGGCGGCCGGCGTCGTCCGGCGGGTGACCGGCGCGGGGCGCGTCCCCGTGCTCGCCGGGGGGACCGGGTTGTACTACCGGGCGCTGGTCCGCGGGCTGTGCCCCGCGCCGGCGCGCGACGACCGGCTGCGGGCGCGGCTGCACCGCGTCGCGGCCCGGCGGGGCGTCGAGCGGCTGCATCGCTGGGTGACGCGCGTCGACCCCGGGTCGGCCCTGCGGATTCAGCCGCGGGACGAGAAGCGGCTCGTGCGGGCCCTGGAGGTGTACCTGCTTACCGGGCGAACGCTGACCGCCCATTTCGACGACACCCGGTCGCCGCTGGAGGACTACGACGTGCTGCCGTTCGCGCTTCGGCTGCCGGCCGACGAGACCGCACGGCGTGTTGCCCGCCGCGTCGACCGGCAGTTCGAGCGCGGCATTCTCGACGAGGTCCGCCGGGCGCTGGCGGCCGGCGTGCCCGACGATGCCCATCCGTTCAGCGGGCTGGTCTACCGGCAAGTGCTGGAGCATCTGCGGGGCGTGCGCGACGAGCGGGCCACGCGGGAGCTCATCGTCCAGGAGAACCGCCGCTATTCGCGTCGTCAGTTGATCTGGTTCCGAAAAGAACCTAATCTACGATGGATTTCGCGGCCGGGCGAGCATCCCGACGCGCTGGCCGAGGTCCTGGCGACGTTCGACGCGCATTCCGCGCGGCGGGCGCCTTCCAATCCGCAGCATGCCGACACCGGGTGATCGTCAGGCCGTATCGAACCTGCAGGACGTCTTTCTGAACGGCGCGCGCCGCGAGCGGCTGCGCGTGACCGTGCGGCTGATGGACGGCACCGAGGTCGACGGCAGGATCAAGAGCTTCGATCGCTACGCGCTGCTCGTCGAGCACGACGAATCGGACGTCCTGCTCTTCAAGCATGCGGTGGCCACCATCCGCCCGCGGGGCAGTACGGGTCCGCGGGCAGGCGCCGGACGGCAGGAGAG
>WTFV01000254.1:0-3639 GCA_011523845.1 Acidobacteriota bacterium | reverse complement strand
CGCCGGACGGCAGGAGAGCGCCGGTCCGCAGGAGAGCGCCGGTCCGCGGGAAGACGCCGGTTCGCGGGAGGACGCCGGCTCGCGGGAAGATGCCCGTCCGCGGGAAGATGCCCGTCCGCGCGAAGGCGCGGGGGGCTGATGCTGCAGTCCGCGCGCGACGACTCGCTCCGCCGGCGGCTCGAGGCGCGCGAGCGCGCCTCGCTGAGTCCGTCCGCCGCGCTCAGCAGCGACAGCCGGGGGCGGTTGCGCCCCGAGCCGGAGGATCCGATTCGTCCGGCGTTCCAGCGCGACCGCGATCGCATCGTGCATTCCAAGGCGTTTCGCCGCCTCAAGCACAAGACCCAGGTGTTCCTGGCGCCGACGGGCGATCACTACCGGACCCGGCTGACGCATACCCTCGAGGTCTCGCAGATAGCCCGGACCATCGCCAAGGTGCTGCTGCTCAACGAGGAGCTGACCGAGGCGATAGCGCTCGGCCACGACCTCGGACACGCACCCTTCGGCCATGCCGGCGAGCGCGTGCTCACCCGCCTGTGCCCCGGCGGCTTCAATCACTACGAGCAGAGCCTGCGGGTCGTCGACGTGCTCGAGCAGGACGGGGCGGGGCTCAACCTCACCTGGGAGGTCCGCGACGGCATCAGCAAGCACTCCAAGGGCAAGCACGGGGCGCCGGTCGGGGTGGAGCCGGCCCTCCGCGCCGCGACGCTGGAAGGGCAGGTCGCTCGGGTCGCCGACCTGATCGCCTACGTCAACCACGACATAGACGACGCGGTGCGGGCCGGCATCCTGCAAGTCGAGGCGCTGCCGGGGGAGCCGATCGCCATCCTCGGGGCGACCTCGTCGGAGCGCATCGGCTGCATGGTCGCCGACGTGGTGCGGGAGACGCTCGCGCACCAGGGTGACCCGGAGGTGACGATGAGCCCGCGCGTGCTGCATGCGACGCTCGACCTGCGGGCGTTCCTGCACGCGCAGGTGTACGAGAACGACGCGGCGGTAGCCGAGTTCGGCAAGGTGCGCGGCATCCTGGAGGCGCTCTGGGAGAAGGTGCGGGAGACACCGGCGCGCTTTCTCGACCCGGACACGATCGGGCGCGACGGGCTGGATGTCGCCGCACGGGACTTCCTCGCGGGGATGACCGATCGATTCGCCATCGGGCTGTTCGAGGAGGTTTTCGTGCCGCGGCCCTGGGGCTGGAGCGCAGCCGGCGCCCTGGCCGGTCGACCGTCGCCCGCGGCTCCGGTTGCCGCCGGACCGGCCCGCTCGCAGTCCAGGCCGCTCGACGGCACGGACCCGTAGAGCGGCAGGCCGGTGTGATATAGTGCGGGGTTCGGTCACATGACGGAGGGTGTAGCCGGGGGGAGATCGATGCGCCTGGATCTGCGCGACGTGCGCAGTCCGTCGCACGCGGTCGAGCGTGCGTTTCCCGCCTCGGCGCTCGGTTCGGACGAAGCGTTCACGGTTGCGGCGCCGGTCGCGTTGACCCTCGACGTTCGGAAGGATGGCGACAAGTACTCTCTGCTGGGACGGCTTTCCACGACCGTACGCCGGGAGTGCTGCCGGTGTCTGGAGCCGTTCGACGTGCCGACGACGGTGGACATCGACGTGCGTTACCTGCCGCACCGGGTCAATACGGGAGAGGGAGAGTACGAGATCGCCGACGAGGATCTGTCGATCGCCTTCTACCGGGACGACGAGATCGATCTGGGCGGCCTCGTCCGGGAGCAGTTGCATCTGGCGGCTCCCATGAAGCCGCTCTGCGAAGACGGCTGTCGCGGCCTGTGTCCGGTGTGCGGGGCCAACCGGAACCGCGAGGCGTGCGCGTGCGACACCGCATGGCGCGACCCGCGTTTCGAGGCGCTGCGGTCGTTCAGGCGCACCACCGGCGACGAGGGGCCGGCACGAAAGGTCTAGCGAACGAGATGGCGAATCCGAAGCGACGTCATTCGAAGGCCCGCACGGCGAAGCGCCGGGCGCACGATGCCCTCGAGCCCATCGCCCTCAGCAGTTGCCCGCAGTGTCACGAGTTGCGGGCGCCGCATCGCGTCTGTCCGCACTGTGGGTACTACAAGGGACGCCAGGTCAAGGCGATCAAGGAGGCCTGACAACCTCCGGTTCCGTTCCTGCGGTCGGCCCGCGGGGCCCGACCGGGCGTCGACGGTGACGGAGCAGCATGCGCATTGCCGTTGATGCGGCCGGCGGGGATCACGCGCCGCGGAACGTGGTCGCCGGGGCGCTGGTCGCTGCCCGGCATCTCGGATTCGGATTGACGCTGGTGGGCCCGCCGCGGTCGATCGACGACGAGTTGCTGCGGCATCCCGAGGCCGATGCCGTGGACCTGCGCGTCGTCCCGGCGCCGGACGTCGTCGCGATGGACGAGGGCCCGGCGGCCCTGCGCCGCAAGCCGCGGGCGTCGGTGCGGGTCGCGGCGGAGACCGTGGCCCGGGGGGACGCGGCGGGGTTCTTCAGCGCCGGCAACACGGGCGCGACGCTGGTGGCGGCGCATGGCGCATTCGGCATGCTGCCGGGTGTGGATCGGCCTGCGCTGGCGACCAGGATTCCGACGCTGCAACGCGACGCCGTGCTGCTCGACGTCGGGGCGACGGTCGGTTGCCGGCCATGCCATCTCGTGCAGTTCGCGGCGATGGGCACGGTGTACGCCGGGACGATGCTGGCGATAGAGAGGCCGCGGGTGGGGCTGCTGTCCATCGGTGAAGAGTCGACCAAGGGCAACGATCTGACGCGGGAGGCGCATCGGCTGCTCAGCCGCGGCCCGCTCCGCTTCATCGGGAACATCGAGGCGCGCGACGTGTACTCCGGGGCCGCGGACGTCATCGTGTGCGACGGATTCACCGGCAACGTCGCGCTGAAGGTGAGTGAGGGACTCGTCGAGGTGATCGAGGAGCTGCTGCGGGACGAGCTGGGCCGGACGTTCACCACGCAGTTGGGATACCTGCTGTCGCAGCGCGCGTTTCGCAGGTTCCGGCGGCGTGTCGACTACTCGGAGTACGGCGGGGCGCCGCTGCTGGGCGTTGCCGGGCTCGCGATGGTCGGCCACGGGCGCTCTTCCGTCAAGGCGGTCCGCAACGCGCTGGCGCTGACGTATCGCTTCGTGCGGGCGGAGTTCCTCGACACGATCGCCGCGCGCCTGGCGCCGCCCGCGCCGCTCCTGGAGCGGGCGCAATGATTGCGTTCGTGTTCCCGGGCCAGGGGTCGCAGCGGGTCGGCATGGGGAAGGCGCTCTCGGCGGCGTTTCCCGTCTGCCGCCAGACGTTCGAGGAGGCGGACGAGGCGCTCGGGGAGTCGATCAGCCGGCTCTGCTTCGAAGGACCCGAGGAGCAGCTCACGCTGACGCGCAACACCCAGCCCGCGGTGCTGGCCGTGAGCGTCGCCGTCGACAGGCTGCTGCGCTCGCGCGGTCATGCGCCGGCATTCCTGGCCGGACACAGTCTCGGCGAGTACTCCGCCCATGTCGCCGCCGGCACGCTGGGGCTGGCCGACGCGCTGCGGACGGTGCGCCGGCGCGGCACGTACATGCAGGAGGCGGTGCCGGTCGGAGAGGGCGCGATGGCCGCCGTGCTGGGCCTGCCGGCCGAGCGCGTGACGCAGGCGTGCGCCGAGGCCGCCGACGGGCAGGTCGTC
>WTFV01000252.1 GCA_011523845.1 Acidobacteriota bacterium | reverse complement strand
CCCCCGTGGTCCGTTGCATTCCCCGCGCCGATGTCCGAGAGGCGCGGCGGGGCTTCCAGCGTGGGTGGAGGCGGCGGGATGGGGCGGGTACGTGCCGCTGGCGTCTGCCCCTCTTGAGGCTGGCTTCGTTGCGTCAGAGCGGTCTGTGGGGGGGGCCGCGGTCAGGACGCCGGGTCGTCGGGTGGCGTCTTCTGCCTGTTGCAGACGGGGTGGTCGGCGGGTTTGTGCTCCGGGCGTGGCAGCGTGGGTGCGAACGTGTGCTTGGTCGTGACGGTTCTCGGGCTCCTGGTCAGGCGTGGCGTCGGACGAGCACGCAGGTCTTGTCGTCGGCTGCGGCCATCGGACCGGAGAACAGGTCGGTGGCGGTCCAGATCCGCTGGAGCATGCGCTCGGGTGTTTCGGCCGCGTTGTCGGCCACGAGCTCCTGCAGGCGGTCCTCGCCGAAGATTTCCTGCTCGGGGTTGCAGGCGTCGGTGACGCCGTCGGTGTAGGTGACGATGGTCTCCTCGGGCGCGATCCGGTGCTCGAGCCTGTCGTACTGCTCGTCAGGGTCGAGCCCGAGCGGGATGTTGCCGCTCTTCTCGAGCCGGCGCAGCGGCTTGCCGGGCCGTACGGCCAGCGGCGGCTCGTGGCCTGCGATCACGTAGTCGACGCGTCCGGTGGCGGTGTCGAGCATGGCGATCACGCCGGTGACGAACATTCCCAGCGGGTTGGCCGTCGACAGCGCCCGGTTGGCCTCGGCGGCGATCTCGCGCACGTCCCTGTGCTTGCCGGCCGCCGCGGCGATGGCGCTCTGGGCCACGGCCATGAACAGAGCGGCGGCGACGCCCTTGCCGGAGACGTCGCACACGGCGAGGAACAGCTTCGTCGTTCCCTGCTGCCCCCCGGGGTGGTGCTGGATGCTGATGAAGTCGCCGCCGAGCTCGCGCGCCGGCGTCATCCGCGAGCAGAGCGTCAGGCTCCCGGCTGTCTCGGTTCCCTGCGGCACCAGCGCCTGCTGGACGGTCCTGGCCAGTCCGATCTCGGAGGCGATGCGCTGCTGCGTCTCGGTGAGCTTGCGGTTGGCTTCCTGGAGCCAGCGGGTCTTGTCGGTGACGAGCGCGGTCAGCTCCTCGTGGCGCGCGAGCACCCGCTCGGTCATCTGCTCGAAGCTGCGTGCGAGGCCGCCGATCTCGTCGCGGCGCGGCCGGAGCGGCGCGGTCAGCTCCGCCGGCGGGCGTTCGCCGGCCTGCAGGTGGCCTGCCGCCGCGGCCATCGCCTCGACAGGCCGGGTCAGCCAGCGCCGGGCGGCCCACGTGGTCACGGCGGCCAGCAGGACGATGAGCGCCGCGGCGGCGGCCAGTCCGGTGGCCGCTTCCCGGCGCATGCGCCCGACCACCGCGTCGGCGCGGCTCTCGATGACGACGGCGGCCGTGTGTGTGCCGCCCGTGTGTCCGATGATGGGGGCTGCGGTCAACACCGTTGCGCTGTCGCCGGTCAGCAGCTCGATGTCGGAGCGGGCGATCGCCGCCGACAGCCTCGCGGCGGCTGTCGCGATCCCGATCCGGGGCGGGTCCCACCGGCTCCAGGCGTCGGCTCCTGCCGTTTCGCCGCGCCCGGGGCCGGGCGCGGCCGCGGCGAGCCTCGCGGTTTCGGCGCCGCCGTTCCCGGCTGCCGCGATCTCGGCGATCCAGACGCCGGTGACGCCGTCGATCTCGGCGAGGCGGTTCGCCTCGGTCTGCCAGGCGCTCTCGACGAGCGTTCCGTCGCCGGTGCGGGTGGCGACGTCGACCGTGGTCGTCAGACGGCTGTTGGCCCTCGTCGCCGCTGCGCGGGTCACCCACCGCCGGTTCCGGCCGTAGCTGCCTCCGAGCGCGACCGCGCCGTCGGCGCCGGCCTCCAGCGCGCCTGCTCCGGCGCCGCCGGCGGGGCCCGCCGCCGCGCCCGCCTCGTGGATCGCGTCGCCGTTCCCGGCGCTGGTTGCGACGTGCTCGATGGCCGTGTCGCGCACCAGCGCCTCGAGCCGCGCGCCGATCCGGGCGTCCTCCCAGCCGGCGTCCTCGGCGAGCTCGACCGCGTGCGTTATCAGGCGGGCGATGGCGGTCGCCTGCTGGCCGGCCAGGTCCCGCGCGGTCCGGTCGTCGGCTCCGCCGTAGGCCTGCGCGGCCGACAGGCTGTCGAGCTGCTGCTCGATCCGCACGGCGGCGGGCCGGTGCAGGGTCCCGGCGGCGGCGGCCTTGGTCAGGCCGTCAGCGGTCCCGGTCGCCGCTGCGGCGGCGGTGCGCCCTTCCGCCGGCGCCGCCGCCAGCGGCGCGAACGCGGGCTCGAGCTCGGCCGCCTCCAGCGGGGCCGGCTCGGTGGAGTAGCTCGGTCCCCCCGCCGCGGTCACGTCCACCCGCCGGATGGGGGAGCGCCAGGCGATCTGGCGCAGGGCGTCCTCGATGTAGGCGGTCCTGCGGCCCGCGCTCTCGGCGGTCTCGACCAGCAGCGCGGTGGCGGCCGCCTGTGCCTGCAGGTGGTCGTGCAGCACGATGTCCAGCGTGCGGGCGATGTTGGCGGCCGACGGCTCGGCGAGGGCGGTGAAGGAGGTCGCCGCCGTCACCGCGGCGCGTCGTCCGGCCTCCTCGGCCTGGGCGCGCAGGCCGTTGGCCGATATCCAGAGCGCGCCGGCGGTCGTGCCGCCGATGGCCGCGGCCAGTACCGCGGTCAGGCCCAGCGCGGCCGTGGTTCCCAGGCGCCGGTGCGAGGCGGTGGTCATGCGGCTCCTCCCGTGCGGACTACTGGCCCCAGGCGTAGCGGAGCTTGCCGTAGAGGTGCGCGCCGTCGAAGCCGAAGGGGGAGAACTGCCCGTAGCGGTTCCCGGCCGTAAGGTGCGCGTAGTCGTTCTCCTCGGGAAACACGTTCAGCACGTTCTCGATTCCGGTGTTCAGGGTCAGCTGCGGCGACAGCGGCACCGACAGGTCGAGGTCGAGCAGGCCTCGACCGCCGTACGCGGGATAGTCCAGGGCGGCGATCACGCCCGGCAGCGCCTCGGCCGCCGCGCGCGCATCCTCGCTGTCCCAGTACGAGCCGTACCACGACAGGCGCGCCGTCACGGTCGCCGCCCCGAACCGGGGGCGGGCCCAGGCCTGCCAGCGCGTACGCGGTAGCTCGTCGACGAGCGTTTTCTGGCGCACCGCGTCGATGACGATGTCGCGTTCGGGATCGAGCGAGGTCCGCGTGTAGTTGAACAGGGCGCCGAACGACGCCCGCTCGTGGACGTGCGTCCACGACAGGTCCACGCCGCGCGTCGTGGTCGCGAAGTCGTTGACGAAGAAGCGCAGCGTCGGCAGATTCCGGATCTGCGGGAAGCCGACGCCGGCGAGGCTCTGCAGCACGACGTGGCCGAGCGGGTACTGCGGCGAGAACGCGAGCCGGTCGCGCACCCGGATGTCGAAGAAATCGGCGGCGAACTGCGTCCGGCTTCCCGGGTGGGCGACCAGGCCGGCGGAGACGTGCCGCGAGCGCTCGGGCTCGAGATAGGAGGACGCTGCGTGGAGGAACGTCCTCGCGGCGGCGTGCGGAATGCTCGTGCTCCCGAGGATGAGCCTGGTGAGGGCCCCGCGCCCGCCGAGCCGCTCGTCGGCCAGATCGATGAAGTTGCTGGTGACGGCGAAGGCGTACTGCTGCGCGGGCGTGGGCGCCCGGAATCCGGTCGACACGCCGCCGCGTACCGACAGCGAGTCGCCGAGCGCCAGCCGCCCGGCCCCCTTGACGTTGATCGTCAGCCAGTCGGCGGCGTCGCGCCCGTCGATCGAATCGACGATGGAGAAGTCCTCCGCCCGGATGGCGCCGGCGGCCGAGTGGCCGGCCTCGTGCAGGTACTCGAGCTCGCCGTAGGCGCTCAGGTTCGCGCGCGCCTGCGGCGGCGCTCCGGCCGCGAGCCGCGGGTGATGGGCGGGAAAACCGTGCGCGCCGGCTCCGAACCCCTGCTGCGCGTACGGTCCGGCGTCCCACGCCAGCTCCTCGCCGGCGCCGACGCTGTACTGCTCCCGCCGCCACTCCGCCTCCGTCGTGGCATGCCACGACGGTCCCAGCGGAAGCGCGAGGTCGAAGTTCAGGGAGACCTCGTCCTGGCGCGTGTCGCCGAGGCGGATCGGCCGCTGCGCGCCGTCGGCGCCGAACGACGGGTTCAGCGTGTGTGACAGGTCCATGGCCAGCGACGAACGCCCGACGTTCGCCGAGGCGTCCCATGCGAACCCGCTCGGTGCGATGTGGCGGATGCCGGCCACGCCGGAGACGTCGCGCAGCAGACCGCTGAAGTGGGGCGAGAACCCGCCGGGGTAGGCGTCGAGCATCGAGAAGCAGCCCGGCGTCGCGCGTAATGCTGTCAACTCGGCAGGCGCCGGTCGGCCGTCGGCGCCGAGAGGAACCTGCGGACACGGCGCGCCGCCCGGCTCGCGGCCGACGAGCAGCAGGGAGCCGGCGCCGGGCGGCGCGTCCGCCAGTCCGTACGGATAACGGTAGACGCCCAGCGTGTGCGCCGAATGGGGGGACCGGTAGTAGAACGCCGACGAGAGGCGCCGCTCGGCATACCCGCCGTGCCCGTAGGGTGTAAGTTCGAACCTTGAGAGCGGCGGGAGCGCCATGTTGACGAAGGTCTTCAGGTCGTCGGACAGGCGTGGCCGGCCTCAGACGTAGGCCGTGTCGCGCGCGCCGGGAACGGCGGCGGCCTCGTCGGTCTGCACCGCGCGGTTGGTCGGCTGCGACCCGCCGTACTCGATGCTGAGATTGGCGAAGCCGGAGGCTCCGAGCGGCAGGCCGGCGTTGGCCGCGACGGCGTGCTGGCCGGCCCGGCCGCCGAGGTCGTCGCAGGAGAACGAGGCGCCGCAGGTGGCCGGATCGCCGTCGTTCCCGGTGAGCAGCGTTCCGGTGGTCAGGTGGACGGTCCCGCCTTCGCGGGCGTCGGCGAGCTCGAAGTTGACGACGCCGCCGATGGCGTCCGAGCCGTACTGCGCGGCGGCGCTGTCCCGCAGCAGCTCGACCTGGCGCAGGGAGATCGCCGGGATGGTCGACACGTCGGGACCCTGCGATCCCTGGGCCAGACCCGGTCCGAGCCACGCGAGCATCGGACTCCGGTGCCGGCGCTTGCCGTTGAGCAACACCATTACGAAGTCCATTGGCGTCCGCGTCTGTGCCGTATGAACGATAAGTGACTGAATAGTAGCTGTTTACTACCAGGCCAGCGAGTCTCTGCGGGTCGGTTCGTCACGTGAAATCCGCCCGCATCCCGTGTATGATTAGGGAATGGATATAGTGACGAGTGACGCGCCAACGCCCCGCAGAACCAAGTCCAAGGGCCGACATCCCCACAACGCGCTCGCCGCCGCCTTCATCCGCTCCGCACCGGTCGGCAGGCACGCCGACGGGAACGGACTCTACCTCTACGTCCAGCGCACCGGGACCCGAAGCTGGATACAGCGCCTCGTCATCCGCGGCCGGAAACACGAACTCGGACTCGGCAGCGTCCATCTAGTCTCGCTCGCCGAGGCCCGCGAGCAGGCCCGCGCCAACCGAAAGCTCGCCCGTGCCGGCGGCGATCCTCTTGCCGACAAGCGCCGAGCCCAGGGTACGCCTACCTTCGCCGAGGCCGCCGCCACCGTGGTCGACCAGAAACGGGCCGGCTGGCGCAGCCCCCGGCAGGCCGTGGACTGGCTCCACAGCCTGGAACGCTACGCCTTCCCGCGCATCGGCTCGCGGCCCGTCTCCGAGGTCACCACCGCCGACGTGCTGGCCATCCTGACACCCATCTGGCACGCCCAGGCCCCGACCGCCAAGGCGCTCCGGCAGCGGATCGCCGCCGTGCTGGAGTGGAGCATCGCGATGGAGTACCGGACCGACAACCCGTGTGGCCGCATCGGGCCGGTTCTTGGCCCGCAACGCAACACCGTGCAGCACCGGCGGGCGCTGCCCCATCGTGAAGTGACGGCCGCGATTGCGGCCGTCCGGGCGTCGAAGGCGACGCAGGCGGTCAAGCTCGCGTTCGAGTTCCTCGTGTTGACCGCCGCGCGGTCCGGGGAGGTACGGCTGGCGACGTGGGACGAGATGGACGCGGCGGGCCGCGTCTGGACCATCCCGGCCACGCGCATGAAGATGAACCGCGAGCACCGGGTCCCGCTCAGCGGCCGGGCGCTGGAGGTCCTCGACGCGGCGCGGTCGCTCGCCGACGGCCATCGTCTGGTGTTCCTGAACCGCTTGGGCAACCGCATCAAGGATACGTTCCTCTCGGAGCTGCTCAGGAACCTGGACATCGCCGCCGTGCCTCATGGCTTCCGTTCGTCGTTCAGGGACTGGGCGGCCGAGGAGACCGACCACCCGCGGGAGGTCGTCGAGGCGGCGCTGGCCCACGTGGTCCGCAACCCGGTCGAGGCGGCCTATGCGCGCTCGGACCTGTTCGAGCGTCGGCGGCTCCTGATGGACGACTGGGCGGCCTACATCGCCGACACACGCGCCGCCCGCGTGTGACTTGCGTGCCGCTACTATAATTGTCGTTCGTGGTCAGCGGCGAGCTTCCTTCGGTGGCCCTGACGATGCGCTTCCTGGCCTTGTGCCGGCACTACGGCTCAGAGCGATTGGCGACGCGAATCGTTGCTGTCGGCCGGAGCACCGGGGTGTCGGGGTTGCCGGCAAGCGACGACTGGACGGCGTGGGACGCGGCCGAGATGCGGGCCGCGGTCGATTACCTCGACCGCAAACGCGGGGGGGGGTACAATGGCTAGATCCCGATGATCCCCTCTTCGCTCGTTTGGCATCCGGTCGGACTATGGAACCGTGACCAAGGCGGCGGACAGGCGAAAGAGACGCAGGAACCTGCCCACCGAGCCGCTGCCCGCGGACACGTTGGATGCCACGCCGTCGGACGGCGCGTCAAGTCGCTTCGCGCCTGCTCCACTCCGTTCCGCCCCTTACAGGGTGACCCGCCGCCCGCCGGGGCAGACGGTGCTGTTATCGCCGAACGCCAGCGTTCGGCCCTGAACGGACCCAACACCGACCCGAGCGCCAGCGACGCGACCGTGGAGGCGGCGAACGGAACCACAGGGGGCGACGGGGAGCGCCGCCACGAGGACACGATCACGAAGTCGAGGTTCACGGCGACCACGGAGCGACGGATCCGGCCCGATAGTGCCGCGCCAGCTTGTGATCAGCCCCCAGCGCTCGATCACAGCCTGATCACACCCCGGATCACACGCGCCTCCGCGAAAGAACCCCGGATTCATTGGCCCAACCGCACACCCACAGACCATCCCCCGGTACACACAACAGGGTCAGGGAAAGGCCGGGAGCGCCCCCCGCAAACCTGGCGGTTTGCTGGCCCAACAGGTGTTCCTCCGTCACACCTGCCGGGCCGGGGCGCTCCCGGCCGAAATCTTCCTGCGGAAGGCTGCGCGCGGTGTCGCGCGGGCACGCGGTCGCCGCCGTCACCGCCGTCTGGATCGGCGCGGTGGCGGCACCGACCTGCCCGAGCTGCTCGACGATCCGAAGCAGACCGAGGTTTCCCGACCGTCGAGGCGTACGGCGTCGAGCACAGCGGAGCCGGGGTGCCGAAGGCCCCCCGCCGTCTGCCCGTACGGCCGCCGGTTGTGCGGGCACGAGGGTTGGATGGACGACAATGACGCCCACTATGCCCACACGGCCCCTCTGGATCATCAAGCTCCTCGCGCTGGTCGTCGTCCTCCTTCCGGCCTGCAACGACTCGAGTCCCACAGCGCCGTCGCAGTACCCCGATGTCGCCGGCACCTACTCGGGGCCGCTCGTGTTGACGGCCGTGGTGAACCCTGACGCTTCGGAGAGCCTTAACGGGACCATGCGGCTCGTCGTCACCCAGTCCGGGTCGCAGGTGACGCTGAACGGTACGATTGTGATTCTCGGCAGCACGGAAGAGATTCCACAGACGGTTGGCACGATCAACGAGGACGGCGAGTTCACGTTCCCCGACGACGACTTCGAGGGTACGATGCCCGACCCCGATTGCGGTGAGACCAGGGTCACCAGCATCACGCTCCTGTTCCTTTCCGACGGCACGGCGGTCTTCAATCAACTGTTCGAGACCGCCGAGTGTGGGGACATCACGGCTGCCGCGACGATGACGAGGGAGTGAGCCTTCCCGCACCGCTGGGACGGCCCACCCGAAGTCCATTGCTGCCGGCTGCGGCGTCGGCGGGACGGCGCAGGCGGTCGGCGTCGAGCCGGGGGACAGCCCGGCAGCGAGGCGCCCCACAGCGAGGGGTCCGAGGGGGGCGCAGCATCCCCTCGCCAGCCCCATGTAGCACATGGGGTATGCTGGCTCCTGCCACCCGACCGGTGACAGGAGCCAGGTCGTTCCCCCCGCCGCTCTTTCCCGTGTCGCTGCTGTTCCGCCTGCCCGCCTCGGTTCACCGCCGGGATCGTCGTCGGTCGCTGTCGCATTCGCCGCCGTCCGCGTTCGATGTCCGCTTGCGCCTCGCCATCGCTGCGGATGTCCACGTTCTGGCTCCCCGCCCGATTCGTGTTCCAAGAAGAAGCGATCGAGTGGAGCGGTTGGGGTTGGTAGGGTCAGGGTCCGGCATCGTCGGGCAACTGCCGGTCTGGAGCGCGCGCGGAGCCGGTGTCAGGGCCGACAGCCCGCCTCCGGCGGGTCGCCGCGACAACGGCGAGCCTTGACACCGGTGAGCACGTGCGGATGCTGCGCTGACCGACGATGCCGTCCTGTGGCCTCCGCGTCGCCGCGTGAGCACGCGGCGACGCAACGATGGGTGGTGTCGTCTCCGTCTGACTTCGTCAGTGGAGATTCCCGAGCCCTTCAGCAGACGCGGACCTGATTCGGGCGAACCTCCACTCCCTGATAAGGAGCGAGCACCTGTAACCGTACAGTACCCCTTCGGGCAGGGCGAGTGCTGCCGTTGCGGGTCACCCGAGATGGGCATACGACGGTCACCGACTCGTGCTGGAAGCCCCGCCCGCTCGGCACCGTCAGAATCGCCGAGCGGAAGTCGTTCGCCACCGCGGCCCTCGACGACGTCTCCCATGGGGTCAACCGGGCGCTGCCGACCGCTCGCAGGCGGATGCGGTAATCGCCTGCGCCCCACGGCCGGTCCAACCGGATCTCCACCGTGCGTACCGTGCTGGCGGGGTCCCAGTCGTTCGGGTCGTTCGGGAATAACGGATACTGTGCGCTCCCCGGCCGTCCGCCGTCCACCCGTTGGGCGCCGTACGCCGCCTGCCGAGTCCGAATCCACCATCCGGCGTGGTTGACGAGGTTCGGGAACGTGGGATCACCTTGGGCGTTGTTCCAGTTCAGCACGTGGCCCAAACTGTAGGACTGGTTGGGGGTCCAGGCGGATGCGGACGGGGGCGCCTTCAGCGTGACCTGGAGCGGATCGGGTTGGTTCAGTCGCGCATCGTCGTCCTTGATCACCAGAACCGCTCTCGCCGAGCCCGCACGGAAACGGACGTGCAGATCCGGCTCGGAGGTAACAGAGTTGTCTACTGACGAGCCCCACACGCGGGCCGGGCTGTCGGCGTATACCCAGCGCCGCGAGCTCCTGTGGCCGAGGATCTTTATTGTTCCCACAAGGTCTGCGTTGCGGACGCCGATCTTCTCGGTGCAGGTGCCCTCGCGGACCAGCATGTTGTCCACATGCTCGCCCTCGCGCACCGTCAGCGTCGCACCGATGCGGTCGCCGAGGGCGCTCGCCGAGCTGCCCTTGTACCAGTTGAGCTGGCAGGTGCCGGTTGTTTGCAGGCCCTGGATCGGCCCATCGGCCGAAAGTGCGCCCACTGTCACAGGCGCATCATCCGATTGCTCGCCGGCATCTCCCCCGGGGGGGGGAGCGGTCGAGGTCGCGGCGCTCTGGCCAACGGCCGACGGCGCCAGGGGGTTCACGTTGTCAGAATCTTCGCCGCACGCCGCGACGAGGAGCAAGAGAGCCCCCGAGATGCATGTTCTCCTCATCGCAGCAACCTCGCTCAACCTGTGGGTGATCAGCGCGTGACGTCTCCGACAGTATACTGCTTGTGGGGTCCAGGGTCGTCGGTAGAGCCCAAGGACTCGTCGTTCCGGCGTTCGGGGTGGCCTGCCGCTCCGGTCTCCCAAGCTGGTCGATCCGCACAACTTGGTACGTCGGCAACCGTTGGGCGTCGGACCGACCCGGGACGCTCAGCCTGCGCGGTTCGCGCGCCCGCGCTCGTCCGCGCATTCCGCGCACCGCGCTCGGGCGGGTCCGAGGGTCCGAGGACGTTTTCGGCAGCCCGGTAGATTCCCGTTCAGAAAGAGGGATTCAACGAGGGAAGAAAGGCCATTCAATCACCAGCAAGTCTTTTGTTGTATATAACTTACGAGATTTTTCCGGCAGGCCGTTGACGAGCACCTGAAACTCGTCTCCGTCCATCGACCAGTTGCGACCTGTCATGCCGGATCCGGCTGAATCAGGAATTGCGCCGCGCCGGCGGCGCAGCCGACACCGCACCGCCGGGGCCGCCGACACGGAGCGGACCCGGCGCGGGCACCCGCCGGCCGACGGCCGCCTCGAGTGTCTCCGCGACCATGCGCCCGACTTCCGGATGCACGCCGTCGGCGAGGAAGAGCCGCATGCGAAGTTCCGCAACCTCTTCGACCGCCACGGGGCCGGTCGTCCACTCGCGGAGCACCCGCCGCAGATCGTCGCGCGGGTTGTCCGCGGCCCGTACGTAGGTGATCGGAGCACGGATCCTGCTCGGGAGATGCCCGCGCAGCGCGGCCTCCCCCTGCCGTGCGTTCGCGATGATGCGACGGAACGCTTCGATGTCCGTTCCGGCCGGAACCGTCCTCTGCCGCGTCGCTATCTCCAGCGCCTCCGGATACGGATCCTCCCCGTCCGAGAGGACGTGCTCCACGCCGCTGGACTTCAGCATCCGCTGCAGGACTTCACGCTCGGTGCGCCCTTCCTCCTGCCCGGGAGCCGGCAGGTCGGCGCCGAGGCGCGAATCCAGCATGAGCAGGGTCGCCACCCGGCCGCCGTCCGACTCCAGCATGGCCGCCATCTCGTGGGCGACGACGCCGCCGAGCGACCAGCCGAGCAACGCATACGGGCCGTCCGACTGTACTGCGCGGAGCGCATCGACGTAGCACGCAGCCATGTCGCGCACCGAGGAAGGGGCCTGCTGCTCGACCGGGCGATCGATCCCGAGCGCCTGGAGCCCGTAGATGGGGACGTCCGGATTCACGTGAGCTTCCAGCCCCTTGAACATCACGGCGCCGCCGCCGGCCGGGTGCACGCAGAACAACGGCGGCCCGGAACCGCCCGTTCTCAGAGGCAGCAGCGGATCGTGCAGGCGCCGCTCGCTTCCACCGCTCGCGGCCACCACGGCCGCCAGTCCCCGCGGCGTCGGGGCCGAGAACACCGAACGCACCGACACCGACGCTCCCGTCGACTCCCGCAGGCAGGACACCAGACGCATCGCCAGCAACGAATGACCGCCCAGGGCGAAGAAGTCGTCCAGAACCGACACCGGCGACGCGCCCGTCAACTCCTCGAACAGGCGCACCACCAGCGCCTCCTCGGGTGTCGACGGCGCCACGTGCTCCGTCGCGCCGATCATGTCCGGAGCCGGGAGACCGCGCCGGTCCAGCTTCCCGCTCGGCGTCAGCGGCAGCCCCTCCAGAACCACCACCGCCGACGGCACCATGTACTCGGGCAAACGGCGGCCCAACGCCGCACGCAGGTCCGACGGCGCAGGGGCCTGTGCGCCGGGACCGCACGCCGGCGTCACGTACCCCACCAGGCGCGGCTCGCCCGCCGCCTCGTGCAGCGCCACCGCCGCCTCGCCGACACCGGGCTGCGACCGCAGCGCCGACTCCACCTCCCCGGGCTCGATCCGGTACCCGCGCAACTTGATCTGGCCGTCCACGCGGCCCCCGAACTCCAGCACCCCGTCCGTGCGCCAGCGCCCGACGTCGCCGGTACGGTACATCCGCGAGCCGGGCGCGCCGAACGGACACGCCACGAAGCGCTCCGACGTGAGACCCGGACGCCCGTGATACCCCCGCGCCACGTGCGCGCCGGCGATGTACAGCTCGCCCCAGACCCCCACCGGAACCGGCCGCAGCCGACCGTCAAGCACGTGGACCGCCGTGTTCGGCAACGGACGGCCGATCGGCGGGTCCGCCGCGCCGTCAACCACCGGGTCCAGGGCCGCGCTCATGGTGGCGCACACCGCCGTCTCCGTCGGGCCGTACGCATTCACCATGCGCCGGCCGGCCGCGAACCGCGACACCACGTCCCGCGGACAGGCCTCGCCCCCCACGGCGAGACTGCGTACCGGCGCCAGGCTCTCGGCCCGACACGACGACAGCACCGACGGCACGAAGAAGGCGTGCGTGATCCGCTGCTCGCGCACGAACTCCGCCAAAGCGTCCTCGTCCAGCCGGACCGCCTCGGCAGGCACGCACAGCGTGGCCCCCGCCGCCAGCGTGACCAGCATGTCGTGCACCGCCAGGTCGAAACCCTGCGTCGCGAACTGCAGCACCCGGTCCCCCGGCGCGAGGTCGAGCCCCCGTCGCTGCGCTGCGACCAGGTTCAGCACGCCCCGCTGCGTGTTGCCCACGCCCTTCGGTCGGCCCGTCGAGCCCGACGTGTAGATCAGGTACGCAAGGCTGTCCGGCGTCAGCGGCCCGGGACGCTCCTCGTCCCCCACGGGCGCCGCCGAGCGCGACGCCACCGACGAGCACAGCGCTTCTTCGTCCAGCAGCAGCACCGCGGGACCGGAGCCCGCACCCGCCACCTCGGGAGCGAACCGCTCCCGGAGCGCCCGAACCGTCATCAGCAGGCGCGCCCCGCTGTCCGACAGCATGTACGACAGACGCGCCGGCGGATACGTCACGTCCAGCGGCAGATACGCCGCCCCCACCTTGATCGCCGCCACCACCGCCGCTACCATCTCCAGGGAGCGCTCCAGGCCCACGGCCACCACCGTCTCCGGACCCGCGCCCCGCGACAGCAGCTCCCGCGCCAGACGGTTAGAGCGCGCCTCCAGCTCCCCGTAGCTCAGACGCCCCCCGTTCCCGTCCGCCACCGCGGCCAGGTCCGCGTGCAGCAGCGCCTGCGACGACAGCAGGCCCGGCAGCGCCCTCGGCGGCATCCCCGACTCGGGAACCGCCGCCGTCGCATTGAAACCGGACAGCGCCGACAGCTCCGCCGCGTCCGCCAGAGCCAGGCCCGCCAGCGGTGTCGCATCCCCGGACGCGCAGAGCCGATCCAGGGTCGTGTTCAGGCGAGCCAGATAACGGGGCAGGTCGTCCTCGTCGTATATGTCCCGGTTTCCGTTCAGGATGACGTCCACGTCGTCCACGCTCGACGTGCCGTCGACGACCAGATGCAGGTCCGCCACCGGCCCGTTCGAGAGAACACGGGTTCTGCACGCAAGATCACCGAACCAGTCGTTCCGGACGAAGGACATCAGATTGACGACGAGTCGCGCGAAATCCCCGGTCGCGCCTCCCACGCTCGGCAGCAGTTCCCGTTGCAGCGTATCGTGCCGGTAGCGTTGGTGGCGCAGGGCCCGGCCGCTCTGCCTGGAAACCTCGCGGATCAGCTCTCCGAGGCTCCGGCGCCAGATCCGATCGATCCGTACGTATCCCACGTTGGACGCCATCGACGCCGTGCGCCACGCCGAGCGTCCGGCGCGCCCTGGCAGCGGCAACGCGAGCACGACATCCTCGTCTCCGGAATGCGCGGCGTCGAGCAGCGCCGCCGCGGCGAGCAGGATGCAACCGGTGAACGTGCTCGAAGCATCCGCCCGAGCCCGAAGCGCCCCCATCCGCTCCGGGGACAACGCCGCTCGCCGGCGAACGAAGCTCTTGCCCCGCGGCGGCGGCGCACCCTTCCAGTTCGGCGCCGCGTCCCGGCCCGCCAGCAGCTCCACCCAGTACGCGCGGTCACGAGCCTGCCGCCGGGAGCCGTCGTAGACGCATTCCTTCCCGATCCAGTTCCGATACGCCTCGTCGTCATCGAGCTCCGGCAACGGCGCGCCGGCGGCCAGCGCCGAATAGAACGCCGCCACGCGCCGTGTGTACAGGTGTCCGGACCACCCGTCGATGGCGACATGATGAGTGACCATGCACCACAGCCATCTGTCGTCGGCGCACCGGAACAGCGTGTTCCTGAACAGAGGCTCCTCCGCCAGGTCGAATGGCGTCGTCAAGGACTTCTGCATGCGCCGATGCGCCGCGGCCTCCGCGTCGGGCGCCGAACCGACGTCCACTACTGCAGGCAGCAACGAAAGTGCGGAGTCGTTCCGGTTCCGAATGCACTGACGAGGCATGTCCGAGTCGACGACGATCCGTATTCGCAGTGCGGTGGTGCACTGCACGGTCAGTGCGACGGCCTTCCGGAACGCGTCGACGTCGAGTGCGCCGTCCATCTCGAGGAATCGCCCGATGTTGTAGGCATGACCCGACGGTTCGACGAGATGATCGAAAAACACCCCGAGCTGTCCCGGCGTCAACGGCAAGAACGCGCTCATCGCCCCTGCTTGCATGGAACCACTCCAGCGTCACCCTGTCGCCATACCGGACCTCGCCCTGCCGACAACGCAACTGATGGCCCGCCGGACCTGCCCAACCGCCAGCGGTCGGACGCCGTCAAACATCCTGGTTCTCACCTTTCAAGAGCGATTTCACGAAGGCTCGCCGGCAGCCGGCGGATCCGAGCCGAGCGTTGCCGAACGTCTCGTTCCAGTCGCGTTCTTCCGTCGAACGGTATCGACGCGCATCTCGCAAGTCATGAGGAAGCGGTAGAGTCTACGCTCCAAGGGTCGGCTTCCAATGGAATCCTCGAGCAGCAAGCCCCGGAAGCAATCCGAGTCGAGGTCGCCGCACCCACAACCGCAGTAGATCCACCCAGCGCGCTCCGGCAGGCACGCGCCGCCGAGGAGCAACGGCCACCCCAAACATTCAGTCCCATGCAGTCTCCGACCACGACGTGCCAGTACTGCGCGCAGCGCCCCGCCGACCAGACGCTGTTCACCACGTTCATGAGCTGTGGCGCAGGCGACGCGACCAAGCGCAACGCCCACCTGTGCGAGCGCTGCCGCCGCCGCGCGATGCTCGTCCTCGACCACATCGGGATGACCGTCGCCTTCGACGGAGACGGCCAGCTGCACTGGGACGCGCTCGTCACCCTGTCCGAACGGGCGACGCGATCGCTGGCGCGCCGGGCGATGCAGCGCGAGGACCTGCTGCTGCTGATCGACGACCCGTCGGCCGCGCCCAGGGCTCCCGAACCGTCGCTCCCCGAGAGGCTCTCCATCATCCACGAAATGGCCATCGAGGAACGGCTCGTCGAGAGCACCGTCGACCGCGGCCGCGAGTTCTGGCCCGAGGACACCTGCCGGCTGACCACGAAAGGCGAAGGCACGGCCGCGTTCATCCGCGAGCGGCGGCGCGCCGAAACGGAGGGGCTCCCCATCGAGGAGTGGGACCCCCGCTACGTACCGGAGCAGGGGACCGAGGAGGAGTTCCGGGAGTACGCGAACCAGGAGTTGGTATCGCCCGAAGGCATCCGGTACGACGCGAGCCCGCACGTGATGCTGCAGCGCAGGGACGGCGCACCGGCCGACGAGGACGGAAGCGCACGGAAGACGCACCTTTTCTTCGACGGGGAGATGTGGACCACCCGGCCGGTACGGCCCGTGGGGTACTTCGTGTTCGAGAACGTCCCCGCCATCGCGTTCGACCCCGACGGCGTGCAGATGCTCGCCGAGTATTTCGAGCTCGTGCTCGCGGTCGCCGGACCCGGCGTCCGGTGGACGATCATGGAGCCGACGCCCGCCAACCCGATGTACCTGGAAGGAGCAGCGCGAAGAACAATCAGGGCCGACTCGCCGGCGATGAGGAACGCAGCGTTCGTCTCGATCTTCGACCCGCCCGGAGACCGGGCGGGGATCCGGGCGTTACGGGAACGCGCGCGGCGGCGGGAGAGCGCCAACCACGACGCAACGCCCGGGAACCCGCCGAGATAACACGCGGATACCGGCAGGACGCCGGACGTTCGCCGCAATCCTCGAGTCCAGATCGCGCTCCCTTCCCGCGCGCCGGAATCACCCGACCCGCCGGAGACACCACGCCTTGCCGGACGGATTCCCCGCACGCAGGAACCCATCCTACCGCGTCGCGATTGACACAGCGGCGCTTCTCCCGCGCGCCCGGATCACCCGCTCTCGATCGTCTGCAGCGTGTTCGGCCCTCCCCCACGCACGCGGGATTCTCACCGAGCCGCAGCGGTCCGACGCTGACCGCGACACCACCCCCGACGACACCCGGCGCTGAACGCGCCGCCCCGCCTCTCGAACATCGGCAGGAAACGGAACGGCAGCCACGGGGGGAGAATGCGGAGAGGCGACAATGGGAATCGCGGGATCGGTGAACGACGGCAGGAGCCGCCGCCACGCCTCACGACTTCGTCCCCACGCTCCCACGCGAGTGCGGCAAGCCGCCGTGAACGCCGAACACGGCGAGCCCGAGTGCTCCACGAGATCACGAAGGCGGCCATAGCCGTCGAAGACCACCCTCTCGATCACTCTTGAAGGAACGGAACGCTTACTCCACTCCGGAGAACTGACGATGACGCAACCGCCCTTCACCCTGAAGCGCTGGCACCCGCTGCACCTGACCATGAACCGGCTCACCGGTCCCACGACCGTGACGTTCGACACCGAGCCGCCCGTCTCGACTCTCCTGGTGAACGTCGACTCAAGACTGGCGAACCATCGCAACCTCGTCACGCTCCACCGGGCCGCCCAGGTCAACGGGCTGCTCGACAGTCTGTTCGAGCCGGACGCCAGGCTGGAGGGCCACCCCTGGTACGACCAGCTGCCGCGCATCATCGCGATGGACACCGAGGCGTTCATCGACGGCGAGAAGATGACCTTCACCTGGACGAACGACGCGACCCGGAACGACAAGCTACAGGAGCTCCTGACGGAACTCGGAGGCGATGAAACCGACAGCAGCGGCGATAAGCCGACCTTCGAGATCCGCACGAACACCGTCGCCGAGTACGTCACTGTCCGCATCCTCGTCCGGACCGAATACGAGACGCAGCCGCGCCGGCTGCGCACCGACTTCGGAGTCGGCACCGAGTTCCGAAGCTGGCCGGACAAGGCCGGTATCATCGCCACGCGCGACTGCAAGCTCGACGTCGAAGCGCTCAAGAACCTGATCGCCGAAGCGGTCTTCGAGTACCGCTACGACGAGAAGGACGACTCGCGCGAGACGCAGTGGTACAACTTCATCGACGAGGCCCACACGGTCGCGGCGAAGCTGCTGCTGAACGAGCACGAAGCGGCCGCCGAAGCCATCCGCCACGCGGCCCGCACGCACCTGGGCCACCTGCTGCCGGACGACCGCACCGTCCAGCTCCGGAAGAAGCCGGTCCCCGGCAGCAAGATCAGCGATGTCGAGGTCGTGATACTCCGCGACGATCAGGCGTACGGCGCCGAGTGAACACCGGACCCCGCGAAACACCCCCCGAGGGTACCAATGAAGAAGTCGGACACCCGTTGTTACTGCGCGTGTCACAGGACCGGGCCGCATGCGCCCAGCTGTTCGGACTGTACGCAGGTACATCATCCAGCCGATTCACCCGCGCTGGATCTCGAAGTCCTCGGGTCGGTCACAACCCAGCAACGCGCCGGTTGGGACTGGTAAGCGCAGTAACCGATCAGGAGAACAGACGGATGTCAGTGCAACTGATGCATGTCCAGCACTACGCGACCAACGTAGTGCAGAGGAAAGTGCTGTTCCAGACCGTCAGCCGCTGGATCGACGAGCGCATCCGCGCCGACGGCGAGCTGTGCGCCGACACGCGCAACGATCCCGGCAGCGTGAACCTGCTGCACAACATCCTGATCGACGACGAACCGACGGCGACCGACCGCGACACGGCACTGGCCTTCGCCGCCCTGGTGGAACGGTTCGCCAGCAAGTCCCCCCTCGACCAGGTGGCCATCGCGGCCCTCGAGATCGCGGAAGGAATCCGCTACCTGGCAAACGAGCATGAGGTCCTCCACCTCACGCTGGCGTGACAGCCAGCGGCAGCGAAGGAAGCGGCAACCATGAAATGCGGCAACTGCCACTCCGAGATCGACTGGAACGCCATCCGGCAGTGCCTCTGCTACCGCGGACCGGTCATCGGCGCGACGCACCGGGAGCTGGACGACGAGGACCGGCGGATCCGCCGCCGGATCCGCGAAGAGATGCGCCGCGAGAACAGCAGCGCGAGCAGGACTGCGTCCTACTGACGAAGGCCCGCAGACACGCGCCTGAACCCCGGCCCGAAAGAAAGGACCGAACCGATGCTCGTAATGCTGCCATCATCCTTACGCGAGGACTGCGGAGTGGCCTTCGTGGCCGCGCTGCCTCTGGTCCCCCAGGGAGCGATGACCCTGGACGCCGTCGAGATCCGCCCCGACGGATCCCTGTACGACGCCATCACGCTGGACCCGCTCGCCATCGACGCCCTGCACGACACGACGAAAGACGCGGTCAAGGCGGCAACGCCGCAGATGCACCGAGCTGCCCGCGACCTCGAACGCTTCGCGCTACGGCCCGGAATGGCGCTGAGCGCCGCCGTCGACAAGGTGCGCGACATGTACCGCAACGGCGGATCGCCGCTCGGCGACGAAGCGCCCGCGAGATCGGCAGAGACCAGAGCCGCAGCCCTCGCGAAGATCGAGGCCGCCACGCTGCAGCTGCAGGTCGCAACCGAGTCGATCGCCGAGCTGCGCCACATGCTGCGCGCGACCTCGCACGACAGGCGCGACAACGCCGCCCTGGGAACAGCGGGATACCTGCTCGAACAGGCCGGCCGGCTCGCCGGCGAGTCGAAGAGCGCGGTCCAAGCCGCCGGCGATCTCACCGCCCACGTCACCCACGCCTGGAGCGGTCACATCCCGGCGAGCAGCTGGAGCCGCAACGACACACCCGGGGACTGACTGCGGAGCGATCCGCCGGAACAGCGTTCCCCTAAGCTCGCAAGCAAGCAAGCGCAAGCACAAAGGGGCTGAATCAGATCTCGACGGGGGCGCGCGAGCGCCGGCCTGCATGCCGAGCACCATCGACTCGCTAATCCGATGGACTCAACCACAGCTGCCGACCACATGTTGGCCGCCGCGGCCTAGAGCCGCGCGTCCCTGCGCGACGGGCCCGCACGACGGGCGGGGGCGTCATTCACGCGGGCTGGCCCGAGCGCGCGCGCACCGGCGCGCCCGGGCGAAACGCCACAGGTGCTGGCCGCCGGAGAGAGCAGCCGCTCCCCGAATCCGGCGGCGAGACCACGGGGAGCGGACACGCATGTAGACGGCCGGCACGAGACGTTCCCGGACCCGGGGGGCGGCACCCCGGCAGCTCCACCACTGCTCCATCCGCGTGCGCGACGGCACGGCACGAAAAGGACTCCCATGAAGTACGCCGGAATCGGCTCGCGCGAGACCCCCCCCCGATCCTCACCGAGATGGAATCGCTCGCGCAGCAGCTCGCCGGCGACGGCTGGACGCTGCGCACCGGCGGTGCCGACGGCGCCGACACCGCCTTCGAGACCGGACACCGCGCCGCGGTCGGCGCACGCAACCTCGAGGTCTACCTGCCCTGGAACGGCTACAACGGCCGCGAGAGCTTCGAGGACGGCACGATCGTCCTCGACCCGCCCATTCGGCATCTGGCCGAGACCACCGCCGGAAGGCTGCATCCGGCCTGGGGCCGTTGCGGCCGGGGCGCCAGGGCGCTGCACGCCCGCAACGTCGCGATCGTGCGCGGGCACGGCCTCGACGACGACGTCGACGCGGTCGTCTGCTGGACCCACGACGGAGGCGCCACCGGCGGAACCGGAATGGGGATCCGGATCGCCCGCGAACGGGACATCCCGGTCTTCAACCTCCTCTCGGAACCGTTGCAATTCGGATGCATGTAAGGTCATGCACCCGCTCGCCCCGCCAACGGCAGCGAGACTTCCGCCGCTCCCGGAGAGCCCATCAGGCTGCGGGAACCCGTTCCCGCAACGGGCGTTCCGCGAACGCGAGCCCTCCTTGCGGAACGGCGGCGACCCGCCTCCAGCCATGCTGAAGGCAGCCTCTGCACGAACGTCCTCGACGCACCGGACGTACTGACGCACTCCACTGTGCGCGTCAGGGTCGATGGCGCGTCGTCAGGCAGACGCTCGCCGAAACCCAGACCGCGGCGGCCAATCACCAGCGCCGCCGCATGGTGCCCGCCGAGGCGGCACCGGCGCTTGTACTTCAGCCTGCCGAGGTCGGTCGTCCACTCCGGATCGACGTACCGCACCTCGACACCTGCGCGGCGCGCCTCGCGCTCGACCGCGTCACGCACCTAGCGCGAGCGGAAACACGACAACACGTCCGCGAAACGCTTGCCGCAGGAACGCAGCCACGACTTCGTCTCGCGCAGGTCGAGGTTCTCAAGAACGAGGACACGCCCCGCAGAGCGGGCGCGGCCGACGAGTGCCTTCGCCGTCCGCCACACGGCGTCGGAGTGCCGCCGCAACGGCAGCCTCACGGCCCCGAGCACCCGCCCGTCGGCCGAGATGTCGGCTACCGCCACATGAGTCGCGTTCAGATCCGCCGCAACGGCTCCGCAGACCGGGTCCGACGAAACAGTCGGTTCCGGCTCGTCGAACGTAACGCACAGCTCGACCTTCCCGCGCGCCAGCAGCTTCACGGTCCACGTGACCGGCGTCCGCGCCTCGACGGCCGCCTCCACCAGCGCCTGCTGCGCAGGCTTGAACGTAACGCCCCCGAGGACGAGATGCTGCCGTCCTGCGCCCTGCGGCAAGCGCAGTTGCAGCCGCCCGTCCGACCACTGCGCAACCTCGTTGCCGCCGCGCTTGCCCCGCTCCCCGCAGAACAGCGCCATCGAGTCGCGCCGCCGCCGCCACGCGGCCAGACAGCCGCGGCGCAGCAGCCTGCAGCCGCCAAAACACCAGCGGGGACGCCCCCGCAGCTCCTTCGGGAGCCGCGCGATCGCGGTCTCGGCCTTGCGCCGCGCCACCGCGTTGCGCCGGCGCCGGCGCGGATCCAGACGGTCCTTCGGCCACCGTTCCTCGAGCCGTCGGAGCCGCTGCCGCAGCATCGCCAGCCGGTCCCGGCCGCCCTCACGCCACGAGCGTGCATTCTGCTGCGCAACCGCACGACACCCGGACCAGTGGCGCGCCAGAATGCCGAAGCGAGCGCACACCGCCCGCTTGACGTGGGCCGGCTTCAGGCGCTTCTGGTAGAGCCAGCAGAAAGTAGTGCGCGCCGCGCACGCGAGGATCGCAACCACGGAAGCCAGAACCGTCAGATCCTCCCGCGGAGGGCGCACGACGGTCACGAACGTCGTCGTCATTGCGACCGCTCCCGGACGAAGAAACGCACGCGCTTTACATGCATATGTATGTAACGAGGATACCAGGGGGCAGCAACGGTTGCAACCCTGCGCGGACGTCCGCCGGGCACTCGAGAACATCGCGCGAGACCAGAAATGAAGACACGCGTCCCCGACCGCCTCGCCGGCGACACGGCGCTGGTCAACGACCTCGCCGTCGCCGGCAACAACCAGCCCGAGCGGGCAGCCGCCATCGACGACATCGCCTGCCGGCTGCTCGAGCACGTGACCGGGATCGAGCAGGTCTCGACGCACCGCACCCGCGGGCCCCTGCCGCCCCAGCGGCTCGAAGCGATAGAGAAGCTCGCGAAAGGACACCGCGGCGGCGAGAGCGCCGGGCTCCGGAGCGTAACACTCTCTCCGCAGCTCGCCGGCGCCATCGCCATCCAGCTCGCCGACTTCGCCGAAGCGATCGACGCCAACCAGCGCGAGACGCGCGGCATCCACTGAACCCCGACGCCCATGCCGGACACCACCACCGGACGCCACTGCCACGACTGCCGCGCAAGCGGCGAGACCGCGCGCCTGACCCTGCGCGACTACTGCGCCGCATGCGCCACGCGGATCGACGAGCAACACCTGTACCTCCGGATCCCGAAGCCGTTCACCGTCGAGGGGCTGCGCACCCAGGCCAGGGGGCTCCGCTGCTTCCTGCGCGCCGCGCTGCTGTCGGCCGCCGGCCGCACCGCGCACGCACGCGAGCACGGCCGCCTCGGCTCGCTGAAGCTGGCCACCGCGGTCTGGATCGACCACTGGCACGTACTCCGCGCCGCCGGCTGGCGCCGCTAGGAACGGGCATGCGCATCAGGGACATCCGGCAGACCGGGTTCTACGCCCGGGCAGCGGGCGGCGGCGGCGCTGAACAACCGGCGGCAGGCGACAACCACACGCGGCAGTTCCACGCCCTGCACGTAGTGGGCATTGCCCCGGTGTTCCTCGCCGAGCTGGTGCAGTTCGTCTTCATCCCGATAACGGCGACCACGAACGGGAACGCCGGGCTCATCCCCCCCGACATCCTCTTCGGCGAGGACGACGGCTGGCACCTGCTGTGCGACGGCACCGAGTCCGGCTTCGGGCCGCACACCTTCCTGATGAAGCTCATGGAGCTGGCCGGCTACAGCGAGGACGAAGCGCGCCGGATCGCCCGCGACACGCTCATCGAGAGCCTGGACCGCCAGATCTACGGGTCCGCGCAGACCGGGCACACACCAAACGAGGGCCACCAGCCTGAAACAACCCACCGGCACGAGCCGGCATGCACACCACCGCCGCGACCACGCCGACGCCACCGAGGAAACGGACGATGAACTTCTACATCCTGCGGCACGACGAAGACCCGCAACATGAGGTGTACGTGAACCGGGAAGACTTCGACAACGCCGTCGCCGAAGCGGTCGACAAGACGCAGCACGGCGCACCCGACGACGAAACCGACGAGATCGAACGGTGCGTGCGGAAACGAACGCGCACCTGCGCCTCGCTGGCGGAAGTCGACCGCCTGCTGGTCAACGACGAGACCGGAATACCGTCGTGGCACGAAGCCGGCCGGCCCCACGACGGCAGGCTCGCGTGCTGGGAGGACGCCGACTACCGGGGCGGGAACGCCTGCCTGTACCGCCTGACCGCCGAATCGCTGCGGACGGCCGCAGACGAAACGATGGACTACGACCAGGGGTGGTTCCACGATCCGGACCTCGCCGGTGCGCTTTCGATCGACGGCATCGACCCCGAGCTGCGGACGGTGACCGACACGATGGCGAACGCCATCGCCCCGTGCGAGACCACAGCATGCACCGCCGGACACGCCTACGTGTGCGCATTCGGATGGCGGGACTACCTCCAGACCGCCGTGCGCGCAAACGGCGGCGTGCCGACTCCCAGGATCGGCGACCGGGCAGCAGCCGAGCTCGGGATGTCCACAGCGCAACAGGCGGCACTGTTCCCCGCCGTACCGGAACTCGACGAGATCACCAGCGCGTTCAAGCTCATGCCGCAGGACTGGGCATGCCCGAAGGCTCGAATCCAAGAGATCGAGAAGCGCTGGGAGAAGGCGGACGAGAACTGCCGGGCCGACGACATGGCCATCGTGCTCGAGACGCTCGCCCGCCGCTGCGACCGCGTCAACGCCTTCGTGGCCCCCATCGAGAACTGACGGCGCATCCCGCGCCGCGGGCAGGGCCCGTGCCCCTACGCTTCCACGCGAGACGCCAGCATGCCCGGACTCCCCGACTCGCTGCACGGGCCGCCGGCCAGGCTGCGCAAGGCCCACGTGCGCTGATGCCGCCCTTCGAAGTCCTCCCCTCCCTGCTTCCGGAGAACGAGACGGCGGCCGCCATCGTGATCGCCGTCCTCCTGCTCGCCGCCGCGCTGCTGCGCCTGCTGCTGCGCCCGCGCCGCCGGCACGACCCGTGCGCCTACGGCCCTGCGTTCCGCGCGCTGCGCGCGGCGGTACTGGCCCGTTCCAACAAGCGGTGCGTCGGCTGCGGGACTAGGCGCGGCCTGCAGCTGCACCACATAACGCCCGGCCCCTACCCGTGCGGGTGCGGCCGCCGGTCCGGATCCGCGTGCAACCGGCGAGCGCCGGTGACCGCCGCGGACCTAGCACCGCTGTGCCCGCTGTGCCACGACGCGGTCACCATCGTGCGCCGGATGCTGCGCACCAGGCCCCGCGCCGTCGTCGCCATCGGGCTCAAGGCCCGGCTCGCGCGGCTCCCGCCGAGATAACGCCACGACTGAACCGTCAGCCGCGCCGTCCGAAACGGCTCCAGTCCGGCGCCGCCGGGACCGGACTCCGCACACCGCCGGTCCGATCGCGCCGGAGTCCGGCCGGCGGCAGGACCGCAGGAGGATGCAGTGACACGGAGGCGCCTCGTCAGGCTGGTATAGAGGACTTCCACCTCCAAGCTGTCGGTCAATGCTCGGTACACGCGGAGGACCCGCGCAGCGGGGTTGACGGCCGGAACCGACCGACCGTGCGTGGTAAACGCGCTCCGAGCGCAGCGAGGGCCTTATCCGCTCGTCCCGCGGACCGACCTCAACCCACCGACACCTCTCTCGGGAGAACCACAAGAGCCGAGACCCGCTGCGCGGGGCCGGCGTCCAGGCCGTCAGCCCCGCGCAGCCGGGGCGGAGCGGAGCGACGCGCCTTGACGGCGGCGAGCACACGCGCACGCTGTGCGTCCGACGCTGCCCTACCGGTCTCCATTCTGCCCACAGATTCTGCAGAAGACCCTGATGATGACGTCCTGCGTCGCTTCGCTCCAACAGGTGATCGGTTTGCCACCGGAACAGGTGATCGATTTCACCGGAATGCCCACGAGTACGCCACGGCGTGCAAGAATGAACCGGAAAAGAACGCCCATGCTGAACCCGAAGACCGAAAACGGGCCACCCGGCGAGTACGAACGGCGGGCTACCGAGTTCGACCGATTCCGCATCGACACGCTGCGGGCGCCGGAGCACTTCGCCGACACCGCCGCGAACGACGAGGAGACCCTCCACTTGGGCCACGGGAACGACCTGACGGAGGTCGGCCCGAAGAGCGTCACCGTCATGCTGCGCCTGTCGGCCAGCTGTGCCGGCTGGCGCGATCCGCCGACAGCCGCCGAGTTCCACGACGCCATACAGGCGCCGGAACCGAACGCACGCCAGCGGGCAATCCTCGGAGCCTTCGCGCGGGAAGCCGACTGGCGTGAGCTGATCACCGCCTGGGCCGAACGGGCCTACACGATCCGCGAGCTCGTGGCCGCACTGCACCGCGCCGGACACGCGCAGTGCCACGCCGCGCGCTGGATCAACGGATGGGCGCGGTGAACGAACCGCCCGAGCTGAGGCTGCCCGCCGCTGCCGCCGAACTGTGGGCAATGGTCCGCGACGTCGTCGACGACGGACTGGCGAGCCTGGGAAAAGAGCCGGCACGGTACCGCATCGGCGGCGGAACGATCCTGGCCGCCAGATGGCAACACCGCGAGAGCTTCGACATCGATCTCACCCTGGATCGCGAGACCACGCTGGGGAGACTGCAGGCCGAACAGGGAGACCCGTCACAGTTCGAGACGCGGCTGAAGGCCCTGGGCGGAACGCCCGTGTACCACCCCGACCTGAAGCTCTGGCGGGTCGCATTCGACGGCGGCAAGCGCGGCCTGGACCTGTGGGCCCACGAACTGGAAATCGGCGCCGGAGAAGAAGAGCGGACCGTCCAGGGCAGGGTCGAGACCGTCCTGTCAACTGCGCAGATCCTGCGCGGCAAGCTCGAGCGCGCCGACATGCGGCTGCCGCGGGACGTCTTCGACGTGATCAAGGCGGGAAGCAAGGCGCCGACGGCGCTCGAGAGCGCGGTGAACGCGATCTCCGCGAAGAGCGCCGATCTCCTCGCGCTGGACTGGCACTGGAACAGCCCCAACATCGCCAGGGACGCGCCGAACCAGCTGCTCGGCATACCCGAGCACGAACGCATCGACGCAGCGAAGCTCGGAAACCTGGCCGCGCACGCGATCGGCAGGGCCGTCTATACGCACTGCCGAATCGAGACACGAGACGGAGCCATCGAGGTGACGACCGCAACGAGGAACCGCATTACGCGGACCATGCGGATCCCGACAGACGAGGCCGCAAAGACCTTCGAGGCTTCCGGACTGAACGCCTACGTCGAAAGAGCGGGGCCAGGCGCACGAGAGCTACGGGAATACGCACTGGCCGAGTGCGGACGAGGACGCAATGGCCTGGTCCTCAACATCGAACCGGACAAGCCCGTGCAGTGGCGCACCGAGAGCGCCGGCGGCAACCTGACACCAGGAGAAGCCCGCGAAACTCCGCACGATATACGCAACCCACACGAAGAACAACCGGTCATTATATTCCACGAGCGCAAGGACGGACGGTTCGACATCAAACAGAAAGAAGTCGAGAACGATTCGACAAGAATGCTGAAGTCAGCCGTAAGCATCCGCGCGGGGCTCGAATGGCTGGCAGAAAACAATCTGGTGCCCCGAACCGAAATACCAAAGTTCGAACGGAACATAATCGAGGATCTTGAGCGGGAAAGAGCACGAAGACGCGGGCGGTAAACAGGGCAGTAACACCCCGCCGCCGCATACCCGCAGCCGGATCAATCCACCCAACCGGCACGTTGACTGCGACCTGGGCGCCACTGTCACGCCCCGCACCTCGCCGCTCTCTCAACTACCGCCGACGGCATGTGCCACGACGCGGTGACCATCGTACGCCGGATGCTGCGCACCAGGCCCCGCGCCGTGGTCGCCATCGGGCTCAAGGCCCGGCTGGCGCGGCTCCCGCAGAAATAACCGGCGCCCCTACGCTCCACACGAGAACCGCAATGAGCACCAGACTGCCCGACACGCTGCGCACCGATCTGGCCGAAGCCGTCGAACGCGTCCTCGCCCCCGGCCTCGACCTGCGGGCGCTGGCGCGCGAGATGAACGAGGCGAGCGGAGCGATCCGCACGCGGGCCTGGATCGGCGCCCGGCGGGCCACCATCGACCAGGTGATGGAGATAAACCGCGCGCTGGTCCCCGTCAGCGGCCACGAGCCGGACCTGACGCTGCTGACCGAGAAGGAAGGAAGCCCGGTCTACATGCGCCGCTGGTGGCTCCGGCGCGAGGAGACGGAGAACGAACGTGGCCAGAACGGCCTCTACGTCCACGTCTTCGACAACGACGACCCCGAGGGCTTCCACAATCACCCGTGGCCGTCGGCCTCGCTGCTGCTGGACGGCGGCCCCGTCTTCGAGCACACGCCGCACGGAAGGACGATCATCGAGAACCGGAGCATCGTGCTGCGCCCGGCGGGCGCACCGCCACCGGATCCGGCTCCGCCAGGGGCCGGCACCGAACGACGGATCCGTGGCGCGGGTCCCGGCGATGACGCTGTTCGCCACCGGACGGCGCGTCCAGCAGTGGGGCTTCGAGCAGCCCGACGGATCCATCAGGCCGGCGAAGGCCACGGCGCCGGCAGACCGGCCGCAACCCCGGAGCTGACGAGTGAAGCGATCCGACCGGGCGGCGCGACGGCGCACCCACGGGCGATGCCGGTGCCGATTGTGCGGCGACCTGCCGCCGCGCACCGGGAAGCGGCTCGCTTCGAAGCGGGCGCGCCAGGCCGCAGCACGCGAGATCAGACACGCAGCGAGGACGCATCCTCAAGCTGCACGACGCGCCGGCGCGAAACACGTGGCCGATACCGATGTCCGGTCACGACGCAGCCCGGGAGCAAACCGGAGCTGACCACAATCCACACAGGTACAGCGATGCAGAAGATTCCGACACTCTTCGTACGGAACCGGCAGACTCACGAGATCGAGCCCGTGCTCTCCGACGGATGCGACTGGGTACTGCAGGGCAAGGGCACGGCCACGCGCAAGGTCGACGGCACACCGGTACTCATCCGCGGCGGCCACGCCTACAAGCGGCGCGAGGTCAAGCCGGGGCGGACACCGCCGGCCGGGTTCCAGCACGTCGAGACCGACGAAGAGACCGGCAAGGAGGTCGGCTGGGTGCCCATACAGCCGACGGATCCGTGCGACCGGTACTTCGTCGAGGGCATCAACGGAACCGAGATCGGCGTACCGCCGCCGCACGGCAGGACCTACGAACTGGTCGGGCCCAAGGTCCAGGGGAACACCGAGAACCTGGACCGGCACATCCTGATCCCGCACGACAGCAACGAGCTGCAGATCGCCAGGCCGCCGCGGATCGCCGGCTGCGTCGCGCAGACCGCGTTCGACATCCTCCGGACGTACCTGGGCCGCTACCCGCACGAGGGGATCGTCTGGCACCACCCCGACGGGCGCCGAGCGAAGATCAAGCGCCGCGACTTCAGGCACCGGTGGCCCCTCGGCAGGCAAGGGCACGGTCAGCCGCAACCTGCGCGGCAAGGCATCGAACCGCAATCCGGGAACCCGGAAGGCCACTCTCGAAATCACGGCACAGCCACGCCGACCCAGAGAATTGCGGCCAGCACACCGAAGGAGTAGAGTCACCACGATGACCACGGACACGAAGGCCATCATCGGCACGATCCTCGCAACCGCGATCGCGCTCGGCAGCCTGGTCATGAACCGCATCGGCAACGTCGAAACCGAGGTCCGCAGGCTGAACACACGGATCGACAACGTCCACACGGAACTGAGCGCGCAGATCGACGACCGTATCGACGGTCTCCGAGACGAGCTGACCGGCCGCATCGACCGCCTGCGCGACGAGATGCTCGAGAACTATCACCGCCTGGACGAGCGCATGCGCACCATCGAGCAGGGCTTCGCCCGCATCGACCAGCGCCTCGACACGCTCGAGCGCGCCGTCATCCCATCGGCCGAACCCGCGGAGTAACGCCCCGCCACCGCATTACCCGCAGCCGGATCGGTCCACCCCGACCGGCACGTCGAACGGGACCTGAGCGCCACTGTCACCGCCCCGCACGTGGCCGCTCCCCGACACGCAACGGACCACGACCACCGCCGACGGCGGCGGAGATACCGGCCCCGGCCGGCTGCAACCGGAAGGGACCGCTCGTCCCAGCGAACAAGACCCGGACACCGCAGCCGGCAACGCGCTGACCACGCGAACCCCGAGAACCGTGATGAACATCACAACCGTGCGCACGGCCGTCGTCGACGGCCTGCGGCCACGGCCCGCCGAGGTGCGGGTCGAACGAAGATCCGCCGCAGGCCCCTTTCAACTCGAGATCTCCGGGCTGGGAAGGACCGCAGCCGAAACAAGGGTACGAGTGCAGACCGGCCTGAGACAGAGCGGAATCACCCTCCCGAGGGGAAGGTTCTCGGTAGCGGCGACGCCCGCGACCGAGCGAAACACCGCGCTCCACGACCTGCCCGTCGCACTCGGCGTGCTGACCGCCGCGGGCAGGATCGATCCGGCCCGCCTGACGGGAACGCTCACCGTGGGGAGCATCGACACGCGCGGGACGCTGACGCCCGTGCGCGGGATGTTCCCGATCGCCGGCCTGTGCGCCCAGCTCGCGCGACACCTGATCGGACCCGCTGCGCAGCGGGCCGAGGCCGCCTGCGCCGGCCCCGTCGAGGCCCTCCTGCGCCACGACCTCGGCGCGCTCGTTCGAGCGGTATGCAACGGCGAGCAGACCGAGACCCTGCGCCCGGAAGACGCCGGCCACTGGCGCGAGCCGGAGCGGCAGGAACCGATCCCCGGTTACCTGGACGCGAAGCGGGCGCTCGAGATCGCGATCGCCGGCGGCCACCCGCTGCTGATCGCAAGCCATCACCTCGCCCCCATCGGGCCGCTCGCCCGGCGGGTCGCCCGATGGGCGGGCCCGCTCCCGACCGACACGTGGAGAATGCTCACGACCGCGCGCTCGATAGCCGGACTCCTCGCCCCCGACGAGACCGGCACCCGCGAGCGGCCCTTCCGCGCGCCGCACTACACGGCCAGCCGCATCAGCATCGCCGGAAACGCCAACGGCGGCAGCGACGGCAGAAACGGCGAGAACGGCGAGACCGCCACACCGGCCTCACCCGGCGAGGCAACGCTCGCCCACGGAGGAATCCTCTACCTCGAACAGCTGGACGAGTTCCGCAGGGACACGCTCGAGCCACTGCGCGCCGCAGCCCGGACCGGGACGATCGCGGACCGGACCGGGACGATGCCCGCCGACACGCTGCTGATCGGCAACATGCTTGCCGCCGACGAGGACACGGCGACGGTGCTGACCACACGCCTGCGGCGGCACCATCCACTGCAGGACACCTTCCAGGCCGCCGTCGCCGTGCCCTACGAGCCCTACGCAAGCAGACAAGGCTCCCCGACGCCGGGCGAAGGAGAAGAGGAACACTGGCGCCGCATGCGGATCCAGGCAGCACGCGACGCACAACACCGCCGGTACGGAGGAACGACGACGAACGCACGAGCCGACCTGAATGCGCTGCTCGCCAAAGGACGGCACACGCTCGACGCGCAGCTGCGCATCGAGGAGATGCAATCCACCCTCGATACACAACGGACAACGAACGTGGTCCGCCTGGCGCGCACCATCGCCGACCTGCGAGGAAACCCGGAAACCAGCAGCGCGGACATCCAGGAGGCCGAGCGGCTGGCCCACCACGCAACCTGACGAAGGGCCACAGCGCGTCGAAGATCGCTATCGAACGAGCAACCGCGCTGCCCCGGTGCGCACGCGGACGGCTCCGTCCGGATCGAGGACCGCCTCCAACCGCACATCCGGACGCACTCCGCCCGGCCGCCGGGCCCCACACTCCCGACCGGAACATCGAGAAGACCGCCAGCCCCCGGAAACCGCCACAAATGAGTGCCACCGCAACCGCTCCGCATTCGCCCGGAGCTTCGCACCTCTTCGAGAACACCCCCGTCGTGCACCGCTACACCAGAGCCGACGGCCTCCGCGACGGCACGCTCGTCGACGTCACCGAAACGGCCCGCGAGGCCGGGTTCAAGGTCCCGGTCGCCATCACCGCGGCCGTCCAGGACCAGTGCGTGCGCTGGACCGAAGAAGACACGCGCCGCAAGCCACGGTTCCACCAGGACGAGGACGGCCGCCTCTGGGACATGCTCTGGATGGCAGCCTGCAGGAGCCGCGAGATCGCACGCAGCGGCAGCCGCGCCTCCCCCGCCCTGTTCCAGGTCATCGTCGTGCCGCGGCCGGGACACGGCCGCCGGCGCCTGCGCACGCTCAAGCTCGTCATCGGCCCCGGCGACGCCGGCGAGGCCGTCGCCACCATCATGCTGTCGGACGAGGACTGAGCCCACACGCTCCCCACGGACTACCGCGGGACACGTCCGGCGGCAGGCGGCCGCGCCCCCCGGCCGACGCCGGGCGCCCCCGCTCCGAACCGGAGGACCCCGCCTTGGAACCCATCCACGAGACACCCCACTACAGCGTGCTGCAACCGCCGGACGGCTCGTTCCTGATCGTTCCCCGAACGAAGAAGACCCGCCAGGTCCTGCGCGACATCCTGGCGGAGCTGGAGTTCGACACCAGGGACGAACCGATCCGTGACGACGGCTCGTACGCGATCCGGCGCGACAACCCCTTCGGGCTCGTACGCGTCATCGAGCGCTGCGAGGCCCGCATGGCGCTCGCGGAGGTAGAGCAGCTGCGCACAACGGGCAGCGCAACGGCAGCGCAGGCGCCGGTCGCGGGCGCCCGTCACTGACCCAGCCGGCGCGCCGCAGGAAACGACTAAGGCAAGCCGAACATGGAAGCAACCATCGTGCACATCGGCGGAGGGAGGAACGGACTCGCCAGGGCGACGTACGAAGCCGACGACGAGCACACCCTCGCCAGGCGCATCCAGACCGCGATCGACGACGCCGAGGCCGAAGGACGGACCGTGCAGGTCATGCTCGACGAGAAGGTCGCAGTCTTGATGGAGACCCACGGATACGTGAGCTTCACGACCCGCTGATACCTCCGCTGATACCCGCGCACGGGACGGCGCCGGGGCGCAGCCGCCAGCGAAAGAACCTATGGAAACCACCAGGACGACCGACTCCCCCGCCCGCTACGGACCGCCCGGACGTGACGCGACCGAGCGCCCACCCGGCACGAAGCCATGGATCGAGACCGAGGCGATGCCCGCGGCCTGGGTACCGCTGTACGCCAACGCCGACCCGTCCGGGCTGGAAGACGACGACATCGAAGCCGCCGACCGCGCCGAAGCACGGTACGTGGCCGAGGGCTACACGTTCAGCGGAACGGCCTACGGCCCGCACGCCACCATCGAGGACACCGACGCCGACGGCAACCCCCTCGACATCGAGGTGTGCGAAGGCACGTACGAAGGGATGTTCGGGAACCTCCAGACGCTGGTCTGGGCGAACGCGCAGGTACTGGCGGAGGACCTCGCCGCCGGCAAGCGCCCGTACCACGTGGACGACACCGAGTACCTGCTGGACGCGGGCAGCGAGAAGGCCACCTGGCTCCCGGCATGCTGGTGGCGCCTGGTGGAGCACGGCGCATGGAGAGCGTCCGACTTCGACGACGACGAGGACGAGGAGCACTGGGGCGTCGACTGCGCCCGCGAGGCCTTCGCAGCGCTGTTCCTCGAGGGCTGGACGCCGGTACGGCGGCTCGGCAACGGGTACGTCGAGCGCAACGAGCGCTTCCGCGGGTACAAGGGAACCCTGACGCTGTACCTGATGCGGTACAGCCCCGAGCGGAAACAGGTTCCGCCAATCGAGCAAGACGGCTGAGCGGCTCGACGCACAGCGGGAAGCACGCGCACACGGACACCAGGAGTCCTCCAAGCCGGACAGGGAACACGGGATGATCTGGACAGATCGCTACGGTCACGAGTGGGACCTCGACAGCCAGAACCCCTGCCGCCGATGCGGCCAGGAGAAGCCCCGCAGGTTCGACTCGACATGCCCGCGGAAGCGGCGGGACACCGAATCCGCAGAAGCCGAGAACCAGTTCGTCAGGTTCGCGAAAGGCGCCCGACCATGACGACCACGCGAGACCGCCTGCTGGCGCTGCGCGCCGAAGCCCACAGACATCACGCCGAGTTCGAGAGGCGCAAATGCAACAGAAGGACTCTCTCGAAGGCGCTCAAGGGCGCGGTCGCACTCGGCGCGCTGGCGACGGCCGCCGCCAGCATGATCGAAATGCCCGGCGGAACCGGCGGAGCAACGATCGCCCTGGCCGCCGGACTACTGATCGCGACCATCGTGAACCTGGCCGCCAACGACACCGAACGCGACCGCGAGCTGTACCGGCTGAGCGATGCGTGGCGGCGCCACCGGACCGACGCGACCCTGCTGCTCGCCCGGGACGGCGTGCAACGCCCCGCCGACACGGCCGAGAAGATCCAACAGGAGACCGTCGAGCTCGAATGCAGGATCACGGAAACGCGCAGCGATTCGCTGCTGCACGCTGGGGTGTCGGAACGTCCCGCAGCAGCGGCCGACAACCAGAACCCGCCAGGACCGCTCCGAGCGAACAAGAACGGCTGACAACGCGCGGGCGCGAGCTCCACCGCGCAACGACCCGAGAGCCCTGATGCCCACACCGCCCCGGACATGGGTTGTTTCCGACACCCACTTCGGACACCCGAACATCATCCGCCACGCCGAACGGCCGTTCCGCACCATCGGCGAGATGGACGAGACGCTCGTGACCAACTGGAACGAGACCGTCCGCGAAGGCGACACGGTGTACCACCTGGGCGACTTCTCCGGGCCAGCGATGAACCGCCGCATCGAGCGGATCGCCGAACGGCTGCACGGCCGGATCGTGCTCATCGCCGGCAACCACGACCGGGTCACACCGCGCATGACCGCCGCCTTCACGCGAGTGACCGGCCTGCAAAGGCTCCCGGGACCGGGCAGGGACGCCCCCGGCGTGGTGCTCAGCCACGCGCCGCTGTACAACGCCGGGACCGACGAACCCGGCAGGATAACGGTCATCGGGAACCTGCACGGGCACATCCACCAGCGGACGTCGCCCACCCCGCGCCACTGCAACGTCTGCGTGGAGCACACCGGATACCGGCCGATCAGGCTGGAGGAAGCCATCAAGCGGCTGACCGAACAGATCCGGACCGGACGGCCGAGGACGCTGAAAGCGCAACCACACTGAGGAAGGCGACCGCTGCACGTCTCTCCCGGAAGAAGACATGCCGGGACGCAGCCTGATTCGGAGAGTCCGCGAACCAGTGCCGCGCGAGGAATGCGAGCGCCGCGTGCTGGCCGCGCTCGACAAGGTCCAGCCGACGTACACGGCAACCGTCGCCGACCACATCTGGCCCGGCCACCGCATGAAGCCGCAGGCCGCCGCGCTGGCCGCGGGCGGCGTCCTGGGGCGGATGCAGCGCCGGGGCCTGGTCGGCCGCTGGAGGAGCGGATGGGTCAGGACCTGAGCGGCATCGACGCCGAGGACGCAAGCGCCGCCGGAACACCGACCCCGAAGCGGAGACAGGAGACGAACCGATGATCGAGGCCGACAGCTTCGCATGGACCGACGTGTGCCTGACGCTCCCGAAGAAGCTGACGGACCGGGACGCGATAGCGGGTCCGACGACCGAGGTGAGCGCCGCGCTCGAGACAGCCTCGACGCGGGCCAGGAGCAAGCGCGGGCGGGCGCTCGCCGCGCAGCTTCAGCGCGAGATCGCGGCCCGAAGAGATCGGAAGAAGTTCGTACGGATCGGGCCCGGCGGCAGCCGGGCGGAAGAAAGGCCCGGGACCGGCCGCCGGGCCGCAGGACAACCGGGGCAGGTCTCCCCGACAACTACCGGAGCCAACGAATGCCACGACACAGCCTGATGCGAAGAATCCGCGAGCACGTGCCCCGCGAAGAGTGCGAGCATCGGGCGCTGGCCGCGCTCGACGAAGCGAGGCCGACGAACGCGGCAGCTGTGGCCACCTGCATCTGGCCCGGCCACGACACCAACCCGCAGGCCGCTGCGCTGGCAGCCGACGGCATCCTGCAGCCGATGCGGCGCCGAGGGCTGGTGCGGTACTGCAAGGGCGGATGGACGAAATCCCCGCGGTCCACGCCGGGAAACCCGTCCACGGAAACAACCGCGAAGAAGGAGCACCCGATGAGCGACGACAGGGCACGGCTGCACCGGCGCTGGTCGCCACACGGGCCGCGCGGCGCCGCCGAAGCGACAGAACCCGACACAATCCTCGCGGGCGGGTGGCTCGCGAACCCGGTCCACGCGACACGCGAGGTCGACCTGTGCGCCGCCTACCGCGCGCTGGCGCAGGAAGGGATGGCCGACCGCCTCGTCGACGCCGGAACCAGCGACCTCGGCGCCAGCCTCGAGCGGCATCCGCACGTCGAGCACCTCGCCGGCGCGCGCATCACGTTCAGCGACCTCGGAACGACGGTGGTCCTCGGCGACGGCAAGAAAGTACCCGCCGACAAACGGCACGTCCACCAGCTCTGCGCCGAGCTGACGCTGCGCAAGGGAGACGACCCGCCGCGCACGATGCGCGTGGCCGCCGACATCGGGTTCATCGGAGACCGGGCCGAGGACGGATTCGTGCTCGGACGCAGCACCCGTATCAGCGCGGAGGACGCGGCCGAGGCCATGATGGACGTCTTCGGCGCCGAGCTCGAGATCGAAGCCGCGGCAAACTGCGAAGACGACCCCGGACGCCTCCGCGACGCCATCGAGGAGGAAGCCGTACGCATCCTCGAGGGCAACGACGCGGCGACCCTGCGGCGCATCCACAACACCACGCGCCGGAAGATCCAGCCGATCGTGCCGACAGAGCGCGGGGCGTGGATCGAGGTCCACGCCGACGGCGAGATCCAGGTCGGGTTCCGGTAAACCGCTAGCCGCGAACTGGAACAGGGAGCGCCAGCTGGCCGGGATCCGGCAGACGCTCTCCGACTTGCGCGACAAGCGCCGCGCCCGCGCCCGCGAGTAACCGCACCGCCCGCCCGGCGCGAACCGCACGCCGGGCCTTCCGGCTCCGCGATCCGGATCCTCAGCCGGCCAGCAGGAAGAACAGCACCACCGACAGGAGCAGCCCTGGAACCCAGACCAAGGGCCACTTCAGGGCGCTGCGGGCCAGGCCGAAGCACCGCATGAGCCACACGGCGGCCGACGTGCACACGAACACGAGCGGCACGGCGAAAGCCACCATGAACAGCTCCCCGTCGGCGAGCGCCCCGACAACGACCCCGGCGCATCCGACGGGACCGAGCCAGAACATGCCGGCCGCGGCCACCGCCCCCGCCCAGCGGACCACGGCCTGCACCCACAACCCGAGCTCCTCCTCCTCGACCAGCAGATCGGCCTGCGGCTCCGGCGCATGCGCATCGCAGGCGGCGGGGCGGCCGGACGCAGCCCGTCTCCGGCCCGGCTCCCGCCACCGGGCGGACCATGACCCGGCAGGTTCACCGGCGGGCCTGACCGGCCGCACGCCGTCCCCGTGCAGATCCCAGTAGCCGCGGGCCGCGCCGGCGGCCAGGAAGTCGTCGTCGAGCACGCGCACGGAGCCGACGCTGGCGGCATCGTCGGACAGCCCGCGCGCTCTCAGCTCGCTGCAGAAGATCCGGAAGAGGACCACGCCGTCCACGGGACCACCCATCCGGTCCACGATCAGCCGCACGTACTGCAGCAGGACGTCGTCAGCGAGCGCCTCGAACGCCGGAGGCGACGACGAGTGCGGCGGACCCTGCGCCGGCGCCAGCAGCACCTCGCGCGCCGCGGTCGCCTGCCGGGCGAGCCGGTTCGCCTCCGGCCCGCTGCACTTGTCCGGATGCACCGTGCTGACCAGGCGCCGGTGCGCGCGGACGACGTCCTTCAAGGTCGCGTCCGGCGAGACGCCGAGAAGGCACTGCGCCTGTTCGCGGGTCATGCTGCACGTTCCGCCGGCTCCGCTCCCCTACCGCGGCGCCCGCCCCAGGTACGCCACCTCGGCGCCGCCGCCGGCCGGCTGCCGGAAGACCGCCTCGGCGCACGCCGGCGGCCGCCCCCGGCCCGCCGCCCCGCAACGCCACACCGCGCCCCGCCAGCGGTCCACCACGTACACGCCGTCGCCGCCGGTCCCGGCGACCTCGTAGCGCCACGACACCGCCGCGGCGCCGGCCGAAAGCGCCACAAGCAGCGCGACGGCCAGCACGGCGACCCACGCCCCGAGCACACGAGCCCGCCCGCGAACGCGGCACAGCCTCCGCGCCCCGCGCACGGCACGGACCCGGAGGCGTCGGCCGCCCGCCGGCAGCAACGCACGCTCGGCAGGGGGACCCGCATCGGCAGCCGACTCCGCGACGACCTCGGAAAGAGCATCGCCAGCGGAAGCGACCGAATCCCGACCCGCCGAAGGCGGCTCCCCCGCCTCTTCCTCCCCGGCGCCGACGTAACCGGCCGGAATGACGGCCCCGGCGTCACCGTCGGGAGCGTCGGCGGCCTGCTCGGAAGCCGAAGCGTCGACCGCCTTGCGGGCGACCTCCTCGAGCACGAAGCGGCAGAGTCCCTCGCGCGTCATCCCCAGCCGCCCGGCCTCGGCGTCCAGCGCGTCGCGCACCACCGGACGCAGGCGAACGCGCTCCCGCACCGACTCGGCGCGGGGCTCGACGAACTCGCCGAGAGGACCGTCCTCCCGAACGACCGGCTGCGCTTGCTCCGCGGAAACGCCTGCAGGAGCCTCGGCGCGGCGCTCCGGCGCAAGCGCTCCCCGCCTGCCCCGCCCCGGCCGGCCCGGGCGCACCAGCGGACCCAGGCCCCGGGCCGCCAGCTTCCGTCTCGTCTTGTCCTTCACGCCCCCTCCTGCGCACCGAACCGCCACAGCTCCACCGGCTTGCGGTCGCCGCCGGCCTCGACGGCCTCGACCGACGCCACCCGGCGCGCGCCGCCGGCGGCGTGCTCCCAGCCACCCACCACCACCGCCCGGAACCCCGGCGCAACACTGGCGGAGAGCCACCGCGACAGCTGCGGCCCGGCGAAGGGCAGCAGGTTCACGAACCCGGACGTCATCCCCGACGGCGCCGTCCATCCGATCGGCTCGTTCAGGACCCGCCAGCACCCGGCGATCCGCCCCGCGGCTGCGGCCTCCCCGAGCCGCGCGCGCGCCCGCAGTGCCAGCGCCGGGTCGAGCTCGACGCCGACCGCCAGCCGGGCCTCGGCCCCGGCGGCCTCGACCACCGCGCCGTCGCCGCAGCCGAAGTCCACGAAGCGGTCCTGCGGCTGCAGGCGCAGCAGCCCCAGGGCGACGGCCAGCAGCGCCGGGTCGACGCGCCGGAACGGCGCGTACGAGTGCGCCGGGCCGCCGTCGCGGGCATGCGCCCACCCGACCCGGTGCCCCGCCGGAGGAACGAGCAGCCGCGGGAGCCGGCCCGGGAACACGTCACCCACGACGCTACGATACGCGACCGCGGCCGCCGCGCCGCGGTCCTCCGACCCGCCGGGGAACGCCCGCCGCAGTCGCGGCGTCCCCCGCCCCCTACGCTGGGAGGCAACATGCAAGTCAGGGCCGACCTGGGCGGCTTCAACGCCGCCTGGGCCGTCGTCGTCGGCCGCGTGCGAGGCGGCCTCGACCGGGACGCCTTCAGCGGCATCAACCTCGGCAGGAACCACCGCGCCATCGACGCAGGCTCGGTGATCGTGACCGGAAGCGCCGAGCGCGCCGGCTCGCCGGCACTGGCGCTGCACGTCGCCGCGGCCGCGCCCGACGGCGCCGCCGTGCCGGTGCGCCTGCCGGCAGCCGCGGGCCAGACCCCGGTCGACTTCCTCGAGCGGGTCGACCGCTACGTGCAGGCCGAGCCGGGCCTGCGGCTGCGCATGGCGCTGGGCGAGACGCCCCCGGCGCACCCCGAGCGCCTGGCCGACATCGAGCGCGAGCTGGCGCTGCTCGCCGAGCACACCCGGAACCGGCGCAGCGGCCCGCTCCAGTGCACGGTGACGCACACGTGGGCGGCGGCCAGGGCCGAGCAGGCCGAGCTCGTCCGCCGCCGCGACGCCCTCGCCGCGCTCGACTACACGCTGGCGATGGTGCTGCGCGAGACGGGCCGCAGCCGGCGCTACGAGCTGGCGACCCTGCTCGAGCGCGCCGCCGCCGAGAACGCCGCCGGCGAGCTGTCGGCGGCGACCCGCAAGGAGCTGCTGGCGCTGCTGACCCCGGCCGGCCGGGCCGAGCCGGTGGCCCGGCCCGCGCCGCGCCGGCTCCGCGAGACGAAGGTGACCGGGCTCGAAACCGTCTGCGAGCCGGAGCTTGCGGGCGGCCACCCCAACGTGCGGCTGCGCCACCCGGCCGCCGCATGGGCGAAGGTCGTACGCGCCATCGAGCCGGCCAACGGCCGCGGCGGCTACGCCTTCAGCGGCCCCTTCCTGCAGCGCAACGCCCAGAACGACGTGCCGATCGGCTCGATCCTGGTCAGCGGCCACGAAGTGGGCTCGCGCCGGCATCCGCGCCGCGAGCAGGTCGCCTCGCTGGTCTGCATCGACGGCGACGACCACCCGCTGCGCGTACCGATGGGCAGCAACGCCAACCGCACCGACCTCGACTTCCGCGACTACGTCGCCGACTACCTGACGATGCCAGCCGCCGCGCGGGCGGCCAGACTGCTCGACGCGCTCTACTCCGGAGAGCCGGGACCGCACGCCGCGATCAACGCGCAGCCGGACCGCGAGCGCCTGCTGATCAGCCGGTACGCCGACGCGATCCAGAACACCATCGAGGCGCTGGAGACCGCCGGCGCCGCGGGCGAGCTGCCGGACCACGAGCGAGGACTCGAGTTCGCGGGCGCGCCGCACGCGACAGCCGAATAAGCAGGAGACCGCTCTGACATGCACGACCAACCAACAACGCTGGTCAACCTCGCCGTCGAGCGCGTCGTCGAACGCGCGGCGCAGGACCGCAGCCGCCCGGGACAGCACACCCTCGTGATGGACGGCACCGCCAACGAGCGGCGCAGCGTTCTCGACCGGATCGAAGGTCGGCTCCGATACCGCTCCCCCGGCACGCCGCCGCACATCGGCCGCGTGCAACGACCGTTGGAAAACGCCACCGGCGGCGCCGCCGCGCTGTGGGACGAAGTCGCCGGGGCCGCCGGCCTGAACGAGACGGACCACGTGCACGCAAGCGGCCTCGGGCGCATCCAGAACGCAGCAGGCGAACGGCCCTTCGTCGCCATCATCGACGACCTCGACGCGGTGCTCGCCGGCTGGAACACGCCCGGCGAGGCGCTGAACCTGCGCTGGGCGCTGCAGAACGTCAACGGCCTGATGGTCATCGCGGCAACGAAAGGACCAATCGGGACGGACGCGTCGCACGAACACGCGATCCTGGCCATGACGTTCGCGATCCAGAACCTGCAGGCGCACGGAGTGACAGGCGTCAGAACAGAAAACACCGGGGGACGAGGCGCCAGCAGAAGACGCGCAGGATCCGCATGAGCTACGAGCTGATCACGATGATCGTCGGGGTCACGTTCCACCCATGACCCTGCACCAAGCGCCGGCCGGAGCCGTGCTCGAACGGGAAGGCACCGACGGCCGGACCGAGACCGTCATCGTCATCTCCCATTTCTCGAACCTGTTCGGCACGGGCACCACTTACCGGCGGTTCGGCTCGGGAACCGTGCTCACCCTCGAGGAGAACGCCGACCCGCGCACCCACCCGGAAGCGGCCGACGACTGGACCCGCACCGGCTGATCCACATACACGGCGACGCCGGACGCCCACGCCGCCGTAACAGGAGCCCCGAATGAGCGACGACGCCCCGACGAGCCGCCCGGGCTGGCAGGTCTTCGTGCACGGCCGCGAGGAGGAATCCGGAGAGCCCTTCGCCTGGGTGCCCAACGCCACCGGCGCAGAGGACGCCCTCGACCAGGTCAAGACCATACTGAACGGCAGCCCCGAGGAGTACGACCGCGACGCGCTCGCCCCCGCCCTGGTCGCCGTGCCGGCCGGGCAGGCCGCCACCACCACGCCCCGCGCGAAGACCCGCGAATGAACGGCTGAATGTCGACCCAGGAATCGCTGTTCGACCTGTTCGAACCCGAGCCGGAGCAGACCGACCCGCCGCAAGCCCCCGAGACGCCGACCGCCGACGACCCGCAGGTCCAGCGCCGCATCGACGCGCTCGTGCCCTGCCGCGCCTGCCCGCGCAGGACTGGCCCCGAGTGGGCCGCGTTCTCCGGAGGACTGTGCCTCGTCTGCTCTCCGCTCGATTCGGAAAACTGGCTGACCGAACGCAGGAAATTACGAAGGAGAAGCCGATGAAGACCGAGAGCCCGGCGCACGGCGCGCCGGAAGCAAGGACGGCCGCCGCCGCCCCACCGCACAGGCGGATCGAGGACTTCGGCGAGCACATCCCCGGGGCCCGCAAGGACCTGCTCGGCAGCCACCTCGTCAGCGCCGCCGTCGGCGACGACCTGCCGCGGAAGCTCACCGAGGCCTGGCCGGCACCGCCCTGGGAGAAGCTGGCCGAAGCGCACGCTGCCGACAAGCGGGACCCGGACGAGCTGGCCTTCCTGCGCGCGGTGCGCGACCACCTGCGCACGCGCCACGGCTGGCGCAACGAGCACTGGCTCTGCCGCCCCGGCCAGGACGGGGGCGGGCTGCTGCAGGTCGCCCTCGGCGTGATGGACGGCACGGCGACCGTCCAGCAGGGACTCGCCCGCATCAAGGCACTGGCCAGCGACTGGACCACGACGTACATCGCCAACACCACGACCCTCTACCGCCACGCCGGCCACGCCCGCGACCTGGGAACGCTCCGCTGCTTCGAGCGGTACGGCAAGTGGGAGATCGCGAAGCCCGTCGCCGGCCGCAGCGGCCTGTACCGCAGCCTCCTCTCCGCGGACACGCTCGCCGAGGCGGCGGCCAGGCTGCCCGAGGTGCTGGCGCGCCTCGCGGGGAAAGCCGCGGAGCGCAAGAAGAACGGCTCCGGTCCCTGCCCGTACAGCATCCGCTGGCTCCGCGAGGGCGGCGAGGCGCTGCGCCGGTACGGCGTCTGGCGCCGGCACGCCACCCGTTGGATACGGGTCTACGAGTGCGCCGCGCTCAGCAAGCAAGAGGCAATCGCCGAGGCCCGCGAGCGCATCCGCGACCACCGCGACGAGCTCGACGCCTGGTTCGAGCGCTGGCGCACGATCCCGGCCGCCCGCAACCCCCGCGACGAGCCGCGCACGCCCGCCGGAAACGCCGGCACCGACGATCCGGAGGAGTTCACCCGCCGCTTCGCCTTCCGCGGCGTGCAGTTCGGCAACTGGGTCTCCGCCGCCCGCCGCCGGGCAGACCTCACCGACACGTCCCAGGGGCTCGAGGACCTCGCCGCGGTGCTCGGCTGGCCCGCCCGCACGCTGTCGCTCGGCGGCACGCTCGGCCTCGCCTTCGGCGCCCGCGGGCAGGGCGGGCCGCAGCGCACCCGCGCCCACTACGAGCCGGCGCTGCGCGTCATCGCCATCTCGAAACCGGCCGGTCCGGGGTCGCTCGCCCACGAGTGGTTCCACGCCCTCGACCACGAGGCGTCGCGGCTGTCGGCCCGCCACCGCGACGGCTACGCCACAGAGACCTGGCCCGACGCCGAGCACGCGGGCACGCCCGCCGGCCGGCTCGCCAGGGCCCTGCACGGATACGGCGCGCTGCTCCGGAGCCTGGGGCTCTTCACCCGCTCGGCGACGCTCGACCGGCGCCGGCCGAAGAGCATGCCCTACTGGTCGACCACGCGCGAGCTGACCGCCCGGGCCTTCGAGGCCTGGATCCGCTGGCGGCTCGACCGGATCGGCATCCGCAACGACTACCTCGTCAACATCGCACCCGCATCACGCTGGAACGCGCCCGACGATCTGGAGCTCGGCTGCCCGTACCCGACCGAAGACGAGCTGGACACGATCGACGAGGCGCTGTCCAGGGTCGCCGACGCCGGACGCCACCTGATCCCGGAGTGGCTCGCCGAGGGGCACGAAGACCAACACCACGGCCCGGCCGTCGAAGCGACCGCATCCCCATCCAGCTGACCCGCCACCCGCCCGCCACGCGGGCAGCCCGGCATCACCGGCGCACGTTCCCCACCACACGAACCAGGAGGGCACCCCATGTCCCCACGAGGACCCGCGCTGCACGCGAGCGACGACGGCGACCTGATGAGCGCCGCCCACCCGACCCGCTGCATCTGCGGGCAGATGTTCTACTCGACCGGCACGCAACGCTGCCTGCGCTGCAGGATGGCCGAGGCAGGCGGCAACGGAACGAAGCCGCCGGCACGGCGGCGCAAGACCGCGCCGCGGATAGTGATCCACACGTACCCCGAGCGGTACCCGACGGCACGGACAGCGTAGACCTGCTCCACGAGAGCACGCCTGTCGAGGAACCGATGACCGACAAGCAAGGACGCACGCCGCTTCCCGGCGAGGACCGCGAAGGCTGGATGCTGTTCCGCTACAGCGGACCGCTGCAGCTGCTCGAGCTGACGCCCGAGCAGATCGACGTCCGCGACATCGTCCACGGCCTCGGCCAGATCAACCGCTTCAACGGCCAGAGCAGACGCCCGATCTCCGTGCTCTGGCACTCCCTGATGGTGATGCAGCTATGCGCCGCCGAGGACCGCGCCACCAGGCTCGAGGCGCTCTTCCACGACGGCGCCGAGGCCTACGTGGGCGACTGGGTGCGCCCGCTCAGGGGCGTGATGGGAGATCGGCTGGTCAGGCTCCGCGAGAACATCCAGGAGACGGTCTTCGAGGCCGCGGGCCTGCGCGGGCGGTCCGCGCTGCTGTCGCCGCCGGTGCGCCGGGCCGACGACACGATGCTGCGCTGCGAGCTGCTGTCACCGTGGGGCCACGGACACCTCGCCACCTGGCACGAGCAGCCGTCCAGCGCGGAGCGAAAACAGTTCGAGGAAGCAATCGCCCGCATCGGCTGTCCGCCGCACAACAAGCTGGACCAGGACCGGCTGCGCACGCTGTTCCTCCACCACGCCGACCGGCTCGTCGCTCCCGAAGCACCGATGCGCGCCTCCATCGACAAGGCCGGGACGAGCTGAAGCCGCAGCCAGAATATCCACCGAGGTACGGACCACCGCCGCCCGAAGAAGCAATGGTAGTGTCTCAGTTTGACTCTCCAAGTCAGACCGAGACACGTCCAGCCGGCTGAACCCACAGTCAAGGAACAGCAGTAGTGGCATCGATCCACGAAACACACGCCGGAGTAGCGAGGGTGACGCCTCACGGCCAGCTCCGGCCTCTGCATCCTGAGGCGGATGACGGCGCCGGGACACGCTCCCGGCGGACGACCACCGCAGGCCCGGACCCCGGTCCGGTACGGTCGATCACACGCGGCGAGGCCGAGGATCCGGAAACGGGTCCGGGGTCCACGAGACCCGCAGCGCGTAAGCGCCAGCACACGCCGAGGCGCGCCAACCGCGTCTTCGTCATCGGCAGCGACGGCAAGCCCCTGATGCCGTGCACCGTACGACGCGCCCGCCAACTGATTGACGCCGGCCGCGTCCGGCGGCGCGACTACCGCCCCTACACCATCCACCTGAAGGACCGCTGCACAGGCGACGGCAGGACGGCGGTCCAGCCCGTCGAGGTGCGCTGCAGACCCGGTCCCCGCCACACCGGCATCGCCGTCGTCGCCACGCTCGACGACCACGACCGCGTGCTCTACCAGGAGGAGATCGACCACCGCACCGACATCAGCCGCAGACTCATCCAGCGCAAGGCGCACCGGCGCCGGCGACGCGCGACGAAGTGGTTCCGCAAACCGCGGTTCGACAACCGGCGGCGACCCGCCGGCTGGCTCCCGCCGAGCATCGAGAGCGTCGTCTCGAACCAACAGCACCGCATCGAGCGGCTGGCGCAACGCAGCGGCGCCTCCACCGCCTGCATCCAGACCGGCAAGTTCGACACGCACAAGATCCTCGACCCGTCAGTCTCCGGCAAGGGCTACCAGCAGGGGCCGCTGTATCAGCGGCACCTGCGCGAGTACATCGCAACGCAGTACGACCACCGCTGCGTCTACTGCGGCAAGGGCGACTGGGAGGACGCGACACGGTTCAACCTCGACCACATCGTCCCCCGCAGCGCCGGCGGAGCAACCAACATCCGCAACCTGGTCTGGAGCTGCCAGCCCTGCAACCAGCGCAAGGGCGACCGCCCGGTCCGCGAGTTCCTGCGCGAGAACCCCGAACGGATCAACGCGGTCCTGCGGCAGCGGCCGGTCCCGCTCGCAGCCGCAGGGCAGTACGCGGCCATCTGCAAGAGGCTGGTCCGCAGACTCGAAGACAGCGGGCTGGAGACCAGCGAGACCACCGGCGCCGACACGGCGCACGCCCGAAGCGCAGCCGGCATCGTCAAGACGCACGCCAACGATGCAGCCTGCTGCAGAAGCAGCGGCGAAATCGACAGCCTGCGCACGCCGACCACACTGAAGGCCGCAGGGCATGGCCGACGCAAGCAGATCAAGAGCCTGCCGGTCGGGCCGTACCTCGCCTGGAGGCACCAGAAGCCGACCACGCGGCGGGCAACGCCCTGCCCCGGCCACGCTCGCCACCCGAATCACGTCCACCGGATCCGTACCGGAGACACCGTCCGGATCCTCACCACGGACGGCTGGAGAAAGGGCGAAGCCCAGGTCGAAGCCAGCCGCCAGCGAGTTCACGTCCGGACCTCGCAAGCCAGATACAGCACTTCAAAAGCTACCCACATCAGGCGGATCGCAACTGCCAACGGGTACCGGGAATCAAACTGAGACACTTACCAAAGCAATACAGCACAACCATGATCGAGACACTGACGATCACCGGCGTGGACGAGGACACCGAACCCGGCGACCTGCTCCACCTGGCCCGATGGTTCCCGTTCGTCGAACTCGCGGTGCTCGCGGGAACACGCGAGGGAGAGCCGCGCTTTCCGCGCCGCGGCTGGATCGACGACTGGCTCGGAATGGCGGCCGCTGCCGGCGTGCAGACGGCCGTCCACCTGTGCGGGGCGCGCAGCCGCGCGGCGCGCGACCGGAACTGGAACGACATCGGCCGGCTCGCCCGCCGGTGCGGGCGCGTGCAGGTGAACCTGCCGCAAGACGAACGCGACGCGGCCGCGACGGCACTGGCCGATCTGGCATGGTTCCTCAAGCGACCGGTGATCGTGCAGCACGAAGGGCCGTGGGAGACGTCGGCGGCAGCAGCCCAGGCCCACGTCGACCTGCTCTCGGACAGCTCCGGCGGCAGAGGAATCGCGAGCTTCGAGTCGTGGCCACAGCCCCGCGACGGCCGCCTCAGCGGCTACGCCGGCGGGATCGGCCCGGAGACGATCACCGAGGCGCTCGGGTTCACCGAGCGGTACCCGGACCACCGCATCTGGCTCGACCTGGAGAGCGGGGTCCGGACCGATGGCGCGTTCGACACGAGCAAGGCCATCGCGGTCTGCAGCGAGGTCGACGCAGCCCGGCAACGCGACGCGACGCGGACCCGCCGAAGCCGGACCGGACGATAGCCGGTCCGCGCGATGACGCAGGCACGAGCAACCGAACCGGGAAGCTCGAGCCGCACCGGAATCGACCGGCCGAACCGGGAAGCGAACCACAACGCTGCACGGCAGCGTCAGGGCCGTCGACCGCGTCAAGACTCACAGAACGACCGGCGCCGCCAGCACGCTCAGAACCACGCTGAGCAGCTTCAAGGGACCAATCCGGGACCGCGGGCGCAACCAGCGCGAGCAGAGCGCCCGTAAGCTCCGAACATGCAGGCGTCCACGAAGCACGCCCCACCTGCGCGAGACCTCCACGCCGTAGGCCCCCGGCCCCTGACTCCAGGAAAGCTCATCGACAGCTACCGCGCCCTGACGCCATACCTGCAGAGCCTCTTCCTCGGTAGCGACAGACGGATCTTCGAGCGACTCCCGAGATCCCGGATCCGAATCCCGACGGAAACACACTGGGCATCACCTCCCCGGGTCGACACGCACGGAGCGCGGCGCGGCGCGGACTCCACCTTCCCCGGCACCGGCCCGCCCGTCCGGAAGAGGCGAAGATCCGTCCCCGATGGCGGTGTCAATCACACTGACACTTTCGCCTCGGTTACGCCATTATTGCTTGTCGATCCATTTCCTTGGATTGCTTCCACGGAAGCAGCCCTTTAGAAAAGCAAGAGAGGTTACGCACAGTATCCACAGGATGTCAATATATTGACGGTCCGGAGATGCACCAGAACAGGTGCAGGAATTACTTGTCGGTTCGTTTCCAGAACACGATCCATTCCTGGACATGATCCAGAGAGCCACGAGAGGCGAAAGTCCGTCCCCGAAAGACCGTCACGCACATCCTCCCGAGCGGAACGCGGACCGGAAGGACAGCCCTTCCGGAATCGTTGATGGTCGATTTCGAAGGCCACCCGCACGGATCACTCCCGACCATCCCTGAGAGGAAACACGATGACCGACGCCAACGCCGCGAACGAACCCGAACCGCATCTCGAGCTGGTCCACGTCCATCACACCGAGACCGGACTCACGGCCACCCACACCGAACTGACGGCGCTCGCCGGCTGGATCCAGCAGGAGGTCGACAGGTACAACGGCTCGGCCGAGCCGGCCCTCGGAGAGATCGACGCGGTCGAGAACCCGCTGCGCCACCTGCTCGACGACGAGCGCACGCAGATGGTCCGGCCCGCCGGCAGGCTTCAGCTCGTCAATCTGCTCTACGCCATGAGCACGACCGAGATCGCCGGACCCGCCGGAGCGAGCGAAGCGGACACCGCCCGCCTGCGGCGGCTCGCCGGCGAACTCGCTACGACGATCCGCTGCCTCCACTACGTCCGCGAGAACGACTACGTCCTGTTCGTCGTCGAGTAGACACCATGCGCCGGCCGCAGGCCGCGGCGCAACCACGCTGGACAGCCCGCATGCGAATCGAGATACACCGGCACCGCATGGCGATGCCGCCGCGCGACGACGGCATGATCGCCGTCGGCTACGACGTGCTCGTGCCCGAAAAAGATGTCCTGCCCGGCGCGCAGGGAATCATCCGGATCCTGAACCCGGGGTGGCGCGAGTACCGCATCTACGAGGGGTAGTGTCTCAGTTTGATTCTTCGAATCGACCGAGACACGTCCAGCCGGCTGAACCAACGTCAAGGAACAGCAGCAGTGGCATCGATCCATGAAACGCACGCCGGGGTAGCGAGGATGACACCTCACGGCCAGCTCCGGCCTCTGCATCCTGCGGCGGATGACGGCACCGGGAACCGCTCCCGGCGGACGACCGCCGCAGGCCCGGACCCCGGTCCGGTACGGTCGATCACACGCGGCGAGGCCGAGGACCCGGCAACGGGTCCGGGGTCCACAGGACCCGCGGCGCGTAAGCGCCAGCACCCGCCGGCGCGCGCCAACCGCGTCTTCGTGGTCGGCAGCGACGGCAGACCCCTGATGCCGTGCACCGTGCGCCGCGCACGCCGGCTGATCGACGCCGGCCGCGTCCGACGACGCGACTACCGGCCCTTCACCATCCACCTGAAGGACCGCTGCGCGACCGACGGCAGAACGGCGGTCCAGCCCGTCGAGGTGCGCTGCGCCCCCGGACGCCGCCGCACCGGCATCGCCGTGGTCGCCACGCTCGACGAAGAGGACCGCGTGCTCTACCAGGAGGAGATCGAGCACCGGACCGACATCACGCGGAAGCTCGTCGAACGCAAGACCCACCGCCGCCGACGCCGCGGAACGAAGTGGTTCCGCAAGCAGCGGTTCGACAACCGGCGGCGCCCGGCCGGCTGGCTCCCGCCGAGCATCCAGAGCGTGGTCGCGAACCAGGAACACCGGATCGAACGCCTCGCCGGACGCAGCGGCGCAAACACGATCACGATCCAGACCGCCAAGTTCGACACGCACAGGATCCTCTACCCGAAGGTCGAAGGGACCGGCTACCAGCGTGGTCCGCTCTACCGCCGCCACCTGCGCGAGTACATCGCCGCACAGTGGCAACACCGCTGCGCCTATTGCGGAAAGGGCGACTGGGAGGACGCGACGCGGTTCAACTTGGACCACGTGGAGCCGCGGACTGCAGGCGGACCCGACAACGTCCGCAACCTGGTCTGGAGCTGCCAGCCCTGCAATGAGCGGAAGGGCGAACGCCCGGTCCACGAGTTCCTGCGGGAAAATCCGGAACGGCTGGCGCGGGTGCTGCGGCAGCACCCCGTCCCCCTGGCCGCCGCGGGCCAGCACGCAGCCATCTGCCAGACGCTGGTGCGGAAGGTGCAGAACACCGGCCGCGAGGTTCTCGAAACCACCGGGGCCGACACCTCACACGTCCGTTCCGAAGCCGGGATCGACAAGTCGCACCCGAACGACGCCGCGTGCTGCGGCAGCAACAACGCAATCCGAAACGTGGGTGCTCCCGCGAAGCTGAAAGCCATCGGGCACGGCCGCCGGAAGCAGATCAAGAGCCTGCCCATCGGACCGTACCTCGCGTGGCGGCACGAGAAGCCGACGGTGCGGCGGGCGACACCGTGCCCAGGGCACGCGCGCAGACCGAACCACGTACACGGAATCCGCAGCGGCGACCTCGTCGAGATCCGAACGCGGAACGGCTTGAAGAAGGGGAGCGCCCAAGTCGAGGCATCCACCCGCCGGGTGTACGTCCGAACGGCTGATGGCAAGGCAAGCACATCGAAAGCGACGCACATCCGGAAGATCGCCCCGCGAAACGGCTATCGGAAATCAGACTGAGACACTACCCATCGAGCACCCGAGAGAGGCCGCGACCGCGGCAACGGCAGGGAACGACACCAGGGTGCCGGCGGCCTGAACACACGCCGCCGATGCCTCCGCGCGCAGGCCACGGCACAAGCCCCTCCGCGCGCGGATCACCCATCGCGCCCATGAGCACCGGCATGGCTCCTCTGCCAGGACCGGCATCCGCGACGCCGCGCTCAAGCGCCGCCTGAGCGGGTACGCCTGGCGACGGCACCGACTGAAGCGCCCTCCCCGCGCGCGGATCATCCCGCGTCACCATGTCTGACCAGGCGGGCCAGTTCGTCCCCTCCGCACGCACGCGGATCTTCCCCTACGTGCTCCCCGCGGCTGTACAGGCGGTCCCGTCCGCACGCACGCGGATCTCCCCCCGCATTCGGTGGACCGACGACCTGCCCTACGTCCCCTCCGCACGCACGCGGATCTTCCCGTTCACCGACACGATGACGACCGCGGCGCGCCGCCCCCACACTCCCGGCACGCCCGCCGCCGCCCATGCAGAAGCTCACCGACTCGGCCAAGCTCTCGGAGCAACTCACCGTCGCCAACGAGGAGGTGGCCCGCCTGCGCGCCAGCCACCTGCACGCCGCCCGAGCGGCCCCCGGCGCGACAACCGGCACGTGGAACGCCGCCACCCGAAAGCTGCCATCGAAGGACCGCACCCGCATCGCCGGCGCCATCAACTGCGCCCGCAACATCTTCCGCTGGGCACGCCGGCGGAGACGCCTGGAGAACACCCGCTGGCAGCACGGCCACCCGGGAGCCGAGCTCCGCAGGCTCGCCCGGCTCGCACGCCGCCCAGTGCACCGGCGCGACACCGCGGCATAGGAACCGAACATGACACCACCCGAGATCCAGGACCTCGTCCGCCGGGGCGCGATCTTCTACGTCTCCCACTCCGGCGGCAAGGACTCGCAGGCGATGTACGCCCGGATCCACCGGCGCGTGCCCCACGAACGGATCGTCGTCGTCCACGCCGACCTGGGGAGGATCGAGTGGGAAGGCGTACAGGACCACATCCGGGCGACGATCGCGCACGAGCTGAACGTGGTGCGCGCGAACAAGACCTTCTTCGACATGGTGCGCCACTTCGGCTGCCCCGGCGACATCGCCAACGGCCGCCGCGAGCGGCCCGAGCTGTACGAGGAGTACCGCAGGCTCGAGCGCGAGACCGGCTGGACACTGTTCCCCGGCCAGTCGCTGGCCGAGCGCGCCGCCGAGGGCAAGGCCCTCGACCGGACGCAACGCCGCGGCGGCGCCGCCTGAACCCGCCAGGCGCCGCGGTCGGAAACCGCCCGGCCGCCCCTACACTCCCACCGTCATGCCGGCGCATCCGACCGCGCGGATTCACCCGCAGGCGAAGGTCCACCCGAGCGCCGACATCGGCGCCCGGACCGTCGTCGAGGCCGACGTCGAGATCCAGCAGGACGCCAGGATCCGCGAGGACACCATCGTGCGCAGCGGAAGCTGCCTGCGGCAAGGGGCCCGAGTCGGAGCCGGGTGCGACATCGCCGCGTTCTACGTCGGACGAGACGCCACGCTGGGCGACGGCGTCAGGCTGGCCGCCGGCAGCAGCATCGGGGACAACGCGACCCTGGACGACGCCGTCCACCTCGAGAGAAAGGCAAGCGTCGGCCGCAACGCGACCGTCCGCGAGCGGACCACGCTCGGCCCGCGGACCTGGGTACATGCGGCCGCCACCGTCGGCGGCAGCGTCACCACCGGCACGGACGTGCGCATCGCCGAAAGCGTCCGCGTGGGCGACGGCACGAGCTTCGCCGACGAGGCGCGGGTCGCGCCCAACGCGCTCGTCGGAGAGCGAACCAGCGTCGGGAGAAAGGTCCAGATCGGAATGGACGCCGGCGTCGGCATCATCCCGGCAGCGACGGTCGGCAACGACTGCACGCTGGGCGATGGGGCGTACATCTCCGGGAGCGCGGACATGAAGGACGGCTGCACGCTCGAGGCCGGCGCCCACCTCGAGCACGGGGTCGTCATGGCGCCGGGCTCCACCGTCTGCGCCGGCTCGCGGGTACGCCAGGACGGCGTGGTCCCCGAGGGCGAGACGATCCCGCCGTCCACGCTGGTCAGGACCGACGGCACGCAAGTACCCCGGTACACCGACATCGACGACTACGACTTCCGCGACGAGGACGAGCACGAGATCCTCGTTCAACCCGACGACGAGGCGTACACGCAGCCGGACAACCCGCCCCGCGGACCGACCCCGGCCGCCGGCGCGGCCAAGCGGGCGGAAGCGCTCGACCGGGCCGGACCCGCCCGCTGAACCGCCAGACGCCCGCGACCAGGCAGCACAACCACCCCGAGAGCGCAGCGGCCGGAAACCGCAAGGCCGCCCCCAGACTCCCAGGAACACGCCAGCACACCCTGCAGCGCACCTGCACCCGCAGGCGTACGTCCACCCGAGCGCCGAAATCGGCGCCGGAACGATCATCGAGGCCCACGCCGAGATCCAGGAGCACGTCAAGGTCGGCGACCACACGATCGTGCACACCGGAACGCTGCTGCGCAAGGGCGCCGAGGTCGACAGCGGGTGCGACATCGCCGCCTCCTGCGTCAGACTGCGCACGAAGGTCGGCGACGGCGTCCGCATGGACGCCAACAGCAGCGTCGGAGACCGCTGCACCATCAGCAACCGCGTGCACCTCGAGATCGCAGCGCGCGTCGGACACGATGCCGCCGTCGGACGAGGAACGACGCTCGGGCCGCGGACCTACGTCCACGCGAGAGCGAACATCGGCGCCGGCGTCACCACGGACAGGGACGTGCGGATCGGTCAGCGCGTCCGCGTAGGCGACGGCACCAGCTTCGCGGCCGAGGCGCACGTCGCGCCCAACGCGGAGATCGGAGCGCGGACCAGCGTCGGCAAGAAGGCCGGGATCGGGTTCGACGCCAGCGTCGACGTCATGGCGCCGGCAATGGTCGGCAACGACTGCACCATAGGGCGACGATACCGTCCTCGACGCCGACACGCGAATAGGCGACGGCTGCACGCTCGAGGCCGTCGCTCGACTACCGGGCGGGGCATGGAGCCGGGCTCAACCGTCTGCGCCGAGTCGAAGGTCGGACGCGACACCACCATCCTCGCAGGGGAGACCGTGCCGCCCTCGACGCTAGTCGAGGCCGATGGCAAGCGGTCGCCGCTGCCCGTCAACATCGACGACTACAACGTCCACGACAACGACGACAACCGCGAGGTCTTCGTCCACCCCGACGACGAGCTGCACGCGCAGCCGCCGAACCCGCCCCGCGGACCCACGCCGGCGACCGGCGCCGCCGACCGGGCCGCAGGCCCCGAGCACGACGGCCCGTCCCGCTGAACCGCCCGCGTTGCAGCTAAAGTGCCTGTCAAGGACCTCCAAGCTTTACGGCTAGGTTGATCGCAGCGGCCAAAAGACAGAGGATCGAGACCATGCAGGCAATATTTCCAGGTTCAAGCGAAAACGCGAATCCGCTGGCCAGCAGACCGGGCACCGACGAGAAAACAGCAGCAGCGTGCCACGCACTAGCGCGTGCCGCACGCGAGCGGAACGTCTGCATACGCATAGCGATCGGGACCGACGGGTCCGTCGAGCCCTTCGTGCTGCGGGTCGCCGACAGCCTGAAACCCGAGACCGAGGCGTACGGCCCCGATCTGACACACGAGACCCTGTCAAAGGCGCTCGAAGATGCGCCCATCGGTTACGACGAGTTGATCGAAACGCTGCAAGCGAGCGGTCGCGCAGCAAAGCGGAACGTGCCCCCAGCAGTGATCTGGAGCGAACCGGGGCTCGTGATAGGAGGGTTCGCGAAAGGGTTCGTGGAAGAATGGCAAGCGCTCAAGCACGGCAACGGGCGACAAACCTAACTAAACATGGGCACAGCAAGCACAGGACGCCGGTTCACGAACGCGACGCTCGAACTCGACACCGTAGCACATGGAATAGCTGAGCGATGGACGGAAGTCGAGCTGTACCGGATAACGGTCCGGCAGGTCCAGCGCATGTTCCACAGCGGCACCGCCGCCGATCGAGAAGCGATGCTCAAGCAACGACCAGCAACGACCGGAACCGTGTGGGACGCGGTTCTCGCTGCGACGATCGAGCACACGGCGCTCATCCACGGATACGAGCCGCCAGAATGGGTGAACGAGCCTGAGCGGTTCAGCGACGAACCGGCAATCCTGCTCAAGGAGTACTCACAAGGCCGAACCGCGTTCCAACCGGGACCGTTCGCACGCCACGGCGTAGTGATCGACGTCGCGGACCTTGACTGGAGAACAGGCGATGGCAGGCAGTGGACCGTTGAACCGGACCCGGTTGACGGAACTTTTCGAGGAACTTGACAAAGAGCTACGGCACCATCCTGGCCGGGTAGTGATGTACATCGCCGGCGGCGCGCGCATGGCCCTCGGGTGGAAGGAAACGAGAACCACGAGAGACGTTGACGGCGTCATCAGGGAAGGACACGGTGCAGCGGTCAAGGCCATAGCCGCGGTAGGCCGGCGGCACGGACTCACCGACAGCTGGATGAACGAAGAGATGACCGCGGGCCTGCCGCAGGGCTCGGATCCAGGGGAGACGACACTCTTCCACGGAAATTCACTGACAGTGAAAGGGGCATCCGCCAGCTGGATGCTGGCAATGAAGACCGCGGCCGGACGGGCGGTGGACGTAGCCGACGCGCGGACGCTAATAGAGCACCTCGAGATCGGAACGACCAGGGAAGTCCGCGAGCTGGTAACGAGACTCTACCCAGACATGAGCGACCGCAAGCTGACCCGGGTCGACGGCACGCTGGACAAGCTAGCGGACGCGATAGACACGCTGGTGAACAATCACAGAAGCAAGGAACGAGAAGACGCTCGCGAAGCAACGCCAACACATCCGACAGCGCGACTGCACCCGCAGGCGAAGATCCACCCGAGCGCCGAAATCGGCGCCGGAACCATCATCGAGGCCCACGCCGAGATCCAGGAGCACGTCAAGGTCGGCGACCACACGGTCGTGCGCACCGGAACGCTGCTGCGCGAGGGCGCCGAGGTCGGCAGCGGCTGCGACATCGCCGCCTCCTACCTCGGGCTGCGCACGAAGGTCGGCGACGGCGTCCGCATGGACGCCAACAGCAGCGTCGGAGACCGCTGCACCATCAGCAACCGCGTGCACCTCGAGATCGCAGCGCGCGTCGGACACGATGCCGCCGTCGGACGAGAGACGACGCTCGGGCCGCGGACCTACGTCCACGCGAGGGCGAACATCGGCGCCGGCGTCACCACGGACAGGGACGTGCGGATCGGCCAGCGCGTCCGCGTGGGCGACGGCACCAGCTTCGCCGCCGAGGCGCGGGTCGCGCCCAACGCGGAGATCGGAGCGCGGACCAGTGTCGGCGAGAAGGCCGGGATCGGGTTCGACGCCGGTATCAGCGTCATGCCGCCCTCGGTGATCGGCAACGACTGCGCGATAGGCGACGAGGCCGTCCTCGACGCGGACACCGGGATGGGCGACGGCTGCACGCTCGAAGCGAACGCGACGCTCGAGTACAGGGCGCACATGGAAGCGGGCTCGACCGTCTGCGCCGGGTCGAAGGTGCGGCCCGACGCGACCATCCCCGAGGGGGAGACCGTGCCGCCGTCGACGCTGGTCAAGGCCGACGGCACGCAACTGCCGCGCCACGTCGACATCGACGACTACAACTTCCGCGACAACGACGACGACCGCGAGATCCGCGACCATGCGGATGACGAACCGCACCGGGTCGCCGAAGCCCCGCCGGCAGCCGCGAGCCCCGCCGCGGACCAGGTGTGGATCGTGATCGACATCAACGGCGAACCGTACCCGAAGCACGGCTACTTCGAATCCCTGAAGGAATGCCGAGACCATATCACCAACAAGATCGACTCGGCCGACGACAGGATGTACGACCGCGACTCGATGTTCGAGGCCATGCCCGTGAAACGGGCCGGGAACGACAAGGACACCGACAACGCGGCGATCTGGATCGTCAAGACCGACCGGTTCCTGACGGCACGGCACGGGTTCTTCCGATCCCGCGAGAGAGCGGCCCACAACCGGGAACCGGACGAAACGATCGCCAGAGTCCAACCTGCACGGCAACACGAGCGGAGCCGCGACAACCAGTTCCGCAACAACATCCACCCCGACGACGAGCCGCACACGCAGCCGGAGAACCCACCCCGCGGACCCACACCGGCCGCCGGCGCGTCCGGGAGACGGGAAGGGCCCGAGATCCCCGGACCCTCCCGCTGAACCGCCGCCAGCCGCCCCAGCCCGCGAGCCGGACGCAGGGGCAGGCGCCGTTGAAGCCCCAGGGCGTGTACTCGCCGGGAACCACTGGAACGAGGACCGAAAACCGGCGCCCCCCCACAAGAGGAACACGCAATGCTCGAAGGCACCCGGATCATCCAGATCTACATGAAGGCGGAAGGCCCCGCCGACCCCAGGTTCGGCGACGAGATCGACGACGACGCCGCCAACGACTACGCGTACGACGGCTGGCTGCCGCTGGCGCTGTCCCCCGCCGACGAGGACGGACGACGGCACGCCACAATCATCGGCGACCCCTGGCTCACCACGCCGCCGGGAGCCGAAGCCCCTCCGGAACCGGGACCGGCCCCGGTCCGCATCACCGCCGCCGAGTGCAGCGCGGAGCTGCGCGAGCGCGCGCGGCTCGGCCTGCGGTACTTCACCGAAGAGACGCCCGACGAGCTCGGCAGGCCGTACGACCGCGACCGAATCGCCGAGGACCTCTCGCCGAGCCTGCGGAACGCGCTGACGGCGCTCGACACCGACCGCCCCACGCGGGTCGCGCTCGGCGACCCGGAGGTCCGCCACGTGAAGATCACCATCGCAGAGCTCAGCCGGGTCCGCGAGACTCGCGCGGGCGCCGACCCGCCGGAGCTCGAGGACGCCTGCCACGACGTCGTGAGCGACTTCATCGAAGCCCACCACCGCCAGCTGGTCGACTACATCGAGGACAGGACGCGCAAGGCCCGCGCACGCCTCCGCGACCTGCTGCGCGCCGCGCTGCGCCTGGGCGCCTTCGACGACTGACGGACGGGCGGCGGACGGCCGGTGTCACGCACACTCGGCGCAGCACCAAGAAGGCCCGTCATGACCGAAAGCTCCCCAAGAACCGCGGTCGTCACGGCGATGCTCCTGACCGCCACGGCCGGAGCCGCCGCGCAGTCTGCGACGCCTACGGTCCACCTGATCGAAGAGGCCGCCGTCGGCGGCGCGGCCGCCTGGATCCTGCGGGCACCGCTGCCGGGCACGGTCGACCAGGTCGGGATCGCCATGACCTGCGACGGCGGATGGCCCGAAGTAACGGTGTTCCTCGGCGCGTTCCCGCCGGCCAGCACCCCGGTGCAGCTGGCCATACGCAGCGCCGCCGGGCGCGTCGAGCGCTTCGGGCCCGTGCTGGACCACTACGGACCGCGCTCCGGCTTCCACAGCCCGCAGCTGTCCGATCCGGACGAGGTCGCCCGCTTCCTCGACGCAGCGCTGGAGACCGGCGCGCTCGTCTCCAACGGCTACAACTCCTTCTGGAACCGCGTGGCGCCCGCGCGCAACCGCGAGGTGCGAGCGCGCATGCGAGCTTGCGGAGCCGGATAACCATCCGGTCGCCGCCGGATGCGATCAACCGCAACGCCGCCAGAACGCCTTGCCCGGCCCGAGTCGACGAGCAGCGCGAGCAGCATGTACGCTGAGCACGCCGCAGAACACCCTGAAGCGAATCCCGCCATGCCACGACAAGATCCGCCCGCCGGCCGCCGGGGCCTACCCCTGGACCGCACCATGGGCCCCGACGCGGTGCTGCTGCGCCGAGAGCTGCGCTGGACCGCAGGCACGATGCTCGCGATGGGCGGCATCGGGTACGCCGTCGCCGACGCCTACGGCGCAACCATCGGAACCGGAATCGGCTTCCTCCTGCAGCAGGCCGCCTACAGGCTGGTGCTGCGAGCACTGTGGTACGGATGGCAGACCCGGACGGTCACGTACGAGGGCGCCGAGCACGCCCGAAAGCTCGCCCGGATCTCGCTGCGCGCGTTCACGCTCTGGATACGCACGGCTTCGGCCAACGACCGCCTGTACGTCGCGCTCTGGAACGTCGGCGCCGACGAAGCCGACGACGACCGCGAGCAGGTCCGGGACTCGACAGCAGAGATCCGGATCCGGCACGCGTACTCCCTGGCGATCAGGCTCGACAACGAGCCGCTGCGGTGCGACAACCCGCACCGGCGGCGCCTGCGCCGGTCGCTGCAGCGCGACGAGGCGCGCCTGCTGCGCCTGGCCACCGGAGAACGGCTGGAGGAATAAGCATCTTCCGGCTGGCCGGCCTCGCAACCCCGGTGGCGACGGCCGTGCTGACGATTCACCGGCTGTCGCACCCCGGGAGCGTCACCGGCTGTCGCACCCGGGAGCTCGATCCGGACGGCCGACCGGTGAGCAAAGCCAGTGAGGCAGCACGGAAACCGATACGGTCGTCTTTCGCACCGGAGGTCACCGGCCGTCACGCCGAGCGGCCATGTAGAGCGGCAGCGATGACGAACATCACGGGGAGGCTGTTCAGTAGCCTGCTCCCCGCCCCGTTCACCACCGGCTTCGACTCGGCCGCCGCCGGCACGGCCACCGCGCTGATCGGAGCCATCGCCTGCGGAACCTTCAGCTGGACGGGGCGCATCGTCGTCCACACGGGGCTCCGGACATATCAATCCCCCACCGGCGGCCAAAGCTCCAGGGAGTTCCAGCGCCCCCGGCAAGAGCGCAGCGTCACGTCCACGCGCGACGCGCTGAACCAGCCGACCTCGACCGTGCCCGCCAGCCGCGGCGGACAATCCTCCGCGTCGACGACGACGGCATAGCGCCAGCCGGCGACAAGGCTCGCATCGGCCGACCAGCGGCCGGCGAAATCGGTGCCCACGCGCACGACCCGAACCGACTCACCGCGTGCGGCGAGATGAAGCGCCGCCCCGAGACCCCACACCCCCGCCGGCACGAGACGCACGACAGCGCCGTGCACCGCCCCGCCACGGACCGGCGGCCGCACGACCACCTGTCCCCAGACCGGATCGCGGCCGGAGAACACCGTACCGCGGGACCAGCTGCGCAGGTCCGGCGAGAGGAAGACGCCTGCGACGAACACGGCAAGCAGCGCCGTCACCAGGACCCGGCGGCGGCGCACCACGAACCGGCGCCAGCGCCAGCGCACCGCTACCGACGCGTCACCGAGGATGGCGGCAAGACGGCGACACCGGAAAGAGACCCGATCGGACACAGGGGAACCTCCAGCTGCAGGCGCCGGGACCAGAAGTCGAGAAGGCTGAACCGCCGCACGCCGAACCCGGCCGGGGCACAGCCCGGCCGCCGGACCTCCACCCGGTACGGCAGCCCCGCAGCGACGTGCATGCCCCCGAACCAGCCGTCCACGTCCGTCCACAGCCAGACCGCCGCGTCCTCGGCCCGCTCGGGCAGCCCTGCCGGCTCGGCCGGATCGATCTTCGCGTACGCCGCCAGCGGCCCCCCGGAGACATCCGGCTCCGGCACGAGCACCACCGCCGTGCGAAAGAGCGGGGCGTCCTGCCCGGTCACCACCAGGCGGCCGGAAATGAAGAAGCCGAGCTGCTCGGACCAGAAGGCGTCGACGAACGGATAGGTCCACGCAACAGCAACGGCCAGCAGCAGGAAGCGGCTGGCGAGCCGCCGCCGCAGGCGCCTGCGGCCCTTGCGCGTCAGCAGCTCCTCCCGCAGGCGGGCTCCGACGCGCCGGGGCAGCGACGCGAGACGGCGGATCAAGCCCATCCGAACACCTCGTCGTCCACGCGGACGAGTCTACGGACAGCGCGCCAATCGGGAGCCTGAAAGGGCTCGCGAAGCACCCGCGGATCTCCCGGCCCGAATCCTCCGCAAGATGCGCGGCGCCGTTGTGCGCACGCACTCCAGGGTTCCAGGCGTGCGAATCACCCACGGTTCCGAGGAGACCGTTGCAAACCGAGTGCATATGAGTTTCAGATGCACTACGCCCCGCCAACGGCAGCAGGACTTCCGTCGCCCGCCGGAGGCCCATCAGGCTGCGAGGCTCGAGACCCCGCAACGAGCACGCGTGGCGTGCGGCCCCTCCGGTCATGACGACGGCGACCACCCTGCAGCCAGGCCGCAGGGAGCCTCTGCACGAACACCCTCTTGCCGACCGACGTACCGACGCACTCCACTGTGCGCGTCAGGGTCGGGCGACCGTCGAGCAGGCGTTCGCCGAAACCGAGACCTCGGCGTCCGATGACCAGCGCCGCGGCATGGTGCCGTCCCAGGCGGCAACGCCGCCGGTACTTCAGACTCCCGAGCTCGCTCGTCCACGCCGGGTCCACGTACCGGACCTCGACGCCGGCACGACGCCCCTCGCGCTCCACCGCATCGCGGACCTGTCGCGAGCGGAAGATCGACAGGACTTCGGCAAAGCGCTTGCCGTACGAGCGCAGCCATGCCTTGTCCGACCGGAAGTCCAGATTCTCGAGGACGACCGGGCGACCAGCCCGGCGCGCTCGCGCGACCACCGCCTTCGCGACCCGCCATACCGCGTCGGACCCGGCTCGCAGCGCCAGGCGCACGGCACCCGCGACACGACCGTCCGGAGCGACGTCGACGACAGCCACATGATCCCGGTTCAGATCCACGCCGACGACGCCGGCGGCAGGATCGGAGACCAGCTCGGGTTCCGGTTCGTCAAACGTGACGCACAACTGCACCTTGCCGCGCCGCAGCAGCTTCACGCGCCAGGTGACGGGACTGCGCGCATCGACGGCCGACTCGAGAAGTGACTGCCGAACGGCGGAGAACCGCACGTCCCGCAGCACCAGATGCGTACGGGAACACGCATCCGGCAGACGCAGCCGCAAAACGCCGTCGGGAGACCACTGCGCAACCTCGTTGCCGGCACGCCTCCCCGTCTCCCCGCAGAACAGCGCCTGGGAATCCCGCCGCCAGCGCCACTCCCGCAGCCGCCCGCGACGCAGCAGTCGGCGACCGCCGAAGCACCAGCGCGGAGCGCCGGCAAGCTCCTTGCGCAGACGCGCGGCGGCGACCTCCGCCTTCCGCCGCGCAACAGCGTTGCGACGCTTCTTCCCCGGGTCCAGGCAATCCTTCCGCCAACGGTCATCGAGCACCCGAATCCGTTGCTCCAGCATCCCGAGGCGCTCGGCCCCGCCCTCGCGCCACGACCGCGCGGCAGCCTGCGACGCCGCCCGGCAGCCCGACCAGTGGCGGGCGAGAATACCGAACTGCGCGCACACGGCGCGCTTGACCTCGGCCGCGCCGCGACCCTGCCGATACAGCCACGAGAACGTGGTGCGGGTCGCCCGGGCGAGAACGCCGACGGCAGAAGCCAGCACATCCAGGTCCGCCTTCGGCGGACGGACAACCGCCACCAGAGTCGTCGTCATGAGGCGGCCGCCTGCAACGCTCTCTCCGCCCGGCGCCGAGCCGAGCGGCGCCCGTACAGCCGCGCGCACATGCTGGTCAGCACTTCGGTCATGTCCCGCACCAGGTCATCGTCGACCTCCCGATCGTCAATCACCACGACGCCCCCGCCGCGGGCGCGCAACACGGCTTCGACCATCTCGAAGCCGAAACGCGCCAACCGATCCCGATGCTCGACGACGAGCCAACCGACAGACGGGTTTGCCAGGACCTTCAAGAGCTTCCGGCGCGTGCCGTTCAGAGCGGAGCCGACCTCCTCGATGACCGCATCGAGCAGCCATCCTTCACGCTGCGCATGCTCGAGCAGACGCAACTTCTGGCGCGCGAGATCGGCCCTCTGGTCAGAAGACGAAACGCGGGCATAGGCGACCCGCTTCAGACGAGGCGAAGCGTCGTCGACCTCCACGAACCAGAACCTGCCCATGCGGACCGGCCTCAACGACGACGGCAACGTGCCGCACTGCATCCGCTGCCAGGCTTCGCGGGGCTGAAGCCCCTGGGAACGAGCCCAGTCCCCCATGCGCATGCATCTTACATGCATTTGTATGCAATCATCGTACACCCACGCGTCAACAGTTGCAACCCCGCTCCGCGCGCGCAGGGATCACCCCGCACCAGCCGCGCCTCATCGCACACCGCCGTCCCCGCTCCGCGCGCGCACGGATCACCCGTCCGCGGGCAGTGCCTCACACGCCGCTCCACGCACGCGGATCACCCGAACGCAGTCTTCCTCAAGGAGAGCGGCAACCCGGGTCCGCACGCGCGCGGAGCACCCGTCCATCCGCAGCAGGCCCGCAAGGCCCCGCTCCCCGCACGCGGATATCCCGAGCCGCCAACACGAGCATGTCGAAGGCTGTCAGGCCGCTCCGCGCGCACGGACCAGCCGAACCCGGAACACCACGGCCGGACACGAAGGGCGAGGCCACCACACGCCCGGAGCGCCTGTCCGCGAACAACAGGAACCCGCCATGCACCCACGACTGGAGAAGTACGCCCGCACCTTCGCCGACCGCCTCATCGAAGCGCTCGAGGCCGGGGTCGCCCCCTGGCAGAAACCGTGGAAGCCGGGCGAGCTGTGCTGGCCGGTCAACGCCACCACCGGACGCCGCTACCGCGGCAACAACGCCATCCTGCTGCTCGCCACCGCGCTGATCCGCGGCTGGAGCGACATGCGCTGGGCCGGATTCGGACAAATCCGCCGCGCCGGCGGCATGGTCCGCAAGGGCGAGAAGGGGACGCCGGTCCTCGTCCGGCGCGAGCACCGGAATGCGGCCGCAGCGGTGGACGAGGACATCGACAAGGAAGAGTCGCGGCCGTCGTTCTTCGCCACCGTCCACCACGTCTTCAACGTGGCCCAGGCCGACGGCCTCGACATCGGCGAGCCGACCGCCGACGAGCCGCCCTTCGAGCCGCACGCGGCCGTCGGACAGGTGGCCGAGGACGCCCGCGTCCGGATCGTCCACCTGCGGGGCGACCGCGCGTGCTACTCCCCCTCCGCCGACACGATCACGATGCCCGAGCCGTCCCAGTTCACGCGGCCGGCCGCCTACGAGCACACGCTGCTTCACGAGCTGGCGCACTGCACCTCGCACCCGTCACGGCTGGACCGGCCCTGCCACGGAGTGACCGATCGCGGCACGACGGAGTACGCCATCGAGGAGCTGCGCGCCGAGATCGCCGCACTGATGCTCGGCGAGCGACTGCGCACCGGGCACGAGCAGCGCCACGGGCACGCCTACGTGGCCTCCTGGATCCGGGCGCTCGAAAACGACCCGAACGCGGTACGCAAGGCGACGACCGACTCGGAGCGGATCGCCGACTGGCTCGCCCGCAACATACCCGTAGCCGGCGTCCCCGACGCACCACGGCTCGCCGCGTAGAACACCGACCGCAACACGCAGCGAAGGAGACCGACCGCCATGCACGCACGCAATCCGCGCAACGGCGCGGCCATCGTCGCGACGCTCGAAAGAGTCTACGGACGGACCGCGCTGGTCAGGGACAGCTTCCGCAGGGACGACGACGGGATCGTCGAGCGCGAGATCGAAGGCCCGACCGAGATGCTGTGGAACACCTCGGAAACCGTCGGGTACTCGACGCCAACAACGAGGAGGTCGACTGTAACGACATCGAGGTGTACGAACCGCAAGACGCCGGGGCGGAGACCCCCGGCGAAAACGAAGCGGCCGACGCCGGGACGGCATCCGGAAACGACGTGCGCGACCCGGCCGCCAGAGCCGGGAACACCGCCGCCCGGGCGGTCGAGCGGATCGTCGCCGAGGTCGACGAGTACCGCAACGACGTCGCCGCTGCGGCGAACGGCGCCGGCAAGCACGACCACGCCGCCGCCGACAAGGTGCTCGACGACTTCGTGACCAACATCAGCGTGGGAGTCGCACAAGTCGACATCACCGGCAGTCTCTCCGGCCCGACGGTCCTGCAGAACGCGCCGGCGCTCGCGAAACACGCCAACCAAGCGGTGATCCGCCTCAAGGGAACCGACACGGTTCGCATCCAGTGCTTCCGTACAAAGAACAGGTTCCGGGTGAACCGGGTCACCGCAACCGAGAGCGGGCACGAGAGCCGCGTTGGACCGAACGCCGCGTCAATCGACCAACTCGACCTGTACGCGAACCTGATCCTCCACGCCTGGGGCCTGTAGGTACCCGGCGGACCAGAGACCGTACGCTGCACGCAGACTGGCTTCCGACCCACGCCGGCAGGCGTACGCCCGACCAACGAACGCCACCACGAGCATGCCCTGACGCAGTCCCTCACGACAACAGACTCGGCGCCGACCCGCGCCATTCCGGCACCACCCGAGCACCGGCTCCGCACGCGCGGATCAACCCACGCCTGATGACTGCTCACCGCTCGCAGTCGGAACACCTTCCGCGCGCAACGGGTGTCCCCTCTTCCCGGTACGCCGCTCCGCACGCGCGGATCCGCCGTTCGTTCCGAGAACCGGCGCCGGAAGCAGCACGCCGCCGGCCGGATGACACGGCGCCGCGACACCACCGAAGGAGACCCACCGCATGCACGCACGCAACCGGCGCACCGGCGCCGCCATCACCGGCACCCTCGAGACCGTGTACGGACACTGCAAGCTCATCCCCGACGCCTTCGAGCGCGGCAGCAACGGCCGCATCACGCACGAGCACGAGGGCGGCACCGCCATGTTCTGGGACACCAGCAAGCAGGTCGTGACCGACGGCGAGCGGATCTATCTCGACGAGAACGACCAGCACGTCCCCGAGAACGAAATCGAGCTGCACGCCGCCGACGGCGCCCCCGAATCCGCTCCGCCCGCGCGGCCGAGAGCCGCCGCCAGCGCGCTGCACGACCCCGAGGCCGCGGCCCGCGGGATCGCCGAGCGCTTCATCACCTCGATGGCCGCCGACGTCGACGCCTACCACGAGGCGCTGGCCGCCGCCCGCGAAGTCGGACGCACCGACGGCGAGGACGACGCGGAGAAGGCCGTCTCCGAGGCGCACGACGCCTTCGTGCACGGCGCCAGCACCGGCGTCGACCGGATCGAAGTGGCGAGCGGGCTCGTCGACCTGGTGACCGCCCGCGACGCGCTGGCGCCAAGCATCCGGCACGTCGAAACCGCCGTCATCCGGATGGAGGGACCCAACGCCATCGAGATCCGCTGCCTGCACGACGGCGATCGCTTCTACGTCGAGGAGGTGAGCGCACGGGAGTACGCACGCGTCAGCCGCGTGAAGCCCGACAAGGCGTCAGCGGCACAGGCCGACGTCTACTCCAACGCCATCCTGCAGGCATGGGGCCTGTAGTCCAGTCGCCGAGACAACCATGACCGAACAGCGGTTCCACATCACCGGACTTGATCCCCGCTCCACCCTGTGCGGGAGAAGCGGCGACATCTGGGCCGCCCCCCACTGGCCGGACGTCGCCGACATGCGCAGAGGCCGCTTCACGCGCTGCAAGGACTGCGACCGACTGCTGACGCCCACCCTCCGGGCGGCGCTCGACGACGCCCGCGACCTCGAGCGCGCCGCGCTGGACGCCTACCGCGCCGGCTGGCGCAACGGCTGCGGACTGCCGGCAGGCCCGGGTGAACCCGGCAGGACGACAGCCGACGAGCTCGTACGGGAGTGCCGCGGTATCGGCCTACGCGTCGGCGCCAGGGCCGCCAGGCTCGTCCATGAGGCGCAAGGCGCCGATCCAGGTTCCCCAACACTCGGTGAACCGACATCGAGGCCATCGAGCGCATGAGAGAGCGGCGCAGGCCATGAACCCGAACCCGAGCCGGAAACACGAAGCGGCGAGCGAACCCGCAACCGGCGGCGTCACGTACCGAAGACTCGGGGCCCGCGACTACCTGGTCCACTGGAACGGCGCAGCAATGGGAAGGATCTGGAAGACCGCGCGAAGCGGATGGTACTGCGACGCCGGAAACGCCGGATTCACGCACGCGACGAGACGGGAAGCGACGATCACGCTCTTCTCCGTACTGTCGAGCACGAACGCCGCGATGCACGGGAACCGCCGCGAGGCACTGGCATGGCTCGAACACCGATGGCGCCGCAGCAACGCCGCACCGGAGTCCCTGCGGAACTGCAGCCGCCCGACGACGCGGCCATCCGCGCAGCCCTGACAGAGCGGATCCGGCTCCGCTTCCGAGGAAGAACGCGGGTCAGCGTGATCGAGGAGCTGGGACTGCGGGAGGGGCGCGCGCGGGTCGACCTCGCGGTAGTGACCGACACGCTTCATGGATACGAGATCAAGTCGGACCGCGACAACCGGCGGCGGCTGCGCCGCCAGGCACTGATATACGGCACGGTCTGCGACCGCATGACGCTGGTCGCGGGCCAGCGCGCGGCACGCTGGGCCACCCGCCAGGCACCCGACTGGTGGGAGATCATCGAGGCGGTCCCGCGACCCGCCGGCCGACCCAGGCTCCGCCAGGTGCGGCGGGGGCGAATCAACCGCGACAGGAACCCGCGGGCGCTGATCGAGCTGCTCTGGCGCGTCGAGACGCTGCGGCTGCTGCTCGAGCACGACATCGAACGAGGCGTGGTGAGCAAGCCGCGCGCCGTGATGTGGGACCGCGCCATCGACAGCCTGCCCACCGAGACGATCGTCAGCGCCGTGATGGCGGCGCTCCACGACCGCGACTACCGGCGCAATTGGGGCGGCACCCGGCGGATCGACCTCGACGCAGAGCGAAAGAGCAACCTCGGCCCGCCGAGGAAACGCTGACACGCTCCAGAACAACACGCCCAGCGTGAAGGCGGGACCATTCCAGCCACAACACACGAAACGCTGCCCCCAACACCAGACGAAAACGAGGACACAGTTCATGACGACGCACACCGCCGACGGCGACCCGCTCCGCGACGCCATCGCGGACATCCGCCGGATCACCTCCGAGGAGAAGGTCCCGAACGACGAGCTGGTCGACGCCTGCACTCGCCTCTTGCAAGCCGACGACTCGGCACGCGAGGACACCCGCAGCCGCACGCTCGACGGCGACGGCGAGTTCCTCGCCACGCTCGACGCGGCCCGCCACCGCGCGGGCAGCTACAACGAGAGCGAACGGGCGACCATCGCCCGGGCCATCACCCGCGCCAACCGGTCCCTGGCGAACCGGTAACCATTGCAACCACGGCCGGCGGCCCGGCGCAACCCGGACCGGCCGGACACCGAAGGAGCACGATGCCGACCTACAAGGGCGACCCGCGATGGATCGTCACCCGCTACGCCGGGAAGTGCGCGAAGTGCGGACAGAAGATCGGAAAGGGAGAGCGGGCGTTCTACCGCCCGCGCAACCGCACGATGACGTGCGCAACCTGCGGAGAGGAAGAAGCCGCCGAGTTCAGCGCCGCAGCGTGGGACGAGGACAATAACACCTGCCTGTAGGTACAACAACGGATTCGGAAGAAACCCCGATGCACGATCGCCCCTACGAAGAGCTCCTGACCGACGAACCGGCGCCCCCACCCGAGCTGCACCCGTTGCTGCAGTATCTGAGCGACGCTTTCGCACTGCTCGAGCACTGGATCCTGCGGCCCGGGGAGAACGAGCCGGGCATGCTGCGGATCGGCTGCCGAACACATCCTGCCACAGGAACCGAGAAGGATGGGATCTCGAAGTACTCCACCAGGCGATGGCACCTGGGCCCGGCGACCGGAGACCGCGACGTGCGACTGCTCCACCCCGGTGACGACGAAGGCCGGCCAGGATGGCCCGCCGTGTACGAACGCACGGCGGCCGGCGCCGCCGAGCTGCGGCACGACGTCGGCCTGCGGGCGGTGCTCCGCACCGAGGCGCGCTCGCAGTGGACCACATGGACCAGCCGTGCGCGCGCCCCCGAAGAGATCCGGATCGCACTGCGCGACGCCCCCGGGTACTACGTGCAGTGCCCGCTCGACTGCGACGGCAGGCCGATGCACGTGGTCGCGACACTGGAACGCACCCTCGACAACGAGGACCCGGACGGCACACGAACCGTCCAGGTTTCAGTCAACCAGGAGACCGAACGCCTCCTGCAGCTGCTCGCGGCATGCGTCCTCCCGCTCCGCGCGTGAACACCGACGGGACGGGCGACCGCCCGCCCAGGGAGAACACGATGAACAGGCAACGGCTGAAGAAGGTGCGCGACACGCTGCGGACACTGCGGCCCACCATGCCCGCCGACGGCCCCCGCGACGCCGGAACGCTCACCGACGAGGCGGCGCTGTGCGCGAACGCCGCGCGCCTGCCCGCCATCGACACGTTCGACGTCGAGACCTACCACTCCCCCGACGGCGCCGGACCCGGCGGCGCCGCCGGCTGCATCGCCGGCGTGACGATCCAGCTGTTCCCCGAGGCCGCGGCCGAGGAGCTGAAGAGGGTCGGCCACGACCCGCTGCAATACGACATCGGCCGGAGCACCGCGGACATCGTCGCACAGCACGTGCTGGAGCTCGACGACCGGGAGGGCGACCAGCTCTTCTGCGCCGCCGACGAGGTCCGCAGCGACAAGAAGAAGCCCGTCACGCCGCAGGAGGCCGCACAAGCCGTCGAACGGCTGCTGGACGGCATCGACGCCGAGGAGATCTGGGAACACCTCTGCCCCGAAGGAACCGGAGACGACGACGCGGACGACGAGGAAGACCGCGCCCGGGACTTCCTGGACCGGCGGGACGAGACGCGCATCTCCCACCGGCTGGGCCGGCCGTTCAGGTTCTGGACTCCGGCATCCGCGACTGGCCGCACCACGCGCGGCGGGGCCCGGTAGCCGGAAGGATCCTCGGGCTCGATGCCCCGTTCACGCACCCGCTGCCGTGCGCGCAACCGCACATCAACCGCTACTGCATCACGCCGGACCAGGCCGCGACCGCCATCGACCCGGTCGTGGCCGGGGAGGTTCCGAGCCGCATCTGCGACCACACGCGGTAACGCCCGCGAAAGCCGCGCGAACGGCCGCGGACACGAAGACACGGCCCCGGCCGTGCTATGGTGACAAACCCATGAGCGAGACGACGACCATCGTCACGTCGATCATCGGCACCGGAATCGCCATCGTCGCGATAAGCGCGGCGATGCTCAGGATCCTGAGCACGAACCTGGCTACCCAGTTCACGGCCATCAACAAGCGGATCGACGACACGAACCAGCGGATCAGCGACACCAACCAGCAGGTCCGCGACGGGAACGCCGCCACCAGGACACTGATCACCGAGCTCAACCACCGAGTCGACACGCTGAACACCGAGATGCACCAGCGCTTCGACCAGGTACACCGCGACATCGCGGAAAACCGCGAGCGGATGGCCAAGCTCGAAGGCGCGCTCGAAGGCTTCATCGCCGGCCAGCGCAACCGGACCGCAGCGTAACCCGCCCAACGCCGATTCCCGGCACCGTCCCCCGCAAGCAGCGGCCGCCGTCCGCAAGACTGAAAACCGCAGCACCGCCACGACGGCCGTGCGGCAAGGCGCACCGGGCGACACGCCGTCCGACCATCGAGGGATCCCCATGCTCCTGCCCGACGACCGCCGGCCCCGAGACCTCCTTCTCAGCCCGTCGAGGTTCTGCCCCTACTCGCTCGGCGACTGGATCGGCGCCTGCCAGCGCACAAACATCCCGCACCTCCCGGCGATGCACGTGACCGACTTCGAGCCGCACGACATCCTCCGGCACGACGAAGCCGGCCCCCACCAGCTGCGGCTGGACGCAGCGTACGACGCGGTACGGCGCGCCGCGAGGCCGGGCTGGATGCTCCGCTGGGACTGCTGCGCCAGCGCGGACCTGAAATTCTCGATGGGCGAGGGCCGCAAGCCCGGCGGCGACACGCTGCACACGCTCCCCATCGACTCGCGCATCCTGCAACTGGCATGGGACTACCCGCGGGTCGTCGTCCCCGTCTGGCGCCGGCCCTGGATCGGCGAGGAGATGCACTTCCTCGACGGCTACCCGGTCGAGTACCGCGCCTTCGTCCGGAACGGCGAGCTGATCGGGATCTCCTCCTACTACCCCCAGCGGCCGCTGCCCCGCAACGACGAACACATGGCCGCGATCCGGAAGCACGTCGCCACGCTGCTCGACGAGCTCGAGAGCCCCTTCGAGTGGCCCGCCGCACACGGCGAGGCGATGAGCATCAGGACGGCACTGCCTACGCTGGAAGGCAAGGAGCCTGCGGCCGGCACGCCGCACCCCGACGGCGTCCACTTCACCGCCGACTTCGCGGCCACCACGCTCGGGATGCTGTTCCTCGAGGGCGGACCGCCCCACTTCATGGGCGCCCACCCGTGCTGCTTCCAGCCGGGACGCATCCGGGGCGTCGCGCTCGAAGCGCGGTAGAGAACCCGCCCCGGCGAGGCCGGAAACCCGAACACGCAACATGAACGCGATACCAGGACTCCGGATCCGACGACAGGCCCGAGAGGCCGACGGCGGACACCCGAACACGGACCACACCCTGACGTACCGCTCCGCGGCGCACGAGCACCTGCCCCACGTGGTCAAGTTCTCCGGCGGACGATCGAGCGCGATGCTCCTCTTCACGCTGCTGGAGAACCGCATCCTGAAGCAGGAACGCGGCGACGTGGTCGTCTTCAACAACACCGCGTGCGAGCACCCGGAGACGTACCGCTTCACCGCCGAGTGCAAAAAGACGGGTGGAGAAGACCTACGGAATCCCCGTCTTCCTCGTCGAGTTCCAGACATACGAAGACGCGCGCCGCGGCCAGTAGCGCCGCCTACCCTCGCGCGCCGGCTCGGCATCACGGTGCCGCGGGCGCCGAACTGCTCGCTGGCGATGGCCGGGTTCCTGGCCACCGTCGACAAGGCGGCCGCGATCTTCCAGGACACAGCCTGCGGCGGGCTCGGCGCCGCCGTGCACGAACGCCACCCCGGGAGAGTAGACTCGGTCCGATGAAACCACACGCAACCAACAACACGACGGAGGAGCGACAAGCCTGGGTGCAAGCCGAGCTCGCGCGCCGGATGCGCGTGGAGAACACAGGACGTCACGTCCCGCTGCTCCCCCCGGAACGATTCAGCGACGAGTACTCTCGCGCCGACCCGCGCTTCAACGAGCCGCGCGGAGCCAACGCCGGAGCGATCGCCGGCCTGCTGGCCGGATCCTGCTGCGGATGGGGCCGAAGGCCCAGCGCAGCGGAATTTCACGATGCGGTGCGCGAGGCGGAACCTAGCCAACGCCAGAGAGCGATCATCAACGTGCTGATCACCGAAGCGTCGAACGACAGCATCGCGCTTGCGTACCTCCAGGGAGCATTCACCTGGCGGCAACTCGCCACGGCGATGCTCAGACACGGCAACTACAGCCCCCGACTCGCGCGCTACGTGAACCTGCACGCAGACGCCAGCCATGAAGCTGCCTGAGCCCGCCAGAACGCTGTGGACCCGCCACCGCGAAGCGATCGATCGGATCGCAACCACGCCGGGAGCAGAGAGCCAGATCATGCTCGGGGGAGGAACCCTGCTCGCAGCGCGATGGAAGCACCGTGAGAGCACGGACATCGACGTGCTCCTGCCCGGCCGCGACAACCTGAACGACGCGCGCGAAAACGGGCCGTTGGACCTGGCTGCCGCCACCGGCGGCGAACACAAGGAGAGCAGCCGCGACCGACTCAGGGTGCAGTTGGAGACCGGAATGCTGGACGTGGCGGCGATAAAGCCGCAGATGCCGGGGCTCGAAGAACGACTCGACGTGGAGGGACGAAACGAAACCGTGCTGGCAAGCGCCCAGATCCTGCGCGGGAAGTTCTACCGCACCGACAGGAGCATCACCCGCGACGCGTTCGACTTCGCCGTCGCCGCCGACAAGGATCCGCGCGCGCTCGAGCTCGCCGTCAACAGCCTCGACATGATCGACACGCGGATCATCTGCCACAACCTTCTGGCGTCGAACGACCAGATGGTCAACGAGGCGAGCGAAACACTCAAGGGCGTGCCACCAGAATACCAGCACCACCTGCAGCGCATCGGAGACGCGGCAGCCGACGCGATTGTGTCCCACCGCTACGCCCACGTTCGAATCCGCACCACCGAGACGGGGGTCCGTATCGAAACGCGGACGACCAACGGCAACGAGCGGACAGAGGACCACGCTGCGGGAGAAGCCGTCAAGGTACTGACACGGTCAGGTATCGGCGCCTACCTGAGCGCCAACAGCACACTGCAACGTGGCGGACTCGCGATGACCCTGGACGGCCTGAACGGGGTCGGATGGACCGGCACGGTATTCGACAGCGACGACGGCGCACCGGAGCAACGACTCGACGGCACTCGAAAGTCCGCCGGCCTCCGCGAGCCCCCGCGAATCGGGGA
>WTFV01000200.1 GCA_011523845.1 Acidobacteriota bacterium | reverse complement strand
GGGTGTTCCTGTCTCGGGGTAGGCCCCCGGGGTCGTTAACGACCCCGGGGGATCGTGGTGACCGGGGGGGCGGGTCGTCTCGTGGGCCTCCTCCGTCGGGCGAGAAGGGCTTGACGAGGTAGTCGGCCGCGCCCGCATCGAGCGCCTTCGCGACGGTCTCGTCGCGGCGGTAGCGGGAGATGAGGATGACGGGCAGGTCGAAGAGATCGGGGACCTGCCCCATCAGCTTTATGCCGTCGGCGTCGGGCAGCATCAGGTCGAGCAGCACCAGCCGCAGCCTCTCGGTCCGGATGATGCGCGGCAGGTCGCGCGCCGCGCCCGTCACCAGCGGGACGTAGCCGGCCTCCGAGCGCGCGTCGCGGACGAAGCACAGCGCCCGCGCGTCGTCGTCCACCACCAGGATGCGCGGCGGGTCGCCGGGTTCCGGCGCGGGCGTCGCGCCGGCCTCGCCGACCACCGGCAGCGTGAAGGTGAAACGTGGCGCCACGGCCGGCGCTGGGGCTCTCGGCCCGGATGCGGCCGCCGCGCGCCTCGACGAGTCCCTTCGAGGTGGCGAGCCCGAGGCCGTGGCCCGCCGTCGCGCCCCGCCCGCCGCCGCCGTGCTTGCTGAACAGGTGCGGCAACCGCTCGGGCGACACCCCGCTCCCGTCGTCGGAGATCGAGACGGCGACGTGCGCGTCCTTCGCGCACGGCCGCCACCCGGATCGGGGTCGACTCGGGCGCATGCCGCGCGGCATTCGAGAAGAGGTTGTTGAGCACCTGCACGATGCGCCGGCGGTCGGCCATCACCGGGGCAGCCCCGCCGGCAGTTCGACGAGGACGGCGTGCCGGCCGCCGCCGCTCAGGAACGTGCGGCGCGCCTGCTCGACCAGGGTGGTCACCTCCGAGGGCTCGGGCGTGACCGAGAGCGTGCCCGAGTCGATGCGCCCCGCGTCGAGCAGGTCGCGGATGAGGCCACGCATGTGTGCGGCCTGCTCGGCGATAATGCGGAAGAACTCCCGCGCCTCGGCCGGGTCGAGCTCGGCCGCCTCCTCCAGTCCCGCGTCGGCCGAGCCCTTGATGGCGAGCAGCGGGCGCGCAGCTCGTGGCTCACCAGGCCCAGGGAACGTCTGGCGGTGCGATCGACTGTGGCCACGAATGGCGAGAAGGCGACCGGGTGGTACAGTACAAGGTCACGAACCGAGTCGATGGCACCGGACGTGGCGGTTCCCATGAGCCCATCAGCGATCCCGAGCGAAGGCCAAATCCTGACCGGCCCGCTCTTCAACGAGCCGATGCGCGTGGAGACCGTCTCGGAGACGGGGCCGGACGGTTGGACGCTCGGCCTGGTCGGCACGCAGTCGGAGCGATTCCGGAGGGTTGCGCTCGGGACCGCCGAGCTGGCCGGACTGACAGTTCTCGACAGCGGCTTCCGGTACGACGGAGACGGCGCGTTGCTCCGGTTGGGACTTCAGGCTCACGCGCTCGGCCTCGCGTGGGAGTTCGACCCGTACTTCGGACTGTCGATCTCCCGCGTCGACCCGTTGCCGCACCAGTTGGAGGCGGTCTACGACCACCTGCTGAAGCTGGCGCGCGTGCGGTTCCTGCTGGCCGACGACGCCGGGGCCGGCAAGACGATCATGGCCGGGCTGCTGATCCGCGAGTTGCAGTTGCGGGGCCTCGCCGAGCGCATCCTGATCGTCGCCCCGTCGAACCTCGCGTTCCAGTGGCAGCGGGAGCTGAAGGAGAAGTTCGACGAGACGTTCCTCGTGATGAAGGGCGGTGACCTGCGCGCCCAGTTCGGCGTGAACCAGTGGATGCAGCAGTCGAAGGTCGTGACCTCACTCGATCTGGCCAAGCGCGAGGACATCCTGCCGGGGCTGCGCCAGACGCACTGGGATCTGGTCATCGTCGACGAGGCCCATCGGATGTCGGCCCGAGACGAGTCACACAAGAGCCAGCGGTACCGACTGGGCGAGCTGCTGCGGGACTCGTCCGACCACATGCTGCTGTTGACGGCGACGCCCCACAAGGGGGATCCGGAGAACTTCTCGCTCTTCCTCCAGTTGCTGGACCGCGACGCCTACGCCGACGTGCGCTCGATCCGGGAGGCGATGGACGACGGCCGGGCGCCGTTCTACCTGCGGCGCACGAAGGAGGCGATGGTCTACTTCCCCGAGCGGGACGGGGACGGGCGGTGGACAGCCCGCAAGATCTTCACGAAGCGCATTCCCCGGACGGTGGACTTCGCCATCGACGGTCCGGAGCACGAGCTGTACAAGGTAGTGTCGCAGTTCGTGAAGCGCCAGAGCGCCAAGGCCGCGGCGCAGGGCGACACGCCTCGCGCCCGTGCCGTCGGCTTCCTGATGGCGCTCTACCAGCGGCGTCTGGCCTCCAGCGCGCGGGCCATGGGACGGAGCCTCGCGAACCGGGCCGACCGGCTGGAACGCGGCCTCGCCCAGGCGCAGGATCTCGCCCGCACCGCTCCGCCGGACCTGCCGACGCCGGACGAGCTGGAAGAGATGGAGGAGCAGGACCGCGAACGGCTGGAGCGGCTGCTGGACGCGGTCACGCTGGCGGGCGACGCCGAGGCGGTGCGCGAGGAGATCGACGACCTGCGGGCGCTCGCCGTCCGCGCCCGCGCCGTCGAGAAGGCCGGCGACGAGGCGAAGCTCACCAAGCTCGAAGACCTGCTGCGGGACGAGGGTTTCGTCGACCGGCCAGAGCAGCGGCTCGTCCTCTTCACCGAGTTCAAGGACACGCTCGACTACCTCGTCGAGATGCTCGAAGCGTGGGGCTTCAAGGTCGCGAGCATCCACGGCGGCATGAAGCCCGGCAGCCGGGACGAGCCGAGAACGAGGCTCCATGCCGAGCAGCAGTTCCGAGAGGGGGCGGTCCAGGTGCTCGTCGCCACCGAGGCGGCCGGCGAGGGGATCAACCTCCAGGTCTGCAACATCCTGTTCAACTACGACATCCCGTGGAACCCGAACCGCCTCGAGCAGCGGATGGGGCGCATCCACCGCTACGGCCAGGAGAAGGACTGCCTGATCTTCAACTTCGTGGCCACGAACACCATCGAGGGCCGCGTGCTCCAGCGGCTGCTCGACAAGCTCCAGGAGATCCGTGACGCCCTCGACGACGACGCGGTGTTCAACGTCGTCGGCGAGGTGCTGCCGGCGGCCCACGTCGAGCGGGCGTTGCGCGACCACTACGCCGGCCGGCTCGGCAGCGAGGAGCTGGAAGAGCGCCTGCTTCGCGATGTCGACGAGGGCCGTTTCCGCAACATCTGCCGGAACGCCCTGGAGGGGTTGGCGTCGAAGAAACTGAACCTGGAGATGCTGGTCGAGCGCCGCGCCCGCGCCCGCGAGCGCCGGGTGGTGCCCGAGACCATCGCACGGTTCCTGCGAGAGGCGGCCCCGCTGGCCCCGCTGAAGCTCGACTTCATCGGCGGTCTGCCGCACACCTTCGAGCCGGGCCGCACGCCGGCCTCGCTGCGCCGCCACGAGCGCGACCCCGACTGGCGGCTCCCCGAGCTGGCTGTCCGGTATCCGCGGTGCAGCACCGATCGTGACGCGGCGCAGAAGGACACGCTCGAATGGGTCACGCCGGGCCATCCGCTCTTCGAGGCGGTCCGCCGGCATGCCCACGAGCGGGCGACCGACGCGCTCGCGACGGGGGCCACCTTCCATTCGCTCGCGCACGATGCGCCATCGCGCATCGACTTCTATCGCGCCCGCGTGGTCGACGGACTCGGCCACGTCGTGCACGAGAGGCTCTTCGCCCTGGAGTCGCTCGGTGGCGGCGAGCCGCGAGCGTGCGAGCCGAGTGTTCTCGGCAACCTGACGCCGGCTTCCGCGACGGACGAACTGCCGGAAGTCGCGACGCGGCCCGAGCCGTCGGCATGGCTCCAGGAGCGCATCCTGTCGCCGTTCCTGGAAGACACGCGCGCCGAGCGGCTCGCGGAGGTCGAGCGCGTCGCGAAGCACGTGGAGCTGTCGCTCAAGGAACTGTTGGCGCGGACGGACGAGGAGATCGGACGCGCCGCCGCCGACGTGGAGGCGGAGCGCCAGGGCGCGGAGGGCCGGCTGGCGATGGCCGAGGCGCGGCACGGTGAGCTGCTCGCCCGCCGCGACCGCCGCCGCGAGGAGTTGGGGCGGCAGCGGGCGCTCACGCTCCAGGGAGTCGAGCGGATCACCAGCGTGCTGGTTCTGCCGCACCCCGATCGCGGCGCGGCGGAAGTGATTCGCCACCGGCCCGATCCGGCGACCGAGGCTACGGCCATGCGCATCGTCATGGAACACGAGCGAGGTCAGGGACGGCGGGTCGAGGACGTGAGCGCCAAGAACCTTGGCTACGACGTGACCAGCCTTGACGCTGCGACCGGCGACCTGCGGCTGATCGAGGTCAAGGGACTCGCCGCGGCCACGGGCACGATTCTTCTGACGCCCAACGAGCGCCGCGTCGCCGAGGACCGCCCGGACTGCTACTGGCTGTACGTCGTCACCGATTGCGCCCGCAAGCCGTTCCTGAACGAGCCGATCCCCGATCCGGCCCGGTTGCAGTGGCACGAGGTGACCAAGGTGCAGCACTACTATCTGACCGTCGAGGGCATGAAGGTGCCAACGCAGGTGCGCGAGTGAACTCCAGAGCACCGCGAACGGAACGGGGTCGCCCCGAGTCCCGACCACGGGCTCCGGGCGCTGCTGTTCAACGTGGCCCTGACGCACTGGCCGCGCCGCTGGAGGACCACAGCGTGCTCGGAAGGGCGGTCGGCGGAGGGCGGCGGCCCCCAGTCGCCGCCACGCTCGATCCACAGGTCCTCGACGCCATCATCCGGCGCATCGTGGAGGTCGCCCAACCGGAGAAGATCATTCTGTTCGGATCCGCCGCGCGCGGCGAGATGACCCGCCACAGCGACGTGGACCTGCTCGTCATCAAGGAGGGCGCCGACGGGCTGGATCTGATGGGGCAGATCTACAGGAGGCTGTCCGGGGTCGGCGCGGCCGTCGACGTGATCGTCGTCTCGCCGAGGGACGTGGAGCGGTACCGTGACAGCCACGCGCTGGTCATCAAGCCCGCGCTGCGGGAGGGCAGGGTCGTCTATGACGCGGCGTGAGCGTTTCCCGCACGATGACCCTCGCGAGTGGCTGAACCGGGCTCGGAGCAACCTGGCGCACGCCCGGAACCGTGCATCCGAGGTCTACCTCGAAGACCTGTGCTTCTGCGCCCAGCAGGCAGCCGAGAAGGCGATCAAGGCCCTGATGATCGCACGCGGCATCGAGTTTCCCTACGTGCATGACCTGGACCACCTGCTGTCGCTGCTGGCGGAACGGGGAGAGTCGATTCCGAGCGCCGTCCGGCGAGCCAGCGAGCTGACGCGGTACGCTACCGCCACCCGCTATCCGGGCGCCGTCAGGCCCGTGACCGAGGCCGAGTACTTGGAGGCGCTGGAGCTGGCCGATGCAGTCGTCCGGTGGGCCGAGGAGGCGGTGTGATTCCCCGCGACTGCAAGCGCCTCGCCGAGGTGGACTTCCCGATCTCCGTCGTGTCGAAGCACTCGGCGCGGGAGAAGTCCATCCGCCACGGCCACCCCTCAACGCTGCATCTGTGGTGGGCTCGCCGCCCGCTGGCGTCGAGCCGGGCGGTGCTGCTCGCGCTGCTGCTGCCGGACCCGTGCGACCCGAACTGCCCCGACGGGTTCAAGCGGCAGGCGACCGAGATCCTCCGCGCCGTGCGCCAACCACCGCCAGACGACGCGGAGCTGCGGAAGGCGCTCCTGTGGTTCATCGGCGCGTTCGCCAGCTGGGACATGGCATCGCACCAGACCTACCTGAGCGTGGGGCGTAACCTGGTGCGGGCGGCCCACGGCGAAGAGGCGCCGCTCGTCGTCGACCCGTTCGCGGGCGGAGGCTCGATTCCGCTGGAGGCGCTGCGGCTCGGCTGCGAAGCGTTCGCGAGCGATCTGAACCCGGTCGCGTGCCTGATCCTCAAGGTGATGCTGGAGGACATCCCGCGTCACGGTCCGGGGTTGGCGGACGAGCTTCGGAAGGTCGGGGCCGAGATCAAGGCGGCCGCCGAGGAAGAGCTGGCCGACCTCTACCCGCCGGACCCCGACGGCGCCACGCCGATCGCCTACCTGTGGGCGCGGACGGTTCGCTGCGAGGCGCCCAACTGCGGCGCCGAGATCCCGCTGATGCGGTCGCTGTGGCTGTGCAAGAAGGCGCGGCGCAAGCGGGCGTTGCGGCCTCGGGTCGTGCGAGCCGAAGACGGGCCGCCGCGGGTCGAGTTCGAGATCTTCGAGCCAGCCGCGGACAAGGAGGTACGCGCCGGGACCGTGGCCCGCGCGAAGGCGGCCTGCGTCTGCTGCGGGTCGGTGCTCCCGCCGGAACGGGTGCGGGCGCAACTCGCCGCGCAGCGTGGGGGTGCCGACGTCATCTTCGACGAGCAGGGGAAGCGTCAGGGCGGGGCGTTTCTGCTGGCCGTGGTCACGCTCAAGGCCACCGAGAAGGGACGACACTACCGGTTGCCGACCGAGCGGGACTACAAGGCGGTACGCCGGGCGCAGGAGCGTGTCGCCGGGCTCCTGGCCGAGTGGGAGCGAGGGGGCTTCCAGGGCTACAGCCCCGTTCCGGATGAGCCGCTACCCCCCATCGGGACCCTTGGGTTCCGCGTGCAGCGCTACGGAATGATGCAATGGGGCGACCTGTTCACGGCGCGGCAGAAGGTGGCGATGCGGACCTTGGCGAAGGTTGCACGGGACATAGACCGAGCCGACCTGAATGCGCGAGTATTGGCCCTCGGTAAGCTGGCCGATCTCTCAAATGCGCTGTGCGATTGGATGCCGGGGCAAGAGTGTCCATCCGCCGTGTTCAAGCTTGGCCGCGTCAAACCGGCGTGGGATTTCGCGGAGGGCTGCACCACGAGTGACTCCAGCGGTTCATTCCGCAAGAGCACCGACAATCTCGTGGCCGGTATTGAGTCCGCCATCATCGATCGCGCCATGCCGGGGCAGGCTGTTCAGGCGATGGCCCAGGAGTCCCCGCTCACCGATGAGTCGGCCGCTATTTGGTTTACGGATCCGCCCTACTACGACGCGATCCCGTACTCGGACCTTTCCGACTTCTTCTTCGTGTGGTTCAAGCGGGTACTACCCGACCATCCGCTGCTGTGCGATCGGTTCGATTCGTCAAACCCGCTGACCCCCAAGGTCCCTGAGGCCGTTCAGGACGACACTAGGACGGTGAACGGCCAGGCAAAAGACGCAGCGTTCTTCAATGAGGTAATGGGTCGCGCCTTCGCGCAGGGTATCCGGGTCACCAAGGACGGTGGCATCGCCTCCGTTGTATTCGCCCACAAGACGACAGAGGGATGGGAGGCGCTGCTGTCGGGGATGATTCGCGGTGGATGGACGATTGTCGGCTCGTGGCCAGTAGCGACGGAAATGGGGCACAGGCTGCGAGCCCGTGACTCCGCCGCGCTCGCCACCAGCGTCCACCTCATTTGCCGCCCGCGTCCGGACAATGCGGATGTTGGTGACTGGGCCGATGTCCTGCGCGACTTGCCGAAGCGCGTCGGTGACTGGATGGAGCGCCTGCAATCGGAGGGCGTGCGGGGCGCCGACCTCGTGTTCGCCTGCATCGGACCGGCGCTTGAGATCTTCAGCCGCTACACGCGAGTCGAGACTGCCGATGGCGGCGAGGTCGGCCTGCCGGCGTATCTGGAGAAGGTCTGGGAGGTGGTCGGCCGCACCGCGCTGGAGAACGTCCTCGGGGCCGCGGAGGCCCAGGCCCGCAACGGGCTCGCGGGCGCACTGGAAGAGGACGCCCGGCTGACCGCGCTCTTCCTCTGGACGCTCCAGGCGACCACGAACGAGGACACCCGAGAATCGGGGGACTCCAACGGCGTGGCGAACGACGACCCGGACGACCAGGAGCCCCCGGGCGGAGGCCAAGGGTACTCGCTGGTCTTCGACGTGGTCCGCCGTTTCGCCCAGCCGCTCGGCATCGACCTGCCGAAGTGGGAGAGACGCACCATCGAGACGACGAAGGGGGTAGTTCGCCTGCTGCCGGTCGCCGAGCGAGCGAAGCACCTGTTCGGCGAGAAGGGATCGCAGGCCGTCGCGACATGGCTGGAGCGGGAATCGGCCAGCGGAAAAACGGATCCACTGCAAGGCGTGCTCTTTCCGAACCGCGAGGAGTACGGAGCGCACTCGCTCCGGGAACGCCGGCCACCCTACGGCGATGACGACATGCTGGACGACCGCTCAGGGGGCGCGACGACGCTCGACCGCATCCACACGGGGATGCTGCTCCAGGCCGGAGGCCTCACGAACGCGCTGCGAGCGCTGCTGCGGGCCGAGCGGGAGCGCGGCCCCGACTTTCTGCGGCTGTCGAACGCGTTGTCGGCGCTCTATCCCCGTGGCAGCGAGGAGAAACGGCTGCTCGACGCCATGCTGCTCGTGGTGCCGAAGTGATGGCCGGCGGCCGTGCGTGTCTCGGCGACCACGGGAGACAACGTTGACGAGGGAGTGGACGGAACGGATGGTTGACTTCGGGGGGAGGTGGCGGGCAGATGGCGCTTGAGCCCTGGTACAAGGTGGTGCTCCCGCGCCGGGAGGTGCGCGAAGGCCGCTCGTTCAATCCGGACGAGTTCGCCATCGCCCTGGAGCAAGTCGTCGCCGGCACGGCGCCCCCGGACTACCGCGACCCCGAGGCGTTCTTCGACCGCACCTGCTTCACGCGGGCGTTGCGCGACCACACGGGAATGGTGCTGCGGCGTCTGGCCGGGGAGACGGCCAACACGGCGCCGGTGTTGACGCTGGTCACCCAGTTCGGCGGCGGGAAGACCCACACGCTCACCGCGCTCTATCACCTGGTCACCGCGAGCGACCGGCTCGCGGATCGGGAAGAGGTCAGGTCGTTGCTGCACGAGGCGGAGCTGTCGGCCGCGCCGACCGCGCGGGTCGCAGTGTTCGTCGGCAACGCTTGGGATCCGCGCGAGGGACGCGAGGCCCCGTGGATCGACGTTGCCCGCCAGCTCGCCGGCGATCGAGGCGTCGACCTGTTGGGAGCGCAGGCTGTAACGACGCCGCCGGGCACGGAGGCCCTCGGCCGGGTGTTCGCGGCAGCGGACGCACCGGTGCTGGTGCTGTTCGACGAGGTGCTCAACTTCGTCAACCGCTATCGACAGATGGCCGACCCGTTCCACGCGTTCATCCAGAACCTGACCGTCGCCATGACCGGCACGACGCACGGGGCGGCCGTCATCAGCCTGCCGCGCAGTCAGGTGGAGATGTCCGACTTCGATCTGGCGTGGCAGGACAAGATCACCAAGGTCGTCCGGCGCGTCGCCAAGGACCTGCTGGCGAACGACGAGACGGAGGTGAGCGAGGTCGTGCGGCGGCGGCTGTTCGACGACATCGGCCAGGAGCGCTTTCGGAAGAGGGTCTCCAAGGCGTACGCGGACTGGTGCTTCGAGCGACGTGAGCGGCTGCCGCCGGAGTGGACGCTGGTGGACAGCGCCGCCACCGAGGCGAAGGCGCGCGAGCATCTGCGAGCACGCTTCGAGGCCTGCTACCCGTTCCATCCGGCCACGTTGTCGGTCTTCCAGCGCAAGTGGCGGGCGCTGTCGCAGTTCCAGCAGACGCGCGGGACGCTGGCGATGCTGGCGCAGTGGATCTCGTGGGCGCATCGCGACGGCTTCACCGGAGCCCGAACGGAGCCGCTGATCACGCTCGGCTCGGCGCCGCTGGAGGTTCCCGACTTCGCCGGCGTCGTCCTCGGTCAGCTCGGCGAGTCGCGCCTGTCGGCCGCCATCGAGGCCGACATCGCGGGCGCTCAGGCCCACGCCCGGGCGCTGGACGGCGACACGAAGGCCGCGCTCCGCGACATCCACCGCAGGGTGGCGACGACGATGCTGTTCGAGTCGTCCGGCGGGCAGGTCGACAAGGTCGCGCACCTGCCGGAACTGCGCTTCGCGTTGGGCGAGCCGGCGATCGACACGACATCGGTAGACGGCGCGGCCCTGGCGCTGGAGGAACGCGCGTACTTCCTGCGCCGCGTGGGAACGGACGGTTTCCGGATCAGCTACCGGCCGACCATCAAGAAGGTGGTCAACGACCGGCGGGCCTCGCTCGACGAGGAGGACGAAATCCGGCCGGCCATCCGCGGTCTGGTCAAGGACGACTTCGACCGCGACAAGAGCATTCCGCGCGTCCATTTTCCGGCCGACTCGGCGTCGATTCCGGACACGCCGAAGCTGACGCTGGTGGTCATGGATCCGGAGGCCGAATGGACCGGCGCGGGGGCCGGTGGCTTGCGTGAGCGGATTGCAGAGTGGACCCGAACCCGCGGCGCATCGCCCCGGAGGTATCCGGGAGCACTCGTCTGGGCCGTCCGGAAGCCCGGGCAGGGATTGCGGGACAGGGTCGAGCAGTGGCTCGCGTGGAAGCGTGTCGCCAGCGAGGTGTCGGCGGGCGCCCTCGGGAGTGAGCTTGACGCGACCGACCGCGCCGAGATCAGTGCGAAGGTCCGCGACGCCGCCGCGGCAGCCCGCGAGGAGGTGTGGGGCGATTACCGTTTCATGGTCTTCGCCGATGCGTCGACGGCGGACGGACTGGAGGTCATCGACCTCGGGGCCGGCCACTCCAGCAGCGCGGAGAGTCTCTGCGGTCGCGTCCTCGGCGCGCTCAGGTCGAACGCCCGGCTCAACGAATCGGTCGGCGCCGGATACATCGAACGCAACTGGCCGCCCGCATTCAAGGATGGCGGGGCGTGGCCGCTGGACAGCCTGCGCCAGAGCTTCCTCGACGGGTCGCTGACGCGGCTCGTCGACCCCGACGCCGTGCTGCGCCGCAGGATCGTCGAGTGGGTCGTCAAGGGTGACTTCGGGCTCGGCTCCGGACGGGACGCCGCCCACCCGGACCGGGTGTGGTTCCAGCAGCCGGTGGACTCGGAGGAAGTATCCTTCGATTCAGGTGTCTGCCTGCTGACCAAGGGCCGGGCCAAAGCACTGAAGGCACCGTCACCCGAGCCGGAGCCGCCGGGACCGACTCCCCCGGCGGGCGGCTCGTCAAGCACTTCCACTGGTACCGGATCGGGATCAGGATCGGGAACTTCGCCCCGGCCTGAGCCGCCCGAACCACCGGAGCCACGGAGCGTGACGCTTCGCGTTCATGGCGACATTCCGGCGGAGATCTGGAACCGGGTCGGCACCCGGCTGATTCCGAAGCTCCGGGCCGGTTCCAGTGGTGATCTGACGGTCGGCGTGAAATGCGAGGTGAGCACGGGCGGACCCGGAGCGGATGCGCTGCTGACCGAACTGCGTCAGATTCTCGATGATCTGCGTCTCACCGAGCGAGTCCGGATAGACACCGAGTAGCCGTGCGAGTGGGCGGTTGACACTGCGGTCGAGGGTCGATCGGGTCGTCGGGTCGATGCGGCGCCCCGGCGCCCCCGGCGCCCCCGCGCCACCCGCGCCACCGGTGACACGGCTCTCGGCTGCGGACGGCGATTCCGCGTGGGTGGAATCGTGGGTGGAAACGGTGCGCCCCGACGGATACCCCAATGAATACGGGGTTTTTTCGCTGTATTCGTGCTATCGCTGCCGTGAAAGGCGCCATTCCTCAGCGGGTGCGACTCCCGCCCGGCAAGTGTCGCTCCAACCGGTAGCAGTCGGAGCGGACGATGGAGGTAACGACATCGGCGCTGACGCACTCCGATGACAAAGGGCCGCCCTGGGCGGTTCAGCGACCACACGGGCTGTTGACTACCTGCTCACTTGGAGTCTCCGCCACATCGCCGGTGCCGCCACGCGGTCACGGATCGAGCGCGCGTGCCGCAAGGCGGGCTACGAACCGCCGGTAATCTGCACGCCCAACGAACTCATGGAGGGATACGACCATGGAGACGAGGGAGACCGATCCGATCATCGCTGAACTCCGGGCCATCCGGCAGGGGGTGAGGCTCTTTTCCGTCGAGTGCTATCTCTCTCATTCGTAAGGGTTTATGCG
>WTFV01000067.1 GCA_011523845.1 Acidobacteriota bacterium | reverse complement strand
CTGTGCCGCATCGCTCTCCCTTCGTGTGGCCCTTATCCCGAAGGAGAGGTCGGGGACATTGGCATGGGCAGCGGGCGCGAGCCGCCATCCGAGGCTCCAGTCGCGCACATCCGCCGCGAGGCCGAGGCCCATATGGGGGCTGCCGGTGAAGCGGCCGCCGAAAGCCGGGAGGCCGTATGCCGCCTCCATCGCCCAGCGGCTCTCCGCCTCGCCGCCGCTTCCCGACCCGGCGCGGTCCTCCAGCGGCTCCGGCGCGAACAGCGCGTCGAGGCCGCCCTGCGCCCGACCGCCCCAGTCCTGCCCGAGGCTGAGCGACAGGCCCCGTCCGCTCGCAGGATCGGGGTCGAAGGACAGCTGCGCCGACACGCCCCGGTCCTCAAGACCCTCATCGTCATGCGCCACCAGCGTGCGCCCCGAGAGGTCGAACACGAGCCCGAGCTTCGGGTCGCGCCAGGCGAGGCCGCCGCCAAGCTCCACCCCGAAGCCCGTCTCCGCATCGCCGCCATCGTGGCGCGCCCCAAGCTCCAGCTTCGGCGTCACCGCGCTTCCGCCCGACAGCGCCAACCCCCAGCTGCCCTCAAGCCCCACACGCAGCCGGGTCACATCCGACGCCGACGCCGCAAGGCCGCGCGCCCGCTCCGACGAGGTCCGCACCCACAGCGCGTCCGAAACCAACGCCAGGGACGGACCGCCCGCTCCGCCTGCCTCACCTTTCGCAGCAGGAGCCAGCAGGTCGCCCCTGAGCCCCGCCGCCGCCATGCTCCAGGCGGTGTCCGCACTCAGGCTCCCGCCCGGCGTCTTCACCGTCACGTCGCCAGCCCCGTGGCCCGCTGCTCCCCAGAGCCGCAGACCCTCCGTCACCGCCAGCGCCGCATAGGGGATCGTCGCCGTCAGCGACGCCTCGACATCACCGTCCCCCGCACGCGCCGCCACCGCGCAGGCCGCCTCCGGCAGGCCCGCGCAATCGGGCGCCCCGTCCCGGGCATAGCCGCCCTTGGCCCGGCTCTGCGAGAGCGCGAACCCGACAAGCCACCGGCCCCGCGCATAGTCCGTCCCCAGAAGCGCCGTCGCCGTCTCGCCATCAAGGCGCACCGGCGTGCCGTCGCCCCGCTGGCTGCCGGCGAACCGCGCCCCGGACACGAGGCCACCCGAGCCGGGCGCCCCGCCCCAGAAGGCCAGCGTGCCGCCCGAGGAGTCCGCCTCACCGGTCAGCGAGAAGCTCGACCCCTGCAATATCTCCCGCATCGTCATGCCACGAGCCTCGCCCTCATTGGCCGGCCCGAAGCCTGCCCCGCCTGTCCCGGACAACGATCCGGGGGACCACGATCCGGGGGACTGCTCAAGGTTCGACCCGCCGCCTGCCGCGCCGCCGCCGAAGTCGAGCGCCTGCCCGGCGATCGAACCCTGCATGCCCGGCCTGCGCGGCGCCGCCATGCGCGCCGTGATGCCGTCCAGGGCGCGCTCCGCAACCGTGCGACCGAACCGCGCCAGCCACGCACCCGGAAGCGGGTCGTCGTTCACGATCGTCCCCACCGCAACACCGTCGGCAATCTGCGCGCCGCGGGCGTTGTACAGCGCGACCTCGAAGGTCTCCCGGCCCTCGTCATGGCTGTCGTTGAAGATGCCGACCCAGAACCGCTTCTCAGTCTCGCCCGCACGGAAATGGAGATCCCACTCGGCCCGGAGGTAGTCCTGGCCCTGCTGCGCCGATACCGGGTTCGACTCCCGGGCGCGGTAGGACACCGAGACCGCCCGGTCCGCCGCCGGCGACAGACGGACCGTGAACCACATCAGACCGACGTCCTCCTTCGCCGTGACATCCGCCACCGAGAACGCCGGCGCGGTGGACACCGCATCGTCGTCGGCCACCGAGACCGAGGCCGCGTTCCCCGGAGACGCCGCCACCGTGTAGCCTGCGCCGCCCGCAAGCGCCGCCGTCACCGTGCCGTCCGGCTCCTCCTGCGCATCGTCTGCCGTCGGCACGGCGAACGCCGCTTCCGTCTTGCCCTTCGGGATGGTCACCGTGGCCGCGCCCTCATTGTCGGCGGCGATGAAGTCGCTGCCCTCGGCCTCCGAGACCGTGAGCTTCACCGTGAAGTCCGCCCCCGGCGCCCGGCTCGCCGTCACCGTGAACGCAGCATCCGTGCCCTCAGTGACGGAAGCGGTCTTGGCCGCGATGGAGACCTCCGGCGGCGGCTCCAGGATGG
>WTFV01000209.1:43763-72880 GCA_011523845.1 Acidobacteriota bacterium | reverse complement strand
GCTCCACGCCGGCCACTCGTCGCCCGCCGCAAGCCGCGCGCCCATGTGGTACATGAACGTCAGATCCTCCAGCGCCCCGGACAGGTCCCAATCGGGCTTCACCTCGTCCGACACCTTGTGGTAGTCGTTCGCGGTGTACTCGGTGCGTTTCTCGATCCCGTAGCCCTCCGGCTTGTCGATGTACTCGACGCCGGGGTCGCCGTAGAACGCGGGGATGCCCGCCTTGGCGAACGAGAAGTGGTCCGACCGGTAGTAGAAGCCCTTCTCCGGCTCCGGGTCCGGGGCCAGGGTGCGTCCGAGGCGCGCGGCGACGCCGGCGGCGACGTCGTCCAGCTCCGACTGCCCCATGCCGACGATGGTCATGTCGCGGGTCCGCCCCCACTGGTTGAGGACGTCCATGTTGATCGCGGCGACGGTCTGCGCGGCCGGATAGAGGGGATTCTCGCCGTAGTGGCGCGATCCGAGCAGTCCCTGCTCCTCCGCGGTGACGGCCAGGAACAGGATCGACCGGCGCGGCGGCTCCTCCGCATGGAGGAACGCCCGCGCGATCTCGATGAGCCCGGCGGTGCCGGTGGCGTTGTCGGCCGCTCCGTTGAAGATCTGGTCGCCTTCCAGGTTCGGATCGACGCCCATGTGGTCCCAGTGGGCGACGTACAGGATGACCTCGTCCGGGGCCCCGCTGCCTTCGATCTTCGCGACGACGTTCTGCGAATCGATGCGCCGCAGCTCGTTCCGGATCCGTAGTGACCCGGTCACACCCAGCGGGATCGGCGCGAACGCGCGGTCGGCCGCCTGCTGCTTCGCCTCGTCGAAGTCGAGCCCGGCCATCTCGAAGAGCGCCTCGGCGGTGGCGCGCTGCACCCAGCCCTCGACCGTGGCGCGGCCCAGGTTGTCGTCCGCCGCGACGAGGTCGAACGACTCGGCGTACGGCGTGCTCCCGACCACCTCCCACGGATAGCCGGCCGGCCCGGTCTCGTGGATGACGAACGACCCGGCCGCCCCCAGCTCCGCCGCGATCTCGTGCTTGTAGGTCCAGCGCCCGTAGTAGGTCATCGCCGGCCCGCCGAAGACATCGTCGAGCGGCGGGTCGTTGACCAGGAAGAGCAGGATCTTGCCGCTCACGTCGGTGTCCCCGAAATCGTCCCAGTCGTACTCCGGCGCCCGCGCGCCATAGCCGACGAAGACGAACTCGGCGCCCGACATCTCGACCTCGTCGACGACGTGCTTCGTCGACGCCACGTAGTCGAGGGCCGGCTCCAGGGTGCGGCTCTCGCCTCCCGCGGTCACCACCAGGTTGTCGCCCGGCAACGGCGTGATGCCGACCAGCGGCACGTCCTGCACCCAGGTTCCGTCGGGATTGCCGGGCGTCAGGCCGAGCGCGGAGAACTGTTCGGTCAGGAACGCGACCGTCTTCGTCTCGCCTTCCGATCCCGGTGCTCGTCCCTCGAACTCGTCCGAGGCGAGCGTCTCGGTCGCGGCCAGCAGCGTGTCGGCGCTGATTCCCGTCGCGACGCCCGGCGTCTCCTCGGTCGTGGCGCCGCCCGTGCAGGCTACGGCTCCAAAAAGGCACACCACTGTAACGATTCCATTCATCTCCCGCACTGCCGACCTCCCGTTCCTCTCCGTGTCAAATCGATACCCGGGCTCGCAGTACGTCGGCGTGAATTCCGGCCCAGCGGCTCCCGGATGTCACCGCGTCGCTCCTGCCCGAGATGCACCGTCAGGGCCTTGAAGGCCTCGACCTCGGGCGCTACGTCGAGCTCGTGCAGGCGAGACGGATCGATCCCTGCCCGCGGGCGCATCGATGTCGCGTGACCTCGAACACCGGTTCGCCCGGCAGACACTCGGTTTCGGCGTCTTGCGTGAAGATCGCCTTCATCGTCACTCCCGGCCCACCTGCCAGAGCAGGAAGCTCACCGTATCCACCATCTCGTCGATCTGCTGGCTCACCGGCTGCCCGCCGGAGTGGCCCGCCTGCGTGTGATAGCGCAGCAGAATGGGGTTGTCGGAACCGTTCTTCGCCTGCATCAGCGCCGCCATCTTGCGGGCGTGCAGCGGCGCCACGCGCGTGTCGCCGTCGCCCGAGAGGTACAGGGTCGCCGGGTAGTCGCCGCCGTCGATGACGTTGTGGTACGGCGAATAGGCGTGGATGTAGGCGAACTGCTCGGGGTCGTCGCTCGACCCGTACTCCGGCACCCAGAAGCTGGCGACGAGGAACTGGTGGTAGCGCACCATGTCGAGCAGCGGGTAGGTGCAGACGACCGCCCCGAACAGATCGGGCCGCTGGTTCGACACCGCGCCGACCAGCAGGCCGCCGTTGCTGCCGCCGCGGATCGCCAGGTGCTCGCTGCTGGTGTAGCCCTCCGCGATGAGGTGCTCGGCCGCGGCGATGAAGTCGTCGAAGACGTTCTGCTTGCTCTCGAGCATGCCGGCCCGATGCCACTCTTCGCCGAACTCGCCGCCCCCGCGCATGTTGGCCAGGACGAAGACGCCGCCCGACTCCAGCCACGTCGTCGCCAGGGCCGAGAACGCCGGCGTCATGCTGTTGTTGAAGCCGCCGTAGCCGGTCAGCAGCGTCGGGTTGCTGCCGTCGAGCACGACGTCCGGCCGGTGGACGACGAACATCGGCACCTCGGTGCCGTCCTTCGACGTGAACCGGCGCTGGTCGACCTCGTAGGCGGCCGCGTCGACCGGCAGCTCCGGCTCGGCCCAGACCGACTGCTCGCCGGTCGCGATGTCGTAGCGGTAGATGGTACTCGGCACGTGGAAGGTCTGGAACGTGAAGAAGGCCTCGTCGCTGGTCCAGCGGCCCGCCCCGCCGCCGACCGAGCCGAGCGTATCGAACGCAATGTCGCGGACGTGCGTCCCGTCGAGCTCGTGGATGGCGACCCGCGGCTGCACGTCCTGCAGGTACGACACGGCCAGCTTGCCGCCGAGCGCGGCGGCCGCCTCCACCACGACGTCGTCGCGCTGGGGGACCACCTCGCGCCATTGTCCGAACCCTGGGTCCGCCGGGTCGGCCAGCACCACCCGCTTGTTGGGCGCGTCCAGGTTGGTGACGATGAACAGCTCGCCGCCGGCGAAGTCGGCCCACGACTCCGAAACCCCGTCGGCGATGGCGGTCACGAACGGCGTGTCGCGCTCCAGGTCCTTGACGTGGATCTCGGTCGGCCCCGACGAGCCTTCGATGACGTGGACCACCATCCAGCGCCCGTCGTCCGAAATGACGGTGACCGGGATCTGGTGGCGCTCGTAGCCCTCGCCGAAGAGCTGCACGTCGTCGGCCATCGGCGTGCCGAACGCGTGAAACATCACGCGCGGCGTCACGTCGCCGTAGCGCTCGTAGTAGAGGCCGCCGCCGTCCGCGGCCAGCGTCACCTGGCCGTAGCGGGCCGGCGGCAGCACGTCGGCCAGATCCTCGCCGGTGTCCACGTCGCGGACCCGGATCGAGACCTCGTCGACGCCCCCTTCACGGACGGCGTAGGCCACTCGCGTCCCGTCGTCGGAGAGATCGCGCAACTCGACGCTGGTCGTGTGGTCCGGGCTCATCGGATGCGGGTCGATCAGCACCCGATCCTCGCCGTCCAGCCCGTCGCGCACGTACAGGACGGCCAGGTTCTGGTCGGCGCGCCGCTTGCTGTAGAAGTAGCGCCCGCCACGCTCGTTGGGCAGGCCGATCGCGTCGCGCTCGAGCACCGACGCGGCCACCGCGCGCAGCGCCTCGCGGCCGGGCAGCGCGTTCAGCACCGTATCGGTGTAGGCGTTCTGCGCGTCGATCCAGGCGCGCGTTTCCGGCGCCTCCTGGTCCTCGAGCCAGCGATACGGGTCGGGCACCTCCACGCCGTGCAGCGTGTCGACGACTTCCCGAACTTCCGTCGGCGGGGGCGGCGGCACGTCTACTCCCGGCTCCTCGGCGGCGCAGGCCGCCATCAGCGCCGCACCGGCGATCCAAGCGATTCGTCGCGATCCGGCCATGTTCTCCTCCCGAGCGTCCGAAGCGTTCAGCCTAGCGCATTCCGGCACACTACATGTGACATATTGACATATGCACTCCGACAGAGATAGCTTGGCGCGATGCGCACCACCGTTCGCCTTGACGACAGGCTCTTGGCCGATGCGAAGCGCTACGCCGCGAGTTCCGGACGAACCCTGACTTCGCTCATCGACGAGGGCCTCCGCAGCGTTCTCGCCCGCCGGGCTGCGGCGACACCGGCAGGACCGGTCACCCTGCCCACCGGCGGCACCGGCGGACTGCGGCCCGGCGTGAACATGGAGAGCAACGCCGCGCTGCTTGACGTCATGGATCACGGACATGATCCTGCCTGACGTCAACGTCCTCGTGTACGCCTATCGGCAGGACGTGGCGAGCCACGCACAGTACCGCGATTGGGTCACCCGGATCGTGAACGCCGGCCGGCCCTACGGAATCTCCGAGTTCGTGCTGAGCTCGTTCGTCAGGGTCGTCACCAACCGCCGTGTGTTCAGGCATCCCAGCACACCTTCCGAGGCACTCTCGTTCACCCGTCATCTACTGTCCCCGTCGTCGTGTGTTCCGATCAGACCCGGCCCGCGGCACTGGGACATCTTCGACCGGCTGTGCCGGCAGCACGACGTGACGGGCAATCTCGTCACCGATGCCTATCTGGCCGCCACCGCAATCGAGGCGGACTGCGAGCTGGTGACCGTCGACCGCGACTTCGCCAGGTTCGCCGGCCTCCGCTGGCGGCACCCGTTCACGACATGACGGCCACACTGCGTTTCGGCGGCAACTGCTCCTGACTGCGGTAGACTGCTCTTCGGCCGGCTCGGCGACGGCATTCGTACGAACGACTGAGACTTGAACATCCGGCGCGACAGCGAGGGAAGCACCATGAAGAGCTCGCAGCACTACACTCGGCGTGAATGGCTGACCACCGTCGGTGCGGCGACCGGCGCCGTGGCGCTCGCACCCTACGTCCCGCTGCGGGCGGCCGAGGCCAGGCCGATGCGCGGCGCGTTCATCATCATGAGCACGCCGTACACGGACACGAACGAGGTGGATTACGAGGATCTCGCCAACCAGGTCGACTTCCTCGACCGCTGCGGCATCCACGGGCTGGTCTGGCCGCAGAACTCCAGCGAGCAGCGCTACCTCTCGAAGGAGGAGCGGCTGCGCGGCTTCGACGTCCTCGCGCGGGCGGCGAAGGGCAAGGGGCCGGCGCTGGTCCTCGGCGTGCAAGGCGACGACACGAAGGGGATGCTGGAGTACGCCCGCCACGCCGAGGCGCTCGCCCCCGACGGGATGATCGCCATCCCGCCGACCGAGGCGACGACGCTGCAGGAGTTCCGCGACTACTACGCCGCGCTGTGCGAGGTGACCGACCGGCCCATCTTCTTCCAGACCAGCGGCGGCGCCCCGGACGTGGTCCCGACCGTCGACTTCATGGTCGACATGGCCCGCGAGTTCCCCAACCTCGCCTACGTGAAGGAAGAGCGGCCGCCGGTCCACGAGCGGATGCTCGCCCTCCGGGAGCACCGCCCCGACCCCATCAAGTCGATCTTCGGCGCCGCCTTCGGCCGGCAGTGGCTCTACGAGATGCGTCTCGGAATGGACGGCGTGATGACCGGCGGCGCGATGTACGCCGACATCTACGCACACCTCTGGGAGCTCCACGTCGCCGGCAAGCAGGACGAGCTGCGCGACCTGTTCGGGAAGCTGCTGCTGATGCTGAACCTGGACCGGACGATCCCCGGCATCCGGCTCTACGTGCTCAAGAAGCGGGGGATCTTCAAGACGTCGAAGTCGCGGCGGGGCGACTACTCGTTCACGGCCGACCAAGTCGCCGAGATCGAGTACCGGCTGGACGCGATCCGGCCGTACTTCCGCGCGTAGCGAGACACCCTCAACGTGCCCGCCATGACCCCGCGAGAACGGGTATTCCGACCACCGCCACCGCAACTCTGCGACGGTATAATCCCGTGATGCCCAGCGTCTCCGAGGGTCTCATAGAGGCAATGCCACCGAGATTCGGCGGGCTGGAACTGCAGCGGTTCCGGGCATTCCGTGACATGCGGATTGACGGACTCGGCCGCGTCAACTTGATCACGGGGAGAAACAATACGGGAAAGTCATCTGTCCTTGCGCTGAGAATGCCAAGGAGAATCCTTCTCGTCGAGGGCGTCGACGACGAGCACGTCATGAAGCACATCTGTGGGAATCACGGGATTCCGCATCTCGACGAGATCAAGGAGCATGGCGGTGCTCCCAACTTGCTCGAGAGCGTTCCTGTCCGGATCAAGGCCAGCGAGGAGGGTGACGTCGTCGGTATCGTCATTGATGCCGATACGGACATGGACGCTCGTTGGCGGTCCATTCGGGACCGCATCACCACGATGGGATACGAGAATACGCCGCAGGCGCCGACTCCCGAGGGGACCATCATCGACCCGCCCGAAAGAACACTCCTTCCTCGGTTGGGCATCTGGATTATGCCGAACAACCGGACAGACGGGATCCTCGAGAGCTTTCTGCGCTTCTTGGTGCCACAGCCCAGTGCTCTTCTTGAATACGTGGAGAAGAGTGTCTCGGACATTCCCGACGGCGAGCCCCCGACACACTGAAGGTGTTTCAGTCGAGCAGCTCGGCCAGCCAGTTGCCGATATCGCGCACTTCCTCGTAGCAGACCGTGTGCGGCATCGTGTACTCGTGGTAGTCGACCTCGTAGCCGGCCTGCTCCAACCCCTCCCGGGTGGCGTGACCCAGCGCCAGGGGCACCATCGGGTCGGCCGTGCCGTGCGCCTGGAAGATCGAGACGGAACGGTTGGCGTCGGACGCCTCGGCCTCCAGCGCATCCGGTAGCAGCAGATACCCGGACAGGCACATGACGCCGGCCAGCGTTTCCGGGTAGCGCAAGCCGGCGAAGAGCGCCATGGCGCCACCCTGCGAGAAGCCGGCAAGCACGATGCGGTCGGCCGGTACGCCGCGCTCCACCTCGCGGGCGACCAGCTCGTCGATCCATTCGGCCGCCCGCCGGATGCCCCGCTCGTCCTGGTCGCGCGCCCCGAAGCCCGCGACGTCGTACCATGCCTGCATGATCAGGCCCTGGTTGATGGTCACCGGCATGCGCGGCGCGTTGGGGAAGACGTAGCGCACCTGCAGGTCGGCCGGCAGGCCGAGCTCGGGCGGGATCCCGTAGAAGTCGTTCGCATCGGCGCCAAGGCCGTGCATCCAGATCACGGATGCCGCGGCAGGCCCGTCCGGTTCGATTTCGAGCGTCTCGAGATAGGGCGTCGTCTGCAGGGGTGTTTCGTCCGGCTTGAGGGAGTCGAGGAAGTTGTCGGGCGTCTGGTCGCGCTGCCGATTCTACCCTGTTGTCCGTGCGCCATGGCGTGAACCCACGTCGTCAGCTTCACGGCGTGGACCACGACACGGCGCGGCGTGGACGGCGCAATGTCAACGCATGGCGGCGCGGATGGTGCAGCGGCCACCGTCGCGGCGCCGACAGCCCGGCGTCAATTCGTCATGGCGTGAATGACGGTGTTGATGCCCACCGCGTACGCCCGGACCGAGAAGCGGTAGAAGAACTCGTAGTCCTCGCCCTCGCGCTCCCACCCGTCGGCGATGTCGGTGTTGTGGCTCATCAGCACCAGCAGGCGGCCGCGGTCGTCGGCGATGCCCCGGAAGTGCACCTCCTCGCTGCGCCTGCCGCGCTCCGAGGTCGTGTAGCCGCCGCTCCGTCGCCAGTGCTGGATCGAGGGGATCTGCGGTATCTCCTCCACCTCGTACTGGATGCGCAGGATCGGATGGTCATCCGGGATGTCGAAGATGGGGTAGGCCGCCGGCGGCAGCACCCGGGAGATCTCGCCGGTCCACTGCTCCCAGGCCCATGGGCCCCAGAAGTCGTCGACCCAGAGGAAGCCGCCCTTCTCCAGGTATTCGCGCAGGCGGATCGCCTCCACGTCGCTCAGGCGGAGCGTGCCGACATCGGACATGAAGATGAACGGGTAGTCGAACAGCGCGTCGTCGGTGAGGCGGACGACGACGTGATCGGGCTCGTCGTAGCGGTCGAAGCCGACGTCGGTGGTCGTCATCTCCGACAGCCGGATCATCAGGTTCTGGTCGGCCGACGGGTAGTCCGTGTACCAGCCCTGGCCGCCCGCTTCGCGGCGGTCGCTGTCGTAGAGGACGCGCGAGAATGTGAAGGCGCGGTGGGTCGGCGACTCGACGGGGAACTTGGGCGGCATCCGGTACCAGCCGCCCCGCCAGCCACGCTGCGCCACGACCGCCGTGCTGCCGACGATCGCGAAGAGAACCAACGCTGCAGTAATCCTGCCCCGCATGTGGCGTCCCTGAGGTGCTGCCTGCATCATACCGTGCCGGCGCGCGGCGATCACCACTTTTGTGAAGGCATCGCCTTGCATCCCGTGGTGGAACCCCGCGTCGCACCGAGAGCCGCGCGGCGCCCCGACACCCGGTACCCGGCGTGAGGAGGGCGCATATTGGGCACAACCGACGAACAACGCAGTCAGATGGGATGCATCGCCGCTCGAATGCAGCGGGGACTTCACCACGGGCTGCTCAGCCCCCGCGCCGGCATTTTGGCGCGCTCGCGCGAGGTCGTTCAGGCCCGGCAGTTCGGTGGCGCGGGAAACGCAACCCAACCCGGCCGGGTTCGAATACCCGCCCGCGGGGAGCGACATCAGGAGCCGACGTTCACGTCGCCCGTGAAGATCGCCTCCCCGCCGCGGTCATCTGCAACGATTACAGAGACGTCGACCATCTCCCGACTGGCCGGGGCTCTCCACGTCATGATGGCCTGGTCGTCGGGCCCCAGGATTTCGCCGCCGGTGACGCTCCAGGAGTACGCCAGCGGATCGCCATCGGGATCGTTGGCGTCCACGAAGAAGGTGACCTCCCGTCCGCCGGCGACGGCCATGGACTCGCACCGTGGCGAGCAGACGACTCTGGCGATTTCCGGCGGGCGATTCACGCTCACGATCCGGGTGAACGAGCCCTGTCCTCCTCTGCCATCCGTTACGAGCACGGAGACCTCGACCTCCGCGAGGTCCGAAGGAGGCCGCCACGTCAGAACTTCCTGATCATTGGGGCCGACGATTTCGCCGCCGGTGACACTCCAGGAGTAGGTGAGGGCATCCCCCTCCGGATCGCGGACATCCACGGAGAACGTGACCTCGGTGCCCACCGTTGCCGTTGATGATTCGCAGGGGGAGCAGGCAATTCCGGACACTACAGGCGGCCGGTTCGGCGTCACGGTCGGGGATACCGGACTCCCGCCGCCGCCATCGCCGCAGGCCTGCAGCACCACCAGCACGAGACCGGCTGCTGCCAGCAGACGCCCGGAGGGCTGTGCGCGCGTGCACGGAGTCTTCATCGGTTCAGCGCCGGGTATCGAACCGGACCATCGAAGCCCGCCGTGCCCTATCTGTCGCTGAGTGTCTCGGACTCCGGAGCCAGCACGTTCCAGCGGTGGCGTTCCACGAGGGCGTCATCCGGATCCCGCCGCACCGCCGCGGTTGTATCCCTCACCTCGGCCTCGACACGATGCCAGCCGGCGGGCAGCGCGCAACTGACCAGCGCCAGGGAATCGCCGCCGGCAACCACTTCGCCGTCGATTCTCCACGTCGTTTCCAGCGTGCCCGGCAACCCGTCCGCTTCGCCGGGCGTCTGCACGAAGAAGTCCATGAACTCGCACCGGTCGGATCTCAATTCGTCGACGTCGGGACTCACCGCGTCGATCGGCGAGACCCAGTTGTAGATGCGTCGGATCAACTGTTCGGTGTTGACCTGCTCGAAGGGCCTTTCCAACGACCGCATCTTCGAGTCGAACGTCGGCCGGTAGAGTCCGGACGCGCAGTACCGGGCGCCTTCGTACGCGCTCACCACTCCCGGCGTTGTATCCGTTGCCGGAACCGGCGTGTCGGGCTCGATCCAGTACGACCACTTGATCGCGTGCCGCGTCGATTCCCGGGTCACGTTCACCGCCGCAGGCTCCACTGAGTTGTCGCAGTCGGTGCTGCCGACGACGTACTCGTCGGCCAGCAGGCCGAAGGAGTGCCCGAGCTCGTGCATCATCAGCTCGGAGCTCAGTTGGTGGGTCGAGGCGACCGCGTACAAGCCCCCGGACCCTCCGTACTCGTCATCGTTCACCAGGATGAGCACCATATCCCTGAGGTTGCCCGTCACGCTCCGTTCGAGCACGCCGCGGACGGCGGCATGATCCACACAGACAAGACGCTCGATATCCGCGCAGTCATAGGCGGCGCCGAGCGCGGTGTCCCGGAAGATGCCGTCCGCCGGGTGGTCGGCGCCGGATTCATTCGACACGACATCGATCCTGCGCACGTTGAAGTACGGCTCATATTCCGCGAACGGCGATGTTCCGAACAACCAGACGAGCACGCGGTCGACGTCGGTCGAGTACTTCGAGAGCTCCTCGCTGGTGTACCCGTCGCCGAGGACCGCAATATTGATGCGGTTGTAGTTGGGGCCGTTGCGGCGGACGACCGTGACGGGCTCCGCTGCCGCCCGGGCGACCACCAGGAGGCAGCACGCCGCCGCTGTCAGCAGAACAGCGGACCTCATCGCCGATTCCGGAGCAGCACCTCCACCAGCGAGTCGAGCGCGTACTCCGTGCCCGTCCAGCGCGGACGGTACAGCTCGATATGGTCGGCGGCGGCGATATTCGGGATCGCGATCGACAGTTCGACGGCGTCGAGCTCGATCACCCGGCCGGTGAGCCGCCCGTCGGGCCCCGGTACCTCGGCGCGCAAGATCGCCGGATTCCGGATCAGCCGCCAGTCGAGCTCCCGCCCCAGGCTGTCTCTCACCACGACTACCAGGCGGTCGTAGGAAAGCTGCGGCCGCCGCTCGCGGCGCAATCCGCCCGGTACAACTCGTTCATCGACCAGCGTGAAAGCCTGCGTCCCACCGTCGCCGGCACCCGATGCGTCAGCCCGGTTCCATTCGAGTTGCAGTTCGCGGACGAACTGGACGTCTCGAACCTGACTGACCTCGCTGACGAGGCTCCGAAAGGACCGGGAAGCGGGTGGACCCTCGACCGCCTGCCCTGCGAGCGCTGGCGCGCATAGTCCCGGGATGATCGCAGCGGCGAGAATGGCGCCGGCTCTGTTTCCCCACACCTGGTTGATGAACCAGCTTCGAAAGTTGTGCACGATCACCGACATCGTAACGGGCCACTGGATCAGCGCCAGTTCTCACCTGCAGGGCATCCGATATCGCAGGGAAACCGATCCGCGCCCCAACCAGGGGTTGCGCTTCCGCGAATGCGCGACGCGTCGGCGAGCGCCAGCCTCGACGGAATGCACTCGAACTGCGCCGCCGGCCAACGAACCGGCAGCAACAGGACGAGCGCCGCGAGAGTCGCCGCGGCGACGAAGCACGAGCTTCCCTCGCGCGCTCCTGGGACGCGGGCGCGAATCCGACTCCGGGCTCACTGGTCCTGGGCGAGCGACCGGAAGTACTCCTCCACCAGATCCCGGAACTCGTCCGGCATCTCCTCGTTGCCCGCGAGGAACAGATCCTCGTTCTCCTCGGTGATCTCCCGCCGCAGCCGGTACTCGAAGCGCTTCAGCTCCTCGAGGACGAAGGTCTGCAGCCGGGCGATCTCCTCCTGATCCTGGTAGCGGCGCAGGTCGTCCAGCTCGCGCATGCGCTGGATGATGGCGTCGAGGTCGCCGACCTCGAATTCCTGCTCGTTCAGCAACCGCCGCAGCTCCTGCGCCTCGCCGGCGCGCTGCTCGTATTCGCGGCTCCATTGCCGGACGTCGCCGGGCTCCCAGACGGTCGTGCCCGGCCGCCGGTCGCCCCAGCCGCCGCCCCAGTCCCGGCCGAAGTTGCTGGCGTCGCCGCCCCGCCAGCCGTCGGCGCCGCCGAGCTGTCCGCCGGCCTGGGCATTCTGGCCCGGCTGCCCGCCCTGCTGGCCCTCCTGGCCCTGTTGGCCTTGCTGACCCTGCTGGCCTTCCTGACCCGCCTGGCCCTGCTGACCCTGTTGGCCTTCCTGGCCCTGCTGCTGGCCCTGCTCGCCGTCCTCGCCCTGCCGGCCCTGCTGCCACATGCGGTGGTCGAGCGACTCCAGGCTCCGCATCAGGTCGCGCGTCCGGTCGAGCGCCTGCGCCATGCGGTCGCCCTCGGACTTGCCGACCGCCGCCGCCGCCTCGGCCAGCTCCTCGGCGAGCTGCTCGATGTTCTCGCCGATCTGCTCCTCGAAGGCGTTGGCGGTCGGGCCCGGGCGGCTCCGTATCAGGCCGCGGGTGTAGCGGATCTTCTCCTTGAGCTTGTTGTCGCGGATCCCGGCCGCGGCCTCCTGCAGCTCGCGCGACGCATCGCGCTCGTCACGCCGGAACTCGGCCGAGGTCGAGTCGATCTGCCGCTCCAGGTCGGCGACCTCCTCCTCCATCTGGCTCTTCTGCTCCAGCAGGCGGCGCAGCGCGTCGAAGCGCGCCTCGTCCTGCAGGCCGGGGAGCTGCTCCACCTCGGCGCGCATCTCGCGCTGCTCGTCGGCCAGGCGGTTGGCGCGCCGCAACTGGTCGGCGATGTCGCGCTCCAGGCGGCCGCGCTGCTCGCTGTTCAAACGCTCCTGCACCTCGCGCAGGCGGTCGAGCGCGGTCCCGGCCTCGGCGAACCCGAGGTTGTCGTCGTTGGCGGCGGCCCGCCGCATCGCGTCGGCCGCTTCCTGCAGCCGGCGCGCCGTGTCCATCATCTGCGGCGAGTTCTGCTCGCGGGCCAGACGCTCGAGCCGCCGGGCCGCCTCCTCGGCCTCCTCGGCCAACGCCCGCTGCCCGGCTCCGCCGCCCTGCGTCGACTGCTGGCCGCGCGCCCGCCGCCGCTGCCGCTCCGCCTCGCGCTCCTGCCGGCGGGCCAGCTCCCGCAGCCGCTCCATCAGCTCGTCGATGGTCTCGTCGGCCCGCTCCTGGCCGGCGCGCTGCAGCGTCTCGTACTGGTTGCGCATCTTGTCGAGCTCGAGCTCGAACAGATCCGCCAGGTCCTCGGCCGCCTGGCGACCGCCGCCGCCACCGCCGCCACCGCCGCCGCCCATGGTGACCATCACCTCTTCGTAGGCTTCCTCGGCGCGCTGGAGCTGCTGCAGCGCGCGCTGCTCGGGCGGCAGGGCCCCGTCGGCGTCCTGCTCCTGCAGCTCGTTCTCCGCCTCGCGCATGGACTCCGCCGCCCGCGGCAGGATCTCCTGGATCGTGCGGAAGGCGGGATCGGCCGGCATGACCCGACTGTTCATCCGCCGCACCAGCGTCTCCACCTGCTCGCGCAGGCGCCCCTGGGCGAGGGTCAGGAAGACGACGTTCTCCTCGAACTCCTCGGCGTCGTACTGCTCCCTGTCGCGGACCAGGTTGAACGTCGCCGAGATGATCTCGCGCTGCGCCTTCGACAGCTCGCGCGCGTCGGCCCCGCCGCCCATGCCCCCGCCGGCGCCGCCCTGCGACGGCTGCATCCGGTAGTCCTGGCTGTAACGGCGGATCTGGATGAAATAGAGGTCGCTCTTGACGTCGGCCCCCTCCTGCAGCAGGTTGCGGTCGGTCGCCCGCGCGTAGTACGAGAGGAAGTCGCCTGGCTCCAGCTCCAGCTCCTCGAAGAAGAACGTGTGGCCCCCCGAGAACTCCCGCAGGGGATTTCCGCCGCCGTCGAACAGCGTGACCGTCTCCTCCGGGCCGCCGTTGACCGAGTAGACGAGGTCGAGCGAGTGCAGGCCGAAGTCGTCGTCGGCGCGCGCCTCGACGAACACCTCCTCGATGGCGCTGGCGGTGGTGTCGCGCCCCGGCCGGATGAACATCGCCGAGGGCGGCTGATCGGTCAGGACGTCGATTGTGTATTGGGGCGAGGCCGTGACGAGGTCGCCGGCCGGCGCCACGAGATCGACGCGGTAGAAGCCCTCCTCCTCCACCGTGAAGCCGGCCGTCAGCGTGCCGTCTTCCTCGAGCGCGAGGTCGACCCGCTGGTCGTCGTCGTCGAAGACGAGCTGGCCGCCGGTCGTGCCCATCGTCGGCACGGCGCGCAGCCTGACCTCGGTGCCCTGCAGCACGGCGATGTCGCCGCCGTCCTCGACCGTCCGCGGCTCCAGTCCGGTGTAGTCGGGGAAGTGGTACTCCAGCTCGATCCGCTCCGCGTAGGGCAGCTCGATCACGTCCAGACGGTAGGTCGGCGACTCGACGCCGATGGACTCGACGAAGTAGTCGATCGGCTCCTGCAGGTCGAACAGCAGCACCTCGAACTGTCCGGGCTCGACCGCCCCGTCCTCCGTGACGATCGGGATCAGCGGCAGCCTGTCGAACGAATCGTCGCCGCCCCGCATCAGGAGGTTGACGTCCTCCGCCTCGAACCCGACGAGCCGGGCCGTGATCGCCTGATCGGCGCCGCGCGCGACGGTCGCATCCCCCGGCAGGACCTCGATGCTGTAAGGGCTCGCGGCCTCGACGCTCCCCATCGGGGTCAGCAGCGCGTTGATGCCGTGCCGCAGGTAGGCCGGCCCGAAGGTAAAGAGCAGCAGCGCCGCGAGGCCGGCCGCCGTCAGCATCCCCGTCGAGCTCCGCAGCCGGTTCGTCTCGACGTGCCGGCCCATGTCGATGTCGCGGATCTGCCGCACCGCCGACTCGATCAGCCGGCGCACGAGCTCGGGCGAGTGATCCGCCGCCCGCTCGCGCGCGCCTTTCCGACTCTCCTCGACCGCGCTCAGCACCGTCGCCTGCAGCTCCGGCGCGTGCTCCTCTATGTAGAGCGCCACGCGCTCGTCGGAGACGCGGCGCGAGACCGGCCGGATGAACAGCCACCAGCCGAAGGCGAGCAGGGCCACGTAGGTGACGACTCGGAACCCGATGATCGCCGCCGGGTCGAACCTGAACAGCTCGAGTCCGAACGACGACGCCAGCAGCGTCCCGAGGGCCGCCGCCACGAGGACGGCCACGCCCCGCAGGCCCAGCCGCAGGCGCCAGCGGTTCCGTACGTGCCGGATGGCGCGGAGGACTTCGTTTCGATCGCCGGTCAGCAGTGGCTCGTCGCGCATGGGTCGGCCTCGATTCGGCATCGGGTGTTTCAAGGTGATCACACCCTTTTAGCACGCCCGGCACGTGACGCCAAGCCCGCGCGCGTCGCCGGCCGCCGTTGCGCGCCGAAACCGGCACTACTTCAGCGCCTCAGTCCGAACAGCCCGGCTGGATGCGGCCCGACGCGCGTACCACCCGCCGACCAGTCGCCTGGGGGGCACACCGATCCCTCCGCATCCTCGCCGAGACCCCGTCGCGCGTCATGCTACGCTTTACGCATGACGATCCGGAACATCCTCCATCGAGAGGAGCAACACCCATGCGAATGCCGAATCCGCCGCATCCCGGCGAGTTTGTCAAGACGGAGGTCATCGAGCCGCTGGGCCTGACCGTCGCCCGCGCCGCTACCGTGCTCGGGGTCTCCCGTCCCACTCTGTCGGCCTTCCTCAACGGCCGGTCCGATCTGTCCGGCAACATGGCGCTGCGCATCGAGAAGGCGTTCGGCGTCAGGATGGATACGCTCATGCGGATGCAGGCGTCGTTCGACATCGCCCGCACCCGCAAGCGCGAAGGGGACATCAGCGTCGCGCCCTACCGCCCGCACGAGGCGCGGACTTGAACACGCTGGTTCGGGGGCGGAGGCGGTTCCCGCATTGTGTCCGATGGTCCGTTGCCGCGGCGAAGGCTCCGATCATGAACCAAAGAAGGCCATGCGCGCCACCATGTCCGTCTGTCGCCTCAGTGCTCGCCTGCTTGTCGATCAGCCTCTGCGTCCCAGTGGACGACGCCCGCGCCCAGGGAGGCGAGGCGCAGGATCGGGCGGCGCTGGAAGCGCTCTACCGCGCGACTGACGGCGTGAACTGGACGAACAGTACGAACTGGCTGAGTAGTGAACCCCTCGGCGAGTGGTACGGCGTCGATACGGATGGAGCGGGCCGCGTCGCGAGTCTGTACCTCTTCGAGAACCAGGTTGCGGGACCAATACCGGACGCACTCGGCGACCTGACCAACCTCTCGACTCTGAGAATCATCGGGCACCGGCGATTGGGCGACAGAGTGCTGACCGGACCAATACCGGACGCACTCGGCAAGCTCGCCAACCTCCAGTGGGTGGAACTCCCCGGCAATCGGTTGACAGGACGAATCCCGAACGCGCTACTCGATTTGACCAATCTCAGGGTACTGGATCTGGTCGACAACCGGTTGACGGGCGGGATCCCGGAGGCGCTCGGCAAGCTCGTCGACCTCGAATTCCTGCAACTCGGCCGCAGCCCGCTTACGGGTTCGATCCCGGACGCACTGGGGAACTTGACCAACTTGCGCACGTTGTCCATTCAGTCCACTCTGCTGACGGGTCCGATCCCGGACGCACTGGGGAACTTGACCAACCTCACGCGCCTGTTCCTCGCCGGCAATGGACTGAACGGGACCATCCCGGAAGCCCTCGGGAACCTGGTCAACCTCCAGGAGCTGGCTCTTCACCACAACGAACTGAGCGGGACCATCCCGGAAACCCTCGGGAACCTCATCAACCTGCAGGAGCTATACCTCCACGACAACGAGTTGCGGGGTCCGATTCCTCCCCGACTCGCCAACCTGACCAGGCTGACGACGCTGTCTCTCGGCGGGAACGCCGGACTCTGTCTCGCGCCGGCGTTTCCGCTCACCTCGCCCTTCGGTCAACTGGCTCGAGCCGAAGGCGTCCCAGTCTGCGATTCCGTCGCGGCGGACCGCGCGGCGCTCGTCGCGTTCTACAACGCGACCGGCGGGGCCTCGTGGACCAACAGCACCAACTGGTTGAGCGGCGAGCCGCTCGGGAGCTGGTACGGGGTGAATACGGATGGCGCGGGACGTGTCTCGAGCCTGGTACTCGAACGCAACCAGTTGACCGGGCCAATCCCCGACGCCCTCGGCAACCTGGCCAATCTCGAAGTGCTGAACCTCACATCCAACGAGTTGAGCGGAACGATCCCGGCCGCCTTGGGCCGCCTTGCCAATCTCCAGGCTCTGGTGCTTCCCGCCAACCGCTTGACGGAGCCGATCCCGCCCGCGTTGGGAAACCTCACCAACCTGTGGAGTCTGGTGCTTACGTTCAACCGGCTGACGGGACCGATCCCGCCCGCGTTGGGAAACCTCGCCAACCTCGGAGTTCTGGAGCTCGACTCCAACCAGTTGAGCGGGTCGATCCCCGCCGCCTTGGGGCGCCTCACCAATCTCCAGATCCTCGCCCTTGCTTCCAACCGGTTGACGGGGCCGATCCCGCCCGAGCTGGGAAACCTCGCCAACCTCACGGTGCTGTCGATTTTCCTCAACGAGCCGGGACTCTGTCTGGCGCCGGCCCTTCCGCTGACCTCGCCGTTCGGACAGATGGCTCAAGACCAGAGCGTCCCTGTCTGCAGCCGGTCGTTCACCGATCCGGAGATCGTGCCCGGCGCGACTGCGGTCAAGGCGATCCACTTCACCGAGCTGCGGTCACGGATCGACGGCCTGCGAGCGGCAGCCGGGCTGGCGGCTTACGGCTGGGCGGATGGAGACCTGACGGCGGGAGAGACGATCAGGCGCGCGCATCTGCTGGAGTTGCGAACGGCGCTCGACGCCGCCTATGTGGCTGCGGGAGAGCCGGCGCCACGCTGGACCGACGCAACACCGGCCGCGCTCGAGGCGGTGCACCTGATTGAGCTTCGCGACGCGGTGGTGATGCTGGAGAATCGAGGCGTTCCGGCCGGCTGAGGTCGCCGAGCCCCGGTCACGGCGACAAGGAAGGTCCCCGCAGCGATACCTACTCGGTGCTCAGGACCGTGCGCGATAGCCGGTTCGACACCAGCGTCTCGGCCAGGAAGAACAGGGCCGCCGCGACCAGCAGGTACCACCAGACCGACTGGCGCCGCTCCAGATCCTCGGCCGGGATTACGCGCACCGGGCCGCCCGCCGCCGTGCGGTCGCCGCCGGCCCGCCCGGTCACCATGCTGGCCAGCTCTTCCGGGTCGACGGTCGACAGGTCCGCCTCGGCCAAGTCGACGTTGACGGCCAGGATCAGCGGACGCTCCGCCGCGGCGTTCGCATCGTGCACCTCGTACACGCCCTGCTCGGTGAGGTCGATGAACCCCGCCCGCTCGCCGACCGCGACCGGCAGTCGCTCGCCCGTCGGCGACATGACGACGTATTCCGCGGCCGCGGTCCCTCCCTCGCCGAGCGACACGTCCTGCTCGGCCAGGTTCAGCACCTGTCCGGCCAGGAACCAGGGCGTCGGCGGCGCGTAGTCCGCCAGGTGCTGGACCATCCGGTGGACGAACGGCAGATAGACCGGCTTCTTGGCCAGATCGTTCCAGAAGGTGTCGATGGACGATGCCCACAGCAGCACGCGTCCGGCGCCGAGGCGCCGCTCGATCAGCGCGGGGTTGCCGTCGTCGAAGCGCGCCACCACGATCGCCTCCGGCGTCGGCTCCACCGGCCGGAAGCGGAAGAAGCGGGCGGTGGTGACGTCGCCGCTGCGCGGCGCGTTGAACACTTCGAACACCGGATGGCTGTAGTCGACGAAGCCGAGCGACCCGCCGCGGCCGTCGCGGTCGGCCGGCGCCCCCATACGGCCGGGAAGCAGGCCTGGATCGTCCTGCGGCCACGCGGCCCGTTCACCGGACACGACGAGCAGGCCGCCCCCCGCCTCGACGAAGGCGGCCAGCGCCTCGCCCGCCTCGCCGGACGGTGGCCGCGTGTCGTTCAGCACCACCACCTGCCGGTCCGCGAGGTCCGCCGCCGAGAAGCTCTGCAGCGTGGTCGTGCGCACGTCGAACGCCGGCTCCGAACCGATGCCGAGCGCGCGCGACAGGAACAGGTTGGCATCGTCCTGGGCGGCCGTGCTGCCGACGACCAGCACTGTGACCACCTGCCCCGGCGAGACGACGAAGTGGAAGATGTCGTCCGCCGGCAACGCATCGGGCGCGATGCGCACGGCCCCGAACACCTGCGCGTCGCCGAGGGTCACCGGCGCGAAGTCGACCGTGGTGGAACCCGCCGGCGGCAGATCCGCGGTCAGCGTCTCGACCTCCCGGCCCTCCATCTCCAGGGTCACGCCCAGGCCGCCGATCTCGGTGGGTCCGCGGTTGGTCAGGCGCGCCGCGACCTGGATGCGCTCGCGTCCCGAGAAGTACTCGCGCTCGAAGAGCACGCCGGCCACGCTGACGTTGGCCTCGCCCGCCTCGTCCTCCCCGACCGGGATCGGGGTCAGCACGGTGCCTAGCGGGAACCGGACGCCGACCGCGCTCTCCACGCCCGCCCGCTGGAAGTCGCTGATGAGCACCGCCTCGAGACGCGGCAGGTCCGACGCCTCGAAGATCCCTTCGGCCAGCTTCAGGGCCGGCCCGAAGCGGGTCACCCCGGAGCCCACCTCGGCGTTCGAGACGAGGTTGCGCAGGCTGACGCGGTCGGTCGTCGAGCGCGGCCCCGTCTGCGCGCCGCCGTCGAACAGGATCACGGTCCCCCGATCGCCGGGATCCAGCGCGTCGATGCTGTCGATGGCCAGCGCCTGCGCGTCCGCCCAGCGGTCGCCGAAGCTCATGCTGTAGGAGCGGTCGACCAGGACCACCACCTCGCGCGCGCCGTCGGTCACCGCGGCCAGCGCCGCGGCGCGGATGAAGGGACGGGCGAAGGCGAACAACAGCAGCAGCAGCGCGGCGCAACGCAGCAGCAGCAGGAACCAGTGCCGAATCCGCTGGCGGCGGAAGGACCGGTAGGGGACCTTCCGCAGGAACATCAGCGAGGGGAACTCGACCTCGTCCTTCCGCTCGCGCTGGATCATGTGCAGGATGACCGGCACGGCGATGGTCGCGAGTCCGAGCAGGAACAGCGGGGCCAGCAATCCCATCTATCGCACCCGATTCAGCTTCTCGCGCATCGCCAGGAACCGGAACAGCCCGTGGTCCATCGGCTGCGCGGTATTGAAGAACGCATAGTCGATCTTGTTCTCGGCGCAGAGCTTCGACAGCCGCTCGATGTGCTCGGCGACGAGCGCCCGGTACTGCTCGCGCAGCTTCTCGGGCACCACCGGCATCCGCTGGCCGGTCTCCAGGTCCCGGAAGTTGCCCGCCTCGCCGTACGGAAAGTCGACCTCGGCCGGGTCGAGCACGTGGAACACGATCAGGTCGTTGCCGCCGTAGCTGAGCGGCTTCAGCCAGTTGACCAGCGCCTCCGGCTCCTCGTAGAGGTCCGAGATCAGCAGCAGGATGCCGCGCCGCTTGAAGAACTCGGTCATGCGGAACAGCGGCTTCTCGAACGATCCGGGCCGGCCCGCCTCGATGCGATCGAGCGTGTGCAGGACGACGTCGAGGTGCTTCGCCGAGGGCGGCACGCGGAGCACGATGTCGTCGTCGAAGGTCACGATGCCGACCCGGTCGCGCTGGGTGGTGGCGAAGTAGGTGAGGCACCCGGCCAGGTAGCGCCCGTAGTCCAGCTTGGAGATCCCGTGGCTGGTGAAGCTCATCGAGCGCGAGACGTCGAACAGCACCGAGAAGTTGGCGTTCGTGTCCGCCTCGAACTGCTTCACGTAGAACCGGTCGGTACGGGCGAAGACACGCCAGTCGATGAACCGGATGTCGTCGCCCGGCATGTAGCCGCGGTGCTCGGCGAAGTCGATGGACACGCCGAGATAGGGCGCCTTGTGCAGGCCGTTGATGAAGCCGTCGACGACGTTGCGCGCCATCAGCTTCAGATTGCCGATGCGCGCAAGGACGTGCGGATCGACGAACCGGGCGCCGGGCGTGGACGAGGGCGGGTCGGCGGCCACGTCACATCCGCGACGCCGGGACCGGCACCGCCTCCAGCAACTGATCGACGATCTGATCCGACGTGATGCCCTCCGACTCGGCGTGGAAATTCAGCAGCACGCGGTGCCGCAGCACGGGCCGCGAGAGCGCCCGGATGTCGTCGAAGTTCACGTGGTAGCGGCCCTGGGTGAGCGCCCGCGCCTTGCTGCCGAGCACCAGGTACTGCGCCGCGCGCACGCTCGCGCCGTACTGCACCCACTTCTTCACGAAGTCCGGCCCGTCGCCGTCCTTCTCGTTCCGCCGGCTCGTCCGGACCAGCTCCAGCGTGTAGCGCATCACCGCCTCGGACACCGGCACCTTGCGCACGAGCTCCTGGAACGCCACGAGGTCGTCCCCGGTCACGGCGTGCCGGTAGTCCGGGTTGTTGGTGATCGTCGTCGTGCGCACGACCTCAAGCTCCTCGTGCTCCGGCGGATGCTCGATCACGATGTGGAACATGAACCGGTCGAGCTGCGCCTCCGGCAGCGGGTAGGTCCCCTCCAGCTCGATGGGGTTCTGCGTCGCGAAGACGAAGAACGGCTCGTCGAGCTGGTAGGTGCGCCCCTGCACCGTCACGCGGTGCTCCTGCATCGCCTCGAGCAGCGCCGACTGCGTCTTGGGCGGGGTCCGGTTGATCTCGTCCGCCAGCAGGATGTTGGTGAACACCGGCCCGGGCGCGAACACCATCCGCCGGCCGCCGGTCTCGGGGTCGTCCTGGATGATGTCGGTCCCCGTGATGTCCGACGGCATCAGGTCGGGCGTGAACTGAATGCGGGCGAACTTCAGGTCGAGGACCTGCGCCATGGTCTGGATCAGCAACGTCTTGGCGAGCCCCGGAACGCCCACGATAAGGCTGTTGCCGCCGACGAACAGGGTCTGCAGCACCTGCTCGATGATCTCGTCCTGGCCGATGATCTTCTTGTGCAGCTCCGACAGGATCTGCTCGCGACCGGCCTTCAGCTTGTCGGCCAGGGCGATGTCGTCGGGCGATTCGAGATCGGTCGGCGCCGCCGCGACGATGGCCGGCGCTGCATCCGCCGGCGTCGCCTCTTCCGTCTCCCCCGCTGCATCGTCTACTACCGCGTCCACGGCGTCGGTCCGCTGGGCCGCATCGGTCGTATCCGTCGATGCGGCCGCCGCCGCGGAGGCGGTCGTTGCTGCTGCGGAGGTAGCCTCCCTTGCATCGTCGGTCGGTTCCACCACATCGGTCGGCTCGGTAGCCGCAGTGTCTCGCTCCACGAAGATCTCCTCGTTTGGTCCGACGCTCGTCTTCAGTGCCGCCCGGCGGCGACGGCCCGTGGCGGAACGCTCGCGGTGCACATCGCCGCCCGCCGCCGCAAGTGCGCGCCCGCCTGCTGCGAGTCAGTGTAGACCACGCCGAGGGTCCTGTCGATTCCCGCCGGGCAACGTTCACCGGTGACCTGGCGACCTGGCCGGCACATCTTGTCATCAGTCCGACGACGTGCGAAGATGCATCCGTGCGGACCACACTGACCCTCGACGACGATCTGGCCGAGTCGTTGCGGGAACAGGCCCGTCTGCTCGGCAAACCGTTCAAGCAGGTCGTCAACGACGCCTTGCGCCGCGGGATATCGCCTGCCGCAGAGGACCATCACCCACCCTACCGGATCTCCCCCCACCGCAGCGGACTCGCCCCCGGCGTCGACCCTCTGAAGCTGAACCAGCTCAACGACGCCCTCGAAACCGAGGCCTTCTCCGAACCCGGGGCGGAATGATCATTCCGGACCTCAACCTGCTGATATACGCCCACAACGACGGGGCACCCCATCACGCCGCGGCCAGGCGCTGGTGGGAGAATCTGGTCAACGGCACGGAGCGAATCGGCGTCCCGTGGATCGTCGCAGCCGGATTCGTACGGCTGATGACCCATCCCAAGGCGCTCGAACGCCCGGCTTCTCCCGTGGCCGCGGTGGATTATCTGCACGAGTGGTTCAGATTCCCGCGCGTTACACCCATCAACCCGGGCGCCGACCACCTGACCTACCTCCGGCGCAACGTCGACGCCGCCGGCGTCGGCGCGAACCTGGTGACCGACGCGCATATCGCAGCGCTGGCGATGGAGTACCAGGCGGAGGTCCACTCCAACGACGCCGATTTCGGACGCTTCCCGGGCCTGCGCTGGCGCAACCCGCTCGGCCGGCCGGCCTCCTCGTGAGCGGGGGGCAGCGCCGCCGGAACCACCCGCGGCAAACGTCCTACAGCGGATTGGATTGTTTCAAACGATCCAGATCATACGTGCACCGGAGTCCATGAACGGCCAGATCATCGAACTCGTGCTCGACAAGAAGCTGCCCGGGAACGGCGGGCACGGGCATAATACGAGCCCCGTCGGCCATCAAACTGCCAGTGCCGCCGCGCATCGGTCGATGCCTCTTCGTGCTCTGTGCCCAGGTGGTCAGTGCGTCAATGCATACATCACGTAGTTCACGCCGAACTTGTACGCCTCGTTGGTCACATCCACGGCGTACCAACCGGTGTCGGAGTACTCCCAGTACTCTCCGATGTCGTTCTCGTAGTTCGCGATGGCGTACATCCGGCCGGCCGGATCGTTGTTTTCGAAGAGGCCCCAGAAGGTGGGGGGCGGGCCGTACATCGGCGCCATCTCGAGGGTCTCGATGTCGAAGAACGAATGGAAGATCGGATGCGAGATGTCGAGCTGGATCGGCCGGATGCCCGGCAGGGCGCGCGCCATCTGGGCGGTGAAGTTCTCGAAGTGCCAACTGGTGAAGTCGTCGAAGATGACGAAGCCGCCCTTGAGCAGGTAGTTGCGCAGACCCTCGATCTCCTCGTCGGTCGGCTGCCAGAAGCCCGGCTCCGCCATGTAGGCCACCGGAAAGCGGGTCAGCTCGGGGTCGTCCAGCGGCAGCACGTTGCCGCCGTTGGGCGCCAAGTAGATGTCGAGACTGCTGATTTCCTCGACGATTCTGCCGAAGTTGCGCTCGGCCCGCGGGTAGTCGTGGGCCCACTTGATGTCGCGGCGGAACAGGCCGCTCCGCAGGCCCCAGTTCATGTCGTAGCGCAGGCGCACGAACGTGAATCGGCCGTCGTAGGCGACGTTGCCGGGGAGGACGTCGGCGCCGGCGATGCCGGCGGTGGCGGCCAGAGCGGCGAGCACCAGGGCGGAAGCCGCGGCGACGGCCAACCGGGCGCGCGCGAGCCGGTAGTATGCCTTCATCGCGGATCGGCGCTCCTGCGCCGCCTCCCATCGACGGATCCGGGCATCCGCCATGGCTCCACGGGCTCGTGGCAGGCGAACGGCACCGGGCCGCAGGGCGGCTGCGGAAACACGGCCGGTTGTTGCGTCATCGTGGATCCGGCGCTCCCCTGGCCGCTTCCAACTGCCGGATCTGGCGGCTCTTCAGGGCCAGCTCGATCAACAACCGCTCGAGCTCCGCCTCGTACTGTTCCTGATCCGCGCCGCCGCGCAGCACCCGCAGCTCGTCCACGCGCGCCTCGATCTCGTCCCGCTCCGCGTACAGCGGCCGCAGTTCCGGATCGTCCGGAAACGCTCTCCGGGCGGTCGCGATGTCCGCGCCGGCGGTCAGGAACGCCGTCCGGGCCACCATCCCGTCGCCGGCCAGCGGGTCCGGCGCGTCCGTGCCCACGCCGTCGCCGTTGTCGTCGAGCAGGGCATGCTCGGTCAGCAGCGTGCCCTCGGCCTCGAAGGCGGCCACCACCCGCTGGCGGGCATAGACGAACGCCTCCAGCATCGACACGCGCTCGTTGCGATCCTGGTCGGCCTCCTCGGCGCCGCCGGCGAACGCCTCGACGAAGTAGCCCCCGAAGAGCGTGGCGTTCCACTCGCGACCGCTCCGCGTCGCGGTCATGACGACGCGGTTTTCGGCGGAGAGCGCCTCCAGGAAGGGCCCGCTCGCGCTCGCCGTGTTGACGAACGTCACCCGGCGGCGGCCCAGCCGGTCGAGCAGCGGCGAGAAGTCCTCGGCCGACGGATCGCGGCGCGGCAGGTTGAGGCGGGCGCGGTCCGTGAAGCTGCCGTGCCCGAAGATGACGATGGCGACGTGGTCGGCCGGGTCGGCGCGCTCGGCGATCGCCTCGATGGCGGCGGTCACGTTCTCCATCGTCGACCGGTCGGCGATCCGCTCCGGATCGAGGGCGGTCCTCTCGCCCAGCCAGGTGACGTTCTCGGCCGGCAGGCCGTAGCGCTCGGTGGCCGCGGTCACCAGGGTCGTCGCCCAGGCGTGGAACTGCTCGGTGTAGACGTCGTCGCCGCCGAGTCCCACGATGACCAGCAGGTGGGTCTGCTGCGCGTGGGCCGGCGCGGCCGATCCCGCGAACAGCAGCGCAATCAGCATCGCCGGCGCGATCGGCGCGAAGCGCGCGAGGCGACTCCCGGACGGGAACGCAGCCGGTCGGCCCTCCCGCTTCCGCCGGCCCTCCCGCCGTACCGTACGGCGACGGTCCTCCGGCTGGAGCAGGTCGGGTCGCACCGCCGCCGAGCCTGTGGCCTTCACGCCAGCCCCCGGAACCGGCGGAAGCTCCACTCGCCGAGCACGAGGCCCGCGAGCAGCAGCAACAGCATCGGCATGTCCCAGAGGTCGTGCTCCTCGACCACCGTCACGCCGCCGCCGACGTACTGGATCTCGTCCGCCAGCGAGGCCGCCGTCTCGGCCGTGTAGAAGCGGCCGCCGGTCTCGTCGGCCAGCCGTTCCAGCAGCGGGGCGCGCATGGTCGAGTCGTGGAACTCCGCGTCGCTCGGGGCCACCTGCAGGTAGGTGACGTCCTCCCCCAACAGCTCGTCGCCGGCCAGCGCCTCGACCCGCACCTCGTAGAAGCCCTCCGTCGACGGCGTGAACGTGGCGCGGTACTCGCCGTCCCGCTGCGCCGTCCACTCCATCGGCACGTCCGTGAACTCGCCGTTCGGATGGGTCACCGACGCCATCACGACGCTGTTGTTGAGCTCCTCGAAGTTCGCGTCGCCCACCGAGGCGAGGATGGTGGCCGGCTCGCCCGGCTGCACGCGGTCCTGCGGCAGCTCGGTGACCACCTGGTCCGGCACTCCGTCGATCAGCCACCGCAGCAGCCGCCGCCAGTAGGTCTCGTGGGTCATGTCGTCGACCGCGATGTCGGCGTGCATCTGCCAGGTCCACGAGTCCTGCACCGGAAACGCCATCGACTTGCCGGCCCCGTAGCGCTGGAACGCCAGCACCACCAGGTCGCTGTCGGCGCCGGTCAGCAGCGTCGTCGCGCCGGGCTTCACCTCCGTGATCGGGTTGACGATGGTTATCGGCGGCAGCTCGCGCCAGCGCGCGGCCGACAGCTCCTCGGTGTCCGCGATCTGCGTCGAGGCGTGCGTGGCCCCGGCGCGCGTGGTCTCCACCGCGACCTCGACGAAGAACGTCTCTTCCCCGTCGCCCCGCGGCTCGCCCACGACGACCGGCAGCACGTCGGCGACCGGGGTCCCCGCGTAGCCGCCCTCGGCGAACGACCGGCGGCTGCCGAGCATCAGCAGGCCCCCGCCGCGGTGGTTGACGAAGTCGGCGAGCATCCGGAGCTGATCGGGCGTGAAGTGGTTCGCCTCGATGCTGCCGAGGATGATTCCCCGATACTGGAACAGCTCGGCGCGCGTGCGGGGGAAGCCGCCGACCAGGTCGTCCGGCCCGTCGACGTTGAACCGCATGAACTTGTTCTCGGCGGTCCGCTGCAGGATGGCGACCTGCAGGTTCTCGTCGTCCTCCACCGCGCGGCGCAGGAACTTGACCTCGAAGCGGGGCTCGCCCTCGAAGTAGAGGATCTTGTCGCGCCGGTCGTCGACGGCGATCAGCGACTCGCGGACGTTGTTCTGCGTCACCATCTCGCCCTGCTGCGGCGAGACGCGGAAGGTGAACAGGCGCGGGCCGGCCTCGCCCGCGGTGAAGCGCAGCCGGACGGTCTGGAGGACGCCGTCGCCGAGCAGCGTGACCTGCTCGGACCCGACGATGCGGCCCTCGTCCTCGACCTGGATGGTCACCGGCCGGCCCGCGTAGCCGCGGTGGGTCACCACGACGTCGGTGACGAGCGAGCTTCCGCGCAGCACGCGGCGCGGGGTCTCCACGCGCCCGAGCTCGACGTCGCGCTCGTACGACTCGCGGCCGAGGCCGACCGTGAATATCGGCACCCCGGACGCCTGAATCGGCAGCAACGCCTCGTCGAGCTCCCGGCCGGCGTTGTCGGCGCCGTCGGTCACGACCACGAGGCCGGACAGCGGCACGTCCGACAGCTCGTCGTGGGCGCGGGCGAGCGCCTGTCCGAGGTGCGTCCGCGTGCCGTCGAAATCGAGCTCGTCGACCACGTCCAGCCGGTCCGTCTCGGAAGAGAAGCCGAAGAAACGGAGGGAGAACCGTTCGTTGAGCGCGGCGCGCAGATCGGCCTCCGGCGTCGCAAGCTGCTCCCGCACGAACTGCAGCCGGGGCGTCTCGTCCCGGTCGGCGATGCGCATGCTGCGGGAATCGTCGATCAGCACCCCCAGGAAGTTCTGCTGCGGGACGACCGACGACAGCACCAGGACCGGCCGCATCAGGCAGAAGGCGAGCACGGCGAACGCCGCCAGACGCACGACGGCCAGGACGACCCGGTCGGACGGCCTGCTGCTGCCGCGGACCTGCGTATACGACCGCCACGTGACGACGCCGGCCACGACGGCGGCCGCCACCGCCAGTCCGCCGGTCCACGGCGCGCGGAACGCGAAGTCCCCCTGCTCGAAGATCAGGGGGCGGTACTTGAAGAACAACTCGAACAGCGCTTCCAGCATCTCGATGTCGTTCTATATCACGCGCAGGAACGAAAGCGCCCGGCACGCCGGACGCCGCGACGGGCATCCGTCGTTGCGAGCACGTGATTCAGTGACTCATCGCGTACACGATGAAGTTGATGCCCATCTCCACGGCGAACGTGGAGAACCTCAGCGGATACTCCGGGCGCTCGGCCCACTCCCAGGCGTCGCCCAGGTCGGTGTTCCAGTTGATCAGCACCATCAGGCGACCCTTGTCGTCGAAGATGCCGCGCACGTGCGCCTCGTAGCCGTCGCGCTCCCAGGTCCGGCCGCCCCAGAAGTTGCCGATCGCCGGCACCTGCATGATCTCGTCGATCCGGTACACGGCGTTGAACACCGGATGTTCGATCGGCACCTCGACGATGGGGCGCTCCGGAAACACCTGCCGGATCTGCTGCTCGAAGGCGGCCCACTCCCACGTGCCCCAGAAGTCGTCGATCACCAGGAAGCCGCCGGCGAGCAGGTAGTTGCGCAACCCTTCGATCTCCGCCTGGCTCAGCGAGATGTCGCCCACCTCGAGGGCATAGAGGAACGGGAAGTCGCGGATCCGCGGATCGTCGAGACGGACCGCGTTCTCGTACGGCGATCCGTCGATGTCGATCAGCCGGTTGACCACGGTCATGAACTGCCGGTCCGCCTTCGGATAGTCCGTCGCCCACCGCGACCAGCCCCAGCCGCTGCTGTAGATGGCGCGGGTGAAGTAGAACTCGTGCGGTCCGGCCGGCTGTCGCAGATTGCCCCGCCCGCGCCGGCGGAGCATGTCCCGCGGATCGAACGCCTGCTGGCCGCGCGAGCGCTGCTCGGCCATGATCCCGTCGCTCGGCAAGGCGACGGGAGGCGGGTCGGGAACCGGGGGCGGCTCCGGCACCGGGGGAGTCGCGAAACGAACGGCGAGCGCGGCGCCGCAGAGCGCCAACGTCACGAGAGCGATCCGCGCAAGGCCTGACGACCGCATCGGCTGCTCCAGGAAGTCGGCCCGATAATCTTCGGGACGTGGTTTTTCGCAGCATAGCACAGCGCCAGCGCAGTCGGCAGGCCGGGGAACGCGGCTCCGGCGGTGCCGCGTTGCGAGCCGTGGCGAGGAGACGCGCCGCATCGCGCGGCGAGAGGTCCTGACACGACCGTCGCGTGTCCATCCCGCGTGACAGGCGTCCGGTTCGTGGGACAGGGGACGCAACCTGCCCCGACGATCCGCGCCCCGCGACGCACGCCCGCCGTGCCGGTACGGTTCGTGCTGTAACCTGAGTCATGACAGTCACGCCATTGTCGAACATGCGGCCCCGGGCGCGGGCGTTCCGAGCGTGCGTCGTTCTGTTCTCCGTCTGGCTCGTGGCCGCGGGCGGGATCGAAGCCGCGAGTCCGTCCGGCCCCGGCGAGGACGGAACGGACGACCCGGCTCCGCAGCCGATACCGGCGGCGGGTCCGGGAATCCGCGGTGAAGCCACGCGCAGCACCGAAAGCGGCGAGGCGCCCGCGTGGCAAGGCGCGACCGCCCTGCCGGTCGCGACGGGCGCCACGGA
>WTFV01000209.1:0-43663 GCA_011523845.1 Acidobacteriota bacterium | reverse complement strand
AGGCGCCCGCGTGGCAAGGCGCGACCGCCCTGCCGGTCGCGACGGGCGCCACGGACCGCTTCGCGCAGGCGAGTCCCGACTTCCGCTTCGGCCAGCCCCGCTTCTCGGTGGCGTTTCGCGGGCTGCAGCTTCGTCCGCGCGCGACCGGTGAACTGCACACGTTGCTGCACGAGAACTTCTTCGTTCGCACCAGTCCCGAGGACGACCCGCTGGATCCGACGGCCGGCCGCATGAACTTCGCCGCGACAGGCGTCGGTTTCGACATCGGATTCGGCGCCGGCTCGCGACTCGAGACGCGGGTGGGCGTGGACTACGCGCTGGTGCGCGCCCTGACCGAGGACCGCTACAACGAGGACGAGTTCGGACTGCCGATCGAGCAGGACACCGAGCTCGCGCAGTGGAGCGTGCATGGAGAGCTGGCGCTCGCTCTCGCGCCCCGCGGGCGGGCGATCGGGCAATACGTCTGGATTCCGAGCGCCGTCGTTCCCTACGTCGGAGCCGGCGCCGGCTTCGTCCGCTACAGCACGGTCATGGACGGGCGCTTCGTCGACGTCGTCGACTTCACGATCTTCTCGGAAAGGATCCAGTCGCAGGGCTGGGTGCCGAGCGCCCATGCGTTCGGCGGCGTCGATTTCCGCCTGACGCGGAACGTCCTGCTGACCACGGAGGCGCGCTACACGTGGGCTACGGCCGAGCTCGACGGCGTGCTCGCCGGATTCGAACACGATCTCACCGGCCTGCGGATTTCCGCTGGCGTTCGATTCGTGTTCTGACGCATAGTGATAGGGAGTGTTCTTAGCAAGGATGGAACGATGCGAATCATGCGGCTGACCCCGTACGTCATCCTGTTGATCGTCGGACTGGCCCTGCCGGTCGCGGCCCAGAATCCGGGCGGGGCGCCGGAGGCGGCTCCGGCCGGCGCCGGCAATCTCGACGCCCGCTGGCTCCCCTGGATGGGCTGCTGGCAGCTTGCCGAGGAGCAGATCGCGGCCGCGCCGGAGGGCGCGGAATTCCCGGAGCGCATGGAGGTCTGCATCGCGCCGGCGGACGCAGGCGACGGCGCGACGCTGACGGCCCGCGGGGACGGGGAAGTGCTCATGCAGCGCGAGCTCGTCTCCGACGGCACGCAGCGCCCGGTGACCGAGGGCGACTGCAGCGGCTGGGAGCGCCGGGAATGGTCGGCCGATGGCCGCCGCCTGTTCACGCGCACCGAGATCCGTTGCGGATCCGAGCCCCCGCGCCACATGAGCGGCATCAGCCTGCTGTTGAATCGTTCGACGTGGGTGGACATCCAGGGCATTGCCGTGGACGACCGGCGGCACGTGGAGATACGCCGCTACCGGCCCGCTCCGACCGACGAGGAGCGGGACGCCCGGCTGCCGGCCACCCCGGGGGGGCTTCGTGACGCAAGGCAGGCCATCGCCGGGCCGCTGACGCTCTCCAACGTGCGGGAGGCCGCCGCCCGGGCGGATTCGCACGTGATCGAGGCGCTGCTCACGGAGAGCCAGCCTCGACTGAGCCTCGACAGCAGAACGCTCATCGAGCTCGACGACGCCGGCGTCGACGGCAGCGTCATCGATCTCCTCGTGGCCCTGGCGTATCCGGAGCGCTTCGTCGTCGAGCGGCGCACCAGCCGGAGCGGCGGCGGCAGCAGTGTCGGCGGCTGGGGTTGGGGCGGTCTCGGGGGCGCCTACTCCCCGATCTACTACGGCAGCGCGATGTATGGAATGTACGCGCCGTGGGGCTACGGGGGGTACTGGTACGACCCGATGTGGAGCGGATACGGCTACCGGCGCGGCGGGGTGGTCGATGCGCCGGAAACGGTGTCGCAGACCCGCGCCGTCGAGGGACGCGGGTTCACGCGCGTCCAGCCCCGCTCGGCGGTCGCCCGCGCGGGATCGGGCGATGGGGGCGGCTCGGGCGGCAGCGCGACGCCCCGCACGGCGCGTCCTCGCGGCGGCTCGGGCGGCGGCGTGTCATCCGGCGGCGGCAGAACGGGAGGTACGCGCGTCACCTCCGGCGGCTTCACCCGGGGTGGCGGCGGTGGTGGTGGCGGCGGTGGCGGCGCCACGAGCCGTGGCGGGGGCAGCAGCAGCGGAGGCAGCAGCGGGGGCGGCCGGGCCGTCCCGCGCCGGTAACCGAAACCCGGCGTCCAGGGCCCTCCTCCGCCGGGGGCGGGCCCTGGACGACCTCATTCCTCGAACGTCACCTCGAACATCTTCGGCCAGAGCTTGCCGGTGATGTAGAAGGTCCCGGCGCCGGGGTCGAACGCGATGCCGTTGAGCACGTCGACCCCGCGCCTCTCCTCCCGGGTCAACAGTCCCGCCGCGTCGATGTAGTGCGTCACCCGACCCGTGTCCGGGTCGATGCGCACCAGGAAGTCCGTCTGGTAGACGTTGGCGTAGACGGCGTCGCCGACGCATTCCAGCTCGTTGAGCTGCGTCAGCGGGAAGCCCCGCAGCGTGACGGCGACGTCCCCGAGCACCTCGAACGTCCGGAGATCGCGGAACGTCAGACGGTTCGAGCCGTTGCTCATGACGAGCCGGCTGCCGTCGTTGCACAGCCCCCATCCCTCGCCCTCGTAGCGGAACGTCCGCTGCTCGTCGAAGCGCTCGAGGCCGAAGACGAACGCCCGTTGCGCCTTCCAGGTCAGCATGATCAGCCGGTCGTCGACCCGCGCGAGTCCCTCGCCGAAGTAGGCGGGCGAGATGTCGGCCCGCTGCTCGACGGCGCCGGTCGCGGGATCGAGCCGGCGCAGGTCGGAACGGCCGTACTGTCCGGTGCTCTCGTACAGCTTGCCGTCCCACCAGAGCAGCCCCTGCGTGTAGGCGCCGGTGTCGTGCGGCAGCTCCCGGTGGATCCGCACCGCGAGCGACTGGACGACGGCGGACGGCTGCGCGGCGGTCGTTCCGGCCGGTCCCGACGACAGGAACGCCCAGCCGGCCGCCACCGAGGCCGCCAGCCCGAGCCCCAGGAGCAGCCGGGGCACCCGTCCGGGCGTACGCCGCCGCGCGCCGGCAGGGGGCGTCCGGGTCGAGGACCTGCCCCGCACGGTCCGCTTCTTCGCGTTGGGACTCACAGTTGCCTCCGCCGCCATTCTGTCACAGGCACCGTCCGCCGCAAGCGCCGCCGGCCGGTCCGCGGCGCCGCCGGCCGGTCCGCGGTGAAGCCCTACACCCGCATCAGCACGGCGCCGGCCGGCTGGCCCGTCGCGCGGGTGATCATCTCGGCGTACAGCGCGACCTGACGCCGGTAGACGTCGATGGCGTTCCCTGCCTCCTCGAGATCCCGATCCGTCTTGTAGTCGACGACCGTCCAGACGCCGTCTTCGCGAAAGGCCACGTCGACCACCCCTTCCGTCAGGACACCATCGTCCGCCCGCATGCTGACCGGCACCTCGCGACGGCAATCGCCCCGCCGCGCCGCGGCCCGGGCGCGGATCAGGAGCGGATGCGACAGCACGCGCCCCGCGACGTCGGCTGCGGCGGCGACTTCCGCGTCGGTCGCTCCGAACACCCGGCCGTGGAGCCGCGCGATCTCCTCCACCGGCGCCTGCGCCCCTTTCGGCAAGTCGAACGGCACCGTTTCGAGGACCCTGTGAACGAGCGCGCCGAAGCGCTTGCCCGCCGGCCGCTCCGGGGCGCGCTCGAGCTCGACGACGGTGACCGCGACCGGCGCCTCCGCGGACCCCGTGTCGCCGTCCGGGTTGCCGCCGCCGCCCGCGGGCGTCGAGTTCGGTGCAGAGCCCGCAGGCGACCCGGATGCATCACCATCCGCGTTGCCGCCGCCGGCCGCGGGCCGGTCGCCTGTTGCCCGCCTCCCGGCGCCCGCCCGCGCCCGCTCGGTCGCGGTCTTCAGGACGAGGCTCGGGCGCGCGGCCCGCTCGACGGTGGCCTCGCGCCCCCGGCGCCACGTGCGGTAGCGTTCGAGATCCGCCTCCACCACCTCCTCCGGCGCTTCCTTCGACAGCAGCTCCTGCCGGCGGATGCCGACGAGCGACCCGGCGCCGAGGGCGAGCCGGTGCGGGTCCCACCAGACGACCGGGTAGCCGGCGTCGGAGGATTCGGTTCGGGAGGTCGACGGGGCACGGAACGGCACGACGTTGCCGGCAGGGGCGGCGGCATCCCCGGCGTCTCCGGAGCGCGCTCGGTCGCCGCCATCGTCTCTCGTGTTCCTGAACCAGTGTCGGCCGGGCGCCACCGTCTCGCTTCCGGCCGGGTCGCCGTCCGAGCGATCCACGACCGAGTCCCGGCCGAAGCCGGGACATCCCGGCGCCGTCCGCGGATGCCTGCGAGCCTGGAGCGGCGGGTAGATGGCCGGGTAGAGGGGGCTGACCCAACCGCTCCTCAGAGGATGCCTGGCGCCCCCGCCGGGCTCGCCCTCCGGATCGGTCCAGTCGTCCGCGTCCGGCGCATCGCCCACCGCCGGCACTACCAGGAGATCACGCGCGCGGGTGGCCGCCACGTAGGCCAGACGCACCCCCTCTTCGCGGTCGCGCGCGACCTCCTCGTCCTGATGGTCCAGCAGATCGAGCGGAGACCAGCCCGCGAGGCGGAGCGCGCACAGCCCGCTCGCCGAGTCGATGAAGCGCCCGGCGGTCGTCCTGTAGAGCCGTGCGGTAGGGTCGCCCAGGACGACCACCGGAAACTCCAGTCCCTTGGCCCCGTGCACGGTCATGATTCGCACGCCGTCGCTGCCCTCCTCCAGGATCGGCGCCTCGCCCGCCTGGCGTTCGGCCGCCTCGTCGCGCAGATGCTCGACGAATCCGCGGAACGAGAGCCCTCCGCCCGCCTCGTATTCGCGGGCCATCTCGCCGAGCTGCAGCACGTTGGCGAGCACCTGCTCGCCGGCCCGCTGCATGACGAAGGCGGCGTGCGCCCGGGTCTCCTCCAGAAGCCGCCCCACGGTACCGGCGATCGGGACGTCGTTGCGCCGCCGATGCAGCCGCCCCAGCAGATCGAGGGCGTCGGCAATCGGCAGGAACCGCTCGGCGGCGTCGACCTCGCCGGCCGCCGCCTCCTCCGGAATGCGAAACGGGTGGAGGCGCCGGAACCGGTGCCGATAGGCGAAGAGCGACTCGTCGTCGATGGCGAACAGCGGACCGCGCAGCGTCGCGAACACGGACAGCTCGTCGTCCGGCCACTCGATGGCGGCCAGCGCCGCGCGCAGGGCCCCGACCTCCTCGCGCTCGTGAAACGACCGGCCGCCGACCAGCAGATGGCGGATGCCGCGCGCCTCGAGGGCGTCGACGTAGGGCCGCGTGACGTCGGCGCCCCAACTGTCGAAGCGCCGGAACAGTACGGCGACGTGCCGCGCATCGACCCGGACGCGCTCCGTCCGGGCGGCGCCGGCCGGTCCCGCCTGCCGTTCCGTCACCGTCCAGCCGCTCTCGCGCACCAGCCAGTCGACGAACGCGCCGACGGCGTCGGGCAGCGACGTCTCGATGGCCCTTCCGGTCACGCGCCCCCGGAAGCCGTAGGGGCTCGGCACGGGGAGCGCCACCACGGACGGCTGCGACGGCTCGTCCGGGCGATGGGAGGTCAGCGGCACGTAGCCGGGGCGCACGGCGCCATCGGCGCGCGCCGCCGGCCGCCCCCCGCCGCCCGCGTTCTCCGCCGCCCCCATCAGCGGCGCGAACGCGCGGTTGACCAGCCCCTGAATCGCCTGCACGGCGCGGAAGCTCGTGGAGAGGGCGACGTGCGCCACGCCGCGGCGCGCGAGTTGCGCCGTCACCTGCCGATAGACCCCGACGTCAGCGCGCCGGAAGCGGTAGATCGACTGCTTGGGATCTCCGACGAGGAAGAGCTTGCCCACGCCGGGCGTGACCTGACGCCAGTCGCGCTCGTCCGGATCGCCCGACGCCAGCAGCAACAGGATCTCGGCCTGGAGCGGATCGGTGTCCTGGAACTCGTCGACGAAGATGCGCGCGAAGCGTCGCTGCGCGTCGCGGCGCACGGCGTCGTGATCGCGGACCAGGTCCCGTGCCTTGAGCAGCAGATCGACGAAATCGAGTCGTCCCGCCTCGATCTTCAGCCGGTCGTAGCGCTCGATGGGATCGCGCAGCTCCTGCTGCAGGTGCGCCGCCAGATCGGCGTCCGCCACCCTCGCGAACTGCTGCAGCACGTCCACGATCCTGGCGTGCCGGTCGAGGACGTCGGCCCGCGCCACGCCCTCGCCGTACTGCGTGCCCGCGCCCCGCCGCGGATGCGTGAAGTCCCGGTTCGCGGCCAGCTCGACGAGCTGCGCCTCGATGCCGTCGTAGTCCCGCCGGCGCGGCCGGACGGCGTCGGTCGCCCGGATCGCCTGCACCAGGGCGCGCGCCGGCTGCGTGGCGAGAAAGAGCCGGTCGCGCCGGCGGTCGGCCGCCTTGTCGGTCAGCGCGGCGAACTCGGTCAGGTGCGCCACCACCTGGTCGATGATGGCCTCGCGCGGAAAGCGCTCGCGGCGCCAGGGCCGAACGAAGTCCCGCCATTCGGCGAGCTGCCAGGCGGCCCGGCGCAAGCGGTCGGTCGGCCCCGTGTCCCCGGACGGCGACTCTTCCAGCCGGAGGGGCGCGGACCGGCGGCGCAGCGCCCGGCGCACGCCCGGCGGCTGGTCGTCGAGCGCGTCCTGCAGCCAGCCCTCGAACGCCTCGCGGAAGATGCGCTGGGCGGCCGCGTCGTCCAGGACCTCGAAGCGGGGATCGACTCCCGCCTCGACCGGCCGCTCGCGCAGCAGGTCCGCGCAGAACCCGTGGATCGTGCTGACCTGCGCTTCCTCGAGATGCGCGATGGCCCTGTCCAGATGCTGCAGCCGCGTGATGCCCGCTCCGACCTTGCCGGCATCGGCGGTGCCCTCGGCGCCGTCCCCCCGTGCTCCATCGCCGGGGCCGCCGGCCCCGCCGGAATCGGCGACGGAGTGCCGGGCGCGCTCGAGCCCCTCCCGCAGCCGGAGCTTCAGCTCGCCGGCCGCCTTCTCGGTGAACGTGACGGCCAGGATCCCGTCGACGGCAGCGTCTCCACGAGCGAGAACCTCGACGATGCGGGCCACCAGCTCGCTCGTCTTGCCGGTGCCGGCAGCCGCCTCGACCACGATGGATTCGCCCAGCGACGTCCGGATCCGCTCACGGGCGGCCGCGTCGGCGAGCGGCGGCTCGTTCATCACCTGCTCCGGCCGCGGCCGGCGACCCGCTCCGCACACTCGTCGCCGCTCCGCCTCACGGCAGCCTCCGCAGCGCCGCGAGGTCCGCCAGCGGCGCCTGATCCTTCACCGCCGCGCGGCGTTCCTCCCAGGGCCCGCACACGACCCGGAAATCGCACCACTGACACGCCCCCCGGCGCGGCGCCGGCGGCAGCGAGCCGATCTCTATCGCCCGGTCGATGATCTCCAGCACCTCGGCGCCGCGCCGCCGCGCATTGTCGTCGAGCGTCACCGCCCGCTGCTCGTAGCGGCCCACCGTCGTGCAGAACGAGAGTCTCGACTCGTGCACCGGCCGCCCCACGGTCTGCTCGACGGCCAACCCGTAGAGAACCGGCTGCAACGTCTCGCCGCCACCGACCACCATCCCCTCCCGCGTACGGTTCCGGCCCGTCTTGTGGTCCGTCACGCGCAGCTCGCCGTGAGCCGTCGGCGCGGCCCGGGCCTCGACCAGGTCCACGACGCCCCGCAGCAGCCAGCGACCGTCCACCTCGACCGGCTCCGGCACGCTCTCCGGATCGCGCCCGTCGCCCGGTTGCAGCCCGAAACCCAGCTCCGCGTGCATGGGGATCCACTCCCCGTCCTCGTTCGCCACGTGCCGCACCCAGCCCTTCAGGTCACTGCGCATGCCCTCGATCTCGTCCCGCCAGACGCGGGCGATCGCGGGCGCGAGCCGCTCGGCATAGTCGGCCGCCACACGATCGAGCACCTCGTCGATGACCGTCTCTGCGGCGGGAATCCGCGCCCGCGTCAGCGGCAGCTCCGCCCGTCGCTCGAGCGTCCTGACGAACTCCGCCTGGACCTGGTGGAACAGGCTGCCGCGCGTCAGCGGATCCAGGTGTTCGAGGGGCGGCTCGATCTCGTCCCGGGGGCGCAGGCGGTGCACGGAAGCCAGCAGGAACTTGTACGGACAGGCGGCGAAGTGCTGCAGCGCGGACGGCGAGTACGGCCGGGCCGTCAGGCGGTGCGCCGCGAGCATGGACCTGGTGTCGTCGTCGATGTCGCAGAGTCCGTCCTGACTGGACCAGGCGCGCTTCCACCGCGCCCAGCGCGCCGCGAGCGTGCGGCGCAGACCGGGATTGAGGGAAAACAGATAGCGCGCCCGCCCCACGACCTCCTGCGCCGGACGCTCCGGCGCGAGCAGCCCGCCGAGCACCGCGAGGTCGTGCTCGGCATCGTCGATGGCCCGATCCGGATCCGGCGGCGCGGGCCACGCCAGCCGCGCCTCGGCCTGCCGGGAGGCGCGCCGCTCCACCTCGGGGAAGTCGGGGATGCGGCCGGTGCGGGCCCGCTCGACGTCGAGAGCGTAGAACGACGGCACCCGCGGCCGGGCCTTGCTCACCTCCAGCCGCGGATACGAAAAGTGGACGCGCTCGGTCGCGGCGCCGACCGCGAGTCTCAGCAGCAGCTTCTCCTGGCCGTTGAGATCGTGTCGGTCCGGCAGACCGAGCCGCGGCGCACTCTTGCCGGACGCGTTGAGCGCGGCCCGCAGGTCGTCGAGCAGCAGGGGATCCGGCCGCTGCTTCTGCGGGAAGACCCGTTCCGCCAGACCGGGGACGAACACGACCGCGAAGCGCCGGCCGCGCACCTGATCGGGACCGCCGATGAAGACCCGCCCGAAACGGCGCGCGGGCGGTTCGGCCCGCAGCTCGGTCAGGCGTTCCTGGAGCACGTCGCGGACGTCGGAGAGCGGCACCGGTCCGACCTGCGCCATCGGCCGCAGATCGCCCAGCACGGCCAGCACGCGGTCGGGGTCGTCCAGCACCATGGGCGCCAGCGCTTCGAGATGGTCGAGCCACTCGCCCCACGGCGCTTCGGCCGGGAACGCCGCCAGCCGGCCGATGATCGGCAGCGCGAAGCGCCGCAGATGCTCCAGGTTCTCGCTGTCGCGCTGCAGCCCGGCCAGCCGCGGCGACTCGGGATCCTCCGCCCGCAACTCCGCCCGCTTGATCTCCAGCTCGCGGGCCAGTCCGTCGAGCCGGCGTTCCCAGCGATCGCGCCCCCCGACGACCGCCGATTCGACCAGCAGCCGGTCCCAGCGGCCCGGCGCGCGAAGGGTCCCGTGCCGGACGGGGGCGTCGTCACCGTCCGCCGGCTCCTCACCGGTCGGCTCGCCGGCGCCGGCGCCGACCAGGAGATCGAGCAGCGACGCCTGCACGGGCGCCGGCGAGGCCTCGGGAGCGCAGTCGGGCGGCACCCAGCGCGCCCGGTCTGCCGGCGGCCCGCCGTCGGCGTCGAGCCGGGGCACCTGACCGAGAGAGAGGTACTCGGAGAAGCACCGGGCCGAAAGTCTTTCCGCCGCGCACGAGAGCAGCGCCAGGAACGCGCGCCCCGCCGGATCGGGAACCTGCGTCCCGCGGGCGAACCACGTCCCGATGCCGGCGCGATCGAGCGCCGTCTCGAGCAGACCGGCGTAGATCCCGGGCGACCGGAGCAGCACCGCGATGCGGTCGAACGGCACGCCGCGCGCCGCCTCGGCGGTGATGGAGCGGGCGATCTCGACCGCCTCGCGCCCCTCGCCGGGCGCCGAGAAGAAAGTCACCACCGAGGGATCCTCCGCATCGTCCGCCGGCGGCGGATCCTCGGTACCGAAGAGAAAGCAGCGGACGCGATTCAGCGCGTGCGCAGCCGGACCGGCCGGCTCCGCGGTCGTCTCGACCGTGTCCGGCAGACGCCGGAGCGCCGCGAGCGTCCGGTCGTCGCCGGCCGGCACCGTCGCCAGCGTCTCGGCGGCCCGCCCGGTCAGCGCCGCCACGACGTCGAGCGTGGCTTCATCGGTCACGGCGACGTCGAGCAGGACCAGGACGCCATCGAGCGGCAGGCCTTCGAGTCCGCCGTCGCGGACGACCCGCGCCGCCACGCGACGGAGCCCCGCGTCGTCGACGAGCCCGGCGCCGTCCAGGAGTCGTGCGTAGCGTCGCGCGAGCCGCGCGATGTCGGGCCCGCTCCGGTCGAGCCCGCGGCCGTGGCCGGCGTCCACGTCCGCGTGGCGCAGGTCGCGGAGGGTCGCCGCCAACGCCCGGCCGAAGGAGCGGAATCCGGCGATCGGCTGCAAGTAGTCGAGGGCCTTCCGCTTCTGTTCCTCGAAGGTCGCGTGCGTGGCCACCGCTTCGGCCGCCAGCGTGCTCGCGGGGGCGAGGCCGCGCCGGGCGAGGTCGACAGTCGCGATGCTGCCGACGAGCTGTCGCAGGCTGAATCGATGGAGCCCGAACGTGGCGCCCGCGTCCACCGCGATGTCGCGCGCCAAGTCGTCGGCCGCTTCCCGCGTCTCGCCGACCAGCAGCACTTCACCGCTGCCGAGGCCGCGCCGAAGCACTTCGGCGGCAGCCTCGATGCGGGACTCCGCCGCCGGGGCCGTCAGGATCGTGATGCGCGAGGGCGGCGGCAAGCGGTCAGCATCCAGACTGGCTTGGAGCGGCTCAGAGCATGGGATTGCGGGTGGAATCGCGCAACGCGCGCCGGCACCGGGAGCAGAGGTCGTGGTGCCGCCTGCGGTTGGCCCGACGCTTCCCCGCGTCGCGCGAGCACAGCGCATTGCGCTTGCCGCAGCGGCGGCACAGCGTCTCCGACCGTGTCGTTCTTTCTCTCGATCCCCTGCGCTGATCGACTTCTGCCGACATGTCCAGATTCACCATCCCGATACCTCCACCGACAATGCGTGCCGTTGACGAGCCCTGTCGACCGGGTCGACTTCCCTCAACCCGCTCCGAGTGCAACGCGCGCGGCCTTCTGGGCCCGCCTGCGCGACCGGGACAGGCGCCGGGACAGGGCATCGGCCGAGAGCCCGCTCTTTCTCGGCACGATCAGGCCGCCGCCGTGCGTCGCGCCACGCTCGACCGGCTCGAGGCCGGCACGCGCCATCCGCCGCTGCCGCATGACGGCATGGTGGCACCGGAGACAGAGCCGCGCCGGCCGATGCCGCGGCTCGCGCTCCAGTGTCAGATGCGCCGGCACCCGCCCGCAGACCGCGCACAGTCGCGTCGCGCCGCGTCGCGGTTTCGCCACCGGCCTGACCGCTACCGGCCATGAACCATCATAGGTCAAGTCGAGCTGCGTGGGCGTCCCTTGCTGACGTTGCGCCATCGCCGTGCCCTTTCGCCTTTCGTCGCGGGACCCTCGCCTTTGCGGGGGCGCCTCGACCGGGTTATCGGTCGCACTCGGTACAGCTTGGAGTGCCGGCCGACGGAACCACTGTAAACCCGGCGTGTGACAGGTCAGGTCACACCCCCCGGACACTCTTTCGCCCCTTATGATCCGATACGACGCCCGGGAGGACATGGTTGCCGCGCAACGCCGAAGTCATCCGCCAGTGGACCATCCTGCGTGAGCTCGAGGTCTCGCGCGGCGTCACCATCCGCCGGCTCGCCGAGACGACCGGGGTGACGACGCGGACCATTCGCCGGGATCTCGAAGCCCTCCAGGAAGCCGGTTTCCCGATCTACGACGTGGCGGACGACGTGGCGAAACGCTGGCGGCTCGACACCCGCCCGTTCAAGCGGCTCGACGACACGGCGTTCACGCTTGCGGAGCTGTCGGCGCTCTACTTCAGCCGCACGCTCGTGGAGTGCTTCGCGCTCCCCCCGTTCGGCCAGGACCTGCGGAACGCCTTCGCCAAGCTGGAAGCCGCGCTCGCCCCCCGCATGCGGCAGTTCCTGGATCGCCTGCCGGAGGTGATTCAGGCCAAGGCGCCGCCCGCCCGGCGGCTCGACGACCGGCGGCAGCGGACGACGATCGGCCGCCTGCTCGACGCGCTGCTGCACCAGCGGCGGCTGGACATGCAGTATCACTCGCGCTCCAGCCGGCGCGAGAAGTCCTATCGGATCGACCCGTACCGGCTGGTGTATGCCGAGGGCGGGCTCTACCTGTTCGCCTACGTGCCCCGCTACGAGCAGGTGCGCACGTTCGCGGTCGAGCGGATCCGCAGCCTGACCCCGCTGAACGAGACCTTCGAGGCGGTCGAGGATCTTCAGGATGCCGCCTTCCCGCACTCGCTCGGCATCCACCAGGGTGCGCCCGAACGGGTCGAGCTGGAGTTCGCTCCCGAGCTGGCTCCCTACGTGCAGGAACGGGTGTGGCATCCCTCGCAGTCGGTCGAGCCGCTCGAGGACGGGTCGGTCGCGGTCAGGCTGGACGTCTGCAACGACGGCGCGCTCCGAAGCTGGATCCTCAGCTTCGGCCCCGGCGTGCGGGTGACGGCGCCGGCGACGCTGGCGGAGCGGATCGCGGCGGACCTGGAGACCGCGCGCGCCCGCTATCGCAGGCGGGAGGCTTGACCCGCATGTCGCGCCGTGCCGCGGTCGGTCTCGTGGCGCTGGGGGTCCTGCTCGGCGCGGCCCTCGGCGGGTTCCTCGGTTCGCGCGCGCCCGCCCCGCCCCCCGAGCCGTCCCGGCAGGCCCTGTCGATCACCGTTCCCGCCGGCCGCGCCCTGCTGGACGTGGCGGTCTCTCCCGATGCGAGCCGGATTGCGTACACGGCCATCGTCGACGGCCGCAGCCGCCTCTACGTGCGCCGCCTGGATCGCTTCGAGACGGAGCTCGTGCCCGATACCGAGGGCGCCGCGCATCCGTTCTTCGCGCCGGACGGGTCGGCCGTCGGGTTCTTCGCGGGCGGTTGGCTCCGAACCGCGTCGCTGGCCGGGAAGGAAGGAGAAGAAGCGCGCGACGGCGAGCGGGTCGGGACGACCGGCGTCTACCGCCTGACCGGCGAGGCGGCGGGCGGGACGTGGGACGAGAGCGGCCGGATCGTCTTCGGCGGCCCCGGCGCAGCCGGCCTCCTGCAGGTGCCGGCGGCGGGCGGCGAGCCGGTCGCTCTGACCGTGGTCGACGTGGAGAGCGACGAGACCGCGCACGGCTGGCCGCACGCCATCGACGAACGCTGGATCCTGTTCACGGTCGGACGGCGCGGCCGGGATCCCCGGCTGAGCGTCCTCGACCGCGAGACCGGTGAAACGAGGCCACTGCTCCTCGCCGACGGCGGTGGGGCGTTCGTCGAGCCGTCCACCGTCGTCTTCGTGCGGCGCGGGGAGATCTTCGCGGCCCGCCTCGTACTCGACGCCGGCGAGGAGCGCCGCGGGACGCCGTCGTCCCGGCCGGTGCTGCGGGGCGCCGCCGGCAGCGCCGTCGGCTACCGGGGTCTGGGCCGGTCGCGGTTCGCGGCCGCGCGCGACGGCACGCTGGTCTTCGTTCCTCCGCCGGCAACGGGAGGAGACAACCGGCTGGTCTGGGTCGATCGGGCCGGGCGCGCCGCGCCGCTCGACGACGTCGCGGCCCCGCATCAGACGCCGCGGATCGCGCCCGACGGGCGGCATGTGGCGGTCAGCGCCGTCACCGCGATCCTGCGGCGCGATCTCTGGCTGCTGGACCTCGCACGCGGCGGACGCCGACGGATCACCGCGGAAGCGGGCGACAATCATTCGCCGCTCTGGTCCCCCGACGGCACGACGCTGACGTTCGCCTCGTCCCGCGCCGGGCTCCAGCAGATGTACCGCCTGCAGGTGCCGAGCCTCGATGTCTCCGCCCCCCTGGTCGGCGGCGATCGGCGAACCCCCGGCTCGTGGTCGCCGGACGGCCGCCGGCTCGCCTTTCACGAGCTGCGCCCCGACCGTCTGCGCGACATCTGGACGTGGCGCGACGGCTCCGACGAGGCGACGCCGTGGCTCGCCACGGGCGCCAACGAACGGGCCCCGGCGTTCTCGCCGGACGGCCGCTGGATCGCCTACGTATCCGACGCCGACGCCCGCGAGGGCGACCAGGTGTACGTCCGGGCCGCGGAGGGGACGCCGAACGGGCCCGCCATTCGGGTCACTCCCTCCGGAGGGACGGAGCCGGCCTGGGAGCGGTCCGGCGGCGCGCTGTTCCATCGCCGGGGGCGAAGTCTGTACCGCGTTCCGATCGACGCGACCGGCGCACCCCGCACGGCGCCGGAGCACCTCTTCGACGGCGTGTATCTCAATGAACCGCTGGGAAATCTGCCCGCCTACGACCCCGCACCCGACGGCGAACGCTTCCTGATGCTGGAGCCGGCGGGCCGCGTGGACGTCGTGCACTTGCTCACCGGCTGGCGGACTGCGGTCTTCCCTGCAGAGGCGAATTGACCGCGGCGACCGGGAACCGGCGCCCGGCGCCTGCGTATCTCCATGTACAGCGCACGGAGGGCGACGGTCTTCGAACAACGCGCCGCCCGAAGCCGCGCAACCGTGGAAACAACCGCAAGCGAGGCCGAGAATGACCTGCAGCCACTGCCGCCGCGAGATCCCCGACGAGGCCTCCTACTGTCTGTACTGCGGCCGACGCCAGGGGGCATCGGCCACGATCTTCCCCAAGCCGTTGCGCCGGTCCCGGGTCGACAGCCGGCTCGCCGGCGTGTGCGGCGGCATCGCGCGCTATCTCGACACCGACCCCGTCTTCATCCGCGTGGCCTGGATCATCCTGTCCATCGTGCCCGGATCCGTGCTGCTCGGCGTGCTGGCCTACATCGTCGCCTGGATCATCGTGCCGGAAGCGGAACCGGGCTCGGAGCCGATCGTCGTCGGGGCGAAGCGACTGCAGCGGTCCGCCGGCAACGTCACCGTGGCCGGGGTGTGCGGCGGCATCGCGGAGTACTTCGCGGTCGACGTGACGGCGGTGCGGGTGCTCTGGGTACTGCTCTCCATCTTCCCGGGCCTCGTGGTCCTCGGGCTCTTCGCCTACGCGGCCGCCTGGTTCATCATGCCGGAGCCGACGGTGGTGCCGGCCCCGACGCCACCCCCCGCCCCGTCGACGGACGCAGCGCCGGCCGGCGGCGCGGAGTAGCGCCGCCAGATCCGTCGCCAGGGCGCCGTGTTCGGCCGAGCGGGGACGGCGAGCTCCTCCGATCCGCGGCGAAGCGCCGGTCCCGCGGTATGCTCCACGGCGACATGAACGGCTCCGTCGACCCGATTCCGCTCTCCAACCTCAGCCTCTCCCTGCTCCCGGCGCTGGTGGTGCTCGCCATCCTCCAGCGCTGGTCGGCCGGCGCCGGCGCCGCGCTCTACGGCGTCGGACGCATGGTCGCGCAGCTTGCGCTCGTCGGCTACGTGCTGACGTTCATCTTCGGTACCGCGCACCCGGCCGTCGTGCTCGGCACGCTGACGGTGATGCTCACCGCCGCGGGCTGGATCTCGCTCAGGCCGGTGGCCCGCCGCCGCAGGGCGGTCTACCCGCAGGCGCTCGGCGCGATCTGCCTGAGCGGGGTGTCGACGCTGGCCCTGATCACGCAGGGCGTCCTGACCGCCGACCCGTGGCACGACCCGACGGTGCTGATCCCGCTCGGGGGCATGGTGTTCGCGGCGTCGATGAACGCCGTCAGCCTGTCGGCGGAACGGCTCGACGCCGAGCTCGCCCGCGGGGCTCCGTACCACGACGCGCGCCCCATCGCCATGCGCTCGGCCCTCATCCCGCAGGTGAACACCTTGTTCGCGGTCGGCCTCGTCTCGCTGCCGGGGATGATGACCGGCCAGATCCTGTCAGGCGTCTCCCCGCTGATAGCCGTGCGCTACCAGATCATGGTGATGTGCATGCTGTTCGGCGCGGCGGGGATGTCCGCGGCGTGCTTCCTGGCCATGCAGCGCCCCCGGCGCGGGGCCGAACTGTCACCGGCGGCTGACGACACGGTTTCCTGACCAGCGGCTCGGATCCGACCGACGGATGTCGGTGCAGGCATCACCTCGGATCGCGGCCACGCTCGATGTCGGCGAGCATCTCATCGATGTCGGCAGTAGGGTGATTGCAGCCCAGGGCACGCTCGAGCGCCTCCAGCCGACTGGCGGGGGTCGGAACCGCCTGCGCATCCCGCGCGGCACGCAGCGTTCGCCTCGCCCATTCGCTCAAGGTCAACCCGGCGCGTCGCGCGACCTGGCGCAACGAAGCCAGCTCGGCTTCGGACATGACGACCTGCAGACGCGTACTCATGCTCCTGAGTCTACCCACCGTTGAACGCTGCGCGGGCCTCGGCGCAAGCGGACCCTCGAAGTCACGGCATCACGCGTGCGCCGGTGGCGTTGACAGGTCCGACGTAACGATCGCTCGCGAGGCCGGCAGCCGCGAACGCCGCCTCCATCGCGTCGGCCACCGCATCGGCAGAAGCATCCGAGTCGGCGAAGGCGAGCATGCTCGGCCCGGAGCCGGAGATCGAGCAACCCAGCGCGCCGGCGTCGAGCGCGGCCCGCTTGACCTCGGCGAAGGCAGGGACGAGCGGCGCGCGGACCGGCTCGACCAGCGCGTCCTGGATGCTCCGCCCCAGCAGCGCGAGATCCCCGCCGTGGAGTGCGGCGACCAGCGCCGCGACGTTGCCCAGGTTGGCGACCGCCTGCCCGATGGTGAACCGCCGCTCGGCCACGAGCCGCCGCGCTTCGGCCGTGAGCACCTGCGCGTGCGGGTGGACCAGCACCACCCGCAGCGCGTCGGGGACCGGAAGCCGGATCAGGTCCAGCGGGTCGGACGCGCGAATGAGAACGATACCGCCGAGGACGCTGGGCGCGACGTTGTCTGCGTGCGCGGTTCCGGAGGCCGCCGCCTCGCCGCGGAGGGCGCAGGCGACGAGGTCGTCCGCCGAGAGCGCCCCACCGAAGAGCGCGTTCACCGCGACCGCGCCGCCCACGCTGCTGGCGGCCGAGCTGCCGAGACCGCTCCCGAGTGGCATCTGCTTGTGCAGCCAGAGCCGGACGCCGCAGCCCGCGGTGGGCAGGCGCTCGAGCGCGGCGGCGGCGACGATGCCGACCACGTTCTCCCGCGGATTGGTGGTGAGCGAGTCGGCGCCGGTCACCTCGACGATCTCGACGCCCGGGTCGGCGCGGATCTCGGCCTCGACCACGTCGCCGGGGCGTTCGAGGGCCAGGCCCAGCACGTCGAATCCGGGGCCGAGGTTGGAGGCGGTGGCCGGGGCGAAGACGCGGACGCGGTCGGGCATCCGGTGATTATCGACGATGGTGCGAGCAGTTGCTCCCCCATCCGCCGGCGCCAGTGCCCTCCACCGTGGCTCGACGAGAGCCGATCGGCCCGATGTCCTGGTAGTCGGAGCGGTGACCGACGCCGGCGCGTCAGCTCCGACGTAACCGGCTGACCAGGCAGTTCGTCGAGCACCGTCGATTGCCGGAGACCCTGCTCGCGGACCGGCGATGTGGACTATCGTTTCCATAGTGGGAGATTCGGCATTGGGCGTCACCATCCGGAACGCCGGCGTCGACGACGCGGAGGCCATCGCGGCCGTGCATACCGCCAGTCTGCAGGCTTCCTATCGACCCCTGATTCCCGATCGCGTCGCGCATCTGGTCCTCGACCCTCCGGAGGTGGGGCCTCGCATTCCCGGGTGGAGGCGATGTCTGGAGCGACCCCGCGTCAGCACGACCCTCGTGGCCTGCGACGACCACGCGGTCGTGGGATTCTGCACGCTGCGCTCGACCCCCGGGGGCGACGACGGTACTGCCGCTGCAGAAATATGGGCCTTGTTCGTACGACCCTCGCACTGGCGCCGAGGCATCGGCCGTCTGCTGTGCGAGCGGTCGCTGGCGGACGCGCGCGTGCAGGGTTTCACCAGCGTGGAGCTCTGGGAGCTGAAGTCCAATGCGAGTGCGCGGCGGTTCTTCCACTCGATGGGCTTTCGTCCCGACGGGGAGACGCGGATCTTCCTGGAACGCGCGGGCGTCTCGCTGCGCGAGCTGCGCTACCGGCGAACCATGCCGCCGACCGCGTAGGGAGTCCGCGTTGCATGAACGATACGCGGGCGACGCTGCGCCAACGCCGCCAAGCCCGTCGCCAGGCTCCGTGTTTCGGCCCAGCCGCCACCGCCCCAGGCCCTCGCGCCGCAGAACTCACCCCGTTGCGCTTCTGTGGCGCAGACTCCTAGCGCCGCGCCGGGCTCCGTGTTCGGCCCCAGCCGCCACCGCCCCAGGAGCTTGCGCCGCAGAACTCACTCGTTGCGCTTCTGCGGCGCAAGCTCCTAGACTGTCAGGCAGACGCAGTGGAACGATCAGACCGAGGAAAGACGCCATGCACGCACGCCACACCATCGCCGGAGCGCTCGCCGTCGTCATCGCCCTTGCGACCGCCTGCGGGGGAGCTGCCGCGCCCGACCCGAACCTGCCCGACATCGTCGCGCAGTCCATCGCGTACCACGGCGGCGCCCTCTACGAGGGTTCCCGGATGACCATGACGATCACGTCGCTGTCCGGCAGCTTCCAGATCGAGGCGACCCGCAACGGGGGCGAGTTCGAGTTCATCGTGACCGACCCGGCCCGCGGCGACCGGCCGGAGCGGCGCGTGCGCCTGAACAACGACGGCGTCACCGAGTGGCGCGGCGGCGACGAGGTCGAGCTGGACGCCGAGGGCGAGCGGCTCGCCGCCGCGTTCGCCAACGCCCGCGTGTTCTTCCCGCTGCTGCCGTACACGCTGAAGGGGGGCGACATCCACTTCGAGGACCGCGGCCTCGACCGCTGGAACGGCCGCGACCTGCACCGCATGCGGGTGTCGTTCACCCCCGGCACGAGCAACGACGCGGACGACGCCTACACGTTCTGGTTCGACCCGGAGACCGGCCGCGTCGAGCAGTTCGGCTACGACTTCGACAACGGGCTCCGCTTCCGCCGGGCGGTCTCGTTCGAGCGGGTGGGCGGCGTGCTCTTCTCCGACCAGGACAACTACGCCGTCGACGGGGGGAAGGTGCCGGTCGACACGCTGACGCCGGACTACGTGGTCAACAGCATGCGGCTGCTCTCGCACGTGGCGATCAGCGACGTGACCGTGGAGCCGCTGTAGAGCGACTCTTGCGCAGGGGGCCGCCCACTCTTGCCCAGGGACGGCCCACTTTTACCTCGGGGCCGCCCGCTCTTGCCCCGGGCTCGGGGTCCTGGCCCCTGGCCCCGGCCCGGAGTCCTTCGACCTTGCCCTGACCAAGCTGCCTCCTGCCTCGCGAGGACGAGCCGCGGCGTCCAGGCCGCCGCAAACGCGTACGTCTCAGTCTGTTCCCGACCGCACCCGGTGTCCCAGCGGCGTCAGGCGGTACTTCTGATTCCGGGCGTTCGGCGCGTCGGGGCGGGTCATCTCCACGTAGCCGCCCTGCAACGCCGGCAACAGGTAACGCTGCCGCAGCGACTTGCGGTCGCTGAGTCCCAGCGCGTTCAGGATTTCCCGCCGCGACATCTCGCCGTCCAGCACAGAGAAGAGACGCATTACTTGGGGTGTCACCTGGGGGGCTTCCTGGGGGGTCCGGACTGCGGCAAGAATCGTCTCCAGCATGAAGGCAACGAGAGCCGTGCTCTCGCCGTCCGCCGAGCTCCGCCGGATGGCCTCGTAGTACTCGCTCTGGCGGGCACGGACCAGGCTCTCGACCGGCACGTGGGCGAACAACGATCGCCAACGGGTAAGGATCAGCGTCTGCCAGAGCCGGCCCAGGCGTCCGTTGCCGTCTTCGAACGGATGAATGAACTCGAACTCGTAGTGGAAGACCGAGCTCGTCACGAGCGGATGGTCGGCCGTGCTTCCGATCCACGACAGCAGGTCGGCCATCAGGCGCGGCACCTGTCCGGCAGGCGGACCGACGTGATGAACCCGCCCCTGACCCATCACGGCCACGGCCCCTCGACGGTAATGCCCCGGCGCGTCCAGCAACGCGGTCATCAGGATCTCATGGGCGGTCAGCAGGTCGCGCTCGCTGGCCGGATCCCACTGTGCGTAACGGTCGTAGGCCTGGATGGCGTTCCGGGCTTCCTGAACGTCCCGCAACGGGGCGACGACCGGCTTGCCGTCGAGAATCGTCGCGATCTGCTCCTCGCTGAGGAGGTTGCCCTCTATGGCGAGCGATCCCTGGATCGTGCGGATGCGATTGATGCGGCGCAGGCGAAGGTCCTGCGAGAGGCCGGCTGCTTCCGCACGACCGATCGCTTCGGCGATCTCCGCTACCCGGGTCAGCATGTCCGGAGTGATCCGGTACGGTGGCGGCCCTTCGCTCATTGCCTTCCCGGCTGACGCTGGCCCGATCCCTTCGACTTCAGCCCCTGACTCCAGCCTCGACTCCGGCCCGAGGGAATACTGCGCGGCGTTCAGGCTACCGCCACGTCGTCGTAGAACGGCGACGGCACGGTCGGGTAGGCGCGGTAGACGTGCGCGAACACGGCCTTGGTGGTAGTCGTCACGTCCTCGTCGGAGTAGGCACCGGCGGGCAGACCGGTCTCGTCGCTGTAGAGGAAGTCGCGGATGGCGACATGAACGGCACTTCGCGTCGACTCCTTGTCGCGCCACTGGTCTACGCGGAGCTTCTCCGCCTTGAGCGTCCGCAGCAACTCCTTCGAGACGGTCTTGATGCGCTGAATGCCCGCCTTGTCGAGGTCCGGCTTCTTCAGCAGGTCGAAGACTGCCAGCGACTCCTCGTCCAGACCCTCGCGAACGGCGCGGCTCTCCTCCTCCTCGAGTTCCTGGACGAACTTGAGCAGCTCCTCGAAGGTTCGCTCGATGGTCACGCCGTCCTTCTCGCGGTTGTACTCCGCTACGAGCTCCTCGTAGTGCTGCTGGAAGTCGGTCCGCAACGGGTTCCGAGCCAGCAGACGCTGAAGCCGCTGCTCGACCGCGTGCTTGAGCGCCTGGACCGCGGTCCGTTGGGAACGGCTGTGCTCGAACTCGCGCTTGAGCCGATCGAAGTCTATCGCGCTGATGTCGTACGGCTCCCGATCGCGAACGCGGTTCCCGCGCAGTCCGATAGCCTCGTCGACCACCCCTTGCAGTATGCGGATGATGTCGCTGATGTCGGCTTTCTCCCGATCACCCTGCAGCCTCCGGTAAATGACGTCGATGGCGTCGCGATCCGCCCGGTGGGCGTTCACGCCGCGGACGTTGATGCAAGCCTTGAACTTCTTGAACACCTCGCGGCACAGCACCTCGAAGCGCTTGCGCGTCTCGTCGTTCTCGTTCGCGACCTCCTTGCAGGCGACGATGGCGGCGTTACGGTGGAAGCTCAGTCTCCGGATGACGTCGTCGAGCGGCGCCCCGCCGTCCTGGAGAAAGCTCCGCACCATGGCGATCGCCTCGGCCAGGTCGGAGAGCAGCTCCTCGTCCGGTCTCGCCGGGTCGATCTCTCCGCCGCCTTCTCCTTCTCCACCGGACCGCGTGCCGGCGAACGTCGCCAGCGCCCTGCGCAGGTGCTTGAGAACGCCGCAGTAGTCGACGATCAGGCCGTTGTTCTTGCCCTCGTTCACTCGGTTGGCGCGGGCGATGGCCTGCATCAGCGTGTGGGCCTTGAGCGGCTTGTCCAGGTAGAGGGTCGAGAGGCTCGGCACGTCGAAGCCGGTGAGCCACATGGCGCAGACGACCGCGATGCGGAACGGGTGGTCCTGCTCCTTGAACGCGTCGTCCACCGCCATCCGCTGCATGTTCCGGAACCGCGGCTTCGCGCGCATCTCCGCCGGAAGATCCATGCCCTCCTTGATGATCCGCCGGTGCGGGACGATATCCAGGTCCCAGCGCCGGAACTTCTCCACCTCGCCCTGCTCCTCGCTCACCACGACCGCCGCGCGGGTCTCGCGCATCCAGGCGATCCGCCGCTGCAGGTAGATGGCCTCCTGCTCGCCGGGCGCCTTCGCGTGCTCCGCCTCCAGCTCTTCGATACGCTCGTTCCAGTAGCGCTCGATGAGCGCGTGCATCCGCACACAGGTCACCTTGTCGATGCCGACCAGCATCGCCTTGCCGGTCTCCCACGCCGCCGAGTAGTGCCGCACGAAGTCGCGGGCCACCTGGTCGAGCCGCTTCTCGGCGGTAATGACGTGGTAGTCGCGCTTCAGCTCCCGCTCCAGGCGCTGCGCGACGTCGATGTCGTCGGTTTCCAGCTCCTCCAGCTTCTCGGCGATGCGCTCGTTCAGGTCGTCGATCGCCACCCCCAGATCGTCGCCGCGGGCGTCGTAATAGAGCGGCACGGTGGCGCCGTCCTCCACCGCGCGCTGGAAGTCGTAGGTGGAGACGTAGTCGCCGAACACCTTGCGGGTTATCTCGTCGTGCGTGAACAGCGGCGTGCCGGTGAACCCGATGTAGCTGGCGTTGGGCAACGCGTTGCGCATATTCAGGGCGAGCGTGCCGTACTGCGTGCGGTGCGCCTCGTCGCTGATGACGATGACGTCGTCGCGCTGGGTGTAGCCAGTCTCGGGATCCACGTCCTGGTTGAACTTCTGGATCAGCGAGAAGACGTGGGACTTGTGCTCGGCCAGCAGCCGGCCCAGGTGGTCACCGCTGCTTGCGCGGCAAGGGTCGCGGTCGTGGTCCACCACGCCGCAGCCGGCGAAGGTCTTGTAGATCTGGGTATCGAGGTCGTCGCGGTCGGTCAGCACCAGGAACGTGAAGTTGCCGCCCAGCTTGCGGCGCACCTTGCGGGTGAACATCACCATCGAGTAGCTCTTGCCGGCCCCCTGGGTGTGCCAGAAGACCCCGAGCTTCCCCGCCCGCGCCTTGCGCTCGCGCACCGCCTCCACGGCGCGGTTCACCCCGAGGAACTGATGGTTGCGGGCCAGGATCTTCCGCGTCTCGCCCGACGACTCGTCGAACAGAATGAAGTTCTCCGCGAGATCCAGGAAGTTGCGCTTGTCGCAGACGCCCTTGAGCAGCGTCTCCATGTCCACGGCGCCCGGCTCCTCCTCGGCCAGCCGCTTCCACTCGTGGAAGTGCCCCCAGCGGCTGGTGATCGAGCCGATCCGGGCCTGTGCGCCGTTGCCGAACATCACCACCGCGTTGTGGTGGAAGAGGTGCGGGACCGTGTCGCGGTAATCGGCGTAGTTCTTCTCGAAGGCGGCCTTCAGGTCGCGGTGGAGGTTCTTGCACTCGATGAACAGCAACGGGAGGCCATTGACAAAGCCGATGATGTCCGGCCGGCGCCGGTAGAGGTCCCCGCGGATCCACATCTCGCGGACGCAGAGGAAACGGTTGTTGTGGGGGTCGTCGAAGTCGACCACGCGCAGGCGCCGCCGGGTCGGCCGGCCCTTGTCGTCGTGGTACGTGACCTGGACGCCGTCGCGCAGCAGGTCGTACTTCTCGCGGTTCGCGGTGACGATGGTTTGCGACGCCGCGGTCGCGGTAATGCGCCGCACCGCGTCGTGGTACGCCTCGTTCGGCAGGCCGGGGTTCAGTGCCGCCAGCCTCTCACGCAGCGGGCGGGTCAGCACGACGTCGCGTTCCGATGCCCGGCTCAGGAGGCTGCTCGGTCCGAAGTCCTCGTGGTTGTGCGCGTAGATGGACTCCCACCCGAGCTGTTGCTCCAGGTAGTCGGCGGTGGTCTGCTGGACGAGGGTGTCCTCGGTGTAGGGAGAGGAGGTCATCGGGTCACACCGGAACCGCTTCGCTTCGCTTCACTTCACTACGCCGCCATCGTACGAATGCCGTAGAGCGGAATCCGGGCATCGCGGGTGACGAGAACGAGCCCTTCGATCTGCGCCTGCGCGATCAGGAATCGATCGAACGGGTCACGATGATGCAACGGAAGGTTGCCCGCCTGCTCCGCGTGGTGGAAGTTCAGGGGTAGATGCGTGAACCCCCTTTTCTCGATGATCTCCGAGAGGTTGTCGGGGGCGGTCAGGCGCCCCTTTGCCCGCTTGACCGAGATCTCCCACGCAGTGACCGCGCTTACGAAGACGTCGTTGTCGGCGTCCTCCAGCGCTTCGCGGGCGCGGGTGCTCAGCTTCGACGGTTCAGCGAGCGACCACAGCAGCACGTGGGTATCCAGCAGCAGGCGCGTCACCGCTACTCTTCGTCCGGAAAGATGTTCGACTGCTCGATCAGAGCCATCAACTCTTCGTCCGGCTCGTCGAAGTCCGGAGCAATCCGGATCTGGCCTTCCAATCCCCCGAGCTTGCGCTTGCCCTTTTCCCGGTACGGCACCAGGCGCAGATACGGCTCGCCGGCGCGGGCGATCACGACATCCTCGCCTTCCCAGGCCGCCTTCCCGAGCCGTGAAAGCTGCGACTTCGCCTCGTGCATGTTCACCTTCATCGGCCGCCTCTGCCGTTAGCTAACCAGGACCAAGCGTTTCACACCGGCCGCGCATTGTCAACGCCGCCCCGGCGGTTGCTTCGGTCACGATGAACCTGTTATCTTGTTGTTGACAACAAGTTGGACAGTAGTAGATGACAGTACGGTACACACCCGGCCAGCTTCGTGACGCGGCAGCCGTGCCGCCGGAGACCTATCGTCACTGGAAGAAGGCCCTGGCGCCGTTGCGCCGCGACACGCGACAGAGCCCATGCTTCACGGCCGGAGATCTGCTTGCGGTAGCTGTCGTACGCAGCATGACCCGCTTTTTCGTCCGCGTCGGTGCGCTTTCAGTGATCGCCGAAGAACTGTTCCGCCTGTGCAACGACACTTCGTGGCCCGTCCTCGAACGCAGCCGGATGATCGTCGACCTGCTCGACCGGCGCATAGAGTTGCAGCCTGAGTCCGAAGACGTCGACCTCGACTCCCCGGCGCTCGTCTGTCCGCTGAGACCTCTGGTCGGCCAGCTCCGCGACGCGCTGCTGACCGACGGCGAACCGGATCAGCAGAGACTCAATCTCCCGCCGGTTCCGCTGCCGTCCAGAACCGAAGGGCATCGACAGGCGGTGGCTCGTGGACGCCGTTGACACCATCGCCGACGCCGTCCGGCGCATCGGCTATCGGCGGGAAGCGATTGTCCGCGACTACGCGTTCGCGGACGTCCTTGATCCTGCGAACACGACGAGAACGGTCGCGCTCGCCGCCTTCACCCAGACGCCGCCGTCCTACCGGTCGGCTGCTCTAGCCGCCGTCCCGGCCGATTGCGGGAACACGTTGGAATGGGTCATGGCCCACCGCTCGCTCGGTGCGCCTCTGCTGTTCGTCGTCGAAGGCGATCAGGTCTCCTTGTGGCAGGTGCGCGGCGAAGCGCCACCCAGCATTCTGGAACGTCTGCCCCTGCAAGACGTGCCAGGGCTGTTCGAGCGACACCAGGAGGAGTGGCGTCCACAGGCCATTCATCGCGCCAAGGCGATCGGGACCGTCAACCGGGAGTACCAGCTCGACTTCGTGGATATTGGTCTCATGCCCGCGGTCGAGGGCGAAGTGCACGTCAAGCTGGATCGGTTGCTGGAGGATGCGCTCACGGCATCCTCGCAGGCGTCGTGCGATGATCCACCCGACACGGCGCTGCTGTTTCGCGTGGTCTTCCGGCTGCTCGCCGCGAAGATCCTGCAGGACCGCCGCCACCCGTACGCCCGGCAATGGGATGCATCCGACCTCGCGTCCGTCCTTCGCGCAATCGAATCCTATTACTCCCTTCCTGCTGTTCCGAGGACCGGCTCCACAACGACGTCTTCCGCTTTCGTAGCCGCTTGGGACTGTCTCCGTGGCGGGATCAATTTTTCCAACATCTCGTCCGACGACCTGGCCTTCGTGTACGAGAACACGCTCGTCACCAGCGAAACCAGAAAAGACCTGGGTACGCACCGCACCCCGCGCCAGCTCGCCGAATATGCGGTAGCCCGACTGAATTTCGATCGCTACGACCCGAACGACCTCGACATCTACGAGCCCTTCGCCGGCGCCGGCACGTTCCTCGTGTCCGCTTTGCGACACCTGCGGGATCTGCTACCGGTCGACTGGACCGACCAGGAACGCCATACGTTTCTCGTGGATCGCCTCTCCGGGGACGAAACGGATCCCTTCGCCTGCGAAGTCGCCGTGCTCTCCCTGATCCTAGCCGACTACCCAAACCAAAACGGCTGGCGCATTCGCCGATCCGACCTGTTCGAGAACCACGTCTTGAAGTCCCGCATGGAAAGCGGCGGTATCGTCCTGTGCAACCCGCCCTTCGAGGGCTTTTCGAACGAGGATCGCTCACGCTATCCGATAGCGAACGAGTTCTACTCCAAACCGAAAGCAGTGTTGAACGCCGCACTCGACGCGCACCCACGTGGGCTGGCGTTCGTTCTGCCGCGTCCGTTTATTCTGGACCGGCAGTTCGGTGCGGAACGGCGCAGAATCGAGGAACTCTACGGGGACGTCGAGCTGGTTGCCTTGCCGGACCGGATCTTTGCGGCATCCGCGATCGAATCGTCTCTTCTGCTCGCTCGCGACCCGAGACCACCGGCGCCCGCCGTCGTCGTCATGCGCTCGACCGAAGTGGCCGACCACGACCGCGCCACCTTCCTGAAGACCGGGCAGACGACGACGGAACGTCGTGTCGAACGCGCTGTCGGCAATCCACCGGGAGGCGACCTCTGGATCCCTCCGCTATCGGATCTCTGGCACTACCTGGAGTCAGCGCCACGCCTGAGCAACTGCTTTACTATCCATCGGGGCATCGAGTGGCAATCGTCGCAAGGCGACGCTTGCAGTAATGAGCCTCTGGTCGGCTTCAGACGCGGGCTGCATAACTCCCGGGGATCGCAACAGTTCAGGCTGCGGGAACCGATGTTTCTCGACTGCCGGCGAGAGAGACTTCGGGGCCAGGCTATCGACCTGCCTTGGGATCGCGCCAAGCTCATCGTAAATGCTGCTCGCCTAAGTAGACGATCATGGCGGATCGCGGCGATGCTCGACCGAAATGGACTGGTGTGCTCCCAACAGTTCTTCGGACTGTGGCCGAACCAGCACCTCACGGACGCGCAGCTTCTGCCGTTCGCCGCGGTCCTCAATGGCCCGATTGCAAGTGCCTTCCTTGCCACTCATTCACCAGCGAAGGGAATTCGGATTTCCGCCGTCAAGCGGATCCCCATTCCATCGACGTTGCCGTTCCGGGTGGAAAAGCTGGTGGCGGAGTACGTACGGCGCCTTGAGGCATCAACGGTGTCGAACGTAGCCGAAGAACAGATGCAGAATATCCTGACGCTGATCGACGCCGCCGTGCTTGAGGCCTACGACCTGCCGGCGCGACTCGAACACGAACTTCTCGAGTTCTTCCGTGGTTCGGATCGCCCGGTCGCACACCCGTGGCGACACTGGGACGAGCACAAACCTGCTCCCGGCCTCACCCTGGCCGAGCGCGTGTCCGGGCGGTTCCGTCCGTACGGTTCGTGGATTCTCGACGTCTTTCAGCCCTTGCCAGCGGATGAAGCGGGGCTTCTCAGAACCTTCGGAGCGTGATCGGTCGTGTCCGGGTACATCTTCGACACCAGCGTCCTCTCGCCGCTACTCGATGCCGAACATTCGCGGCACTGTGACGTGCAAACGGCAATCCGTGCACTCGATCAGCACTCCACGAAATTCGTATCGGCAATAGTCATAGCAGAGCTGGCTTACGGTGTTCGTCTGGCGGAAACCGTTGCCGGATCCGCATCACCCCACCTTCAACGGACGCTGACGAGAGCGCGCGAGTATGCAGTTCTGGGAGTTACAAGGCATACGTCCGCCGCATACGCCGAACTGAAGGCAAACCTGTCCAGCCAGTACCTGGCCAAGGCTTTGAGGAAGGATCGGCCTCGCTGGGTGGAAGATTGGGTCGACAGCGCGACCGGAAGAAAGCTCCAGATCGACGAGAACGACTTGTGGATATGCGCACAGGCGAAGGAACGCAACTTGATTGTCGTCACAGCCGACCGCCGTATGAGCCGAATCTCCAATGCGGACTGCGATATTCGTCTTCACATGGTCTGAGCCTCAGCGGATGCAACAGGGGCGGCCGGGCGGCGGAAAGGGTCACGAACCGTCGATGGCGGACCACCTGTCTTTGGCCCTGCGTCGTCACGCCGGCCGGAGGACTTCATTTGTCTTCACCCGCAAGAGCGGCCAGGACCCGCCGCCGCGTGGGCGTCAAGCGGTACCTCTGCTTGCTGCTCCGCGGCTTGTCCGGGATCGTGTGCTCCAGAAGGTTCATCGCACGGTGCTTTTCGATGGTCCTCTTGAAGTTGCCGGTCCTGGAGGAGTACCCGCTCGCCAAGAGAAGCTCGCGGCCGGTGGCGGGCTGTTCTGCGCAGGCCCTGAGCATGGCGATTTCCCAGTCCTGAAGTCGCTTGCCATTGGACTCAGGCCCGCCTCTTCCAGCCACATCTTGGGCCTGCGCAGTGCCATCTTGGGCCTCTTGGGTGCCATCTTGAGCCTCTCTTGCGCCTTTCCTGGTGGCTTCTTGGGCCTCTCGCTCACCTACAGCCGTTGACACTCCCGCGGCGTCGCCAGTTCCCCAACTGCCTTGCGCGGCCGTTCTCGGAAACGTCACCGTCACCCAATGTTCGGACACGTCGATCATCGGTTCCGCCACGCCGTGCTCCCGGCAGAGGTCTCGAACGCGCTTGATGCCGGAGCCGATGTTCTCCACCACGTCCATCCGGTACAACATGCCGAACAGCAACGGGTTTCGGGGCATGCTCTTCAAGCCGAGGTCGGCCTCCGTCATTCCCGCCGGCAACCCGCCCGGACTGACGATCTCGATCCGGTCCCTGAACACGTAGACCTGGACGTTCGCCGTGGAGCGGTAGTCGCGGTGCGCCACCGCGTTCGCGACCGTCTCCCGCAGCGCTTCCTCCGGCAACTCCGGCCGTTCCTCCGGCCGCACGTGCTTGATGATGAACTCGACGTTGATCTTCGTGAGGATCCACGCCACCGCGTCGTCGACCATCGTAGGGAAGTCGCTGTAGAAGTCCCGCCGGTCCAGAATGCGCACCTTCTCCGTGCCCAGAAACAGCGCACAGGACACGTGCGCGGTAGTCGTGAACCTGCGAACGTCGCGGGCCAGAAGCCATGCTCCGGCGTGCGTCATCCGATCTTCGCCGTCCAGCAGTCCGAGGTTCCGGAGCGCCACCATCCGATCCATGGATTCCGGGATCTTCGCGCGAGCGCTGAACCGCGTCCAGGTTTCGTCATCGAGGTCTTTCTCCATCGTCCAGACAAGGCTTCCGGTCGAAATGCAGACGTCCGGCCGCGTAGAAGAGGTCTTCGACCTCCGCGTTCGACATCTGCTGGCTGCTCGCGCCATCGCGCATGAAGAACCGCCCGCCGAAGGAGTACGGCTTGCGCTTCTGGGGCGGCACGGCGACGCGCAGGATCTCGCCGACGCTCTCGACTTCCACCTCGATAGGCGGGTCGGCCGAACGGGCGGTGCTAAGCACCCGCGATTTCAGCCGGTTGTGGTCCGCCACGCCGATAACCTTCCCGGCATCCGAGACGCCAACCAGGACGGTCCCGCCGCCCGCGTTGGCGAACGCGCACAACTCCCGGCCGATGTCCTTCGTCAGAGACCGCTTGAACTCCACCGTTACTCCCTCGCCACGCGCAATCACGTCGGCGAGATCTGAACTGACCCCCCGCGTCATACCGCGATCTCCCCGTTCATCAGGCGCGGCAGGAGCAGATCGCGAGCATGTCTCTTGCTTGCGTTCTGTTGGAGAAGATTCTGGATTTGTTGCCTCAAGGGCCCTACGCATTGCAGGAACCGCTTCACGATTTGCGAGGGAGGCAGCAGTACGGGGAAATCCACCAGCAACTTCGCACTTGCGCTCTTTCTCGTCGAGCCACCGCTTGCTCGCGAAACAAAGTCTTGGTACACATGATCGGAAAGAACGAAGAACAGGTAAAGGGGCGCGACACCTACCCCCGTTCTCAGCGACAGTCGAACCAGGTAAGAGGCGAACACGGCTTTCTGTTCAACTTCAACGATTGCAACTTTCCCGGGGTCAGCCATGCGCACGACAACTATGTCATCGACTTTGAGTGCATACTTTTCGAAATCAAGATGTTCTTTCGCGCAATACGGCACAGCGCTCCAATCGATGTACGATGTCTTGTTGATGTCCATTCCTCGGAGGAACTTGGGGCCAACTGGTTCTTCTGTGGCTGACTCCGTGTACCCATACTGTGTCGTAACGAGTTCAGACAGGCGTACCTTTCTCCACCCTTCCGGGACTCGATCAGCGACGGACACTCGTTCGAAGCCTGGAAATCGAAGACGGACGAACCACTCCTCGTAAATCATGCGTGCCGCCTGGTCCAACAACCGAATCCGCCGTCGGTTGTTTTCGATAAAATCGTCATAGGCTGACAAAATCGCTGCGATCCGTTCCTGAATTCGATACTGCGGCATCGCAATAGGAAGCCGATGAATATGGTTTCGGTTCAGCGTTGGATTGGAATTCCCTACGTCGTAGCGCTGGAGATCTAGCGTATGCAGGAAATAGTATAGTATCGTGCATGATTGCGCTTAAGGTCCTTGCTCCACAAGGTCGTATCGTGTGGCCAATATGGACCATCCATATAGTGAATGGTACCGAGCGAACCCTTGCGTCCTGTCACAACGCCCGGCCCTTGGGACCGGGCTTGAGAGTGATGACTCGTGATGCCCGAAGACGAAACGACAGGGACATCCCCCGGCTCCTGTTCCTCTTTCGTGATGTCATAACCACGCTGGAGGAAGACCAAGTCTTCCAGCGTGGCGGGACGCCAGCCTTTCGGCACGTGAACTCGGCCTTGCATCATCGTACCACTCGCCTGAGCGCGGTAAGCCGGTACTTCTGGTTCTTGGCCCCCGGCAATTCCGGGCGGGTCATTTCCACAACCCAGCGCTCGCTGGTGCTATCGAGCCACGCCAGCAGGTCTGCCATGAGTCGTGGTACCCGCACGACCGGCGGACCGACGAGGTGAGTCCTTCCGTGGCCCATCAGGGTTGCTCCGTAGCGGCGATAGCAGCCCGGCGTATCCACCAGACTGGTCATCGAGATCCCGCTCATATCCCCAGCTTCTGGAAGTTCTCCTGGATCCTCCCCGCCAGGACGGTCGATTCGGCGTTCAGCTCCGCGAGTTCCGCGTGGATCTCGCGCATCGCCGTCGCGAAGTCGAAGTCCTCGTCCTCTTCCGCGGGAGCGACGCCGACGTAGCGGCCGGGCGTGAGGCTCCAGTCGTTGGCCTCTATTTCGGCGCGGTCGACGAGCCTGACCAGCCCCTCCACGTCGCGCAGCTCGCCGTCCGGGAAGCGCTCGGTCAGCCAGCGGGCCTGCCGCCAGAAGTAGCGCACCCGGCCGAGCTGTTCGAGGGCCCCGCCTCGCGCCTCGTCGGCGGCCCTGCGGGCGCGGGTGACGGCGCGAGGGTTCCAGACGGCGCTGGACTTGCCTCCGCGCTGCTGATCGCAGGTCTCGATCAAGCGGGCGGCAACCTTGTAGAGCTGGTCGGCCTGTCCGGAAAGATCACGGCTGCTCGCGGCCAGCGGAGCGAACCGATCCACCAGCTTGTTCACGCCCGCAGTCGTGTCCGGCGTTCGTTCCCATTGCCCGGCCGCTTTGTCGATACGGACTCGGAAACGCTCGACCTCTCGCCCGAACCGTTTCTCCTCCCGGTGGAGCTCCGCGAGGTCGGCGGCGTGCGCTCCCGTCTGCGACAGGGTCTTCAGGAACGGAGACAGTTCCCCGCGGAGCGCGGTGACCGCGTCGACGAATTCCCGCAGCGGCCGGCCGCTTTCGCCGTCCTCGCTCTCCCACTCGAAGCACCAGCCTCCCTCCTCAACGACGCGCCACAGATGCTGGAAGGCGATCTCGCGGAATCGCTCCGGCTCTCCGCGGTACAGCCGGACGATGGCCAGCAGGTTTTGCTGCTGCTCGGGGCTGAAGTCGTAGATCTTGCGCGTCACCTTCCGGTAGACGTTGCGCGCATCGATCATCAGCACCTTGTCGCGGTGCGCCTCCGGCTTGGCGCGGTTCAGGAACCACAGCTCGCACGGCACGGTGCGCGTGTAGAAGAAGTTCGAGCGGATGGCGATCATCACGTCGACGTCGCCGGTCTCCACCAGCTTGCGCCGCACCGCGGCCTCGCCGCCGCCGGCGCTCGACGCCTGCGAGGACATGACGAAGCCGGCCCGGCCCGTCTCGTTCAGGTAGCTGTAGAAGTAGCTGATCCAGACGTAGTTTCCGTTGCCGACCTTCTGCTTCTTGTTGACGCCGGGCAGGCCGAACGGCAGGCGGGGGTCGGTCTTGACCTTGTCGGCATCGATCTCGTCGACGTTGAACGGCGGATTGGCCATCACGTAGTCGGCCCTGCCGAGCAGCTCGTGCGGGTCGTCGTAGTAGGTGATGGCCTGCCGGATGTCGCCTTCGAGCCCGTGCACGGCGAGGTTCATCTTGGCCAAGCGGATGGTGGTGTCGTTCTTTTCGACGCCGCGGAAGGTGAGCCGCTCGGTCGGGCTCCCGCCGTGCTCCTCCACGGTGCGCGCGCTCTGGACGAACATGCCGCCGGAGCCGCAGGCCGGGTCGAGCACGGTGCCATGGTCGGGATCGAGCACGTGGGCGATGAGGGACACCAGCGACACTGGCGTGAAGAACTCGCCGTCGTCGTGCGCCTTCTGGTCGGCGAACTTCGTCAGGAAGTACTCGTAGATGCGGCCGAAGACGTCGCCGGAGACCTGCTTCAGCTCGTCCGGGTTCAGCTTGCGCAGCAGGTCGCCCAGCACCTCGTTGTCCAGCGCCTGGTACTCGCTCTTCGGCAGGACGCCGCGCAGGCTGTCGTAGTCCGCCTCGATCGACTCCATCGCCGCGATGATGGCCGCGGCGCGGTCCTCGCCGTCGGGCAGGGCGACCAGATGGTCGAACCGGGCCTCCGGCCGCAGGAAGATGGCGTTCTTCTGCGAGAAGTCCTCCCTGGTGAGCGGCCGCGTCCGGCCGCCGCGCGTCGGCAGCCCCGCGGCGATCTCGTCCTTGACCGCCAGGTAGCGGCTGTAGGCATGGCGCAGGAAGACCAGGCCCATGACCGGCAGGAAGTACTCGTTGCTGGCGTACTTCGAGTTGGCGCGCAGCGTGTCGGCGGCGCTCCAGAGGCGCCGTTCGATGGCGTCGATGTGCTCGAGCTGAGGCATGCGTGTGGGAGTGTACGCCAAGCAATGGGCCGGAAGAGCACCGGTTGTGCCACCTCGCGTTGCACACTCGTTCCCGCCGACAGCGAATCGTGGGGCCTCGTAGCGGCGGGCGAGCAGAGCCCGGTCGTCAGCCCGACCGCTTGCGAAGGAGCGCTTCGAGTTCAGCCACACGCGCTTCGGCGGCCCGGCGCGCAGCCGCTTCCGCCACGCGGGCCTCGGCTTCCTCGTCGTAGCTGGGTAGATCGAGACCGCTCACCGGGTCCTGGAAGCCCATCTCCCGCCCAAGCACCGCGCGCAACTCCAGGCCCAGCGTCTTCGACCGCAGGCTGGCTCCGGGGTGAGTTCCCGACGGCCGGTTGGTGGGCGCCTGCCTGAACGTGAGTTGTAGACCAACAGCCGGCTCGACGCGGGACGGCGACCGGCGCCGACCTCGATCGGCGCCTCGCCACGCTGGAAGGGCAAATCACCGGGTGGCAGGATCGCCGGCACCCTGGACCGACGCCACCACCCGGCGACCAGCGTCGCACTCCGTCGTTCCCCCTACGCCAGGACCTCCTTGAACACCTTCATTGCGGCCGCCATCTCCTCCCGGCTGCCGATCGAGATTCGGCAATGCGTGGTATGCAGCGGTGGAAAGTCCCGGCCCACCAGCACCTTGCGCTCCAGGCACGCTTCGCGGAACTCCTGTGCGGGGCGTCCGATGTTGACGAAGATGTGGTTGGTGTGGGAGTCGGGCACTTCGAAGCCCATGTCGCGGAAGGCGGCAATGACGCCGTCGCGAATCTCGGCGTTCTCCTTCACTTCCCAATCGATGTGTTCGGTGTCCTCGAACGCGGTGATCGCGGCTATCGCGCCCAGCATGTTGACGTCGCCCATGCCCCAGGCGCCGCGGATCCTGGCCAGGGTCTGCTCGTGGCCGAGGCCGTAGCCGACGCGGAGGCCGGCCATGCCGTGCGCCTTCGAGAAGGAGCGGGTGACGAACACGCGCTCGTCCTCCAGCGCCAGAGGCACCGCGGTCTCGATGCTGTCGGGCCGTCCGTAGTTGATGTAGGCCTCGTCGACGTGAATCATGGTTTCCGGCGATTCGCTCAGCACGCGGCGCACGAAACGCTCGACGGCTCCGGGTCCGTGCACCATGCCGGTGGGGTTGTTCGGATTGCAGAGATAGACCAGGCCGGCGCCGCGAGACGCGTCCGCCAGCGCGTCGAGATCGATGGCGAGCGAGCTGTCCAGATCGACCTCGGTCGTCTTCGCCCCGATCCGTCGGGCCGTGCTCAGGCTGGTCGAGTAGGTGGGCATGGGGGTCACGAAGCCCTTCGTCGCCGAGCAGAATGCCCGCACCGAGCCCTGCAACAAGGGGGTGGAGCCGGTGGCGAGCTGCACGTTGTCGGTGCCGACCTCGTAGTAGTCGGCGATGACCGCTCTCAGCTCGTTGACGTGGTCCGGCGAATAGCCGCGGCCGATGCGCTTGTTGGTGTGGGCCTGAATGGCCTGGATGGTCTTCGGGCCGGGGCCGCGGGCGCTCTCGTTCTGGTTGAGCTGGATGACGCCGCCATCGTAGATGCCGGATTTCGCGGCTTCCCGAGTCTGGGCGCTGGCCCGCTTGCCGAACGGTGACGTGCCGGTCAGGGCGCCTGCCGCGGCGCCCAGCGCGATGGTTCCAACGAATCCACGGCGTGTCGTCTTCATTCGATTCCTCCCTGCGGAGCGATGGCGCCTGGTTCTTCGGCCGCCGGCCGGCGGGAAGCGCCTCGGCACCCGCGCAAGACACTCCAGTCTCGGTCGTGTCGGTCCGGTACGATTCCAGCATTCTAACGCCGTACCGGAGCGAACCGTACGAGAAAGGGGAGCTCCAGGAACAGATGCGGGTAGGTTGAGACCGGCCGACGGTTGCGGTAGCCGAGCGCGGAACCGGCAGGAACGGGCTGGGATGCGACGACGCGAGGGGCTGTGAGACGGCCGACGGCCGCTGGACGGATCACGCCGTCTCGGAAGCAGTCACCGCCGCGCGCACCGCGGCGAGATCCGACGCGCAGTCCGCAGCCTGCTCCCCGCCGGGCGCCGACTCGATCAGCCCCTGCATGCACGAGACGTCCTTCGCGTACTCGGCCCGCCGCCGCTTGTGGCTCGCGCGGGTCTTGGTGCACACGAGGGTGAACGGTCGGCCGCGACGTTCGGTCACATGCTCGATATCGAGTTCCTGACCGTCGATGATCTGGTGCAGGTGCGCGCGCAGGTCCGTGCGCAACGGGAAGCGCGCCGTGCGGGCCTTCGGATCCTTGCAGAAATCCCGCAGCCGGTCGCAGTGCTCGCAACGGCAGCCGGCGTTGGCGGCGATGGTCCAGTCACCCGGCGGTGGGGGCGGTTCCGCGCTGCGCGCCAGCAGAGCGTCGGCCGCGTGCCGCCACAGGCGCGCGAAGGCGGCGCTGCCTGCCGCTCCCTCCTCGGCATGCAGCTTCGCCAGCACGGCCGGCAGCGCGCGTTCCGGCGCGACGACCCGCGGCTCGGCGGCCACCGCGCCGGCCGCCGCGGCGGCCGCATCCGGCAACTCCAGCCGCCAGGCCAACGCGAACAGGTGGTAGACGGCCGTCTCGCTGAATCGCGTCGGCCGCCGGGAGGCGCGCCGCGGGACGTCCTCCTCGGGTTCCGGCGGCAGCGCGGCGGGCAGCACCTCGAGGGCCGCGCGCACCGTCTCCTGCAGTACGACCTCCCAGGCCGAGTCGGCAGCCCCGCGGTACGCCTCGTCGAGGCGCCACAGCAGATCGAGCATGGCCGCGGGCCGCCGCCGGAGGTACGCGCCAATCATGTCGAGCAGGAAGTACGCCGCGCCGGGCGGTCCCAGCATGTCCAGCACGGCGGCCAGCGCGTCGTTCTCGCTTCCGTCGTAGGCGGCCACGATCACGTCCCGCAGGAAACGCGCCGCACCCTCTTCGTCCCGGGTCTCGCAGAGCAGGCGCAGCATGCGCTCGCGGCCCTTCGCGCCGGAGTCGTCGAAGTCGTCGCGGCCGGCCGGCCAGATGTCGATCAGTTGCGCCGTGAGCGTCCGGATACGCTCGTCCGGGTCGGCTCCGCCGCGGCCGAGTTCGTCCGCCACCCAGGCGACGGCGGCGTCGATGCCGCCCGCCGCCACGACGGGGAGCGTCCTCGACGCCGGCCACAGCACCAGGGCGGCACGGCGGTACGTGCGCTCGACGGTCGCGCCCGCGTTGCCGGTGGCTTCCTCGACGTGCTGTTCGTCCGGCTCGGCATCGTCGAGCGCGCCGTGCGGCAACCGCTCCTCGGGCCGCAGGCCGATCTCGCCGAACGGCGGGCGACTGCCGTCGGGTCCGACCCAGCCGTCCAGCCACTGGCGGTAGTCTTCCACCTCCTCCATCTGCATGTCGCCGTCCGATTCACCCCAGCCCCACTCCCCGAATTCGCCCGAATACGAAGCCGCCCCCCATTCTTCGAGGTGCAGAATGGCCGCGTGCAGCGCGCAGTCGGCCCGTCCGGCCGCCGCCACCAGAAGGCGCGCCAGCGCGGCGTCCCGGTTCTTCAGCACGTCGAACGACAGACCCGCCTCGGTGTATTCGTGCTCCAGCACCCAGGCGAGCTTCTCGATCCCGTCCTGCCGCCAGGCGGCCAGCCGCTTGGCGAGCCGGTCGACCTGCTGCGTGTGATCGGGCGCCGTGCGGGGCGTATCGGTATCGCCGGCGCGCAGGCACAGGTTGAACACGAGCGACAGGCGATGCCCCTCGGTGACCGGCCTGACCTCGTGTTCGCAGTCGGCGTAGAAGGCGGCGAACGCCAGCTCGGACGGCTCGGCGGCGGTCATGTCGATGGTGCGCTCGCGTTCGCGGTGACGGACCACGATCTCGCCTCCGGCGCCCGCGACCGGCAACGATATCGACAGCGTGGCGATCATGCCGTCGGCCTTCTCCGTGTCGCGGTGGGAGACGAAGAAGCCGCCCGGCTCGTAGATCAACAGCTTGTAGAGTCGGGCGTCCAACCGGTCCGCGGGGCAGCCGAGGCCGTCCGCCGCCGAGGTCAGGACCCGGCCGAACGTGTCGCGCCAGCCCGCGCCCGCCAGACGAATCCGCGCGGCGTCTATCTGCAGACAGTCGCGCACCGTCCGGTCGACCAGGGTTGCCGGGCCCTTGCCGTACGGCGCACGCTCCGCGACCGCGATCAGTGCCTGGACCTGCGCTGCCGGCACCGGAAACGACAGGGCGCCCGCGCCCTTCACGTCCAGGCGCGGCATGGGCGCCAGCAACCGGCCGTGTGCGCAGAAATCGCCGGGCCGGTCGACCGACAGGAGCAACTCCTCGATCGCCTGTTGCATCGTGCCTCGCGCCACGTACTCCTCCCGTCCTTCGACTGCCCGCCTCAGGGTCCCGACTGCGCCGGCGTGTGGACGATCTCGTACTTGATGCCCTCGAGGTCCTTGAAGAAGAGCGCATAGTAGCCCGGCGGCACGTACTCCGGGTACTCCCGCGGCGGGCTCACGATCGTAGCGCCGATCTTCGTCAACTCGAGATGCAGCCGATCGACCTCGGCGCGGGAAGCCGCCCGGAACGCGAGGTGATGCAGCGCGCCGGGCCTGCGGCGATTGACGGCATCGCCCCGAAACGCGCTTCGCGGCGAGTTGATGGCGAAGCCCAGCCGCGGATGCAGGTATTCGACGACGTGCAGCTCGCGCTCCTCCAGCACGGCGCTGTTCCGGTTCTTGAGATCGAAGCCGAGGAGCGGCAGCAGCTTGTCGTAGAACGGCGCCGCGACGCGCATGTCCTGCACGGTGATCTCGATATGGTCGATGATCGGTTCCACCCGCTGTCCTCTGGCGCCACCTGGCGCACGTTGCATCACCTGGCGCCCGCGTGGCCCGCGTGGCGGATCTCGTTGACGGGCATGAGAACTGGCACCACCCGGTGCACGTTGCATCACCTGGCGACGGTTGCCCGTATGGTACACTATAGTGTCTCTTTTGAATGCAGGCGCCTGGCGCCACGGGCATGGCAGCGATACCCGGACCTGTAGTCCACCCACCCACACTGGCCGAGATCCGCGCCGGGCTTCCCGCCAGCTTTCTGGATCACCTGAAGGACACCCTGGACGTGACCGACGCGGAACTGGCGAGCGTGGTCGGCATTCCGCGCCAGACCCTGGTCCGCCGCAGGCTTCGCGGCGTCCTGCGCCGGGACGAGGGAGACCGGGCGGCGACGGTGGCCAGAGTGTTCGACATGGCGCTGTCGTACTTCGACGGCAATCGGAAGCACGCGCTCGAGTGGCTCAAACACCCCAATCCCGCGCTTGCCGGCGAGACGCCGCTGGGACGTGCGGACACCGCCACCGGCGCCGGAGACGTCATCGACCTGATCGGCCGCCTGGAGCACGGAATACCCACGTGAGAGTGTGGCGCATCGCCAGGTCCGCCCACGCCGGGAGCGTGCGGGACATGTTGAGCGGCGACGGCGCCGCCAGGTACGGGGGGCGGTGGAATCCCAAGGGGATGCCCGCCGTCTACTGCAGCGAGAACTCGTCGCTGGCGGCCCTGGAAGTCCTCGTCAATCTGGCTCGTCCGTCCACGTTCCCGAGCTACCGGATCCTGGACCTCGACGTGCCCGATGGATCCATCACCACGGCGCCCGCACCCGTCGCCGATGCGCGGCAGGCAGGCGCCGCGCTGCTCCGGTCGCACCTCGCGATCATGGCGCCGAGCGCAGTGAACCCGCGCGAACGCAACGTCGTGATCAACCCGGCGCACCGGGACTTCGGCCAGGTGGTCCCGGGCACGATCAGGCCCTTCGTCTTCGATCGCAGGCTGGCGGTGGAGTGACCGCCGGCACTTCAGGCACGCGGAAGAGGCAGGTCGATGAGAAACATCAGGGATGATATAAGCTGTTGCGACAACGAGACACACGCAAAACGAGACCGACGATGACGAGAAGCGCCTTCACCGCCCTCTGCACCCTGATCCTCCTGCTCGCGCTCGCTGCGCCGGCCGCACTGGCCCAGACGGGCGACCGGACGATGCCGATGCGCACACCGGACGGACAGCCGGACGTCTCCGGCATCTTCACCTTCCGCACGCTGACCCCGCTGGAACGGCCCCGGCAGTTCGAGGGCGTGGAACGGCTGGGACTGGAGGAGGCGGCGCAGTTCGAGGCGTCGGAGCGCATCCGGCGCAACCGCGACCTCTTCGATCCGGAGAAGGGCGCGCTCTTCTACCGGCCGCGGTCCGAGGGCGGCGTCCTGTCGTACAACGAGTTCTGGTACGAACGGGGCATAGAGCTGACCTCCGACAAGCGGACCTCGCTGATCGTCGATCCGCCCGACGGGCGGCGGCCGCCCCGCACGGAGGAGGCCATTGCGCGCGGCCGCGAGCGGGCGGCGAACCGGCGCGAGCACATGTACGATTCCTACGAGAACCGCAGCATGTTCGACCGCTGCATCATGGGCTTCAACGCCGGCCCGCCGATGACGTCGGGCACCTACAACAACAACGTGATGATCTTCCAGGCGCCCGGCTACGTGGCGATCCTGAACGAGATGGTGCACAACGCGCGGATCATCCCGATCGACGACGACACGGCGAAGCCGCCCTTCCCGCAGCGCAGCGGCGTCTCCCGCGCCCGCTGGGAAGGGGAGACGCTGGTCATCGAGACCACCCGGTTCGCCGGCGGGAGCAGCAGCCTGAGCTCGACCAGCATGCACCTGATCGAGCGCCTGACGCGCATCGATCCCGATACGGTGGCCTACGAGTACACGGTGACCGACCCGACCGTCTACACCGCCCCCTACACGGTGATGATGCCGTTCCGGCGCCTCGACGGCACGCTCTTCGAGTACGCCTGCCACGAGGGGAACTACGGGCTGTACGGCATCCTGGCCGGGGCGCGGAGAATGGAGCGGCTGGGCCGGGAGTTGCGGCCGTAGGAGTTGCCCTGGTGGCATCTATCTGGAGTCCGATCATGCACCTCGCTACGGCTGAGCGGACGGCCGCCGCGTATGCCTGATCGCCGCGGACCAGGGGCTCGATCTGCTCCAACACGCACTGGACGACCGGCGAGCGGGGACGGCGGCGTCGCTCAGGAGGCGGACAGACCGGCCAGATCCTCGGGCCGTAATCGGTAACGGATGGCGTTGCCTTCGTGGAGGCCGCGGAACTCTTTCCCGACGTAGTCGACGACCCCCTGGCGGTCCGCCTCCGGAATAGGGGCGGCGCGGGCCGTCCGGTGTCATGCAGCCGTCGCCGGTCGTTCTCCCGGAGGTAGAACGTCCTGCCCGGGACGTAGCGATCGATGAACTCCCGGCTGTAGGTCGCCAGCCGCCGTTGGTAGTACGGCATTCGCAGGTGCGCGCGTACCACGGCCGCGCCCGAGACACGGTAGCGCGTGGCGCGGGCAGGGAGGAGATCAAGCGCGCCGTCGCGCCGACATCGAGTGGGCCAACTATCTGGCGCGCCCTCAAGCGCTTGGTCGACGAGGGTCAGCTCGCCGTGTCCGGACGGGCGGCATGCGGGTCCATCCCCGCGTGTGCGGGGAAGCCAACACCTTCTCGGAAACGACCCCGGTCGTCTTGGGTCCATCCCCGCGTGTGCGGGGAAGCCCCTCCCTCGCCCATCCCGGATCCGCCGCAGCCGGGTCCATCCCCGCGTGTGCGGGGAAGCCCACGAGCCCCACGATGTGGGGATCGATACCGAGGGTCCATCCCCGCGTGTGCGGGGAAGCCGGCTTCAGCCCGCTCGAAGCCGGCAAGCAGTGGGGTCCATCCCCGCGTGTGCGGGGAAGCCTCCACGATCGCGTCGGCCCCGTGGTGACCCACGGGTCCATCCCCGCGTGTGCGGGGAAGCCGTGAGCGTCGATGCTGATACTGGTATTGCCACGGGTCCATCCCCGCGTGTGCGGGGAAGCCCCAGTCGCCACCAGGTGCAGCGCGTCGCCGAAGGGTCCATCCCCGCGTGTGCGGGGAAACCCGCAGGGTATCCTTCCTGGGCATCGAACGCGCGGGTCCACCCCCGGCAGAGACCGTCGTCACCGCAGGCGCATGCATCCGGCTACGATCCCATCGGACCATCGCTCTCATTGCGGAGGTAACCCATGCGACGCACACGCTTTCTCATCGCGCTGGTGTCCCTGGCGCTGCCCGTGACCGCGGCGGCGCAGGATCCTTTCGCGGACGTCCCGAACGAGCCGCGCCCCGAGGAGTATCACCACTGGGACGCCGAGGCGGTCGCCGGCTTTCAGGGCGAGCTCGACGAGACGCTCCGCAACGGTGAGGGCATCTGGGGCACGCCGTTCGCGGTCGAGACCGCACTGCCCCGCGCCGACCACCGGCCGCACAGCGTGCAGATCATCCACCGCGCCGGCTACACGCAGCCCGAGATCCACACCACGAAGTGGGACCTCTACGTCGTCCTGAAGGGCGCCGGCACCGTGCTGATCGGCGGCGAGCGGGTGAACTGGATCGCGGGACAGCCTCCCGAGGGGCAGCGGCCGCAACTCGAAGGCGCAACGGCGTTCGACGTCACCGAGGGGGACCTCCTCCACGTGCCCGCCCGATCGTGGCACCAGGTGGTCGTACCCGAGGGCGGCTCGATCACGTATGCGCTGATCAACGTGTTCGAGTGACCGCCGTCCCCGGGGTCCGCAATCCTCGTGCGCACTTGCAGCCGGCGACTTGCGGTGACCACGTATCCGGGACGAGCAGCCTGGTGAAGCTGGACGTCTCCGAGGGCGCACGACGCCGTGCGCCGGCTCGTCTGCCTCGTTGTCGGGCGAGTGCTGCCGTCAGGCTGCTCTAGCACTCCAGCATGCGATCGCGTCACAATTGACGGACTCGCTCATGCCGGCCGAAACGGACATCCGAAACGCCATCGGCGCCGCGTTGCGCGCCGTCGCCGACCCCGACAGAGCGCCGCGACAGCAGGCGTACATGCAGTCCCAGATGCCGTTCCTCGGCGTGGCCGTCCCGCAATGCCGACGGATCGTGGCGGCGGCGTTCAGGGCTCATCCGTTGCCCGACGCCGACGCGTGGGAGGTGGCCATCCTCTGGCTGTGGCGCCAGGCCGCGTTTCGCGAGGAGCGCTACGCGGCGATCGAGCTCCTGACCCTGCCGCCCTGCTCGCACTGGCTCGAACCGCGGCGCGTTCCGCTGATCGAGGAGCTCGTCGTCACCGGCGCCTGGTGGGACTACGTCGACGCGATCGCCGGCCATGCCATGGGCGCGATGCTGGCCGCCCACCCGCAGCCGACGAAGACGCTGCTGCGCGGCTGGGCGCGGTCCCACAACGTGTGGAAGCGTCGCACCGCGATCCTCGCGCAACTGCGCAGCAAGCAGGCGACGGACAGGAAGCTGCTGGCCGACGTCATCGAGCCCTCCATCGGCGAGCGGGATTTGTTCCTGCGCAAGGGCATCGGCTGGGCGCTGCGTGAGTTCTCGAAGGCCGATCCCGACTGGGTGATGGAGTTCATCGCCACGCACAGCGACCTCTCCGGCCTCAGCCGGCGCGAAGCACTGAAGCACGTGGAGCGCCGGCGGCGCTGATGCTCAACCATCCCCGCGTGTGCGGGGTTGGTTCGCTGGTGCGGCGGCGGCGGGCGTCCCACGGTCGATTCCCCCTGGTGCGGCGTTCAGCACTCTTGGTCTCCTCGCCGCCGCCTCTGTTCGGATACTGCGCTAAATTAACTTGCTATCTTCTGGGGTTCCGGCCATACTGCCCGCGTGAAGCGCGACATCGAGCTGGAAGCAACCATTGTTGAGAAGTACGCCGCGGTGGCACCCGTGCTGGACGAGCGCAGTCGCCGCCGCTGGGCGGCGGCCGAGTCGGTGGCCATCGGCTATGGCGGCGACGCGCTGGTCTCGTCGGCGACGGGTCTGGCGCGGGAGACGATACGCAAGGGGCGTCGGGAAATTGCTCGGGGCGAGGCGCCGACGGACCGCATCCGACGCCCGGGCGCCGGACGTCCTCGCATCCAGCAGGATCAACCCGGCATCCAGGCCGCGCTCGAAGCCTTGGTGGATCCGCTGACGCGGGGAGACCCGACCTCGCCGTTGCGCTGGACGTGCAAGAGTCGCGCAAAGCTGGCGGCGGCGCTGACCGAGCAGGGGTGGCGGGTGAGTTCGACCACTGTGGGCCGGCTGCTGCACCGCCTGGGCTACCGGCTGCAATCGCCGCGCAAACGACAGGAAGGCGCCACGCATCCGGACCGCAACGCGCAGTTCGAGCACATCAACCAGACCGCGGACAAGCATCTGAGTGCCGGCGAGCCGGTGATCTCGGTCGACACGAAGAAGAAAGAGCTGGTCGGGAACTTCAAGAACGGCGGGCGGGAATGGCAGCCGAAGGGCACGCCGCCGGCGGTGCTGGTGCATGATTTCCCGACCGACGCCGAGGGCAAGGCGATTCCGTACGGCGTCTACGACATGGCGCGCAACGAGGCCTGGGTGAGCGTGGGCTGGGACCACGACACACCGGCATTTGCGGTGGCGTCGATTCGGCACTGGTGGCATCAGATGGGTTGCGGCGCCTACCCCGAGGCCACGACCCTGTTCATCACGGCCGATGCGGGCGGGAGCAACGGGTATCGGTTGCGCGCCTGGAAGCATGAGCTTCAGCAGTTGGCCGACGAGACGGGCCTGACCATCGAGGTGAGTCATTTTCCACCGGGCACCAGCAAGTGGAACAAGATCGGGTGTGGCTCTTTTGCATAGACGATTTTCTGCCCACTTTACAGGCGTTTCTCCG
>WTFV01000078.1 GCA_011523845.1 Acidobacteriota bacterium | reverse complement strand
GTGCGAGGTCGTGCGCCCCCGCTACGACCCTCAAAACGGTCGATCATTCTGGTCGGGATTGGGGTACTCTCATTCTGGGCGTGACGAGTTTCGCTCTGCTGGTTTCGCAAGCGGATCATCTTGACTGGAAGCCGACTCCGAAAGAAGACCCCGCCGCTGCTCGCCGGCTCGCGGCCCTGCTGGATCTATGCCAGAAGACCGTCTGCAATCGAACTGACACACTACCCGGATCGCCCGGGGTGGTGTCTGCGTGAAGATGCCGAATTGGTCGTGTGGGCGGAACTCGTCCACGGTCGCTGTGGCCGGCGACAGGTCCACGCCGACCCACTCGCGGCCGAGCGATTCGCCCTGTCTGCTATACTCTCCGTCTTTCCTACCCCGGCTGTTGAGGTTTTCGACGATGAGCGAACGGTTGAAGCGTGAGTATCAGTCATACCGATCGCGCCTTGGCGATTGATCCTGATGCCGATCCCCTTGCTCCAGCGACGCTCGCACAGGTCCAGACAGCCCTTGATGCCGCGCACGTTGTCGTCGCCACTGTTGCTGGTTTTCTCTTGGACCAGTCCATTCCCAATGACGCGGCGGTGCAACCGCGCGCTCAGGCGTTCTTGGCGTATGCCCGTCAGCTAGCCACTGCCGTCCAGTACATCGACTCCATTGTTGATCCTGGTGGCGACGCTCCCTTCGTTGACCTTCCTCTTGCTGAGGGTTTTCTTCGCAAAATTGGCCGGTGTCCATCGATGGATGAGGTTTCCCAAGTCATCGAATTGCGCGAGGCTGCGGCCCGCTTCAAGTAGCTGGCGTTATTTCTCTATGACGCAGTCTGCGTCACGGTACCTTCAGGCTCTGTTGCAAGTCCCGCAGGGCAGCCCGCAGGTCGTCGACGTTGTCAACGTCCTCCAAGCCGCCCAAGGCCTTCTTTGTCTGGACGTCGCTCCCGTACGAAGCTCTATTCTGGCCACATCTCGAGGTCTTCCGCCATCGCTGCCCGCCGCAGGTCGATGTCGTAGCACGCGAAAACGATCTCGTCTTCCGGGTCTTCGCGTTCGTCTCGCCACGTGAGCGCCGCTGCCAGTTGCGCGGCGTCGTAGGCCCGCAGGTCGTGTAGCCACGCCAAGTCGCCCGCTCGTGCCGCCAGCGCCTCCGTCACCCCGATTCTCGTGAGGTCGGGCCAGTCCTCCAGGAACTCCCGGTGGGCCTCCTCGGCTTCGTCTCGATCCATGTCGCCGGTCCGGACCGCCTTCTTCAAGGCGGCTGGTACTTCCACCCGTGTGATCAGCGCAGTTCCGATGATCGGTGCGCTCTCTATTCTCGCGACTACAGCAGGCGATTCCGCTTCCTGGACGTAGCGCTTCACGAGGGCGCTCGAGTCCATGTAGAGCATTCTCACCTGCGGTTTTCCCTGATGATGTCGGTCATGCTGGCTCCGCGGCGCAGCCGCGCCTTGGGCGTCCTCTTCTTCAGCGGCCGCCCGCTCCAGGCGATCGCCGGGCCTTCCTTTTCCTCACCTGCGCTCGGTTCCGGGATCAGGCGTGCAACCCGCCGGCCCTCGTTCGTGAGGAGGAGGGTCGTACCGTTCTGCACCTCGTCCAGGCACCCGTTCAGGTTCGCTTCGAGTTCTTGGATCCCCACGCGTCGCTCTCGCATTGTGCGCTCCCCTGGAGGCTCTACTCTAGCTGAACCCGCTGTCCGACTGCCTCTGGCGCCGCTCGCGACAGTGCCTCCGTGTTGGCCCCCGCGGATTCCAGCTCTTCAGTCGCTCGCCTCGGACGCGGTCGCGCCTCCTACTGTCCCGTCCGTCCCCGGTCTTGCTCTTCGATGACGCTGGCGACATCGTCGCCCGTTTGCGTCTTCCCGATTGTCATCGTAATGCCGACGGCCGTGCACAGCTCCTCAGCGCGGTCGATCGTGGGCCGGTGCCCGTGCCGCAGCAGCGACCGGAACGCCTTTGCGGCCGGGTGGGTGGACCGACGAGCGGTGACGACCGTGCCCTCCGGCGTCGTCAGCGCGGAGTACTGCGCCCGCCCCGGCTCGAGCCGCCGCGCGTCGTTCGACGCGATGTGCTGCACCGCCGCCAGCGCGTCGTCGCCGGCTATCTCCACCTCGCCCATGTGGCTGACGTCGAACAGCCCCGCCGCGGTGCGCACCGCCTCGTGCTCCTCGGCGATGCCGCCGTACTGGACCGGCATGTCCCAACCGCCGAAGGGAGTCATGCGCGCCCCCAGGGCGACGTGTCGGGCGTGCAACGGGGTGGTCTTCGGAGCGGCCGGAGTGGGGGCCATCGTGTGCCGGAGGGTCGCCGATGTCGACGTGCCGGCTCTTACACCAGCACCCTTCAACCGCACTACGCGCCCGCCGAAGGGTCAAGAAGTGCGTCCAGGTCCAGGCAGGACGGCCGCGCTCAGGACGGGGTATCGCTGCCCTCCTTGCCGCCGTTCGCGTTCGCCGGCCGCGTCCGCATCGGCCGGTCCGTCGTGCGGCTGCCGTAACGGAGATAGGCCTGCAGCGTGTGGTAGCTGATTCCCAGGATGCGGCATGCCTGCCGCTTGTTGTTTCCGCAGCGGTCGAGGACGATGCGCGCATAGCGGCTCCCCCAGGCCCGCATCGACTCGTCCCGCGCCAGCGAAGGCTCCAGGTTCCGCACGTAGTCCCCGGTTATCGCCGCCGGCAGATCCTCGACGCGGATGGGCCCGTTCCCGGAGAACGCCAGCACGTGCTCGATGACGCGGCGCAGCTCCCGGACGTTGCCCGGCCAGTCGTGGGCCATCAGCGCATCCATCGCGCAGGGGGCCAGACAGCGCCGGGGCGGCGTCTCGTGCTGCCGGAGAAAGTGCTCCGCCAGCAGTCGGATGTCGGACCGGCGTTCGCGCAGCGGCGGCACGTGGATCTCGACGCCTCCGAGACGGTAGAACAGGTCGGACCGGAAGCGATGCCGTGCGACCATGCTCTTCAGCCGGCGATTGGTCGCCACGATCAGTCGCACGTCGAGGACCCGCGTGCTGTGCGACCCGACGCGTTCGATCGCCAGCTCCTGCACGACACGCAGGAGCTTCGCCTGGGCCCTTGCCGAGAGGTCTGCGACCTCGTCGAGAAAGACCGTTCCCTCGTTCGCGAGCTCGAACTTCCCGGCGCGCCCCCGCACTCCCGTGGCCGTCCGATCCTCGATGCCGAACAGCTCCGCCTCGACCAGCGTGTCGACGATGGCCGCGCAGTTGACGGCGACGAACGGACCTCCCTGCCGCGCGCTCTGCTCGTGAATCCGTCTGGCGACCAGTTCCTTGCCCGATCCGCTCTCGCCTTCGACCAGCACCGCGAAGTCCGTCGTCGCCACCCGGGCAATCTGGTCGTGCAATCTGACCATGCACGGTGCGCGACCAATCAACGGCGTCGGCGAATCGGATGACTGCATGCGTTCCGAGTACCTCCGGGAATCGATTCTCCGGCCTACGGGAATCAATATCCGTGCCAGATCATCGCGCCCCCGGCGCACCGTGATTCCGTGAGCCCCGGGCGCGGTCTCGCAGGACCCGGCCGACCGGCGGGTAGCGGGTACCCATGCGGCATCGGCTCGGGCACGGCGCAGTCCTTCGAATGGTTACCCGCTACCTGGTGCGCCACCTGCCGGCCTGGAAGTCGAACTGGTGGATCCGGACTCGAGCCGTCGCCCCGAGGATGCTCACCGCGGCCTGATGTCCTTCCCGGCTTCTCAGGTACAGCGTGCCCGACGTCGCGGTTCCCAGCGGCGACACGCTCAGGATGTCGCTGGCGCCGAGGCGGATCGGATCGGCGTCGATTCCGACCGGCGGGCCGCCGCCGATCGCCGGCGCCGCCGGGCTCAGCCCGAAGCGAACGCCGTTGAAGTGGTCGCCGAGGCGGGCCTCGACATCGATCGGCAGATCGATCCCCCCGTCGATATCCGACGTGCGGATGCCGTTGCCGTTGGCGTCCACGTAGCTGCGGAAGCCGACCCCGTCGCCGGCGGGCGTGAACACGATGCCGATCGAGGCGCCGCGGCGGGCGGCGCCGGCCCGGGCGAGCGCGATGCGCCCACTGATGAACCGGGCGGCGTCGATCACCTGTTGCTCGTGCCGGCCCGCGGTCACGAGCGGCACGGAGATGCCGACCGCGACGATTGCGATCCCGGTGGCGACCACTGCTTCGACCAGCGTGGCGCCGCGTTGGCACAGCATGGAAAGCCTCCCTCCGGGGTGGCGAGGCAGGCCCCCGACACCGGGGACCCTGCCTCGCCGCGTCGAGGAGTCCGCGCGGCGGAAACCGCGCAGACCCCGAGCCGGCGCGAGCTACCGGCGGGTCTCGGGCGCGTCGACGCGAATGAGCGGCCGCAGGCGCAGGAAGGTCCTCTCACCGATCCCGCGGACGTTCATCAGGTCCTCGATCCGCTCGAACCCGCCGTGCTCCTCGCGGTACTCGATGATGCGCTGGGCCGTCCGCTCGCCGACCCGCGGCAACGTCTGCAACTCCGCTGCCGTCGCCGTGTTCAGCTCCACGGTCTCCGGTCGTTCCGACTCCGCTTCCTGGAGCACGGGAACGCCGGTTGCCGCGAGCGCATGACCGTGGAGCGTCATGACGAGGAATCCGGCGCACAGTGCCGTCGGTACGAACGCGCGTTGCATGTCAACCTCCCAGTGCCTGGTGCCGCCGACCGGCGGATGCCTGTCCCGAGCCCGCACCGGACCCCGCGTCGAGCAGCACACATGGAGAATGGGGCTCGGGTCGCGCCGACCTGTCTCGGCGGGGCCGCTGATTCCTGCCAGCAAGATGCGCGCCGGCCGTCGGCCGTGCGTTCGTCGCGCGGACAACTTCTTGCGCAGCCGTCAGTTGCGGCCTCGCACGTGATTGGACGTGGACGGGCGTCGACGAGCGGACTGTCGCCGCGGGTTGCCGCCACCAACGGTGCGCGCCGGCGCGGGTGCGTACGAGTCGGCCGGCCGGGCCGCGCAATTCCACCGCGATACGCGCGCCGGCGCACGTCCCGGGAGGCGCCGGCGCGGCGGCAACCGCGGGAGACATCGGACGGCGACGAGCGCGACGGACGGGGCGAATCCGCGCCGGCGCGGCGGCAACCGCTGGAGACATCGGACGGCGATGAGCGCGACGGACAGGGGGATCGGCACCGGAGAGCGCCCTCCGGACGGCGCCTGGCGGCGCTCGGGGAAGGCCCCCCGTTCTGCTATGATCGGACGTTTGCCCGGATGCCGATGATCGCGACAGGCAACCTCGCCGTGCTCGGCGCGCAGTGGGGCGACGAAGGCAAGGGGAAGGTGGTCGACCTGCTGAGCCCCGCCTTCGCCGTCGTCGCCCGCTCGCAGGGAGGGCACAACGCCGGTCACACGGTGGTCGTCGACGGTGACGAGTTCATCCTGCACCTGATTCCCTCCGGGATCCTGCATCCCGGCGTCACCTGCGTCATCGGCAACGGCGTGGTGGTGGACCCGGCGGCGCTCTTCGCCGAGATCGACCAGCTCCACGCCCGGGGTCTCGACACGGCCGGCCGCCTGCTCGTCAGCAGCCGCGCACACGTCATCCTGCCGTATCACCGCGACATCGAGGCGGCCGCCGAGGACCGCCTGGGCGCCCAGCGCATCGGGACAACGTCGCGGGGCATCGGACCGAGCTACGAGGACAAGGCGGGCCGGTGCGGGGTGCGGATCGGCGATCTGGCGGACGCACGTCCCGGCGGCCGGCTCGCGGCCCTGATCGAGGCCAACGTCGCGGAACGCAATCGCACGGTAGCCGGGCCCGCCCTGGACTGGCGCGCGGTCCTGGAGGACGCCGCCGGCGTCTGGCCGCGGCTGTCGCCGCTGGTTGCCGACACGTCGCGCTATCTGCACGACACGCTCGAAGCGCGGCGCCCCGTGCTCTTCGAGGGCGCGCAGGGAACGATGCTGGACATCGACCACGGCACCTATCCCTACGTCACGTCGTCGAACGCGACGATCGGCGGTGTCTGCACCGGGCTCGGAGTCGGGCCGCGGGCGCTGGACGGCGTGCTCGGCATCGTCAAGGCCTACACGACGCGCGTAGGCGAGGGACCGTTTCCGACGGAGCTGGACGAACCGCTGGCGGAACGGCTGCGCGAGTGGGGCCGCGAGTACGGCGCCTCGACCGGCCGCCCCCGGCGGTGCGGCTGGTTCGATGCCGTCGGCGTGCGCTACGCCGTGCGCGTGAACGGGATGACCGCCCTCGCCATGACCAAGCTCGACGTGCTCGACAACCTGGACGAGCTACGCATCTGCACCGGCTATCGCCGCGGCGGCCGGGTGCTGATCGACCCGCCGGCTACCATCGGCGAGCTCGCCGCCTGCGAGCCGGTGTACGAGACCATGCCGGGGTGGGCCGGCCGCGGACGAACCGCCGGCGTCACCGACGAGCGCGACCTGCCGGCGGCGGCGCGAGCCTACCTGGCGCGCCTCGAGGCGCTCGGCGGCGCCCCGGTGGCCATCATCTCGACCGGCTCGGATCGCGGCGAGACCATCGTGAGGCCGGACTCTCCCATCGGCCGCTGGCTCGCGGCCTGCGTGCCGGCGGGTGAGCACACGCGCTGAGCGTCGACCTCGCGATGGCGTTCTTGCAGATCCCGCGGGTACGGCGATGACGAAACCACGGGCCGTGCTGGCCGCCGGCCTGCTGGCCGTTGCGATGGCCGCCTGCGAGCCGGTGGAGACCGGCCCGACGGCGGCCGATGCGGAGGCCTTCGTCGCCGAGGCGGAAGCCCGCCTCTTCGCGCTCCGGCAGGAGGCGACACGTGCCGCCTGGCTGCGGGAGACGTCCGTCAGCCGGGAGAACACCGCCCTGGCGGCGGCCGCCCGCCGCGCGTTGACGGTGGCGGCGACCGAGCTCGCCCGCGACGCCGCGCGCTTCGACGGCCTCGATCTCCCGCAGGAGACGGCCCGCAAGATCGCGCTCGTGAGAATGGAGCCGCCGACCGTGGCGCCGGCAAGCCCCGCGTTCGAAGCCGAGCTGGCGGACATCGTGGCCGCGCTGGAGCAGACGTACGGCGCCGGCGCCTACTGCTACGAAGCGGGCGCGGACTGCAGGAGCCGCGGCGCCCTGGAGCGGACGGCCACGGAATTGCGCGACACCGATCCGCTGCTCCAGCTCTGGGACGACGGGCGCGCGCTGGCGTCCTCGATGCGGTCCCGCTACCGGCGGCTGGTCGAGATCGCCAACGCGGGAGCCGTCGAGCTCGGCTACCGGGACGCCGGCGCGCGCTGGCGGTCCGCCTACGGTCTGCCCCCGGGCGCACTGCGGGCGGAGCTGGAACGGCTCTGGGACCAGGTGCGGCCGCTGTTCGAGTCGCTGCACTGCCTGGTCCGCGGCGAGCTCGGAGAGGAGTACGGCACCGCGATCGCGCCGCCCGGCGAGGCGATCCCCGCCCATCTGCTCGGCGACCTGGGCGACGGGCGCTGGTCCCGCGTCTACGACCTGGTCGCCCCGCGCACGCGCGGCCGCGGCTACGACCCGACCCGCCAGCTCGAGCGCAACGGCGTGGACCCGACGGAGATGGCGCGCACCGGCGAGCGCTTCTTCCGCTCGCTCGGCTTCGATCCGCTGCCCGCCACCTTCTGGGAGCGTTCCCTCTTCGTCCGGCCGGCCGACCGCGAGGTCGCGTGCGGCGCCCGCGCCTCGAACCTCGACGGCGAGAACGACCTGCGCCTGAAGATGTGCCTCGAGGTCGCCGGCGGCGACTTCGTCGGAGTTCATCGCGAGCTGACGCGCACCTACTACCAGTGGACGTACCGGTCCCGGGACCCGCTGTTCCGAACCGGCGCCAACGACGCGTTTCCGAAGGCGGCCGGCGCCGCGGTCGGCCTCTCCGTCACGCCCGCCTACCTGGTCGAGCTGAACCTGCTGGATCGAGCTCCGCCCGACGCCTTCGACGTCCCGTTCCTGCTCCGCAAGGCGCTCGACGAACTCGCTTCGCTCCCGTTCGCGTTGCTGGTCGATCGGTGGCGCTGGGAGGTCTTCGCCGGCCACGTGGGACCGGACCGCTACAACCGGGCGTGGTGGGAGCTGCGGGAGACGTACCAGGGCGTGCGGGGCCCTGTCCCGCGCAGCGAGGCGGACTTCGATCCCGGCGCGACCCGGCACGTCCCCGCCAACGCGCCGTACGTTCAGGACTTCCTGGCGGGCGTCCTGCAGTTCCAGTTCCACCGCGCACTCTGCGCGGCGGCAGGCGTCGACGGTCCGCTCCACCGCTGCTCGGTCTTCGGAAGCGCCGAGGCAGGCGCACGCTTGCGGGCCATGATGGAGATGGGGGCCGGCCGGCCTTGGCCCGACGCGCTCGAGGCCGTCGCCGGGACGCGACGGATGGACGCCTCGGCCCTGCAGCAGTACTTCGCGCCGCTGGCCGCCTGGCTCGACGAGCAGAACGCCGGACGCACCTGCGGCTGGTAACGGGCTGCCGAGCGCCCACGCCGCCTGCCTCGACGACCGGCGCGCCGGCCCTTGCTGCGGCTGGCAGGAAACGCCGAAGGCTCAGTCCCGGCCGCCGTACTCCGCGTCGGTCACCGCGTCGAGCCAGGTCGTCACCGATTCCACGTTGACGGCCAGATGCGTCATCGGCGCGTCCGCGGACGCGCCGTGCCAGTGCCGCCGGCCGGGCTCGATGCCGGCGACGTCGCCCGCCTCGATCTCCCGCACCGGCTCTCCCTCGCACTGCAGCCGGCAGCGGCCGTCGAGCACCACGAGGAGCTGCGGTCCGCTGTGCGTATGCCAGTGCGTGCGGGCGGCCGGCTCGAACTCGACGCGGAACGCCTTGATCGCCGGGGCGTCCGACAGGCCGGGCATGCGCGTCATCCGCGCATGCCCGGTGAACGTATTCGGATCGGACGCCTCGGACGCGAGCGCCGCGAGGCGGACGATGCGCACCGAGCCCCCCTATCCGGCGGTGGCCGGCCGATTGCCGTGGCGCATGATCATGTAGACCGCCGTGGCGGCGATGAGCGCCACGATCAGCGTCCCGAGGTTGATCAGGCCGCTCGACACCGCCAGGTAGCCGACCGATCCCGGCAGCAGCGCATAGTAGACGAACGGGATGACCGTCATGCGGATGACGGAGCCTTCCCGGCCGAGCAGGCCGACGACGGCCGAGGCGGCGACGACGTTGTGGACGCAGATCATGTTGCCGGCCGCGCCGCCGATGGCCTGCAGGGCGACGATCCAGGTCGGATCCACGCCGATCCGTTCGCCCATCCCGAACTGGAAGAGCGAGAACATCATGTTGCTGACGGTGTTGCTGCCGGCCACGGCCGCGCCGATGCCGCCGATGAACGGCGCGAAGATCGGCCACACGCCGCCGGCGAGCGCCGCGACGCCGTCGGCCAGCACGATCGGCATCTGATCGTAGCCGGCCCCGCCGCCGCCGCTGTTCAGGAAGACCTGCACCATCGGCACGGTGAAGACCAGCGCCACGGAGGCGGAAGCCGAGACCTTGAGCGAGGCGCCCCAGGCCTTGGCATAACGATCTCCGGGAATCCGGTGCAGGCCCATCGTGATCAACGAGGCGACGATGAACAGCGTGCCCGGCAGATAGAGCGGCTGGAAGCTGGCGGTGATCGACGTGCCGAATATCTCGGGCCAGCTCACCACCCAGGCCTGGAGAAAGACGCGCAACGGGTCGACGAGCCGCGAGGACAGCAACAGCAACGCGACGACGGCGTAGGGCAACCACGCCTTGAAGAGACTCATCGAGCCGCCGTGCGCCACGTCCTTCACCTCGATCGAGCCGGTCCACTCCGCCGGCCAGTTCTCCTTGGAGTCGAAGTCCCAGGCCTCGTCGGGTTTCGGGATGAGGAACCCGGTCCGCGCCGCGCTCACGACGATGACCAGGCCGGCCATGCTGCCCATCAGCGCCGGGAACTCCGGCCCGAGAAAATAGGCCGCGGCGAAGTACGGCACGGTCATCGCCAGCGCCGCGAAGATCGCGAACGGCCAGACCTGCAGCCCCTCGGCGAGCGAGCGGCTCTTGCCGAAGAAGCGGGTCATGAACGAGACGAGAATCAGCGGGATCAGCGTGCCCGCGATGGCGTGCAGGATGGCGACCTTCAGGCCGATGAACGCCAGGAAGTCCGTCCACTCGGCGTACCCCGCCTGCGTCGCGAAGGCCATGATCTCCGGATTGGTCCCCTGCCCCAGGCCCGTGTTGACGCCGACCAGGATAGGCGTGCCGAGCGCGCCGAAGCTGACCGGCGTGCTCTGGATGATCATCCCGGCGGTGACCGCCGCCATGCCGGGAAACCCGAGACCCACGAGCAGCGGCACGGCGACCGCGGCGGGAGTGCCGAACCCGGCGGACCCTTCGATGAAGGCGCCGAACAGCCAGGCGATGATGATGACCTGCACGCGCCGGTCGGGCGTGATGTCCGTGAAGCCCTGCCGGATGGTCTTGATCGCGCCGCTCTCCTGCAGCGTGTTGAGCAGCAGGATGGCGCCGAAGATGATGTACAGCAGCGTGAACGCGATCACGAGCCCGTTGATGGTGGCGGCGGCGATCTGCAGGCCGGGCACCTGCCAGACCAGCCAGGCGAGTGCGGCAGCCACCAGATACGACAGCGGCATCGCCCGGCTTGCCGGCCACCGGAGGCCAACGAGGAAGATCGCGACGGTGATGATCGGGAGCAGCGAGACGATTGTCAGCATCGAGGGGGTCCCTCCTCAGAAGCGGCCATGGTACCGGAAGACGGATCAACACACAACGGCCCGATCGGACCGGCGCATGGTACGATGCCCCCGTGGCGCGCGTGGTGACGGTGGCGCGGGCGGAGAGCTTCGGTCCCGGAGCCAGGAAGAAGGTCTTCGCCGGCGATCGGCGCATCGCGGTCTTCAACGACGGCGGCACCCTGCATGCAGTCGACGACACCTGCACGCATTCCGGCGGCTCCCTGTCCGAAGGGCCGTGCGAGAACGGGATCGTCACCTGTCCCTGGCACGGGGGACAGTTCCGGCTGAGCGACGGCAAGGGCCTCGGACCGCCCGCCTACCGCGGACTCACCGTGTACCCGGTGTCGGTGAACGACGGCGTCGTGGTCGTCACCGTCGACCAGACGCAGCCGTGACCGGGGCCGCGGCCATCCCGACGTCCGCCGCGCGAGCGTTCGTCGCCGCTGCCGGCGCCGGCAGACACACGTGATCCACGAACGACCGGCTCTCGAACGCCTCGTGCTCTCGGCGCTCGAAGCGGAGCCCGCGCGCATCCCCGTCGTGCTCGGCGGTTGCGGCAGCGGCCGGACGTCGCTGCTGGTCCGGGTGGCCGCGCGACTCGGAGATCGCCGCGCCCGCTACGTCGACGTCGAGCGTATCGCCTCGACCCCCGAGCGCGTCCTCAACGCGATGAGGCCGAATGCACCGTCCGCGATCCCCGCCGCCCCGCTCCCGCCGGGGCGCCGGGCGCCCCGCGCCGCGTTCGACGCGCTGCTCGCGTATCTGGGGCAGGGAGAGGGCGGTCGCCGGGTGCTGCTGCTGGACGAGGTCCTCGAGCTGCGCACGCTCGAGAGCTTTCCCGGACTCCGGGGCTGCCTGCGCGAGGTGCTCGACGTGCTCGTGCGGAGCCCGAACCGGTTCGTCCTGACCAGCCGCTACGTCACGCGCGCCCGGCGCCTCCTGCGCGACTTCGCACCCGGGGTGGAGATCGTCCAACTGCCGCCGCTGAGCCCCCGGGAAGTGGGCGTGTTCCTGGCCCGGCGAACGGCCGGGCACGACGCCGCGCCGCGGGCGGAGCTCTCCGGGTCCGTGCACGCGCTCGCGGCGGGACGGCCGAGCTACGTCGGGGCACTGGCCGCGGCGCTCTCCGCGTCGAACGCTCGAACCGCGGATCCTGTCGGGGCGCTCACGGACCAGCTCGCGGCGGGAGCGCCGCTCAGTCACCTCTGCCGCTTTTCGTACGAGCTGCGCCTGCACCGGGCGCGCGGTTACGTCGTCCTGAAGGCGATTCTGGCCATCCTCGCGGAGACGGAACCCCTGACCCTGACGGAGGTCGCCCGGCAACTGGGCCGCACCCCGGGATCGACGAAGGACTACCTCTCCTGGCTCGAGGACGTCGACCTGATCGAGACTCGCGACAAGCGCTACCCCAAGTTTAACAGCGGTATTGCTAAGCAATTTAGAATCAGCGGTTTACACCGGC